>NZ_JACCAB010000001.1:0-677375 GCF_013408925.1 Pedococcus badiiscoriae
TCGCTGGCCGGGAACGACGTGGCCGCGCCGCTGTCACCCTCGTGGTGGGCGACGTAGGTCGGCAGCACCTTGCGGAAGGCGTCCTTGGCGTCGGTCAGCGCGATGCGGTCCTGCGGGCGCTTGGGTCCCGCGATCGACGGCACGACGGTGGACAGGTCGAGCTCGAGCCGCTCCGAGTAGCGCGCCTCGGGCTGGTCGGGCCCGGCGTGCAGCCACATGCCCTGCTCCTTGGCATACGCCTCGACCAGAGCGACGGACTCGTCGCTGCGACCCGTCAGACGCAGGTAGTCCAGGGTGACGTCGTCGATCGGGAAGATCGCGCAGGTGGAGCCGAACTCCGGGCTCATGTTGCCGATGGTGGCGCGGTTGGCCAGCGGCACGGCCGAGACCCCTTCGCCGTAGAACTCGACGAACTTGCCCACGACGCCGTGGTCGCGCAGCTGCTCGGTGATGGTCAGCACCACGTCGGTCGCGGTCGCGCCGGCCGGGATGGACCCGGACAGCTTGAAGCCGACCACGCGCGGGATGAGCATCGAGACGGGCTGGCCGAGCATGGCCGCCTCGGCCTCGATACCGCCGACGCCCCAGCCGAGCACACCGAGGCCGTTGACCATCGTGGTGTGCGAGTCGGTGCCGACGCAGGTGTCGGGGTAGGCCACCCCGTCACGGACCATCACGGTGCGGGCGAGGTGCTCGATGTTGACCTGGTGGACGATGCCGGTGCCCGGGGGCACGACCTTGAAGTCCTCGAACGCCGTCTGCCCCCAGCGCAGGAACTGGTAGCGCTCACCATTGCGCTGGTACTCGATCTCGACGTTGCGCTCGAAGGCGTCGGCGCGGCCGAAGACGTCGATGATGACCGAGTGGTCGATGACCATCTCGGCCGGGCTGAGCGGGTTGATCTTGGCCGGGTCGCCACCGAGGTCGGCCACGGCCTCGCGCATGGTCGCGAGGTCGACGATGCACGGCACACCGGTGAAGTCCTGCATGAGGACCCGGGCAGGGGTGAACTGGATCTCGGTGTCCGGGTCGGCGGTCTCGTCCCAGGCGCCGAGGGCGCGGATGTGGTCCGCCGTGATGTTGGCACCGTCCTCGGTGCGCAGGAGGTTCTCCAGCAGCACCTTCAGGCTGTACGGGAGGGTCTCGCTGCCCTCGACCGCGCTCAGCCGGTAGATCTCGTAGGAGTTGTCACCGACCTTCAGCTCACCGTGGGCGTTGAAGCTGTTCGTGCTGGCCACTGCCTGCTCCTTCGATGCTCGGGGTTCGATGCGGTGAGGATGCACCGTGAGGTCGTGCTCGATTTATCTTGACGTCAAGATATCACGTCGGTCAGGCCTGTGTCTGATCCTGCTCCACGGGCGCGCACAGCGAAAGTGGGGGTGGGCCGGCGCCGTCGACGGCTCACGCACCACCCTTCTCGAAGAGGGCGATGCACTCGACGTGATGCGTCATCGGGAACGCGTCGAAGGCCCGGAGCGCGGCCAGCCGGTACCCGGCCTGGGCAAGGAAGGCCGTGTCTCGGGCCAAGGCCGAGGGGTCGCAGGCGACGTAGGCGATGGCGCGGGCGCCCAGTGCGGCCACCTGGGCCGCGACGTCGCGACCGGCTCCGGTGCGCGGTGGGTCCAGGACGACCACGTCGGCCCGCAGCGGCAGCAAGGGGTGCCGACGGAGCTTGCGCGAGCGTGGCGCGCGGCTGCGGGCTGGTCCCGACCGCTGCGCCCGCTGCACCCCGAACGCGTCGTCCACCCGGCCCCGCACCACGACGACCGACGGGTATGCCGCGAGGTTGCCTGCTGCCGAGGCGACCGCCTCACTGTCGGACTCCACCGCGATGACCTTGCCCGACTCCCCCACCCGCTCGGCCAGGGCCGCGGCGAACAGCCCGACCCCGGCATACAGGTCGAGGGCTGTCTCGCCCGGCTGGGGGTCGAGCATCTGGTTCACCATGTCGACGAAGGTCCCGGCAGCTGCGGGGTGCACCTGCCAGAAGCCGCGCGCGGACACCTCGAAGGTGCCCGAGAAGCTCTGTGCCGCAACGCGTTCGGTGACCACCGGGGTGTCAGACTCGCCGCTGGGGACGGGGACCACGACGGTATCGCCCTGCGACGGCGCAGCCACGTCGACGGCGAGCTCGCCGGACCAGTCCTGGTCCAGGACCCCGGTCGCCAGCACGCGGGGGTCCGCGATGAGGCACGAGTCCACGGGGACCACCTCGTGCGACCGGCTCCCCCTCAGCCCTGCCCGACCGGTCTCGTCGACCGCGAACTCGACGCGGGTGCGCCATCCCAGTCCGGTGTCGTCGCCGGACAGCGGCTCCACCTCGACCTCGACGTCGAGCGCGGCGAGCCTCGAGAACTGCTCGCGGACCACCGCGGACTTGAGCTCGCGCTGGTACGGGAGCGCGGCGTGCTGGAAGTCGCAGCCCCCGCAGAGGCCGGGCGCGGCATACCTGCACGGTGCCGCGACGCGGTGCGGGCTGGGGTCGAGGACCTCGATGCAGTCGGCGCGGACGAACCGCTGGCCCTCGCGCGCCTGCGTGACCTGAGCGTGGACCCGCTCCCCCGGCAGGGCATGCCGGACGAAGACGACACGACCCTCGTGCCTGGCCACGCAGAAGCCTCCGTGGGCCACGGGACCGATGTCGAGCGCGATGACATCGCCGACGGCCAGGGCCGCGGGCGTGGTCGGAGACGTGCTCACTGGCCGAGTCGGACCGAGCCCGCGGTCGGGCCGTCGAACCGCTCCTCGGCGCCCTCGGAGGAGGCCAGCTGCCAGGGGACGCTGGCCACCATCACACCCGGCGTGAACAGCAGCCGGCCCTTGAGCCGCAAGGCGCTCTGGTTGTGGAGCACCTGCTCGTACCACTTGCCCAGGACGTACTCGGGGATGTACACGACGACCACGTCACGGGGGTGGCCGGACCGCAGGGACTTGACGTACTCGACGACAGGACGGGTGATCTCGCGGTAGGGCGAGTCCAGTGCCTTGAGCGGCACCGGGATGTCGCGGCGGTCCCACTCCTCCTGCAGCGCCTTGGTCTCGTCCGGCTCCACGTTGACCGTGATCGCCTCGAGCTTGGACGGCCGGGTGGCCCGCGCGTACGCGAGCGCGCGCAGGGTCGGCTTGTGGATCTTCGACACCAGGACGATCGCGTGCACCCTGCTCGGCAGCAGCTGCGCGTCGACGTCGTCCTCGCTGATGCGCAGCTCCGCCCGCACCCGCTCGTAGTGCTTGTGGATGCGCAGCATGATGAAGAAGATCACGATCATCGCGGCGATCGCGTAGCCCGCGCCGTGGACGAACTTGGTGAGCAGGACCACCACGAGGACGAGGCCGGACATGGTCGCGCCGATGGCGTTGATCACCCTGCTGCGCATCATCCGGCGCCGTTGCGCGCCGTCGCGCTCCAGTCGCAGGTGCCGGTTCCAGTGCCGGATCATGCCGATCTGGCTCAGCGTGAACGACACGAAGACGCCCACGATGTAGAGCTGGATGAGCTTGGTGACCTCGGCGTTGTAGATGAAGATGAGCAGCGCAGCCGCGCCGGCCAGGATCAGGATGCCGTTCGAGAACGCCAGCCGGTCACCGCGGGTGTGCAGCTGGCGAGGCAGGTAGCCGTCCTTGGCGAGGATCGAGCCGAGCACCGGGAAGCCGTTGAACGCGGTGTTGGCGGCCAGGATGAGGATGAGCCCGGCGACGATCGACACGAGGACGACCCCCGGGTGAAAGCCCGAGAACACCGCCTTCGCGACCTGTCCCATGATCGTGTCCTGGACGTAGGAGCCGCCGACCGGCCTGCCGTCACGCAACAGCTGGGTGCCCGGGTTCTCCGCGTACTTGATGCCGGTCCACTTGGCCAGGACCAGCATGGACATCAGCATCGTGATGGCGATGAGGCCCATGAGCAGCAGGGTGGTCGCGGCGTTGCGGCTCTTGGGCTTCTTGAAGGCCGGCACACCGTTGGAGATCGCCTCGACACCGGTGAGCGCGGCGCAGCCGGAGGAGAAGGCCCGCAGCAGCAGGAACATCATCGCGAAGCTGCCGAGGGACTGGAAGCCCTTCTCCGGAGCCAGCGTCAGACCGGCGCTCTCCGCCTGCGGCAGGCTGCCGGACACCTCGCGGACCACCCCGACGATGCCCATCCCGATGACGCTCGCCATGAACAGGTAGACCGGGAAGGCGAAGGCCATGCCGGACTCGCGCACGCCCCGCAGGTTCATCGCCGTCAGCAGCACGACCAGCCCGACCGCCACGACCACCTCGTGGCCGCGGATCAACGGCAGGGCTGCGGCGGCGTTCTGCACGCCCGAGGAGATCGACACGGCCACGGTCAGCACGTAGTCGACCAGCAGGGCCGCGGCCACGGTGAGACCCGCTTTGGGGCCCAGGTTGGTGGTGGCCACCTCGTAGTCGCCACCACCCGAGGGGTAGGCGTGGACGTTCTGCCGGTAGGACGCGACCACCACGAGCATGACCGCGACCACGCACAGGCCGATCTGCCACGAGTGGGTCAGGGCGAGGAATCCGCCCGCCAGTCCCAGCGTCAGGAAGATCTCGTCAGGGGCGTAGGCCACCGACGACAGGGCGTCGCTGGCGAAGATCGGGAGGGCGAGCCTCTTGGGCAGGAGCGTCTCGCCCAGTCGGTCACTGCGCATGGCGCGACCGACGAGCACGCGCTTGACGACACGTCCAGAGGTGGGCACGGCCAACACTCTAGGCGGCAGCATCCACCGCTGCGCGCCGCCCTGCAGACGCCGGACGCCGCGGTGTACCGTCGGCGGCGTGCACTTCGTCATCATGGGCTGCGGCCGGGTGGGCTCCTCCCTCGCGCACAGTCTCGAGAGCCAGGGCCACGACGTCGCGATCATCGACCAGGAGGAGTCAGCGTTCCGCCGGCTCGGCTCCTCGTTCGAAGGTCGCAGGGTCACCGGCGTCGGGTTCGACCGCGACACCCTGCACGAAGCCGGCATCGCGGATGCCTACGCGTTCGCCGCTGTGTCGAACGGTGACAACTCCAACATCCTCGCGGCCCGGGTGGCCCGCGAGACGTTCGGCGTCGAGCACGTCGTCGCCCGCATCTACGACCCCGGCCGCGCCGAGGTCTACCAGCGACTCGGCATACCCACCGTGGGGACGGTGAAGTGGACGGCCGACCAGATGCTGCGCCGGCTGCTCCCCCAGGGGCACGTCCCCGAGCTCGTCGACCCGTCCGGCAACGTCGTCATCGCCGAGGTGACGGTCAACCCCGCCTGGGTGGGGCACCGGATCAGCGAGCTCGAGCAAGCCACCGGCACCCGCGCGGCCTACCTGACGCGGTTGGGTGCCGCGATCCTGCCGGGCGCCGACAGCGTCTTCCAGGAGGGCGACCTGCTCCACCTCGCCAGCCTCGCGACCGAGCTCCCCACCGTCGAGCGGACGCTGGACGCGCCGCCCGAGGTGACCGAGCACTGAGCAACGACTGAGCCCAACGACTGAGCCACCAAAGACTGAGCCACCAAAGACTGAGCCACCAAAGACTGAGCCACCAAAGACTGAGCCATAAAGGGAGCAGCATGCGCGTCGTCATCGCCGGAGCGGGGAGCGTGGGCCGTTCGATCGCCCGCGAGCTCCTGCACAACGGCCACCAGGTGCTCCTCATGGACCGCGAGCGCAAGGACGTCCAGGCCAGCAAGATCCCGGACGCCAACTGGCTCCTCGCGGACGCCTGCGAGATCACCGCCCTGCACGAAGCCGGCCTCGCCGAGTGCGACGTGGTCGTCGCAGCGACCGGTGACGACAAGGTCAACCTCGTGGTGTCCCTGCTGGCCAAGACGGAGTTCGGGGTGCCCCGGACCGTCGCCCGCGTGAACAACCCCAAGAACGAGTGGATGTTCGACGAGGCCTGGGGCGTCGACGTCGCCGTGTCGACCCCGCGCCTGATGACGGCACTGGTCGAGGAGGCCGTGAGCGTCGGTGACCTCGTCCGCATCTTCCAGTTCCAGCAGGGCAAGGCCACGATGGTCGAGCTGACCCTGCCGCCGGAGAGCCCGTATGCCGGCAAGCGCGTGGGCGACGTGGACTTCCCGGGAGAGACCGTGCTGGTCGGGATCATCCGCGAGGACCACCCCATCGCCCCCAGCCGCGACGACTCGCTAGAGCCGCATGACGAGCTGCTGTTCATCTCGACGCCGGAGTTCGAGGACGAGCTCGAGGCGATGCTCAGTCCGGGTCAGAGGGTCCCGCGCGGCGAGGAGTGAGCTGAGCCCTCAGCCTCCGGCTCAGGCTCGGGCGATGGCGATGGCGATGGCGATGGCGATCGCGAGTCGATCGCGAGCTCGGCCGGCGTGTGTCCCTTGACCAGCAGCAGCCCCATCACGGCGACCCCGGCCAGCCACAACGGCCACCCGAGCACCACCTTCGCGACGCCGAGGAGGGCGACCTGCCCGGCGAGGTAGAGGGGCACCATCACGAGCAGCCTCAGGACGAAGAGGCTCACCAGGACCAGGGTGAGCCGCTGGCAGACCCTGACCAGGCCGCTGTCACGGCGCCAGCCGACCGCGTCGTCGGCCATGCGCGGGTCGCCGGCGCCGACCATGAAGCCGACCAGCGGCCACCGGACCGCGACCGAGACCGTCGCGATGACCAGCATCACGGCATTCCAGATGATGCCGGGCAGGAAGGCGTCCTGGGCGCGGCCGCTGCGCAGGGCGAAGAAGGCCGCGATGGCCGTGGGGACCACCGCGGACAGCACGTACTGCAGGCTCTGCCGCTGCACGACCCGCAGGACGGCGAGGACCACCGTCCCCACGACGGACGCGACGATGGCCGTCGTCAGGTCATGGCGCCACACCCAGAGGACGACGAACGCCAGCGTCGGCAGGGCGGTCTCGAACGAGCCACGCCAACCACCCAGGGCGGTGGACAGGCGATGGCGGATGAGCTCCTCGACGGTGGCACCGGCGACGGGGTCAGTGGGCACGCGGCGGGACGATCTCGTAGGAGGGGTTGAAGATCGTGGGGACGCCGCGCGTGTGGGTCACGCGGCCGTGGACGCGCAGGTAGGTGCCCGGCTGGATGCCGCCGATCGTCCGGCGCCCGAGCCAGACGAGGTTGATCGTGCGGCTGCCGTCATAGAGGTCGATGACCAGCGCCGGGACGTTCACCCGCGGACGCAGGGTGACCGCGCGGACCGTCCCGGACACGGTCGCCTCCTGGCGGTCCTGCAGGTCGCACATGGGCGTACAGCCCATCCGGGCGGCGTCCTCCTGGAGCTCGTCGGCCTCGATCTGGGTCTCCGACTTGGTCAGCATCTCGCCGAGTCGCGACAACGCCGACTTGCGACCGTGCGCCGCGGGGCGGGGGGCGACGGTGGTGGGCTCCTTGATGGCCATGATGGTGTCCTACCTGACCTCGGTGATCTCTGGACCTCGTTCGAACGGCCTGAGGTCGTCGACCTGGACGGCGCCCTGGGCGGGATGGTCGGCTTGGGCCTCGTCACCGTCCGGGACCTGCATCTGCTCGGGGAGCTTGAGCACCAGCATCTCGCGGGGAGCCATCGCGCCCTCGCCACGCACGACCACGGTGCTCCGCACGACGTCGAGCAACGGCTCGGCTGCCTCGTCCTCGATCGCGGCGCGCCCGGAGAAGACCGCACGCAGGAACCAGCGGGGTCCGTCCACCCCGGCGAACCGGGCCGGGGCGAAGACGGTGCGCCCGTCAGGCCCCGCGGAGGGCATCCGCGTGCGCAGCTCGGTGCCGAACGGACCACGAGCCTCGTCGGCGGTGCCGCCCTGGGCGAGGATCGACTCGGCGATCTCCGCGCGGATGTCGTCCCAGATGCCGATCGTCTTGGGCGCGGCGAAGGCCTGGATCTGGACTGCCGAGTCACCGATGACGGCGGTGGCCCCGACGACCTGGTCGGCGGCCTCGTCCACTTCGAGGCGCAGCTCCATGCCCGGGACCCCTGCGATGCGCAGCGCGCCGAGGTCGAGTCGTCCGTCGTCCTCGAGGTCGACTTCCGAGGAGTCGAACGGTCCCACGTCGCCGGTTCGTCCCGCCGCCGAGACCACGTTCTCCTTGACGTCCTGGTCGGCGGCAGAGTCCTCGGCCTCACCGGCAGTGCCGGCAGCGCTGTCAGCCCCGGCAACGGTCGGATCGACCGTCGGGTCGACGTCCACCGCGTCAGTCGTGTCGGTGTTCTTGCCTCGTCGGAAGATTCCCACTGGTGATTCAGTCCTTCGTTGTCTGGAGGTGGTCGCCGAAGCCGCCACTGGCACCATGCCCAGTGTCACCCCGCGAGGTGGCTTCGAGCGAATCAACCTCGAGGAACTCCACGCGCGCCACCTGCTGGACCACGAGCTGGGCGATGCGGTCTCCCCGACGCACGGTGAAGGCGTCCCGGGGGTCGAGGTTGACGAGGTTGACGAGGATCTCGCCCCGGTACCCGGCATCGACGGTTCCCGGGGCGTTCACGATGCTGATCCCGTGCTTGGCCGCGAGCCCCGAGCGTGGGTGGACGAGGCCGACCCAGCCGTCGGGGATCGCGAGCGCGACCCCCGTGGGCACCAGGCTGCGCTCCCCCGGCTCCAGGGTGATCTCGGTCGCGGCATACAGGTCCGCCCCGGCATCTCCCGGGTGGGCGTAGGACGGGAGCGGCAGGGTCGGGTCGATCCGGCGTACACCGACCGGGACCGTCGACGGAACGTCCACCTACGCGGCGCACTCCCGGCACACCATCTGGCCGCCGGACTCAGAGGCCAGCTGGCTGCGGTGGTGCACGAGGAAGCACCGGGAGCAGGTGAACTCGTCGTACTGGCGCGGGATGACCCGCACCGAAAGCTCTTCGCCGGACAGGTCCGCTCCGGGCAGCTCGAAACCTTCGGCCTGTTCGGTCTCGTCGACGTCCACGCTGGACGCACTCTTGTCGACGCGGCGGGACTTCAACTCCTCGATCGAGTCCTCGGACAGCTCGTCATCGGTCTTGCGCGGCGCGTCGTAGTCAGTCGCCATGGTCGCTGTCGCTCTCCCTGTTGTGTCGGTGCTCTGGGTCTCTCCGTGCCTCGGAAAGACGAGTCGCCGGTGTTAACGCTGGTGCCTGCGGTTTTGTGCCCACCGCAGGCCCGGGATTGTGCCCTATCCCGGACGCCACGTCACCATCGGGTCCACCATCCGTCCACGCGCGGCTGCCCGTCCCCTGTGGGGCGTGCCAAGGGGCAGCCACGTCATGGTCTGGGTTCACCCAAGATTCACCCAGAACGGACAACCCCGACTCCCGCCCACCGCGTCCGTACCCGTAGAGTCCTCAGTTCCGGCCCGGCCGACCCGACTCGTGAGACGACGAAGAGAGGGGTGCACGATGACCGAGTTCCACACCGAGATCACCCAGCGCGCCACCCGCGCTGCACAGTCCCTGCGCTCAGCCCAGGAATCCGGCGACGACTACCTCGCGTCCGTCCGCGAGGCAGAGCTCGAGAACCTCGCCCGACTCGCCGACGAGCACGGGCTGCGCATCCCCGAGCTCACGAACTACAGCGCCGCCTGACCTCGACGGGGTCGTCGCGACACCACCGGAAGCTAGCTGGCGCTGGCGTCCGCGCCGGCCTGCTGGGCAGCGCGGAGCACCACCTCGTGCAGCTCGGTGTGCAGCGTGGTCGCCGCGGCGACCACCATCGTCGGGCTGGGCGGTTCGCCGCCCAGGCCGGAGACCACTCCCCCGGCTTCGGTGAGCACGAGCCACGCCGCGGCCATGTCCCACGGGTTGAGCCCACGCTCGTAGAACGCGTCGAGGTTCCCGGCCGCGACCGCGCAGAGGTCGAGCGCGGCGCTGCCGATCCGGCGGATGTCGCGCACCTGCGGAAGGACATCGAGCAGCACGCGCGCCTGCCACGCGCGCCGCGTCGTGGCGTATCCGAAACCGGTGCCGACCAGGGCCTGCCCGAGGGGCGGCGGGTCCGCGATCTCGAGTCGCACTGCGGGCGCGTCCCCCCGACGGAGCCAGGCCCCTGAGCCGGCGCGGGCGTGGAACAGCTCCTGGGTGACCGGGTTGACGACCGCGCCGGCCACGGGTCGCCACGCTCCCGGGACGGTGGGGTCGCCGACGACGGCGGCGACGGACACGGCATACGAGGGGATGCCATAGAGGTAGTTGACCGTGCCGTCGATGGGGTCGACGACCCAGGTGATCTCGGAACGGCCGTCGGTGCCGCCCTCCTCCTCACCGAGGAAGCCGTCACTGGGACGGGCGTCCTGCAGCCGGGACCGCAGCAGGTCCTGGGCCCGCTGGTCCATGACGGTGACGATGTCGGTGGCCGAGCTCTTGGTCTTGGCGACCCCGAGGTCGGCCGGCCGCTCGCCGACGATGAGGCGCCCCGCCTCCCGGCACACGTCCACGGCAAGGGCCTCGAGCGCCTCGAGGGTGCTCGCGTCCGGCACGGGGAGGTCCATGGTCAGTCCCGCCCGCACAGGGCCGGCCGGGCATCGCGCAGGTTGGGGCAGCACCCCGGGGCACAGGTGGACGGCATGGCCTCACGACCGGGCCAGACCGGCGTCGGCGGCTCCTCGCCGCGCGCCTGGGCCGCCCTCTCCAGGACGAGGTCGACCAGACCCGACACGAACTCGGGGTCGACGCCGACCGTGGGCACCCGCACGAGACGCAGCCCGAGCCGCTCGGCGGTGGCGGCGGCTTCGGTGTCGAGGTCGTAGACGACCTCCATGTGGTCCGAGACGAAGCCGATGGGCGCCACGACCACCACCTGCGCTCCTTCCTGCGCCAGCTCTTCGAGGCGGTCGTTGATGTCCGGCTCGAGCCAGGGCTGGGAAGGAGGACCCGACCTCGAGCAGAAGACCAGCTCGCCGGTGAAGTCCGTGTCGAGCGTCGCGTTGACCTCGTCGGTGATGGCCGCCCCCAGGGCGATGTGCTGCCTGCTGTAGGCGTTCCCCTCCGAGTCGCCGGGGCCCGACGTGTCGTCCATCGCCGTCGGGATCGAGTGGGTGACGAACAGCAGTCGGATGCCGGCAGGCAGCGCCCCGTCGCGCAGTGTGCGGCGCACCGCCTCGGTGACGAGCCGGGTGTTCGCGCGGGCGAACCCCGGGTGGTTGGAGTACGGGCGGACCTTGTCGATCTCGACCGCCAGGCCGGCCTCGGCGACAGCCTGCTGCGCGGCGGCCAGGTCCTCGCGGTACTGCCGACACGAGGAGTAGGACGAGTAGGCGCTGGTGACGACGGTGACCAGCCGCCGCAGACCCAGGTCATGGGCCTGCTCCAGGGTGTCGGTCGTGAAGGGGGTGAAGTTGCGGTTGCCCCAGACGAGCGGGGTGTCGATCCCTCGCCGGTCGAGCTCCGCGCGCAGGGCGGCGAGCAGCGCGCGGTTCTGGTCGTTGATGGGGCTGCGGCCGCCGAAGCCGTAGTAGTGCTCGCCGACCTCTGCCAGCCGCTCGTCGGGGATGTTCCGGCCTGCGGTCACCCTGCGCAGGAACGGCAGCACGTCCTCCGGCTTCTCGGGTCCACCGAAGGACAGCAGGAGGATGCCGTCGTAGGGGTCGAGCGGCCGTTCGTCGGTGGTCATGCCGTGGGTCCGATCATGGGCGGTCTCCGGTGCGAAGGGGCTTGGGGGCGTGGACGTCGAGGACGACCGCCATCATCCGCATACCGAAGACGAGGGCGACACACCCCCAGATGACGAGCGGGGTGACGACGTCGAAGTGGTGGGCAGTGACGATGAGCACCGAGCCGAGCAGGGCGGGGAGGGCGTACATCTCGCGACGCAGCACCTCCGGCACCTGTCCGGCCAGGACGTCGCGGACGATGCCGCCGCCGACCGCGGTGATGCCTCCGACGATGACGGACGTGAGCGGGTCCATGCCGGCGCCGAGCGCCTTCAGGGACCCACCGATGGCGAACACGGCCAGCCCGGCCGCGTCCAGCACCCGCACGAAGCGGGAGATCCGCTCGACGCCCGGGTGGTAGACGAAGGTCACCAGCCCGGCGACCAGCGCCGAGGTGAGGAGCCTCCAGTCGGAGATGCCCACCGGCGGCAGTGCGCCGATGAGGACGTCGCGCATCACGCCGCCCCCGAGCGCCGCCGCCCCGGCCAGCACGAGCACCCCGAACAGGTCCAGGCGCTTCTTCACCGCGACCAGGCCGCCGGACAGGGCGAAGGTGAACACCCCGACGAGGTCGAGGGCCAGCTGGAGGTGTGTGTCGAAGGTGAGCATCGCGAGGTCAAAAGTACCGGTGCGGCGTGGGCGCTTTCGCCTCGACCTCGGGGATGGCAGAGTCAGCGGCACGGTGCCCGATCCACGAGCGAGGGCGATACGGGAGACCATGCCGATACTGGAGACGATGGCAATGCGGGATTTGCGGCTGATCGGAGTGCAGGAGGACGGCCAGCATCTGTTGCTGGCCGATTCCGAGGGGGAGCGCTTCCGCGTCCAGCTCGACGAACCCTTGCGCGCCGCTGCTCGTCGCGACCGCCCCCGGCTCGGCCAGCTCCAGATCGAGATCGACGGGGGGATGCGCCCCCGGGAGGTCCAGGCCCTGATCCGCGGCGGGCTGTCGGCCGAGGAGGTCGCCGGACGGTCCGGGTGGCCCGTGGAGAAGGTGCGCCGCTACGAGGGCCCCATCCTTGCCGAGCGTGAGTACGTCGCCGGTCTCGCGCGCGCCGTCCGCCTGCGCGGGCGCAGCGCGAGCGGCGCCAGTGCGCCGACGCTGTCAGCCCGGGTGAGCCAGCGGCTGTCCGGGCGCGGTGTCGACCCGGCCTCCGCCGAGTGGGACGCAGCCCGCAGCATCGAGGGCGACTGGACCGTCATCGTCACCTTTCCCGCCGGTGGACGTGAGCGCCAGGCGCGCTGGTCCTTCGACGTGCAGGCCCGCACCGTCGCAGCCTTCGACGACGAGGCGCGCTGGCTCAGCGAGGAGGACGTCTCGGGCAACACCTCGCCCCTGCCGGCCCCCCACCTCGTGTCCGCGCCGGTGCGCGCGACGACCGTCTACGACGTCGAAGCCGAGGGAGGCCTCGGGTCGGCGCGCCGTGGCGCACCCGCCGGGTCGGCACCCTCCCCGCACGACGAACCACTCGACCTGATGTCCGCCATGCGCGAACGGGCCTCCCACCGTGGGCGGCCGCGCCGGCGCAAGAACCCCGCGACCCACATCCCGGGCGACGACGCGCCCCGCCACGACGCACTGCCGCTCGAGGACCTTGCCTACGATCCCGAGTCGATGCCCCCACCGCCGGGAGCCAAGGGCCCGCACCCGCTGGACGACCCCGACAGCGCGGTCGGTCACGACGTGCTGCCCGCCGCCCCCGACGCCCAGGTGCCGGTCGAGCCCGAGCCTGCGGACGAGCTGGACGACGGGCAGCGCGACAACCCCGACGATGACACCCCGCAGGACTCGGCGCCGCGCAAGGCAGCGACCGGCGCTTCCAAGAAGCCCGCCCGGCGCAGTGTCCCCAGCTGGGACGACGTCATGTTCGGGGCCAAGCCCCGCGACTGAGGTAGCGCTCAGCCCCGCTGCGCGGGCAGCCCCGCGGTAGCGATCAACACTGCGGCACCGGGCAGACGTCCAGGTCGAACGGCAGCACGTCCGGTGAGGACGCGGCTGCGCGGGCCGCGGCGGAGTTCATCCGGCGCATGAAGTGCCGCCGGCAGAGCACCTCGTACTCCACGAGGGTCTCGCTGCCCGGCTTGGTGTCCCCGACGACGACCTGCTCGCCCTCGACCACCATCACCCCGTCCACGACCCGGGCGTTGTGGGTGGCCCTCCGGCCACACCAGCACAGGGCCTGCACCTGGAGCACCTGGACCTGGTCGGCGAGCTCGATCATCCGCCGCGACCCCGGGAACAGCTGCGTGCGGAAGTCGGCCGTGATGCCGAACGCGAAGACGTCGATGCCCATCTCGTCGACGAGCTTCGCGAGCTGCTCGACCTGGGCCGGGGTGTAGAACTGCACCTCGTCGCAGATCAGGTAGTCGACCCGCAGCCCGCTCGTGGCGTGCCCGACGACGGCCTCCCAGAAGTCTAGGTCATCGCTCACCTCGTGCGCGGCCGTCGACAGCCCGAGCCGGGAGGACAGCACGTCGGCACCGGCCCGGTCCAGCTTGGTGTAGATCAGGCCGGACCTGCCCCGGGCCTGGTGGTTGTGGTCCATCTGGAGGGCAAGGGTCGACTTGCCGCAGTCCATGGTCCCGGAGAAGAAGACGAGCTCAGCCACGAGACGACACCTTAGGCGGTGCGCCGGGCCCCGGCTCGGCGCGCCTCGCCCCTGGGCACAGCCCGTTGTCTAGGAGTTGTCGCGCGGCGGGACGTGGAACAACGGCACGGCGGACTCCTGCGGGGTCAGCGACCCGTGCAGCCCCAGCAGGGCGAGCAGCTGGGGCCGGGCGCGCCGTGAGTCCACGATGGCGAAGTTGTCCCGCATCGCCACGACCAGGTCGCCGATCCGTGGCCGGTTGACCTCGCTGACCGGGCCGAACCACCCCTGCCGGGTGGCCTCGTCTCGCGTGCGGATCCAGGCCCGCTCCCCCACCCGCTCCGTCCAGGTCTGGGCGACGTCGGCCACCGCACCGGCCTCGCAGTAGAGCTGGAGGGCACGTGGCTCACCGCCGACGTGGCGGATACCGGTGGCCAGCTCCACGTCATGGGCGAGGTCGATCCGCAGCGCATGCGGGGCGTCCACCATGCCGTGGTCGGCGGTCACGTACACCGCGGTGTCGCTGGGCACCGACCGCACGAGCCGGCCGAGCTCGGCGTCGATCGCCTCGAGCTCGTCCCCCCACTCCCACGACTGGCAGCCGTACACATGGCCGACCTTGTCGAGCTCGCCCCAGTAGAGGTAGACCAGCCCTCGGGCGCTGGACCGCAGCGCCTCGAGCGTGGCGTCGACGCGGTCCGCCAGCGTGTCCGCCGCGCGAAACCGCCCACCCCGCAAGGCAGCTCGCGTCAACCCTGACCCGTCGAAGAACCCCGGGCCCACCCGGGTGACCGACACCCCGGCCGCCTCGGCGACCTCGAAGACGGTCTCCTGCGGCTGCCAGGTGAGCGGATCGGGGCCGTCCTCCCAGGAGAGCTCGTTGACGAGACGGTCCTCGCCGGGCACCAGCACCTCGTACCCGAGCAGGCCGTGGGACCCCGGGGGCAGGCCGGTGCCGAACGTCCCCATCGACGTTGCCGTCGTGGCCGGGAAGCCTGCGGTGATGCGGTATGCCGCGGGCAGCAGCGAGCGAAGGAACGGCGCGTGCCCGCCGCGTCGGCGGATCAGCTCGTAGCCGAGCCCGTCGACGAGCACCACGACCGCGCGTCGTGCCTCGGGCAGGTCCAGGAGGCCGGAGTCGGCATACCTGCGGACGCCGAGGCTCGCCGCAACGGCGGGCAGCACACCGGCCAGCCCGGCCTCGTCGTAGTGGGGTGGGAGCAGTCCCGGGTGTGGCATCGGCTAGGGCATCGACTCGGGCCGGCCTTCGCGGAACGGCACGTCAGCCGCCGATGCTCGCCGAGAGCTCCCGCGCGAAGCTGAGCGCCTGCTGCAGGGCCGTCTCACCCTCGGCGTCGGCACTGATCCGCAACGAGATGTCGTCCGAGGCGACACTGCCCTCGTACCCGTGGTCGGCCTCGCAGTCCGGGTCGGCACAGGTGGCCGGCATCAGGTCGATGCGGCTCACAGCACCCCAGCCGAGCGTGAGGGTGATCTCACGACCCAGCGACCCGGGCTGGTACTCCTGGGGGCGGGCCACCACGTGGGTGATCATCACCCCCCGCACGGCCGACAGCGGGACGCTCTCCGTCGTGGCGGTGGCGACGTCCTCGTGGCCGGAGCGCTCGTCGGTGTGGTCGTCGGCGTGCGCGATGACCAGCCGCGACGTGGTGAGGGCGAGGACCGTGATGTGGCGACGGACCACGTCGTGGTCGAACGTCGTCTCCTGGTGGACCAGGTGGGACACGACCTCTTCGCCGCCCAGGGCGGCCTGGACCACGTCCGCCACGAGAGCCGGGTAGTAGCCGGCCTGCTCGATCGCCCGCGTCAGGTCGAGTGGCAGCGACGCCGGGGCCAACGGGGCGGCCTGCGGGGCAGCGTCACGGGCGTGGGGTGAGGTGGGTCCCATGAGGCCATCCTGCCCTAGTGGGGCGAACCCTGCCCCGTCCAGGTCACCAGCCGGCTAGGTGAGGGAGCGGCGTCCCGGGTCCTTGCGCCGCGGCGTGGGGGCCACGGTCACCTCGGCGCCGAGCACGTCGACGCCTCCGGAGTGCGCGTTGACCGGGTTGAGGACGAGGCTGGCCACGTCGGGCAGGTTGTCGGCGAGCACCGACACCCGCGCGATGAGGTCGGCGAGCGCGGCGCGGTGGACGGGGTCGGCACCGCGGTGCCCGTGCAGCATCGGTGACGCCTTGACCGACGAGATCAGGTCGGACACGTCCACGTCGGTGAGCGGCGGGATGCGGTGGCCGATGTCGCCGAGGAGCTCCGTGGGCGGACCGGCGATGCTGAACGAGACGACGGGGCCGAACAACGGGTCCTCGTCGGAGCGCACGACGCACGACACCCCGGGGGTGGCCATCCGCTGCACCACGAACGAGTTGGCCGACATCGGGGCGAGCCGCTCGTTCAGCGCCTCGAAGGCCTCCCGCAGCTGCACCTCGGTGCGCAGGTCCACCCGGATGCCAATGAGCCCCGGCGAGTTCCGCATGAGCGGCGCGACCGACTTGAGGACCACCGGGTAGCCGATCACGGCGGCCGCAGCGACCGCCTCGTCGACCGTCCGTGCCGGAAGGCTGGGCCACACCTCGATGCCGTATGCCGCGAGGAGCTCGGTGGCCTCCTGGAGGTCCAGGCGCCGTCCTTCCGGCGACTCCTGGAGGACGCGCTCGACGAGGAGCTCCGCTGCCTCGCGGTCGATGCCCACCGGACGGACCGGGACGCCGCGGTCGCGAGCCCGCCACTCGGCATACCTCGTGGCGGCGGCGAGGGCGCGGACGGCGTCCTCGGGCATGGCGTAGGCCGGCACCACCGTGGGACGCCCGTCGACGCCCGTCCCGGACAGTCTCTCGAGCACTCCTCGCATGCCGAGAAACGTTGCCAAGCAAGGCTTTTCGCTCTTCATCGCCGCGTCCCGCACGGCCGTGGCGACGTCTTCGTCGAGGGTGACGAGCGGCGGGATGAAGCAGCTGAGCACGCTGTCGACCTCCAGGTCCGCGAAGGCGTCGGCAAGCGCCTGGGCGAACTGCTCGCCCCTGGCGTCGCTGGGCAGCGACACCGGGCCGTGAGCGACCTCGAGTCCCCAGCTGACGCAGGCCTCGGCCGTGAGCGCGCCGAGCGCGTCGGAGTTGCCGACGATGGCCACCCGGTTGCCGTGCGGCAGCGGCTGGTGGGCGACGAGCTGGGCGACGTCGAACATCTGGTGGACGTTCTCGACGCGGATCACGCCCGCTTGGCGCAGCATCGCGTCGAAGGCTTCGGGGCGGACGCGGGTCGAGCGGGCCCGGTGCCCCGGAGGCACGCCGTAGGAGGACACCCCGGACTTGACGACGATGACCGGCTTGGTCGAGGCCAGCCGACGGGCGATGCGGGAGAACTTGCGCGGGTTGCCCATCGACTCCAGATAGAGGCCGACCACGTCGGTGCTCTGGTCGTCGAGCCAGTACTGCATGAAGTCGTTGCCGGAGACGTCCACCCGGTTGCCGGCGGAGGCGAACACCGAGATCCCCAGGCCGCGCCGGGCGGCGGACGCCAGCACGGCGATCCCGAGGGCACCGCTCTGGGCGAACAGGCCCAACCGCCCGGGGGGTGGCAGCTCCGGTGCCAGCGAGGCGTTGAGCCGGACCGCGGGATCGTTGTTGATGACACCGAACGAGTTGGGCCCCACGACCCGCATGCCCGACTCCCGTGCGGCAGCCAGCAGCCGGGACTGCAGCTCCTCACCCTCGGGGCCGGACTCGGCGAACCCGGCACTGACGACCAGCAGGGTGCGCACGCCTGCCTCGGCGCAGTCGGCGACGACGTCCAGCACCTCTCGGGCCGGCACCGCGACCACGGCGAGGTCGACCTCGTCGGGGATGTCGGAGACGCGGGCATGGGTCGGGAGCCCGAGCACCTCCATGGCCTCGCGGTTGACGGCGTGGACGGCACCGTTGAAGCCGGCCGCCATGATGTTGGCCAGGATGTGGTGGCCGATCGAGTCGGTCCGGCGGCTCGCGCCGACGACGGCGATCGAGTCGGGGAAGAGCACCGAGCGCATGCTCACCGACTCGGCCCGGTGCTCGCGCGACAGGCGCACGGCTTCGGACCGTTCGGTCGGCTGGATCTTGAAGGTCAGGGAGACGACCCCGTCCTCGAAGTGGCGGCTCACCTCGTAGCCGGCCTCGGAGAACACCGAGATCATCTTGCGGTTCTGCGGCAGCACCTCGGCGGTGAACTCCTGGATCCCGGCCTCCCAGGCGATGACGGCAAGGTGCTCGAGCAGCACCGAGCCGATTCCTTTGCCCTGGTACTGGTCGGAGATGTTGAAGGCCACCTCGGCGGTCGTCGGGGTGACCCGGTCGTAGCGTCCGATGCCGATGATCTCGCCGCGGACCGTGGCCACCAGGGCCACCCGGTCGCGGTAGTCGACGTTGGTGAAACGGGCCACGTCACGGTCGCTGAGCTGGCGCAGGGGCGCGAAGAACCGCATGTAGATCGACTCGTCGGACTGGCGGGCGTGGAACCGGTGGACCGCGTCGACGTCGGCGGGGGTGATCGGCCGCAGGTGGGCGACGGACCCGTCCCGGAGGACGACGTCAGCCTCCCACCGGGCGGGGTAGCCGGCCGGGAGCGGCGAGCCCTCACTCATGGCGAAAGCATGTCATGAGACCGACCCTGCCCACCGGCCGGATCGCGCTCTGGTTCACCTGCGCAGCGGGACGCTCCTGAACGTCGCGCCCGCGTCGTCGCTCTGCCAGTACGCGAGGCCGCCCCCGACCGCGTAGACCAGCCCGCCGCCTGCCGCGCCGACCCAGTCGGCAGACTCCGGGGCGACGGGGGTGGGACGGGTCCAGCTCGCGCCGCCATCGCTGCTCGTCAAGACCGTGGTGGGGTCCTGCGACGCACCGCTCGAGGGAAGGCCCTGACGCACCGCCACGAGGTGCTTGGCATCGGTCGCGGTGAGCCAGATCCCCGTGCCGGAGGGTCGGCCCAGGCCGGGCGCCGGCCGCGTGGTCCAGGTGGCGCCGCGGTCGCTGGAGACGGCCAGGGAGTACTCGTCCGCCGGCGTGGCCGCCGAGGGGCAGACCCCGAACAGGGTGCCCGGCGTGTTGGCCGTCGCTGACACCCACACGCCGGTGGGGCTGCACCCGGTGGGCACCGGTAGCAGGGCCGGCGTGCCGCTGAGCCTCATCGCCCGGTCCGGCCCGGTCGCGTTCGTCGTCGTCACGTTGTAGTAGGCGTCGCTGCCGTCCATCGCGATCCAGGCGCTGTCCCCTGCGGCCGGCATCCCGGTGAGCTGCACCGGCAGGGTGCTGGCGCTCTCGACCGACCCGGTGCGTGGCTGGAGGTCGACGCAGCCGCGCGGGCCCTTCGCTCCGGCGTGCGCACAGGAACGGGCGGTGGCCATCCAGACCTGCCTGCCATCGGTCTCCAGCGAGAGCACGGTGCGACGGTCGACGTCGACGCTGGTCCAGCTGCGGCCGCCGTCGACGGTGCGCAGGGTCTTGCTGCCGTAGACGTAGCCGACGGTGGAGCTCGCGAAGCGGATGCCGACCAGCTGGTTGGCACGGTCCGGTGTGGTCCGCGGCCCGGGGGTGGTCAGGGTCTCGAAGGACGCCCGCGTCGTCCAGGTCAGGCCGTCGTCATCGGAGGCGATGACGGCCGTGCACGGCCCGTGGGGGCAGGTCGCCGACCCCAGGGCGTACAGGTGCTTGCCACCGGCGTTGGACATCGAGACGATCCCGAACGACCGGGGGGCTGGCTGCGGGGGCTTCGAGACCGGCGTGCTGGGGCCGCTGGACGTGGCCGGCGACGGTGACGACTGGGCGACGGAGGGGCTCGCGGTCTCGGTGACCGTGGTCGACCCCGCCGTGGTGCGGCTGGCGGCGTCGACCGCGCGCCCGGTGCCGGGTCCGTGCTCGACACCCCAGACAAGGCCTGCGACCAGCACCACCGCTGCCGCGCCCGCGAGGTAGGGCATCGCGGTCCGGCGCCGGGGCCGGGACGCCTCGACGACGATCGACTCCCAGCGGTCGGTGCCGGCCGACAGCTCGCGGACGCCGGCGCGCTCCCGGGCGAAGAAGTCCGCGACGGGATCGCGCTGCTCCCCCGCGCCGGGCAGGTCGGACAGGTCGGGGCTCATCGAATCTCTCCCAGCATGGTCGCCATCCGCTGGCGCGCGTCGAACAGGTCCCGCTTGATCGTTCCCTCGGACTTGTCGAGCTGCCGGGCCACGGTGGCCACCGGCAGGTCGGCGAAGTAGTGCAGCATCACGGCCACCCGCAGCCGGTCGGGCAGCGCCTCGACGGCGTCACGGACGGTCAGCGTGGTGGCGTGGTCGGCGTCGGTGGTGAAGTCGTCGCGTCCTGCCTCGTGCCGCTGGTAGGCGGCAGCCTCCCGGCCGCGCTTGCGCCAGTGGTCGCGCACGAGGTTGGCGGTCACGGTGTACAGCCAGGGCCGCGGGTCGTCCACACGGTTGAACTCGCGGAACAGCTTGAGGAAGGCCTCGGTCGCCAGGTCGTGGGCGAGGTCGGGGTCGCCGACGAGCTTGGCGGTCCACCCAGCGAGGCGGGCGTAGTGCACGTCGTAGAGCTCACGGACGGACGCTTCCACGTCCACGCGGTCTCGCGCCGGCACTGCCACCCCTCCCGTGAATGCCACCGCGGCCAGGGTCGTCATGCCTCGTGGACGCCGCAGGGGGGCGCCAGGTTGGCGATGCCCTGGCGGTGGGTTGCGGGTCAGTCTTGCAGGGTGGCGGGTTCATCCGCGTCCGGCAGGACAGGATGGCCTGATGGAGTTTCGTGAGGTCGTCCGCCGGCGTCGGATGGTGCGTCGTTTCGATCCCGACCGTCCCGTCGCGCGCGCAGCCCTCGACGACGTCCTGTATGCCGCGCAGCGGGCTCCCAGCGCGGGCTTCAGCCAGGGGTGGGACTTCGTCGTGCTCGCCGACGGCCAGGACCGGCGCCGGTTCTGGGATGCGACTCGCGACCCTGAGCTGCCGCACGACGCGCCCCCGGACGGCTGGCTGGCGGGCGTGTCGTCGGCTCCGGTGCTGGTGCTGTGCCTGTCCGACCCGGACACCTACCTCGACCGCTACGCCGAGCCCGACAAGGGCTGGTCCGACCGCGACCCTGCCCGCTGGCCGGTCCCCTACTGGGATGTCGACACGGGCATGGCAGCCATGCTGATGCTCCTCGCCGCGGTCGACCAGGGGCTCGGAGCCCTGTTCTTCGGCGTCCCACCTGCCCGCCACGCGGACGTGCGGCAGGCTCACGGCATACCGGCGAACCGGCGGCTGGTCGGGGTCGTGGCCCTCGGCCACGAGCTGCGCCGCAGCGAGGGCTCCAGCCGGACCCGGCCGCGCCGGACCACCGCCGAGGTCGTGCACTGGGGTCACTTCGGCGGAAGCGAAAATGGATACAGCGGCGGAGGGCTCGGGTCCAGCGGCGAGTCGGGGACGGGCCCCGTCTAGGGGTGGGACAAGATTGGGGTGGTTCCCCGCGCCCTGCGGGGACGACCACGAGGAGTTGCACACACGCATGGCCCGCAAGACCCCGCCCACCCCCGCCGACGAGACCTATGTCGAGCGGATCGTCGACATCGACGTCGAGGAGGAGATGCAGGGGGCGTTCCTCGAGTACGCCTACTCGGTGATCTACTCCCGCGCCCTGCCCGACGCGCGGGACGGTCTCAAGCCGGTGCAGCGCCGCATCCTCTTCTCCATGGCCGAGATGGGCCTGCGTCCCGAGCGCGGCCACGTGAAGTCCTCGCGCGTCGTCGGCGACGTGATGGGCAAGTACCACCCGCACGGCGACACCGCGATCTACGACGCCCTGGTCCGGATGGCCCAGCCGTTCACGATGCGCCTGCCGCTGGTCGACGGACACGGCAACTTCGGCTCTCTCGACGACGGTCCCGCTGCCTCGCGCTACACCGAGGCCCGGCTGGCCCCGGCTGCGATGCTCATGGTCACCGGCCTCGACGAGGAGACGGTCGAGTTCGTCCCCAACTACGACGACCAGCTGCTCCAGCCGGACGTGCTGCCTGCCGCGTTCCCCAACCTGCTCGTCAACGGGGCCAGCGGGATCGCCGTCGGCATGGCGACCAACATGGCTCCGCACAACCTCGTCGAGGTCATCGGCGCCGCCCGACACCTCATCGCGAACCCGACCTGCTCGCTCGACGACCTGATGCGGTTCGTCCCGGGTCCGGACCTGCCCGCGGGCGGGCGCATCATCGGGCTCGACGGGATCCGCGACGCCTACCTCGGCGGCCGCGGCAGCTTCCGCACCCGGGCCACCACCCGCGTCGAGAAGACCTCGCCACGCCGGATGGGCATCGTCGTCACCGAGCTGCCCTACCTCGTCGGCCCCGAGAAGGTCATCGAGAAGATCAAGGACGCCGTCCAGTCCAAGAAGCTCCAGGGCATCTCCGACGTCAAGGACCTCACCGACCGCAAGCACGGCCTGCGACTGGTCATCGAGGTGAAGAACGGCTTCAACCCCGACGCCGTCCTCGAGCAGCTCTACAAGCTCACGCCCATGGAGGACTCGTTCTCCATCAACAACGTCGCACTGGTCGACGGGCAGCCGAAGACGTTGGGGCTCAAGGACCTGCTGCGGGTGTACGTCGACTTCCGCACCGACGTCGTGCGCCGACGCACCGAGTACCGGCTGTCCAAGTACCAGGACCGGCTGCACCTCGTCGAGGGCCTGCTCATCGCGATCCTCGACATCGACGAAGTCATCCAGGTCATCCGGACCTCGGACGACGCGGCCGCCGCACGCGCCCGGCTGATGGACGTGTTCGACCTGTCCGAGGCCCAGGCCAACTACATCCTCGAGCTCCAGCTGCGCCGGCTCACGAAGTTCAGCCGCCTCGAGCTCGACAAGGAGAAGACCGAGCTCGAGCGCCTCATCGAAGAGCTCGAAGCCATCCTCGGTGACGAGAAGCTGCTGATGAAGACCGTCTCGACCGAGCTCGCCGACGTGGCCAAGACCCACGGCACACCGCGACGGACGGTGCTGCTGGAGTCGGCCGGTGTGCCCGCCACGACCGCCACCCCGCTCGAGGTCGCCGACGACCCGTGCTGGGTGCTGCTGTCCTCGACCGGCCTGATGGCCCGCACCGGTTCCGCCGACCCGCTGCCCGTCGACGGCTCGCGAAGCAAGCACGACGCACTGGTCGGCGCCGTCCGCACGACGGCGCGCGGCGAGGTCGGGCTGGTCACCTCCCGCGGCCGGCTGGTGCGGCTGTCGGCGCTCGAGCTGCCCACCCTGCCGCCCACCAACGGCTCCCCCAGCCTGTCCGGCGGGGCGCCGCTCGCGGCCTACGTCGACCTTCCCGCGGGTGAGGAGCCGCTGGCACTCGTGTCGGTGTCGCCCGACTCGGCGGGGATCGCCCTCGGCACGGCGCAGGGCGTCGTCAAGCGGGTGACGACCGACTACCCCGCTCGGGCCGACTTCGAGGTGATCTCGCTCAAGGACGGGGACGAGGTCGTCGGCGCCGTCGAACTGTCCTCCGGCACAGAGGATCTCGTGTTCATCACCACGGACGCCCAGCTGTTGAGGTTCGGCGCCGCGGCGGTGCGGCCCCAGGGCCGGGCGGCCGGCGGCATGGCGGGCATCAAGCTCGCCGCGGGTCAGCGAGCCACGTTCTTCGGCGCCGTGCCCGAGGGCGCCGACGCCATCGTGGTCACGGCGTCGGGTTCGTCCGGGGCGTTGCCGGGCACCGAGGCCGGCTCCATCAAGGTGACTCCCTACGCCGAGTACCCCGCCAAGGGCCGAGCCACGGGTGGCGTGCGCTGTCACCGGTTCCTCAAGGGAGAGGACACGCTGGTCCTCGCCTGGGCGGGCGCCCAGCCCGCACGCGCCGCCGCAGCCAACGGTGTCGCGCTGGACCTGCCGGAGGCGACGGGCCGCCGAGACGGCTCGGGCGTCCCCGCGGTGACGGCCATCGCCCGCATCGCCGGGCCGCCACTGCCGTGACCTCCGCCCACGCCAGCCATGCCACCCCGGCGCCGGACGCCTGCTCGGTCGGCTTCGACCGGGCCGACATCAGCGCCTACGGCACGGCGGCAGGGGCGACCTTCTTCGTCGCCCTCGAGCAGCCCGGCCCGTGGGGACGTGACGCCGCCACGCAGTCGCATCTGCCTGCGGGAGTAGGCAGCTCGCTCTCCAAGGCGTGCGCCGACCGTGGCGGGCGACTGTCCCTGATCCGGCGGCCGGGACGGCACGCCGACGACGTGCACGGTGGCGCGCACACGGCATACCTCGCGTGGGCCGGCAGGGACCCGTGGATGGTGCGGCTGACGGTCACGGACCCCGCGGCACTGCTCGAGCTGGACCTCGACGCCCTCGCCCGCGGTGACCGCGAGGCGGTCACCGCCGCCACGCCGGACGCCGAACCCGCCGAGCCGATCCTGCTGATCTGCACCAACGGTCGTCGCGACGTGTGCTGCGCCGTCAGGGGGCGCCCCGTCGCGCTCGACGCCGCGGCAGACCACCCCGGTCGCGTGTGGGAGGCATCGCACACCGGTGGCCACCGCTTCTCCCCCACGGGCGTCCTGCTCCCGCACGGAGCCACCCTGGCCCGGCTCGATGCCGACCTGAGCGCCCAGCTGCTCGATCGGGCCGGTTCGGGCCACCTGCCTGCGGGAGTCCTCGGACCCCGCCACGACCGCGGCCGCAGCCCGCTCGGTGGTCCCGCACAGGCTGCCGAGTCCCACGTCCGTCACGAGGAAGGCATCACCGACCTCACCGCGCTCACGGTCACGCAGGTCCCTGGGCCGGGCGTCGAGCGGACCGGCGACGAGGCTGCTGAAGCCTCCGTGACGACCGTGTATGCCGTGCGGCACCGGGACGGGCGCAGCTGGCGGGTCATGCTCGAGCGGCGCGCGCACGCGGAGCTTCCCGAGTCCTGCGGGAAGTCCCCTGTCCCTGTCATGGAGTGGGTGGCGCGGACACAGTCCTGACGAATGTGACAAGTCCGACGCGTCACGCACAGGTCACCGCCGAGTTACCCAATCGTTACCGATACTGCTCCATCTTCGGATTGCGGCGAGCGTGAGTAAACGTTTACATGAGGACGGTTCACCTCAGCGCCGAGGCACGTCCGCCTCAGCGCTCCGCGAGAAAATGGAGGCGGGCGTATGGCCCTTCGAATGCACAAGCGGCGCACCCTCACGGTGATGACCGGAGCTGTAGCCGTGGCGCTCGTCGCCTCGGCGTGTGGCGGCGGCAGCGGCGGCTCGGGCGGCAGCTCCGCCGGCGCCAGCGGGCGTGGCCCGATCACCTACGTCCAGGGCAAGGACAACGCCGGGCTGCTCGCTCCCCAGGTTGCCCGCTGGAACGCGGCGCACCCCACCGAGAAGGTGACTGCCAAGGAGCAGTCCGACAAGGCCGACCAGCAGCATGACGACCTCGTCCAGCACTTCCAGGCCAAGGACCCCAGCTACGACGTCGTGGCCGTCGACGTGGTGTGGACCGCCGAGTTCGCCGCCAAGGGCTGGCTGACGCCGCTCACGGGCAAGCTGGCGCTGCCGACCACCGGCTTCCTTGCCCCGACCGTCAAGGCCGCGACCTACAACAAGACGCTCTACGCGGCACCCACGTCCTCCGACGGCGCGATGCTCTACTACCGCTCCGACCTGGTGAAGACGCCGCCGAAGACCATCGACGAGATGTGGAGCATGTGCTCCATCGCCAAGAAGAACGGCATGGACTGCTTCGCGGGCCAGTTCGCCAAGTACGAGGGCGGCACCTGCAACGCCACCGAGTGGATGAACGCCTACGGCGCCAAGGTCGTCGATGACGCGGGCAAGCCGACCGTCGACTCCCCGGAGGCCGCCAAGGGCCTGCAGGTCTTGGCCGACCACTACAAGAACGGTGACATCCCCAAGCAGGCCATCACCTACCAGGAGGAGCAGAGCCGGCAGTCCTTCGAGGACGGCAAGCTCCTGTTCCTCCGCAACTGGCCGTACGTCTACAACCTGGCCAGCACGGACAAGTCGTCCAAGGTCATCGGCAAGTTCGCGGTCGCGCCGCTCCCCGGCGTCAGTGGCCCCGGCACCTCGACCCTCGGTGGTCACATGGCTGGCATCAGCGCCTTCTCGAAGAACAAGGCCACGGCCCTGGACTTCCTGAAGTTCCTCACCAGCCCTGAGGAGCAGAAGACCAACATGGAGAAGGGTTCCCTGGCACCGGTCCTCGAGTCGATCTACACCGACCCGGCGCTGGTCAGCAAGTACCCGTACCTCCCGGTCCTCAAGGAGTCGATCACCAACGCGGTGTCCCGTCCCGTGACGCCGTTCTACCCCGCAGTGTCCCAGGCCATCCAGGAGAACTTCTTCGCCGCGATCCAAGGCCAGAAGACACCTCAGGCGGCCGTCAAGGACATGCAAGCCGCCATGCAGTCGGCCGGCAGCTGATCCACCCGACTGTTGCATTCCCAGGTGTGGGGGTGGCCCCCACGGGGTCACCCCCACACCTGTAGCAGGCCCGGACCGCCACTCCGGGCACGAAGCGCACTCTTAGGCAAGGAGCAGGCATGAGCGCAGTCGCACAGTCGACGCGGGGGTCGACGAAGGGCAAGCCGCCGAAGGAGCGAGGGCTCCATGCGGGCCAGGGCAGGCAGGGACTGCTGCTCGTGGCCCCCACGCTCGTCTTCCTGGCGATCATCATCATCTACCCGTTGCTCAGGGCCATCTACCTCTCGTTCCAGAAGGACGAGGGGCTCGACCCCGCCACCAAGCTCTTCGTGTCGGGTGGGAGCGCGGGGCTGTCCAACTACACCCACTGGCTCCTGCAGAAGTGCGGGAACGTCGACTGCCCTCCCGGCACGATCGGCGCCCTGTTCTACGACGCGCTCTGGGTCACCCTGTTCTTCACCGCGGTCAGTGTGATCATCGAGGTCCTGCTCGGCATCTGGTTCGCGATGATCATGAACCGCGACTTCAAGGGCCGCGGCCTGGTCCGTGCCGCCATCCTCATCCCGTGGGCGATCCCCACCGCGGTCACCGCCAAGCTGTGGTACTTCATCTTCGCCTACGACGGGATCGCGAACCGGCTCCTGGGCGGGGTCGGCATCTCCCCCAGGCTGTGGACCAGCGACCCGTGGTCGGCCAAGTTCGCGATCATCATCGCCGACGTGTGGAAGACGACGCCCTTCATGGCCCTGCTCATCCTCGCGGGACTCCAGCTGATCCCGGGTGACGTCTACGAGGCAGCGCAGATCGACGGAGCCAGCAAGTGGCAGACCTTCGTCCGCATCACCCTTCCGCTGGTCAAGGTGCCCCTGATGGTCGCGGTGCTCTTCCGCACGCTCGACGTCCTGCGCATCTACGACCTCCCCGCGATCCTCACGCAAGGGGCCGGAGGCACGACATCCCTGTCGATGCTGGTCATCAACCAGATCCGCCAGGGCGGGTTCAACAACGCCTCCGCACTGTCGACCCTCGTCTTCCTCCTCATCGCCTTCACTGCGTTCCTCTTCATCCGGTTCGGCGGCGCCGACGTCATCCAGCGTCCGCCCTCCTCGAAGAAGAAGAAGGACCAGGAACCCGCTGTCGGCAACCCGGTCGCCGCCAACGCCACCTCGATGGGAGCCTGACATGACTGCTGCCACCACCACGACCGCCCCTCCTGCCAGTGGCCGCACAGAGGCCCAGGAGATCCACTTCAAGAGCGACCGCAACGCCAAGATCCGGATGTACCTCGGGTTGGCCGCTCTGGTCATCTGGGGACTCGCGCCCTTCTACTGGATGGTCGTCACCGCGTTCCGCGACGTGGGCTACACGTTCGACACCACGCCGTGGCCCACGCACGTCACCCTCGACAACTTCAGGACGGCCTTCTCCACGGATCGTGGCAACCACTTCGGCGACGCGCTGGTGCACTCGATCATCATCGGTATCGTCACGACGGCTGTGGCCATGCTCGTCGGGGTCTTCGCGTCGTACGCGCTCGCCCGCCTCAACTTCCCGGGCAAGTACGTGGTCCTCGGGATCATCCTGGGCTCGTCCATGTTCCCCGGAGTCGCACTCGTCACGCCGCTGTTCAAGCTGTTCGGCGACCTGGGCTGGCTCACCGGCGCGAACTACCAGGCGCTGATCATCCCGAACATCTCCTTCGCCCTGCCGCTGACCATCTACACCTTGACGGCCTTCCTGGCCGAGATGCCCTGGGAGCTCGAGGAGTCCGCGCGGATCGACGGCTGCACCCCGGGTCAGGCGTTCCGCAAGATCATGTTGCCGCTGGCCGCACCCGGCCTGTTCACGACAGCCATCCTGGCCTTCATCGCCAGCTGGAACGAGTACCTGCTGGCCCAGCAGTTCTCGACGAAGCAGACGCAGACGGTCACGGTCGCGATCGCGG
Organism: Pedococcus badiiscoriae; assembly: GCF_013408925.1. Classification (NCBI taxonomy): domain Bacteria; kingdom Bacillati; phylum Actinomycetota; class Actinomycetes; order Micrococcales; family Intrasporangiaceae; genus Pedococcus; species Pedococcus badiiscoriae. The sequence goes on from NZ_JACCAB010000001.1 coordinate 28,526, forward strand.
CCTTCACCGGGGCCCAGCCTCACCAGGAGCCCTACACGGCCGTCATGGCAGCCGGAACCATCGTGACCGTCCCGCTGATCCTCATGGTGCTCGTCTTCCAGCGCGCCATCGTGTCGGGTCTGACGGCGGGGGGTGTGAAGGGCTAGGCCCCCGGCCTGCGCCCCTCAGCTCCCATGGGACTGTTCAACCCCGGTAGCGGCACCGGCGACGTTCGGGCGAGGGCCCAGCGGCTCGACATGCTGCTGGGCATCATCGGGTTCTTCGCATTCATCGCCACGATCCAGACGGTCGTGCTGGAGGTCCGTGGGGAGTCGGCGGGCGCGTCCGCCGCGCTCCTCGCGGTCCTCCTGGCGGCCCTCTGGTTCATCTGGCGACTGAGGCGGAACACTGGCGTCTAGACCTCGAGTGGAGGTGCGAGATCACCACCATCGGCGACGTGGCCAAGGCCGCGGGCGTGTCAGTGGCCACTGTGTCGCGCGCCCTTCGGGGTGTGGACCGGGTGAGTCCGCGCACCCGCGACCGCGTGCTTGCCGCGGCGACGGAGCTGCACTACGTGGCCTCCCCCGCAGCGACCAGCCTGGTCTCGGGACGTACCCGCGGGGTGGGGGTCATCACCCCGTACTTCAACCGCTGGTTCTTCGCGACGGTCGTCACCGGCATCGAGAAGGTCCTGCGTGAGGAGGGGTTCCACGTCCTGCTCTGCGACCTCGAGGGGAGCACCTTCGACACGCGCCTGCCGATCACGCAGACGATGCTCTGGAAGCGCGCCGACGGTGTGATCATCCTGAACGTGCCGCCGAGGCCCGCGGAACGGTCCCTGCTGGACCGGCTCGGTATGCCGGTGGTGACCGTGGGGAACCGTCAGCCCGGGTGGCCCTCGGTGCGGATCGACGACCGTGCCGCGATGGGCGTGGCCACGCGCCACGCCATCGAGCTGGGGCACCGCGACATCGGGTATGCCGGCACGGTGCCGGCCTCGATCACGCACCTGCAGACCCCGTTCGACCGACGTGCCGCCTTCACCACGGTGATGTCCGAGCACGGGCTGGTCTGTCCACCCGAATGGACCCTCGAGTGTGACTGGACCGCCGCGGGTGCCGCCGAGCACGCCAGCCGGATGTTCGCGCTCCCCCGCATTCCCACGTGCATCGTCGCCGCATCCGACGAGATCGCGTTCGGCGTGATGAGCGCCGCTCGACGCCATGGCCTGCGGGTGCCCCAGGACGTGTCGGTCATCGGGATCGACGACCACGTGCACGCGGAGATCTTCGACCTCACCACCGTCCGGCAGGACGTCGAGGCCCAGGGGCGCAGGGCGGGCCGGATCATGCTCGAGGCGCTGCACGGCCGCGCAGCCGACACCGTCGTCGACGACGTCCTCGACGTCGAGCTCGTCGTCCGCGGCTCGACCGGCCCTCCGCGGATGGTCCCGGCGGACGCCCCGGGTGCCACGGGCGCCACGAGCGCCGCGGACGCCTTGGGCGCCACGAGCGCCGCGCGGCAGGCCCCGAAGCCCGCCCTCCAGGCCACGAGCTAGTCGGCGCGCGCCGCCCGGACGGTCCTTGCTCGGCTTTCGAGCAGGGCGGTCAGGCGTCGATGCGCTCGCGGTCCAGGCCGGCTGCGGAGTCGACGATGAAGTCCTTGCGGGGTGCCACGTCGTTACCCATGAGCAGCTCGAAGACGCGCTCGGCCGCCTCCGCATCACGCAGGGTCACCTTGCGCAGGGTGCGGTGCCGCGGGTCCATGGTCGTCTCCGCGAGCTGGTCGGCATCCATCTCCCCGAGTCCCTTGTAGCGCTGCAGCGGCTGCTTGATGTTCTTGCCCCGCTTGCCCAGCGACGCCATCGTCGTGCGCATCTCCTTCTCGGAGTAGGTGTAGATGAGCTCGTTCTTCTTTGAACCGGGGTTGATGACCTCGATGCGGTGCAACGGGGGCACGGCGGCATACACCCGCCCGGCCTCGACGAGGGGACGCATGTAGCGGAAGAAGAGGGTGAGCAGCAGCGTGCGGATGTGGGCGCCGTCGACGTCGGCGTCGGTCATGATGATGACCTTGCCGTACCGGGCCACGTCGAGGTCGAACGACCGGCCGGAGCCGGCACCGATCACCTGGATGATGGCGGCGCACTCGGCGTTCTTGAGCATGTCCGAGACCGAGGCCTTCTGGACGTTGAGGATCTTGCCGCGGATCGGCAGCAGCGCCTGGTAGTCGCTCGAGCGGGCCAGCTTCGCGGTGCCGAGGGCGCTGTCGCCCTCGACGATGAACAGCTCGGACCGCTCGACGTCGGTGGAGCGGCAGTCGGCGAGCTTGGCCGGCAGGCTGCTGGTCTCGAGGGCGTTCTTGCGACGCTGGGTCTCCTTGTGCAGCCGCGCGCTGATCCGCGACTTCATCTCGGAGACGACCTTCTCGAGCAGCAGTGCCGCCTGGGCCTTCTCGCCCCGCTTGCTCGAGGTGATCCGAGCCGTCAGCTCCTGCTCGACGACCTTGGCGACGATGGCCCGGACGGCGTTGGTGCCGAGCACCTCCTTGGTCTGGCCCTCGAACTGCGGCTCGGCCAGACGCACCGTCACGACCGCCGTGAGGCCGGCGAGCACGTCGTCCTTCTCGGGCTTGTCGCTGCCGACCTTGAGGCGGCGGCTGTTGACCTCGAGCTGCTTGCGGAACACCTTGAGCAGCGCCTGCTCGAAGCCGGCGAGGTGGGTGCCGCCCTTGGGCGTGGAGATGATGTTGACGAAGGAGCTCACCTTCGCGTCGTAGCCGGTCCCCCAGCGGACCGCGATGTCGACCCCGCACTCGCGCTCGACCTCGGTGGGTGACATGTGGCCCTGGGCGTCGAGGACGGGCACGGTCTCGGTGAAGGTGCCGGTGCCCTGCAGCCGCCACACGTCGGTCACGGGCGCGTCGGGAGCCAGGAACTCGACGAACTCGGAGATGCCGCCGTCGTGCACCAACGTCTCGATGTGGGTCGCCGACTCCCCCGCGGTGCCCGGCTTGCGTCGCTCGTCGCGGATGACGAGGGTCAGGCCGGGGATGAGGAAGGAGGTCTGGCGCGCCCGCGAGATCAGGCCGTCGTAGTCGAACTCGGCGTCCTTGAGGAAGATCTGCTCGTCTGCCCAGTACCGGATCCGGCTCCCGGTGACGCCGCGCTTGGCCTTGCCGACGACCGCCAGCTCGCTGGTCCGCTCGTAGGGCGTGAACTCGTGGTCGGGCGCCTTGTCGTCGGTCGCGACGTCCGGGAAGTAGCCGGGCTCGCCGCGTCGGAAGCTCATGGCGTACGTGTTGCCGCCGCGGTCCACCTCCACGTCGAGGCGGGCGGAGACGGCGTTGACGACCGACGCGCCGACGCCGTGCAGGCCACCCGAGGCGGTGTACGAGCCGCCGCCGAACTTGCCTCCCGCGTGCAGCTTGGTGAACACCACCTCGACACCGGTCAGGCCGGTCCGGGGCTCGATGTCCACGGGGATACCGCGTCCGTTGTCGCGCACCTCCACGGAGCCGTCGCGGTAGAGGATCACCTCGATCCGGTCGCAGACGCCGGCCAGGGCCTCGTCCACCGCGTTGTCGATGATCTCCCAGAGGCAGTGCATGAGCCCGCGGCCGTCGGTCGAGCCGATGTACATCCCCGGACGTTTGCGGACCGCCTCCAGACCCTCGAGGACCTGCAGGTGGTGTGCGCTGTAGTCCGAGGTCGACTTGGTGGTCGCGGCCTTCTTGGCAGTGGTGGCGGTGGCCAACTGTCCTGTGCTCCTGTGGTGGGTTCTGGCGGCCCCCGTGCTCACGGAGGGTGGCCCCCACGCTATCCCGGCGACCCGGGCACCCCGCGCAGGCACGCGGCACACCCGCTCCACGTCCCTGCGGGGGCGAATTCCCATCCACCGGACACCCGACCTACGAATCACCCATTGCGACATGAGATGACACACATGGCGACCCAATACCCGTGGGGAAGAACGAGGCGTGCTTGACTGTTGTCAACGGCACGACGCGCCCCCGGGCGCAACGAAAGGAAGGCTGACGTGACCACTGCACTGGCACCCTCATTGAACGCGGCCGACCGCTGCGACCGTTGCGGCGCCCAGGCCTACGTGCGCGCTCGCCTTCACGCTGGTGGCGAGCTGCTGTTCTGCGCGCACCACGGACGCGAGCACCTGCCCAAGCTGCGCGAGCACGCCGACATCCAGGACGAGACCGAGCGGCTCCAGGAGACGCCCCCGGTCGCTGCCCTCGAGGAGCGGTAGGAAAGCCGCCGCGGACCTCCCGCCGTGGAGGCCACTGTCTGGGTCCCCGCCGTCCTGATCCTGATCGGGATGGTGGGGATCGTCATTCCCGTCATCCCCGGCCTGGCGCTGTGCCTGGCCGGCGTGCTCGTGTGGGCCATCGACACGAGCAGCACGCTCGGCTGGTCGGTGTTCGCGCTCTGCGCGGTCCTCTACCTCGCCGGGCTGGCGCTGCAGTATGCCGTGCCCGGCCGGCGGCTGCGCGAGGCCGGCGTCCGCACGTCGACCCTCGTCCTCGCGGTGCTGCTGGCCGTCGTGGGGTTCTTCGTCATCCCCGTGGTCGGTGCGGCGATCGGGTTCGTGCTCGGGATCTACCTCGTGGAGCTGGGCCACTCCCGGGACCGCGTCGGAGCCTGGACCTCGACAAAGGCCGCACTGAAGGCGGTGTTCCTGTCGATGGGGATCGAGCTGCTCGCAGCCCTCGCCATTGCGACGACCTGGATCGTCGGCGTGCTGGTCAGCAGGGCCTGAGGTCCCGCTCCCGTCTCCCCTACGCGCTCAGCAGCCGTCGCGCTCAGAAGCCGTCGTCGCGCCGGCGGTCCCAGCGCTCCTCGATGCGGTGCATGAACGAGCCACCCGAGCGGGGGGTCTTCGACTTGGTCGGGGTGGCTCGACGCACCGTGCCATCGGGCTGGACGGTGCCGAGGGCCGCCTTGCGGCGCGGCGGCGTCAGCGCGAAGGCGACCGCACCGACCATCAACGCGAAGCCGATCGCGCCGATCCACATCGTGGTGTTCACGCCGACCAGGACGAGGGCCAGACCGGCCACGACCCCCACCACTCCGACAGCCATCCGCCGACGCGCCGAGGCACGCGCGCCAGCGCCCTGCATCTGCGACGCGAACTTGGGGTCCTCGGCATACAGCGCCTGCTCCATCTGCGAAAGCAGCTGCTGTTCGTGCTCGGAGAGCGGCACGGTGACCTCCTGACGTTCGGCGTGCACCCACTAAACGCATCAGGCCACCAAATCGTTGCCCGCGGGGAGCATCGTTGCCGGTCAGTGGCCATCCGCTGACTTCTTCAGGATATGTCGCGACGCGTGGTTGCACTACCCGTGGGCCGGGCCGGGTCTGGGCTGATCGCGATCTTTGTCCCCTCCGCCGTCACGGGGCCTGTCGCGGGGCCTGTCGCGGGGCCTGTCACGCTGTTTTGCCTGGTCACGGTCGGGGATCAGGCTCGCCGGTCGCACGCTGCCGGCGCCGAAACGCGCACTGGCCCGGTCGACGGCCCGGTCGGCGTCCCGCCAGCCGTGGTCCGGCTCGTCCAGGGTGCCCTGGATGGGCGCACCCACGCTCTCGACGAGGCCCTCCATGCGCACCCCGACCAAGCGGATCCGGGCCCGCTGCAGCCCCAGCGCGTCGTAGAGGCTCTTGGCGGTGTCGAAGATCTCGCGGCTCACGTCGGTGGGGTCACGCAGCGTCCGGCTGCGGGTGATGGTGGTGAAGTCGGAGAACCGCACCTTGATCGAGACGGTGCGGCCGAGCACGCCAGCCGACCGGACCCGCGCCGCGGTGCGGTCGCTCAGCTTGAGCAGCTGCCGGTGGATGTATGCCGGGTCGTCGACGTCGAACTCGAACGTCTCGTCCGAGCCGATGCTGCGTTCGCGGCGCTGGGTCTCGACGTGGCGCGGGTCGCGGCCCCAGGCCAGGTCGTGCAGGTGCGGCCCCGCACTCTCGCCGAGGGCCCGGCGCAGCGTGTCCAGGGGTGTGTGGGCGATGTCGGCGACCGTGTGCAGCCCGAGGCGCAGCAGCGTCTCCTCGGTCTTGTCCCCCACTCCCCACAGGGCGCCGACGGGGAGCTGCTGGACGAAGGTGACCACCTCGTCGCGAGGCACGACGACCATGCCGTCCGGCTTGGCCAGTCCCGAGGCGAGCTTGGCGACGAACTTCGTGGGGGCGACGCCCACCGAGCAGGTGATCCCCTGTTCGTCATGAACCGTGTCGCGGATGAGCTGGCCGATCTTCGCGGGGCTGCCCAGCCTGCGCACCGACCCGGACACGTCGAGGAATGCCTCGTCGAGGGAGAGCGGCTCCACCACCGGGGTGATGGTCTCGAAGGTCGCCATGACGGCGGCCGAGATCTGGCTGTAGAGGTGGTGGTCGGGGGCGATGACGGTCGCTGTGGGACACAGCCGCCGCGCGCGCGACATGGGCATCGCCGAGGCCACGCCGAACTTCCGGGCCTCGTAGGTGGCCGAGAGGACGACGCCGCGGTTGCCACCACCGCCGATGATGACGGGGGTGCCCACGAGCTCGGGGCGGCTGAGCAGCGACGCCGAGGCGAAGAACGCGTCCATGTCGACGTGCAGGACGGTGCACCCGGTGTCGTCGGGTGGGTGCTCCGCCCCACGCTGCGGGAGCGCGTACTGGCGCCGGCTCATCGGTGGCCCCGGGCTGCCTCAGCGTCGAGCGAGGACGTGCACGGCCGCGCCGAGCTGCCCGAGGAAGCCGAAGTCGGGGTGGCGGCTGGCGACCTGTTCGAGCTCGAGCAGCGCGATGCGGTCGGCGTCGGAGTCGATGAGCGCCGACGGCACGAGGTCACTGAACAGCCGCACGCCGTGGACGTCCTCGACGGTGAGCCCGGTCTGCTCGACGAGGGCCTGCAGCTCGGCCGCGTCGAACCGGCGCGGCAGCGGGTCGGCGGTGCCCCAGCGGCCGTCTGCCGAGGTCAGGGCCGTGTGGGCCTGGGCGAACTGGCCGGCCAGTGCCCTGGCCAGGACGACGGCGAGCCGCCCCGCGGCCACCAGGCTGAGGTAGCCACCGGGCGCCAGGACGCCTGCCAGCGCCGCGAGCGTGGCCTCGGGGTCATCGACGACCTCGAGGGTGCCGTGGCAGCAGACCAGGTCGACCGGTTGGTCGCCCACGACGTGGGCGAGGGAGTCGGCGTCGCCCTGCAGGGAGGTGATCCGGTCCGCCACGCCGCGCTCGGCGCTGCGCCTCGACAACGAGGCGAGGGCGTCCGGACTCGGGTCGACGACGATGACCTCGTGGCCGAGCTCGGCCAGCGGCACGGCGAGCCCACCGGTCCCGCCGCCGAGGTCCAGGACCCGCAGGGGGCGCCCCAGCTCGGCCTGCCGGCGCTCGATGAGGGTGCTCACCGAGGCCCAGACCGCCGAGGTGCGCAGGGCTGTCTCGACGCCGCCGCGTCGGGTCCGCCACTGCTCTTCGGCCACGAGGGCCACCTCCTGTGATGGTCTGCGGGTGCGATGGCCAGCCTAATGGGCAAGGTGTCGGCGACGGGCCGGCGTCCCGGGCACTGGTGGTCAGTGCACCGCGTGGTCAGTGCACCGCGTGGTCAGTGACCGGAGCTGCCGGGGCTCGAGTGCCACAGCTTGCGCGGTGGGGCGAACTGCTCGGCCCCTCTCTCGTCGGGCACCACCACCCCCTGGCCCAGCCGGTGCGACCCCCGCACGTCCTCCCCCGGAGGCCTGGTGTCGGCGTAGGGCGACTGTCGGAAGCCCGAGGCGTGCACCAAGACCCGGCGCCCCCCGCTCACCTGCTGCTGGTGGGCCGCTTCCAACGCTTCCGCCTGCTCGGTCGCGGTGCGCTCACTGGCGTCCATCGCGGCATACACCGCCTCGAGGCCACCCCCTCGCCACGCTTCCCACAACGGGGTGAGCTCCCACGCACCCGTCGCCCGCAGCGAGATCCCCCGCGGGCCGGTGCGACGCACCACACCACGCACGAGCAGCATCCAGGAGTGGAAGACCGTGGCGGCGTACGGGCCTTGGACATCCTCGAAGAAGGTCGCATCGATCGGCCCGGTGGAGTCGTCGAGGGTGAGGAAGACGACCCGCCGCCCTGAGCGGATCGGCGGCGTCTGGGTGGCGACCTTGACCCCGCACGCCCACACGGTGGAGCGGCTGCGCGCCCGCAACAGGTCGCGGCTGCGGGTGACGCCGAGAGCCTCGAGCATCGGAGCGTAGAAGTCGACCACGTGGGCACTCGCGTCGAGGCCGAGGATGTCGAGCTCGGCACGAACGCGCTCGGGACCGCTCAGCTCGGGCAGGCCGGTGCCACTGGTGAGCTCGGGTCGGTCACCGAGGTCGAGTGCGAGCTGGGTCGGCTGCTGGTCGGCTGTCCGCACCGGCAACGCTGCCTGTGACTGCGCCGCCGCCCGGGCCCGCACCTGACCGCCCTCGAGGGCCTGGTCCGCCGCCGGCAGGAGGCGGCTCCCCCTGGGCCGGCGTGGTCCCGCCCGACGCGCGGAACGGTCCAGCGCCCGGCCGTAACGGTCGAGCTCGGCGACGTGCAGCAGCAGGTCACGCCGGGTGGTCCGGCCCCGCCGGCCCAGACCTCCCGGACCGATGCCGGCGGAGGCCACCTGCATGCCGTAGAGGCTGTCGAACCCCCCGGCGAGGACAAGGCGTTCGGCGATCGGGCGCGAGACATGGGCGCGGTGCCAGAAGTCGGCCAGCCCGGCATAGGGCTGCCCGGCGACGATGCGCGCCACCTCGGCGTCGTTGATGCCGCGGACGTCGGCCAAGGACAGCCTGATGCCGTAGTCGCTGGCATCGGGCAGGTCGGGGTGCGGCGGGACGAACCCCGAGGAGTCGCAGCGGTCCAGGCGCTCGATGCGGTAGCTGCCGGTCGAGACGTTGACGTCGAGGCCGAGCACCGCGATGCCCAGGCTCCGGGCGTCGTCGAGGATGAGGCGCTTGGGATACATGCCCGGGTCGTGGGTGAGCACCCCGGCGAGGAACGCGGCGGCGTGGTGGGTCTTGAGCCACGCCGAGTGGTAGGTCGGCAGGGCGAAGGCTGCGGCGTGTGCCTTGCAGAACCCGAACGACGCGAACGCCTTGAGCACCTCCCAGATCCGGTCGACCTCGGCCGGTGCGTAGCCGCGGGCCGCGGCGGCTGGTCGCCACCAGGCCTCGATCTCGAGCTGTCCCCTGGGGGTGCCGAGCGCCCGACGCACCTCGTCGGCCTGGGCCAGCGACACCCCGGTCGTCTCCGCGACGATCATCAGCACCTGCTCGTGGAAGACGACGACGCCCTCGGTCTCCCGCAGGGCCTCGATGAGCGTGGGGTGGAGGTAGCTGACGTCCTTCCAGCCGTGGCGGGCCTCGAGGAACGGCGTGATCATGTCGGACTTCACCGGGCCTGGCCGGAACAGCGAGATGTCGATCACGAGGTCCTCGAACCGCTCCGGGCCGAACTTGCCGATCAGCTCACGCTGTCCGGGGCTCTCGATCTGGAAGCAGCCGAGGGTGTGGCTGGTGCGGATCAGCCGGAACGTCGCCTCGTCGTCGAGCGGCACCTGGGTCTGGTCGTCGAGGTCGACCCGCACTCCGTCGACCCGCTCCACCTCCTGCACGGCGTGGGCCATCGCCGACTGCATCCGGATGCCGAGGACGTCGAGCTTGAGCAGCCCGAGCGTCTCGACGTCGTCCTTGTCGAACTGGCTCATCGGGAAACCCAGCCAGCTCGCCTCCACCGGCGTCCGGTCGAGCAGGCTGCCGTCGGACAGGATCACCCCACAGGGGTGCAGCGCGATGTGGCGGGGCAGCCCGTCGAGCCGTTCGACGAGGTCGAACAGGGCACGCAGCCGAGGACTGTCCAGACCCCGCGCGCGCAGCTCGGGCAGCTCGGCGATGGCGTTGCGGGCGTCCCGCGCGCGGATGTGTGGGAACGCCTTGGCGATCTCGTCGATCTCCACCGGCGGCAGCCCGAGCGCCGCCCCGACGTCCCGGATGGCGTGTCGCACCTTGTAGGTGTCCATCATCGACACGCAGGTGACCCGCTCACCGCCGAACCGGTCGAGGACCCGCTCGTAGACCTCGGTGCGGCGGGCCGACTCCACGTCGATGTCGATGTCGGGCAGCTCGGCCCGCAGAGGCGAACAGAACCGCTCCATCAGCAGGCGGTAGCGGATCGGGTCGACGCCGCTGATCCCGAGCAGGTAGTTGACCAGCGACCCGGCTCCCGAGCCGCGAGCCGCGACCCGGACCCCCATGTCGTGGATGAGGTCGACGACCTCGGCGACGGTGAGGAAGTAGGTCGGGTAGCCCAGCTCCGCGATGACCTTGAGCTCGTCGGTGAGCCGGCTCTCCACGGCCATCAGGTCGCGCTCACCCGCCCCGGGGTAGCGCGTCGCCACTGCCGCGCGGCACCGCTGCTCGAGCACCACCTGGGCACTCATGCCGGGTTCGACCCCCACCCGATCGGGTTCGGGCAGGTGAACCGACCCGATGCCCAGGTCGTGGCGGGCGCTCTGGGCACAGCCGAGCCCGAGGGACAGGGTCCGCCCGACGAGCTCGTCGGCGCGCGCCCGGTCGCCGGTGACCTCGCGGGCGATGCCATGCATCGTGTCGGTCGTCGCCAGGTGGGCTGCGTCGGTGACGCGGTCGAGGTGCCGGGTGTCGAGGGCGACCAGCCGTCGCGCGGCGTCGAGCACGTCGACCACAGCCGACTCCCCCGGGTCGACGTGGCGCACCGCCGCGGTGAGCACTGCGGGAACCCCCTGCTCGTCGGCAAGTCCCAGCAGCCGCCGGGCATGGCTGCGCGATGCCGGGGTGCCCTCGGGTCCCCCGTGACAGACCACCTCGATGACGACGGCGTCCGGTGGCAGACGACGTCTCCAGGCGGCCAGCAGTTCTCGGGCCCGGTCGATGCGCTTGGCCAGCAGCGCCCGTCCCACGTCGGAGTCCGGGCCGAGCAGCACCACGAGCGGACTGGGCTCCCCGCTCACCGCAGGACCGCCACAGGCCGCTGCGATCACGGCTGCGGAGCTCACGGGCACTCCCCGCTCACCACGCAGGTGGGTCTGGGTGACCAACCGACACAGTGCCGCCCACCCCACCCCGGCGGGCAGCCCGGCCGCACGCCCCCGCGCGAGCACCGTGACCCGCGGGTGGCGGGCATCGCGCTCGGCGCCGCCCCGGACCGGCGTCCGAGGCGCCACCCCCGTACCCGTCGCCCCTGGACCCGTCACCCCTGGACCCCCATCTGGGCCCACCCCGAGGTCGACCCCCAGGACGGGCGCGATGCCGGCCGCGGTGGCTGCCTGGACGAAGCGGATCGCGCCGTAGAGACCATCGCGGTCGGTGAGCGCGAGAATCGGCTGACGATGCTGGGCGGCGCGCTCGACCAGCGCCTGGGGCGTGGAGGTGCCGTAGCGCATCGAGAACCCCGACGCGACGTGCAGGTGGGCGAACTCGGCGCTCACGGTCCCGACCCCGTGCCCACCGTGCTGGTCACCAGCGTGGGCACCAGCAGGTGGTCGTGGGTCGACCTGGGCACGGGCAGGCCCAGGGTCCGGCAGACGAGGTCGAGAAAGAGCTCGGACTGGCGCAGCAGGTCGTCGGCCTCGCGCGCGCTGTGGTCGTGGTGGCGGCGAGCCCCCACGACGTCGAAGAACCCGGCCCACTCGGAGAGCTCCGGCGCGACGGTGGGCAGCAGCTCCCAGAGGCTGCGTGGACCCGACTGACCGGTGGACGGGTGGGCGGAGGTGCTCCGGGTGGCGACCACGGCGGCAGCGGCGCGCAGGGCCCCGAGCTGGGCCTGGTCATAGCGTCGGGCGATCTCCTCGCTCTGGCAGGCCTCGAGCAGCGAGTGCCGTGCCCGGTCGAGCAGGTCGAGCGTGGCAGCGGCTCCGGTCGGTGCCCCCAGGGCACTGCGGGCGCCCATCAGTCCGCCACCCTCAGCAGCCGCCACTGACTGCTGACGCTCGCAGGGTCGGCGCACAGGTCGTAGACCCCGGTCCCGGCGAGTCGGCCGGCGCTCGCCTCGACCCGCCAGACCTGCCGCTCCCGTGCGTCGGTGAGCACGTCGCTGCCCTCCCGTCCACGGGCATCGCGCCACCACGGCCGCCGCTCCTGCCACCGGTCGAGCACGGCCCGGACGACATAGAGCCGGCCACGCCAGACGAAGGCGTCCGGCCCGCGCCCCGCCACCTCTCCCAGGCCCGGGGTCACGTCCTCGCGAGCGCCCTCCCGGACCTCGATGGGCTCTTCGTAGCGGCGGACCACAGGTGCTCCTTCGATGGTGGTGGGTGATGGTTGGGGTGATGGTGTGGGGTGATGGTGGGGTCGCTGGGATGCGCTCTGGCCCTGTGAGGGACGGGGTCGAGGCGCCTGCTCACAGGGCCAGAGCCGCAGTGGTCCGCGGGGCGACCGTCTGCCACGGTGTGGGACCGTGACCGGTGGACCGGCCGTCGTCGGAACCATCAATTCGAACAGGTGTTCGAACAAGAACCACCGTACACCCCGCCACGGACAGGCCGTCAACCCCGTGGGACGACTGGTGACAGGCATGATCCGACGGCCCTAGGCTTTCGGCCATGACAGCGTCCGACGCGTCGACGTCGGCCCCCGACCTGACCGGGCACCCTGCCGTCCGCAGGGTGCTCGAGACCCTCGCCGTGCACCACGTCGTCCCGGAGGTGGTGACCCTCCCCGACGCCGCGCGCACGGCGGCCGCCGCGGCTGCCGCGCTGGGCATCACTCCCGCCGAGATCGCCAACTCACTCGTCTTCAGGGCGCACGCCCCGGACGGCACGGTCAGCCCGATGCTCATCCTCACGTCGGGCGCGCACAAGGTCGACCTGGTCAAGGTCGCCGACCTCGTCGACGACGTCGACCACCTCGACCGGGCCGACGCCGACTTCGTCCTCGAAGCGACCGGGTTCACCATCGGGGGCGTGGCGCCGGTCGGCCACCGCACCCAGGTCCCCACCCTCGTCGACGTCTCGCTCAGCCGCTACCGCCACGTCTGGGCGGCCGCCGGCCACAGCCACACCGTCTTCCGCACGACCTACGAAGAGCTGCTCCGCGTCACCGGAGGGCACGCGATCGAGGTCGCCTGAGATCCCCAACGATCCCGGACCTCCCCAACCGCGCAGGGCGAGTCGGCACAATGGGCCCATGACCACACCGAAGCCCGTCGAGTGCTGGCTCACCGACATGGACGGCGTCCTCGTCCACGAGGAGAACGCGATCCCGGGGGCGGCCGACTTCATCGCGGCACTGCAGGACACCGGACGACGGTTCCTCGTGCTGACCAACAACTCGATCTTCACCCCGCGCGACCTGCGTGCGCGGCTGCTCGCGAGTGGTCTGGACGTGCCCGAGGAGGCGATCTGGACCTCGGCCCTGGCGACAGCGCAGTTCCTCGCCGACCAGCGGCCCGGAGGCAGTGCGTTCGTCGTCGGCGAGGCCGGCCTGACGACGGCGCTGCACGAGGTGGGCTACACGCTGACCGAGCGCGACCCGGACTACGTCGTGCTCGGCGAGACCCGCACCTACTCGTTCGAGGCGATCACCAAGGCGATCCGGCTCATCGAGGGCGGCGCGCGCTTCATCGCGACCAACCCCGACGTCAGCGGTCCGAGCCAGCAGGGCACGCTGCCCGCCACCGGGTCCGTCGCCGCCCTGATCAGCACGGCCACGGGCCACCAGCCCTACTTCGTCGGCAAGCCCAACCCGCTGATGATGCGCAGCGCCCTCAACCGGATCGACGCGCACTCGGAGTCGACCGTGATGATCGGCGACCGGATGGACACCGACGTGATCAGCGGGCTCGAGGCAGGGCTGCGGACCGTCCTCGTCCTCACCGGCTCGACCCGCCGCGACCAGGTGCACCGCTTTCCCTACCAGCCGACGCGCGTCGTCGACTCCATCGCCGATGTCGTGCCCCTGGTGGGCGAGCTGCGTCCACTGACAGGCCCGTCGAGCGACTGACCGAGCGACTGACACGGCGAGGTATGCCGTGCGGCCGGGTCAGCGGCGCGTGGTGCCGAGCACCCCATCCAGCAGACCGGGGAACGTCGCGTCGAGCTCGTCGCGCCGCAGCGACACCAGCCGCTCCCGTCCGCGGGGCTCGTTGCGGATGATGCCCGCCTCGCGCAGCACCTTCATCAGGTGCGACTTGGTCGACTTGGGCAGCGCCGGGTTCGTCGCGCCGCACTGGGCCATCTCGAGTGGCCCGTCGGCGAGGTCGCGGACGATCTGGAGTCGGGCAGGGTCGCTGAGTGCGAACAGCACATCGGTGAGCTCGACGTCCGCCATGGCGGGATGCGGAAGCTCTTGGTTCGCGGGCATGGTTCGATAATACTCGGACCAATTTGGCGGGAACGGGAATGCCGGCACAGGACTGACGGTTCGATAAATATCGAACCGATGTTCTCGTCCGAGAGGCCCGTCATGAGTGCGACCAGCAGCATCCCGACCGGAACGACCCGCTCGACCACGCCCAGCTCGACCACGCCCAGCTCGAGCAGGCTCCCCCGCCGCCCGGCCTTCGTGCTGGCGCTCACGTCAGTCGTGGCCATGATGGTCGGCGCGAGCGCGCCGTCACCGTTCTACCCGGTGCTCAAGGCGCAGATCGGCTTCTCGGCGGGGATGATGACCACGATCTTCGGCGTCTACGCGCTCACGCTCCTGGTGACCCTCCTCGTCACCGGCTCGCTGTCCGACCACATCGGCCGCCGACCTGTCCTGGCAGTCGGGTTCGTGGTCCTTGCGGTGAGCATGGTCGGGTTCTGGCACGCCCACGGCGTCGGCACCCTGCTCGTCTCCAGGGCGGTCCAGGGTGTCGCCGCGGGGCTGCTCATGTCGACGATGTCGGCCGCCGTCGTGGACCTCGAGCCCCGCACCCGTCCCGGCCTGGCGGCGACGCTCAACAGCGTCACTCCCCTGTTCGGCCTCGCGGCGGGCGCGCTCGCTGCGGGCGCCGTCCTCGACTCCAGCCGGCAGGCCCTCCCCATCGTGTTCGGCACGCTCACGGCGGCCTACCTCGCGCTGGCCGCCGGTGTCCTCGCCCTTCCCGAGACCTCGCCGCGGCACGACGGCTGGCTGCGCTCGCTGCGGCCACAGATCGGCATACCTGCGGCGGCACGGCCCGCCTTCCGGCGCAGCGCGCCCGCTCTCTTCGCGGGCTGGGCCACCGGCGGCCTCTACCTGTCCCTCGGTGCGCCCGTCGTCGGCCAGCTGCTCGGCGGTCGCAGCCACGTCGAGCAGGGTGCCGTGGTCACGGTGCTGACCGGGGTCGGCGCGCTGAGCTCCTGGCTCGGGCGGCGCCGCACGCCACGCCAGATCACGCTCTACGGGACGACCATGCTGGCCGTCGGCACCGCGTTGACGCTGGTCGCGCTGCACACCGGATCGCTCGTCGGCTTCCTGCTGGCCGCCGTGGTCGCGGGGTCCGGGTTCGGCACGTCCTTCCAGGGGATCATGCGCTCGATCACCCCCACGGTCGGGGCGGACCAGCGCGGCGAGCTGTTCTCCAGCGTGTTCGTCGTCAGCTACCTCGCGTTCGGACTCCCCGCAGTGGCCGCCGGGTTCGCGGCCCCGCGCTACGGCCTCGAGGCGACGGCCACCGTCTACGGCCTGGCGGTCGTCGTGCTGTCCACCGCCGCCGCCCTGGCCCGGGCGTTCACCACCCGGGACTGACCTGACCGACCCCGCAACCGACCCCGACCGGCTACGCGCCGCGCGCCGTCCCGGGGGCGGTCCCACGCGGGCTGAGGTCGAGGTTGCGGTAGACCTCGAGGGTCGCGGTCGACCGGTTCATCGTGATGAAGTGCAGCCCCGGCGCGCCCTCGGCGAGCATGCGGTCGGCGAGCTCGGTGGCGATCTGGACCCCTACCTCGCGAGTCGCCGCGGGGTCGTCCGAGACCGCCTCCAGCCGGCTGACGACAGCAGGGGGCAGCGCGGTGCCCATCAGCTCGGACATGCGGGCGACCTGCCTGAAGTTCGTCACCGGCATCAGACCCGGCGTGATGGGCAGGTCACGGCGGGCCGCCACGGCGTCGCGCAGCCGCAGGTAGCTGTCGGCGTCGAAGACCATCTGGGTGATGGCGAAGCTCGCTCCGGCATCGGCCTTGCGGACCATGACCTCGACGTCGTGCTCGAAGCTCGGCGACGCCGGGTGCACGTCGGGGAACGCCGCGACGCCGATCGTGAAGTCCCCCAGCGTCCGCACGAGGGCGACCAGGTCGGTCGCGTGGTTGAGGCCCTCCGGGTGGGCCACCCACTCGCCGCCCACGTTGCCCGGCGGGTCCCCGCGCAGGGCCAGGATGTTGTGGACCCCGCTCGCGGCATACAGGCCCACGACCTGGCGCAGCGCCGCGACGGACGCACCGACGCAGGTGAGGTGGGCCAGCGGGGTCAGGGTCGTCTCCCGAGCGATCCGCTCGGTGACGCGCACCGTGCGGTCCTGGTTCGAACCGCCGGCGCCGTAGGTGACCGAGACGAAGTCGGGCCTGACGGACTCGAGCCGGCGGATGGCGTCCCAGAGCGCGGACTCCCCCGCGTCGTCCTTGGGCGGGAAGAACTCGAAGCTGATCGACGGGTGCGGCGCCGCCAGCATGCCGGGGATCGACAGCGGCTGCTGCCTCAGTCGATCCACTCCCGAGGTGTGCCCCAAAGCCATGGCGGTGAGACTAGTCGAGCGCCGACGCCGTAGGCTCGGGGCCAGCACAGGATGAGACATTCCGCGAAGTGACGGACGGCCGGGAGGAACGCGTGGTGACCAGCCCGCTCGACGCCGCGTCCCTGCGTGAGCGGGTGCAGCACACGGTGGACGACGTCCTCGCCCACCAGGCCGGGATCCTCGCCGAGGTCGGGCCCGACGCGCAGGAGCTGCTCGGCGCCGTCGCCCGGCTCCTGACCGGCGGCAAGCGGCTGCGCGCCGCCTTCCTCTACTGGGGCTACCGCGCCACCGGTCAGCCCGACTCGGAGGCCCTGGTGCGCGTGGCCACCGCCATGGAGTTCTTCCA
The DNA here is from genome assembly GCF_013408925.1 of Pedococcus badiiscoriae. Classification (NCBI taxonomy): domain Bacteria; kingdom Bacillati; phylum Actinomycetota; class Actinomycetes; order Micrococcales; family Intrasporangiaceae; genus Pedococcus; species Pedococcus badiiscoriae. Next base: position 45,520 of record NZ_JACCAB010000001.1, read on the forward strand.
GGCGGCCGCCCTGATCCATGACGACGTCATGGACGACAGCGACACGAGGCGGGGTATGCCGGCCGCGCACCGTTCGCTCGCGGCACGTCACGAGCGCGAGTCGTGGGCCGGCGACGCCGACCGCTTCGGGGTGGCGGGCGCGATCCTCGCGGGCAACCTGTGTCTCAACTGGACCGAGGAGATCTACGCGACCTCCGGGCTCGACCCGGAGCACCTCGCCCGCGGGCGCCGCGTCTTCGACGTCATGCGCACCCAGCTGATGGGTGGGCAGTTCCTCGACGTGGTGGAGTCCGCGCGTTCCTGGGACGGCATGCCCACCCGGGAACGCATCGACCGGGCAGAGCACGTGATCCGGTTCAAGAGCGCCAAGTACACGGTCGAGCACCCCCTGCTCATCGGCGCCACGGCCGGCGGTGCCTGCGACGACGACCTCTCGGCCCTGTCCCGCTACGGGCTCGACCTCGGACACGCCTTCCAGCTGCGCGACGACCTGCTGGGCGTGTTCGGCGACCCGGCCGCGACGGGCAAGCCAGCCGGTGACGACCTGCGCGAGGGCAAGCGCACCGTGCTGATCGCCCACGCCCTCGCCGGGGCCGACGCTGCGGGGGTCGAGCTCATCGAGTCCCGGCTGGGCGACCCCACGCTCGACGACGACACCGTGCAGCGGCTGCGCGAGGCGATCAGCGCCGCCGGCGCGGTGGACGAGGTCGAGGCCGACATCGCCCGCCTCGCCGGCTCGGCCCGGATGGCGCTCAAGTCGACCCGCGAGCTGTCGCCGGAGGCCACCGGGGTGCTCGACCAGCTGATCGACAGCGCGACGGCCCGCGCCCACTGACGCCGCGCGGCACACGAAACCACCCCGCGCCCCATGCGGACCCTCGCGCGTGGAGCCTCGCGCTGACTCGCAACAGAGCTCTAGAAGGCCTGCTCCATGGCCCGTCGCCGCACCTCGGTCTTGAACCCGGCGGCGAGGTTGTCGACGGGGGTACCGCCGATGCGCAGCGTCTCGTCCGGGGTGAACATCCAGCGGAGGATCTCCGCGTCGGTGAGGCCGCCGTCGGCGAGCACCGTGAACGTGCCCCGCAGGTGACGGAAGACGTCCTCGTCGAGGAACTGCGCCGGCACGGCGACGACCCTGCGCTCACCGATCCTGGCGCTGAGCAGCTCACGGTCCTCGATCAGCTTGCGCACCGAGGACAGCGGTATGCCGAGGCGCTCGGCGATGTCCGGCACGGTCAGCCAGGAGCCGACGAGGTCTTCGAGCGGGGTGTCGGTGGGCTCCGGCTGCTGGTCGGTCACGGGACAAGAGTGCCAGCCAAGCCAGGCAAAGCAAACTCGCGATCGGAGCAAATTACATCGATGTAAGTCGATATAGAGCGGTCTGATGGTGTACCTTTCACAATCGTCACAGTTGTCCCACTGATCACTCCAGCAACCCCCGGCGCAGTTCCTGCTCCACTGGGACGCGACACCCCTGCTGGACGACGCAGCACCCCCGCCTGAAAGGCAGCCACCGATGTCCCCAGTGACCGCTCCCGCAGCGCTCCCTTCGGCCACCCTCCAGACCGCGGTCGCCGTCGTCCGGAAGGCCAAGCCGGCTCCCTACGGCTGGACGACCTACACGGTGCGCAGTGGGGACAACCTGGCCGCGATCGCCGCCCGCACCGGCACCACGACCGGGGCGCTCGCGGCACGCAACCACCTCAGCCACGGCGGCAACGTCCTGTCGGTCGGGCAGCGCCTGTCGGTGCCCAAGACGGCTGCGCAGGCTCGTGCCGAGGCGGCCCGGGCCCGGGCCGCATCCGCAGCCAGGGCGGCAGCGATCAGGCGCGCGACGTACGTGGTCCGATCCGGCGACTCGCTGAGCAGCATCGCCGCGCGCAAGCACGTCTCCCTCGCCGCCCTCCTCAAGGCCAACAAGCTCACCATCCGGTCCGTGCTGCAGGTCGGCCAGAAGATCCGCATCCCCGGGGCCGGCGCCGCCAGCGCACGCCGCCCGGTCGCCGCAGCCCCGTCCATCACCACCTACCGGGTGCGCAGCGGTGACACGCTGAGCGTCATCGCCACCCGCACCAGGACGGCCCTCGCGACGGTCTACGCGCTCAACCGGCTGACCGCGCGCAGCGTCATCCAGCCCGGCCAGGTCCTGCGGGTGCACGGCGCCACCCCGGCGGCCACCCGCCCGGCCGGCACCGCGGCATACGTGGTCCGTGCGGGTGACACGCTCAGCGGGATCGCCAGCAAGCACAGTGTCACCCTTGCCGCGCTGCTCAAGACGAACCGGCTGACGGCGCGCTCGGCCATCTACCCCGGCCAGCGCCTCAAGGTGCCCGCGACTCCGGCCAAGTCGGCCACGAGCGCCAACACCTTCGCCGGGCGCACCTACTCCACCGCGATCGTCAGCGCGGCCGACCGCAACCGCGCCACGCTGGCCCGGCGGGCCGTCCCCAGCCGCACCCAGACCAGGGCGATGATCGTCGCCACGGCGCGCCGCAACGGCGTGGACCCCAAGCTGGCCCTGGCCGTCGCCTGGCAGGAGTCCGGCTGGAACCAGCGCCAGGTCTCGGTCGCCAACGCGATCGGCGTCATGCAGGTCATCCCCTCCTCCGGGCAGTGGGCCTCCGACATGGCCGGACGGCGGCTCGACCTGCTCAACACCCAGGACAACATCACGGCGGGCATCGTGATCCTGCGCTCGCTGACCCGGGCGGCGAGCACCGTCGACCAGGCCATCGCGGGCTACTACCAGGGTCTCTACTCGGTCCAGCACCAGGGGATGTACGCCGACACCAAGGCGTACGTGGCCAGCATCAAGGCGCACCGCGCCACGATGTGAGCAGGGACGGAGAATCCGGTCCGGACGCCACCCACGGGCCCGCCTGCACGAGATGACCCACAGGACCTCCTACACTTTGCGAGTGTCTTCCGGTGTCACCGAGTCGTTGCTCGGGCGTGTGTTCGACGGGCGCTACCGCGTCCAGTCGCACATCGCCGACGGCGGGATGGCGTCGGTCTACCTCGCGCTGGACACCCGGCTGGACCGTGACGTCGCGCTGAAAGTGATGCGCCACGACCTCGCCCAGGACGAGGCGTTCGTGAGCCGCTTCAAGCGTGAAGCACGCTCGGCGGCCCGCCTGTCGCACCCCAACGTCGTGTCGGTATTCGACCAGGGCGAGGACGACGGCCAGATGTTCCTGGCGATGGAGTACGTCCCCGGGCAGACCCTGCGTGAGGTGATGAAGGCGGAGGGCCCGCTCACGCCGCGCGCTGCCCTCGACATCCTGGGGCCGGTCCTGCAGGCCCTCGGCGCGGCCCACCGTGCCGGCATCATCCACCGCGACGTCAAGCCGGAGAACATCATCCTGCGCGAGGACGACGGCACCGTGAAGGTCGCCGACTTCGGCCTCGCCCGCGCGGTCTCGACCCAGACCACGGCCTCCCAGACCGGGGTGCTGCTGGGGACCGTCGCCTACCTGTCCCCGGAGCAGGTCGAGCGCGGCATCGCCGACGCCCGCAGCGACGTGTATGCCGCCGGGCTGATCCTGTTCGAGATGCTGACCGGCACCAAGGCGTTCACCGGCGACACCCCGATCCACATCGCGTACCAGCACGTCCACGGCTCCATCCCGGCTCCGTCGTCGCGGGTGACCTCGGTGCCCGGCGAGCTCGACGCGCTCGTCGCCCTGGCGACCTCGCGCGACCCCGACCACCGCCCGTACGACGCCGAGGACTTCCTCGTCGAGGTCCGCAGGTCGCGGGCGATGCTGACCCCGGCCGAGCTGGACCGACGCCCCGAGGGGCCGGCGGCCCTGGCCGGTGGAGCAAGGACCGTGGCCGTCGAACGCACCAGCGCCCTGCCTGTCCCGGCCGGCTCGCAGACCCCTGCCTCCGCCCAGCGCCGGCGCCCCGTCCCTGCGGTGTCGCTGCCCATCGACCGCACCCCCACCGCTCCACCCCTGCTGCCCGGCCGAGGGCTCGAGGCCGCCGGGGACGACGACGGGTACGACCGCCGCAACGGGCTCTGGCGCTGGATCTGGGTCGCCCTCGCGGTCGTGGTCGTCGGCGGTCTCGCGGCGTGGTGGTTCCTCGCGGGTCCCGGCTCCCCCACCGTGGTGCCTGCGACCACCAGCCTCACCTTCGCCCAGGCCAAGGCCAAGCTGGACGTCGCCGCCTTGGGCGCCGTCCGCATCGACAGCTTCGACGAGTCGGTGCCCAAGGGCGTGGTCATCTTCACCCGGCCCGGTGCGGGTTCGCAGGTGCGACGTGGCACCGACGTCAAGGTCACCGTCTCCAAGGGGCCTGAGCGGTATGCCGTGCCCGACGTCGTCAACAAGTCGGCCGCCGAGGCACGAGACCAGATCACCGCGGCCAAGCTGACGCTGGGGACCAGCACGCAGGCCTTCGACGAGACCGTCCCCGCCGGGCTCGTGGTCAGCGTCGAGCCCAAGGTCGGCACCCAGCTCAAGCGCGGCACCAAGGTCAAGATCGTCGTCTCCAAGGGCCGGCAGCCGATCCCGGTCACGGACTACACCAACAAGCCGGCGGCGCAGGCGGTCGACGCCCTGTCGAAGGCAGGCTTCACCGTCGACGCGACCGAGCAGGCCAACAGCGACAAGGTCCCCAAGGGCTCCGTGATCTCGCAGTCACCCGCGGGCGGCACCCTGTTCAAGGGCGAGTCGGTCAAGCTGGTGGTCTCCAAGGGTCCGGTCCTGGTCGCGGTGCCCGACGTCCAGGGCAAGCAGGAGGCGGAGGCCACCCAGATCCTCAAGGCGGCCGGCTTCACCGTCACGATCGAACGCTTCATGGGCGGCATCTTCGGCACGGTCCGCAGCCAGGAGCCCGGCGCCAACACCCAGCAGCCCAAGGGCAGCGCCATCAAGCTCGTCGTCGTCTGAGTTGTCAGACCGCGTGGGGTTCACCCGCCTTCCAGCCAGCAGGGTCGCGACGCTGCTGCTCCTGTCGGTCACCGCGGTGTGGGGCTCGACGTTCTTCCTCATCCGTGACCTCGTCGCGCACGTCCCCGCAGCCGACTTCCTGGCCGTGCGCTTCGCGATCGCCACGGTGGTCATGGCTGTCCTGTTCCGCCGCCAGCTCCTCGCGCTGACCCGGCGCGAGGTCCTGATCGGGGTCGTCCTCGGCGTCCTCTACGGCCTGGCCCAGCTGTTGCAGACCATGGGGCTGGAGCACACCGACGCCTCCGTCTCCGGGTTCGTCACCGGCACCTACGTCGTCCTGACCCCGGTGCTCGGCGCGGTCCTGCTGCGCGACCGCGTGCCGGGGACGACCTGGCTGGCGGTCCTGCTGGCGACGGCCGGACTCGGCGTGCTGTCGCTGCGCGGTCTCTCGATCGGGCTCGGCGAGGCCCTCACGCTCGCGGCCGCCGCCCTCTACGCGTTGCACATCATCGGGCTCGGCAGGTACTCGACCGCGCAGTCCGCGACCGGCCTGGCGACCGTCCAAGCCGGCGTGATCACCGTGGTGGCACTCGTCGGAGCGCTTCCCGGAGGGATCACCCTGCCCTCCACTGGCGGCCAGTGGACCTCGCTGCTCTACATGGCCCTGATGGCCGGAGCCCTCGCGCTCTGGGCCCAGACCTGGGCACAGTCGCACCTGCCCGCCACCCGCGCGGCCATCGTGATGACCATGGAACCGGTCTTCGCGGCGTTCTTCGCCGTGCTGTTCGGTGGCGAGTCCCTGAGCGGCCGCATGCTGGTGGGCGGCGCCTTGGTGCTCACGGCGATGTACCTCGTCGAACTCCTCGGTCGCCGCGCGGGAGCGTCAGCGGAGCAGGATCGACCCGCCGAGCTGCTGCATCACGAGGTCTGACTAACTGCGTCCCTGTTGCTGTAGGTGACTGGCGGGCACCCTGTGCACCATGTCACGCACGCGACAGACCCGTCCTGCCCTTGCCTCTGCTGCGCGAGCACGCCCCCGCGACCCGCGCGGAATGCCGCAGATGAGTGCGTTCTGGATTAGCAGGTCTTGGAACCATGGCGACCTCGAATCGGCCACCAGCGCCGAGAAGCGGCGTTGCCTAGCGCGGGTAGGTACGTGCGCGGGTTCCCGTCACCCGACTAGGGACGTCGTGACTGCCGCCGGCGTGGTTTCGCCTGCCTGGGCTTGGCGCCGGGACGGGTCCGGTCCATCCCGGTCGGGCGATGTGCTGCGGGCAGCGCCAGCCTCAGGCGGCGTTTGACCAGGACCAGCCACGCCATGGTGGCCACGGCAAGGCCGCACACCACGAGCAGGACGGTGTCCACCACCCACGCGCGCGAGCCGCGAGCGAGGTACAGGCGCGTTCCGCCGCTCGGCGGGCGGACCACGGCCACACGCTGGCCCCGGTCGAGGGTGACCAGGAACTCGGCGACATCCGCTTCAGGCAACCGCACCGTCCCGTCGAAGGAGGTGAACGAGCCGGTATACGTGCATGTGGTGCGCCCGCACGCAGAGCGCTGCACGGTCAGGGTGCCGCGCTGCCCCCTCCCATGGGCGGCGTCCCAGGCTGGGCCGAGGTCGCCGCCGACGCCCACCATCAGCCACACGACGGCGGCTGCCGTAGCGACCCAGAACGCGCGGTCCAGGATCCCGCCGGGCCGCGGACGCGTCATCCGGGTCATGGTCACGACGTCACCTGCGGCGGCCTGGTCGAACCGTCGAGCTCGCCCGCGGCGCAGAACTCGTAGGTCACGCGGAGACCGTACCTGTCCCGGGCGGTCATGGCCGACGCATCGGCAGAATCGCGCCGACGGCGGCATGAGCGGACGTGAGCGTGCTTCTACCGAGGGGGCCGCGGTGAGGCTTCGTCGGCCCCTGGCGCACGTTCGGCCTCGACTCCCTCGGACGCACGAACTCGGGCCTCGACGAACTTCAACAGCACACTGACCACGACGTATAGAACCGCCGCCGCCACTAGTGCGTACGCCACTTCCCTCAACATGCCCGGAGTGTCGCACGAGAAAGGGGCAGGACGCTCACGGCTCGCGCACCCTGCGGCCTGAGCGGTCAATCGGCCCTTGGGTGAGCGCATGGCAGACGCGATGGTCCGCGCGCAGGTGCTCCGTTGGGTCGCGGATGACCAGCCAGGGTGGATTGAGTTCGCCCTCGTGGACGCGGATGGGCAGCAACATCGGATGGTCGAAAAGGTTCCAGTACGGACGAGCCGAAGTATCACGGCAGAAGCGGAGTTCCCGGAAGAGAGTTGTGGCTGAGGGCAGTCACCGGCGAGGTGACTAACGAGCGCGTTGAAGTCACCTTTGCCTCTGCGGTCCAGCCCACCGAGGGCCGCCCGGCGTGCAGGTGCGCGTTGCAGATGTCAGGTGGCTCTGACCTGCCGCTGATCGGGCAGCTTCGTCGAACGCTCACCCGCCAAGTGGTCAGCAGTCCGCTGGACTGGCGTGTCATCGAGTTGGGACGTGAGGCAGGGGTGGCGGTTATGCCTCTTGTCTGGGTGAGCAGGATCGCGCTTGCCCTAACGCTGATCTGGGCCATAGTCGGCAATCCCTGATCGTCCCTCGACATCTCCGCGGCACGCTAACGCGGTTGCTACCCAAGGCGCGGACGGAAGGCGCTTCGGCTGGACGCCCGACCGAATGATGGGTGCTGCGATCCTGTCGTTTGCACGCGCTGGACCGACCGCGGTTTCGACTACGGATCAACTGCGACAAGCCCCGGGACCGTCGCCCTAATGCTCGACGATTGACGCCGGATCGATCAATGACGCTGGCGCCACCCGCCCGTAGGCCCACTCAACCTGATCTTTGGCTAGGGCCCACTCGACCATGCCCATCTCGGTGTGGATAGGCAGTACGACACATCCAGGGCCAGTACCAGCCCACACCTCGCGCCATGTCGGCCTCCGGGCTGACGAGCGTTTCACTTCGCGTACTTGAAACGTGACCCCATGAAAGTTCATCAGCCCCGGACTCAGTCGGGCCGTGCCAGCCCGCCACCGATGACTTAGCGCCGGACGGTCCATCAGGTCGAGGATGGTCACCCACGCAGCTGCCACCGCCGGCTGACCTTGAGACTGCACGACGCGCATGGAGCACTGGACCATCGAGTCAGCGCGCAGGCGGGCAGCCTTCCGATCATTCACATGCCCGACGAAGAGGCTGACTAGCAACTCGCGGAAGAGGCCGCCGAGTAGGTCACCGAGCAACACGCCCTCCCTCGCACTCTGTGGCGGCAGTCTCCCACACCGACGCATCGCACCCGCCGGGTTTCCTAGAGCTCTGACTGAGAGGCGGCCACCGGGCGTGGACCGGAAGTCCGCATTCTGAATGCAGAGGCAAGCCCGGCATCGGGGCGAGAGCGGATGCGGCGTCCGGCTCCGCTGAGTGGCAAGATGAGTGACACCCGGAACGGGTCTCTAGGCACAACCGTGGACCCCGATGGACCAGCGCCGTGCCGGCGAGTCGAGGCACTCCGTCTGCGTACGTGCGTCGGGACGAAGCTTGCAGGCCGGGACGGCGTGCCCACCACGTGCCCAATGGACGGTCCAGCACGGGTCCACAGGGTCACCCACGGTCAGCCATTTGAGCACGTCCCTGCGGTGGTTCGCCCACTTCCCAAGCTGGACACACGAGTTCTATTCTCGTCACCGGCTCAAAGAGGTTTCGCCGAATAGATCGAGTCGCTCCCCTCGAATTGATGGCCGTCTCGGGCCGCCCAAGCCCCCTCAGCAGAAGATGAGGGCTTCGTCACCTGCACCCGCGTCGCTCGCCTGCTGCACGCAGTGCTGTCTTGTAGGACTGCCACGGATCCTCGGCGACGATCACTTGAAGGCCCACAGGTCGACGTTGTCGCCATGGAACCGCGCTTCGCGGTCGTCCTTGCTGTCCGGGCCTGGTCTATCCATTCCTCGCATCCTGGCGCAGGGCCGGCCGCATTGGGTTGACCTGCTGGAGGTACTCGGAGAACCACCGCCCATCGGCAAGACCGCGCGCGGATCGCCGCAAGATCGCGCGGAACGCGGCATGAGCGGGCGTTTCAGCCACCCTGCTCCATGGACTCGGGCAATGGCAGACCCGCCAAGCCGAGCAGCTTAACAACGGCGTCTTCGGCGAAGACCTCTTCCGGCTCTGCCCCGCCAGGATCCGCCAGCAGCGACAGAATCTCTTCGGGCGCTATCAGCGGTCCGCCGATGTGCTTGACCCATTCGCTGAACCCCAGCGCCTCTGCCTTCCCATCAACGGGTTGGCTTGCTGAAGGATCCTCGAAGTAGATCGCGGGCTCGTAGCCGAGATAGAACCGGCCAACGCCGGTCGTAGCGGGCCGATAGTCGATCTGAGCGATGTCGCTGTCGTGAATGTCAACACGCAGTGACGACCCCGTGGGCGGTGTGTCCTCGCGCTCTGTCCATGCTCCATCGGCGTAGACGAAGGTCCCAAAGAATCCCATGCGGGCGAGGCTACTGAGCCGCCTGCCCCATGTCCGATGATCGGCAGTTCCCCTCACGGACAGCCCCCGAGCGGATCGCGGCAAATGAGTGCGGTGTAGGACGGTGTCGGAGAGCATGTGGTCATGACCGTCAGTGCCGCCCAGATGGCGTCCTTCTACGAAGAAGTCACTAAACACGGCTCCGTTTGGGCGATCCGCGACGCATACGGATTCCCCGCACCGCTCAACGGCGACGGCGCCCGTGCCATGCCCTTCTGGTCCCTTCGGAGCAGAGCGGAGCGAGTCGTCGGTTCTGTGCCTGCATACGAAGGCTTCGAGGTGGTCGAGCTGAGGCTCGAAGAGTTCGTCTCACGATGGCTGCCGGGGCTTGACCGAGACGCGACGCGAGTTGGCCTCAACTGGTCTGGCGCTGGGGCCACTGGATACGACGTAGCCTCGTCCGATGTCGCAAGCCGACTGCGGGGCGACCCGGGCGGTCCGGCCTGAATACACGCTGACTGCGGCAATTGCGGACGCCCTCAGAATCGGATGAGCCCTCTGCCTCCGGCCCGTCTCCGCAGCCACATCATGTAGATGGTGAGAGCGATCCCCGCGAGCAGCGTGACGACCCCTGGAAGCAAGCCGTCCTGCAATTGCCCGAAGCCAAGGCCGGTCAGGACCGCGCCCACCAGGACCATCGTCTTCCACCATCCGGGCATGGCGTGGAAGTGCCCAGTCTGTTCGAGCCGGATGGTGGCGTAGCGACGCCAGTGAGCCGCAGGAGACATGACCCTGCTGTGCCTTCCCGTCATGTGAAGGGAGTGTAGGTGTGGGTGCCGCCATCGAGGTGTGGACTCGATCAGCCCTGACGGCTGCTTGCGCCAGCCTGGCTATCACCCTTCCCGCGGGCCGCCCGACTGCCACTCAGGTGTTCACAGGTGCCGAGCGCACGAGCGGATCGCGGCAGATGAGGGCGTTCTCAGGGAATGCGGGCCTGCGCCTCGCGAACTGCGAGACGGAGCGCCTCCACGGCAGTTTCTCCTAAGACCGTGAACTCGTTGTCGACGATGTCGCCCTCGAACCGGACGTACCAGCGCTGAGCACTGGCGCGCACCCCCGCCCAGTAGCCCAGTTCGAACTCCGGCTTGAACTGGCCTGGGAAGGCTTCCGCGCAGTCCACCATTTCCTGCAAAGCCGTCGCCGTTTCCTCATCCACACTGAGACGGTAGCCGAGCGGATCGCGGCATGTCAGTGCGTTCGCTAGGTCAATCCCGACGCACGTCGAGGCAGTCGAGCACGATCTTGAAGTCGCTGGTGGTGAACACCATGACTGGAGAAGCCTGAAACCCCGTGCCGGGGATGCGGATCGCCGTATGGCCGTTGTCCTCGACTACGGAGACGGTCGCGCGGCGCAGGCCGGAGGAGGCCCGCTGCCAGAACGGTTCGAAGTCGCCGAGGATCGAATGCCAGTGGCGAGCGCCGACGAGGCTTCCCGACTGGCACGTAAGGGCGAGCCGGCCATTGAGCATGTCGGGGACGCGAGTCAGGGGTGCGCGAGGTGAACCGTCGATGTTGAGTGGCGGCTGGTCCTCCCAGCGCACGGGGATCGCTACCTTCTGCCCACGCGCATACTCCTCGACGCGCCGCTGCCTTGCCCGGGGGCCAAGTCCGCGATTCCCGAAGGACTCAAGGGCAGCCCCGGTGAGGAGGGCGCCGAGAATGTCAGCCAGGAAGTCCACGGGCGGATCTTCGCACGAGCGCCGTCGAACATTTGAAATTCGGTATCAATCACGTGGCCTGCCGGGGCAAGCCGTCCGGTGCGCTGTCATCGGCAAGAGCGGACATTCGCGTTGGCAACCGATAGGCGGCCGGATACACGGGTCTTGAGTACGGGCGAACGCCGCACCAGCGAGCGGTGGGCGGGAGGTCCGTCTGCTCAGACGCCGACCGTTGCACGCACGTTCGCAGCAGTCTCTTCGAGCACAGCACGACCCTTCGCTGTGTCAGGCCGTTGCAGCGCAAGCAGGCGGAGCGGCCGGTCTCGGCCGCGTTGATCGATGTGGAGACAGATGCGCGGGTAGTAAAGGCCACTGCCGGGGCCGACCGCTACCGATTCGACCTCGCTGGAAGGAATGGCCCGCCGGACGAAGCCGTACTCATACCGGATGGCCGAACTGTTGACCGTTGCCTTTGCAGTGCTGATGGATATGCCGAAGCCGAGCGACAACCCAACCAAGACCCCCATCATCGCCCCGGCCCCCCAGTCGTAGGAGTCTGACCCGTCTTGAACGACCCCACTGAGCCCGAAGAAGGACCCGAAAAGGACGAAGCCCCAACCAGCCGCTCGATACGCCAGTGGAGGCCGAAGCAGCAAGGGTTCGCGAGGATCAACTGTCACGCTCGAAGGTTCCCATGCGACCGCTTCGGGTAGGGGCACCCACGCTGTCATCGGCATGAGCGGATCGCGGCAGATGAGTGCGTTCGCGGCGGGAAGACTCCGGGGTGAGCGAGGATGGTCGCGTGACCTCTCTGACCCTGTCTACGGCGCCCACAATCGCCAATGCTGTCGACGGCAAGTGGGTCGTTCGCGAAGTCGCCAAGCGTGTCGAGTTCGTCCTCAACGGCAAAGCCCTGGGCGACCTTGTGGCTATCACCGAGATCGGACCGCTCGACTACCAAGTCACCCCTTTCGAGCATCTCCACGTCGATGGCGCCGCAGTTCTCGCCGGCGAAGCGTCCTTCGACAGCGACGCGCAAGATCCCTCGCGGGTGCCGCTCCTGGTCTGCTCCTGCGGAGACCTAATGTGCGGTGCGCTGACCGTACGGGTGTCACGCGATGACCACGCAGTTGCGTGGACCGATTGGGCTTGGGAGGACCAGTACCGCCCACCCCTCATGCTCGATTCGCTGACTTCGGCGGTTTTCGACGCCGACGACTACGACCGCGTCATCCAGGAAGCCGTGACTCTGGCCGCAGCGAACGTAGAGCCCGACACCGTCATGCGTGTCCGGGCACCCGGGCCGTGGTGGCGCAACATCCGCCGCGTCGCTCAGGAACGCACCGACGAGCAAGCAATGCTGGGCTGGCTCATGGCTCAGGCAGTCGCACCAAAGATCGGCGAAGCTCACGGGAGCTATCACGACTTTCTAGTCAGCCTCGACGCGGCGCAAGATCTCATCGCCGGGGCCGCCAGCAGCAAGCGCTCGAGGGACGACAGGCACCGCCGAGCCGCCCTTCAAGCCTTGCTCGTCGTCGAGGACTCGGAGCATAGGAACAGCCTGCCTCCCGAGACCTTGAACGCCGTTCGGTGGTACCTCGAACGGCTGCAGTCGTAGGCGCTCGGCTCCACTCGGATCGCGCCATGAGCGGACACATCGTGAGGGATGCTTGACCGCGTGAGTGGGTACTTCGAGCGGCGTAGGGCGCACCGACAACGAGTTCGACAACTCCGTCAGCTGGGTGTCTGCCTTGAGTGCGACCATCCCTGGTCCGAGCATCCCGGGTCCGGCAATGACTTCGACGGCATGTGCGGGGAGTGCGCCTACGAGTTCGAACACGATCAGCGGGAGTCAACTGCGCCCGGATGTCGGCTGCCGGTTCCGGCTCTCAACTGAGTGCACTCCCTGCGGCATGTGCGGACGGTTCCGTGCGACACCCCTGGCAGTATGACCATCACCCGCCACCGACAGGTGTTTCTCCGCATTCCCTGAGGAAGATCGTCCTTTCGCGATCAAATTGAACTTTTGGGTAGGTCTGCATGCAAACGCCCTACTTTGCACGGGCGACCTGGGTAATCTCCGCCGCGTGAAACTTCACCGTCATGTTCTCGTCGCCGTCGCCGTCGCTGCCGTTGCCGTAGCTGGTTCAGTGGCCGCCTGCTCCGGGGCGCCGGCCCCCTCCGCAACACCCCGGAGCGGATCTGCCTCCGGACGAACGGCCGCGGCCCCCGCGGCCTCGGCGCCGTCGGCGGCTCCCCCCTCGAGCGTCGCCATCGCGGCCGCCGCGCCGAAGACCGCCGGGGACCTCAAGAAGGCGTTGCTGACGTTGAGCGACCTGCCGTCGGGGTTCACGCTCCTGCCCGACGCGTCCGCCAAGAACGGCCCGAAGGCAACCTCGACGGACCCAAAGTGCGCCCCCTTCGTGCGGATCACCAACGCGACCGTCACGCCCGGCACGACGGCCAGTGCGATGGTCTCGTTCACCGCAGGCCGGGCCGGGCCCGTAGTCGGCGAGTCCCTCGACACCTTCGGGAGCGCCAGCAAGGCTGCCGCGTTTGCGGTCGCAGCGAAATCGGCCGCGGCCGCGTGTCACGGGGTCAGACTCGCCGTGCCGGGCGTTGGCACCTCCTCCATGATCGTCCAGGTCGTGAACCCGCCCCTGTACGGGAAGGACCCCATAGCGGTGCGCGTCACCGGGATTGACGGCCCATTGAAGAACGTCGAGCTCACCATGGTCTCCACCGACTTCGGCGACACCGCGGTGTCGCTGAACTTCATCGCGGCCACGCGTCAGGACGTCGAGGGTGCCACCCGCCTCGCATTCGAGAAGGCGACGAAACTACTCGGCGACACGGGCGCCGCCGTCTCGTAACCGGCCGGCGCGCGTGGAACTCCCACGGATGCGCTCACCCGAGCGACCAAACGAATGCTGAATCTCGACATCGACTCTGAGGGTCACACAGATGGGCTCCTCGACGCCAGCACGTTGCTACCCATCGAGTTGCTCCCGCGGTGAGGAGGCTCCCGCGTGCGCCAGACGCACACAATATGTGCACCGTCATCGGCAGGACCGCGCGGACGGCGGCAGATGAGGAAGTTGTGCAGTCAGCGCTGACGCTTTCCTGCGGGCTGCGACACTGCCAACTCCTGTCAGAGTGGCAAGCGCGACCGCTGCGCTTGGCCCAGGCCGTTCAGTGCCGAAGATCCTGAAACGCCCTCGGCGCCAGCCGCTCGTCCGTACGGTGTCCGAACCATGATTCTCCGCACCGTTGCACGCTTGATCGAAGCCGCCGTCGTCATTGCGACCGCCGTAGCCCTAACCGCCTGCGGGCCCGGTTCCACAGCTCCGTCGGCTGCCGACGTGACCGGCTCCGCCCCGGCCACCCCGCCCGTCCGGGCCACGGAGGGTGCGTCGCCCACAAAGTCGGCGGTCTCGCCGACGGCTGCAGTCGTGGACCCGGCGCGGGTGAAGGCCGATTTCAGGGACGGCCTCATGACGTACTGCCTGCGCACGTACCAGTTGCAGCGCGCCGCCGACGAAAGATACCCGGGAGGCAGTTCCGCATCATTGTCCGGCTTCTCGGGCTTGGTCCTGCAGTCGATGGACCAGTGGCAGCCGAGGCTCGAGGTGCTGCGGCCGCCGGCGGACCTGGCAGGGGTGTTTGAAGAGTTCCTGGTCAATGTCGAAGATATCCGCGCCGGTCGGGAGGCCGAGGCCGCGGCCACGTCACCGGCAGAGCTGCAGGTTGCGGGCGACCGTGTGCAAATGGCCTACACCGAGCGCTACCGCTTGGCCAAGCTCATGCACGCCGACACGTGCGACGGCGAACTCCCGACGATGGAGAAGGCCGCCGTCGCCGCCGCGACCAAAGCGTTCGACCTGACGACGGACGCGACCAAGGCGTGCCGCACGCTCGTGACACCACAGTTCGTCGCTACCCAATGGGCCGACCAAGCCCGGCCCATGTCGGCCTGCACCGCCGACGCTTCGCGGCGAAGAGCACATCCGGAGAAGGTCGCCACTGGCATCAAGGTCACCACGATCACCGGCGTAGAGAGCCTCACCGCAACCGTCCACTTCACCGAGGTGGGTGGCTGCTGCGCCGGACAGCGGACGGTGGCTCGGCTGTACTTCTACCGCGACAAGGGGTGGAAGATCCGCTCGATGTCCTACGAGTAGTACGAATGACTCAAGACCAGCCCGTGCGCGGATTGCGGCATGAGCGGGCGTCCGCCACGGATCTGCCTCTGGTTCCTACGCTCTGGGGAAGCGCGGCAATGTCGTGCGTCCTGTATCGGCCACGCAGTTGAGCCAGTCTTCCCACGACGCCGGATCGCTTGTCCGATACGCGTCGTCTGTCGGCTCCATGCTGACCAGCATGAGTTGCAGCGCATCGCTCGTTGGCTCGCGTTCCGCGTACTGCCAAACGAAGCGGTAGGCCGCTTCATACGCCTCATCGACTGTGAGGCGGCGGTCGTCACTCATACGTGCAGGCTAGAGGCACTCCCACGGATGACGCTGTCAATTCGGGGATCGACTGCGCGGAACGCGGCATGAGCGTGCGTCGAATCGTCGGTCTACCCTGCTTGGCATGCCAAACGTGCCACCCCCCATCGAAGCCTTGCGGTCGCTCGTACGGACCGTCATTCAGCACGCTCCGGCTGAGGTGCGGCCCCCGCTGCTCGTGCAGGCCGAAAGTCTCGAGTACATCAGTGGTCCGGTAACCATGATGCAGTTGCGTGTGACGGACGATTGCCCTCCCGTCAGCGGTGTTGACAGCCCTGTTCCAGGCGGTCCCTCAGTAGTTGACGCCGAGGGCCCGTGACATTGGGCTCTTGCTCCTTTGGCTGAACGAAGCTGGCTACATCGACTGTCTGGAGTACGGATGGGCGACCGATGAGATGCCCACGCAACTGCCCAGCGCCGGCCAGGTGCGCGCCTTCCCACGGCCGTAGTCGTTACCGCTCATCGGCAGATCCGGTAAAACGCGCATCCGCCGAGCTGCTCCATCACGAGGTCTGAGGACCGGCCTGCAGCATCGGGACCAGCTCGGCGATGGCTCGGTCGGTGCCGGCGTCGTCGACGTCGAGGTGCCAGACCAGGCGCACCGCCGTGGCGCTCACCGGATAGAGGCGTATGCCCCGTCGGCCCGCCTCCTGCACGAAGCCCGCCGGAGTCCACCCGGTCGCTGCCACGTCGAGCACCACGATGTTGGTCTGCACACGCTCCGGGTCGATCGAGCCCGGGGCCGCGGCTGCCGCGGCCTCGGCGAAGCGCCGCGCCCGGGCGTGGTCGTCGGCCAGCCGCTCGACGTGGTGGTCGAGGGCATGCAGCCCGGCTGCGGCGAGGATGCCGACCTGCCGCATGCCGCCGCCGAACCGCTTGCGCCAGATCCGCGCCTGCGCCATGAGGTCGCGCGAGCCCGCGAGGACCGAGCCGACCGGGGCGCCGAGGCCCTTGGACAGGCACACGCTCACGGTGTCGAACAACGCACCGTAGGTGGCGAGCGGGACACCTGTGGCGACGTGGGCGTTCCACAGCCGGGCACCGTCGAGGTGCATCGCCACGCCACGCGGCTGCGTGCCGGCGCGCAGTGCCTCGATCTGTTCGAGCGGCTGGACCGTGCCGCCGCCGAAGTTGTGCGTGTTCTCGACAACGACCAGACGGGTGTTGACCTGGTAGGTGCCGCCGTCGGGGATCATCAGCGCCAGCGGCTGGGCCGCGTCGAGCAAACCGTGGTCGGCGACCCAGGACCGCGACGAGATCCCCGACAGCACCGCGGCGGCACCCATCTCGGCTCGCAGCACGTGGGCGAGGGAGTCCGCGACGAGCTCCTCACCGTGGGCGACGTGCAGCCGCAGGCACAGCTGGTTGGCCATCGAGCCGGTGGGCGCGAACAACGCGTCCTCGTGACCGAGCAGCTCGGCCACCCGCTCCTCGAGCCGTCGGACCGTCGGGTCCTCGCCGAACACGTCGTCGCCGACCGGGGCGTCGGCCATCGCGCGCCGCATGGCCTCGGTGGGCTGGGTGAGGGTGTCGGAGAGCAGGTCGACCACGGGCGCGTCAGGCATGCCTGAAGCCTAGGAGGTGACCCCGCGCCGCGGCCGCCCGGGAGGTCAGTCCTTGGCCAGCATCTCGGCGACGAGGAAGGCCAGCTCGAGGCTCTGCTGGTGGTTCAGCCGCGGGTCGCAGACCGTCTCGTAGCGCTTGTTCAGGTCGGCGTCGAGGATCTTCTCGGCGCCACCGATGCACTCGGTGACGTCGTTGCCGGTCAGCTCGACGTGGATGCCGCCGGGGACGGTGCCCAGGCCCTGGTGGACCTCGAAGAAGCCGCGCACCTCCTCCACGACGTCGTCGAAGTCCCTGGTCTTGTAGCCACTGGCCGACTCGAACGTGTTGCCGTGCATGGGGTCGCAGATCCAGGTGACCTGCGCGCCCGAACCGGTGATCTTCTCGACGAGCGTCGGCAGCGCGTCGCGCACGGTCCTGGCACCCATCCGCGTGATGAACGTCAGGCGCCCCGGCTCGCGGTCGGGGTCGACCTTGTCGATGAGCCGCAGGACGTCGTCGATCTCGGCCTTCGCCGACAGCTTGATGCCGATCGGGTTGAGCACCTTGGAGACGAAGTCGATGTGGGCGCCGTCGATGTCGCGGGTGCGCTCGCCGACCCAGATGAAGTGGCCGCTGGTGTCGTAGAGCTCGCCGGTGCGGCTGTCGACGCGGGTCAGCGGACGCTCGTAGTCGAGCAGCAGCGCCTCGTGCGCGGAGAAGAACTCGGTGGTGCGCATGGCGTCGAAGTCGGCGCCGCAGGCCTGCATGAACTTCATCGCCTTGTCGATGTCCTTGGCGAGTCGCTCGTAGCGGCTGTTGGCGGCGTTGGCGACGAAGCCCCGGTTCCAGTCGTGGACGTGGCGCAGGTCGGCGAAGCCGCCCTGGGTGAAGGCGCGCACGAGGTTCAGCGTGGCCGTGCTGGCGTGGTAGGCCTGCACGAGCCGCTGCGGGTCGGGGGTGCGCGACTCGAGCGTGAAGTCGAAGTCGTTGACCATGTCGCCGCGGTATGCCGGGAGCGTCACTCCTTCGCGCGTCTCAGCTCCGCTGCTGCGGGGCTTGGCGTACTGGCCGGCCATCCGACCGACCTTGACGACCGGGACGGACGCGCCGTAGGTCAGGACCGCGGCCATCTGGAGGATGGTCTTGACCCGGTCTCGGATGTTGTCGGCGGTCGCGGAGGCGAACGTCTCGGCGCAGTCCCCGCCCTGCAGGACGAAGGCCTCGCCGCGGGCTGCGGCGGCCATCCGGGACTTCAGGACGTCACACTCTCCGGCAAACACCAGGGGTGGATACGACGCGAGCTCGGCGACAGCGCTGGAGAGGCGCGCGGCGTCGGGCCACTCCGGCTGCTGGGCAGCGGGAAGGAGTGCCCCGGCCGCGAGGCTGGCGAGGACGTCGTGGTGCTGGGCGGTGCTCACTGCTCAAGGATAGGCGGCACGACGCCCACCCCGTCCTGTGGCCCAGATCCCGATACCCTGCGTCGGGAAGGAGGGACCCGTGGACTCGCGACTGACCGTCCCAGGCAACCCCGTGGCCCACCCCGATGCGGTGGTCTCCGGCGATCGCTGGCGGATCACCGTCCTCACGCCCGGCCTCCTTCGGCTGGAGTGGTCGGAGTCGGGCGACTTCGAGGACCGGGCCAGCACGTTCGCGGTCAACCGGGCGCTCCCGGTGCCCGACGTCGAGGTGCACCGCTCGGGCCGACGCATCGAGCTCTCGACGGACTGCCTGCACCTCGACTACGACGGCGAGCCGTTCAGCCCCAGTGGTCTGGTCGTCACGGCCACCTCGGCCATGCCCGACGCGCACACCAGCGAGTGGCGCTACGGCCAGCCGGCCGACGGACTCGGCGGCACCGCACGCACGCTCGACGACGTCGACGGGGCCGTCCCGCTCGGCCCGGGGGTGGTCTCCCGCAGCGGCATCGCGGTCATCGACGACTCCGAGTCGTTCCTCATCGCGGACGGGCGTGCGACTGCGCGGCGCCTGGGCACGCAGGACCTCTACCTGTTCGTCCGCGGCCACGACTACCGGGCCGCGGTCGCCGACCTCTACGCCGTGTCCGGGGCGGTGCCGCTGCTCCCCCGCTGGGCACTCGGCAACTGGTGGAGCCGCTACCACCCCTACTCCGCCGACGAGTACCTCGAGCTGCTCGACAGGTTCGACGCGGAGCATGTGCCACTGTCGGTCGCGGTGCTCGACATGGACTGGCACTGGGTCGACATCGACCCGCGGTTCGGCGTGGGGTGGACCGGCTACTCGTGGAACCGCGACCTCTTCCCCGACCCGCCCGCCTTCCTCGACGAGCTGCACCGTCGCGGCCTCGCCGTGACGCTGAACGTCCACCCCGCCGACGGCGTCCGCGCGTTCGAGGACGCCTACCCGCAGGTCGCCCGGGACATGGGGGTCGACCCCGCCAGCGAGCGCGCGGTCGCCTTCGACCCGACGGACCCGCGCTTCATGGACTCCTACTTCCGACGGCTCCACCACCCGCTCGAGGACGAGGGCGTCGACTTCTGGTGGCTCGACTGGCAGCAGGGCTCGTTCAGCCGCACCCCTGGCGTGGATCCCTTGTGGCTGTTGAACATCGAGCACTTCAACGACTCCGCCCGGCGCGGTCAGCTGCCCCTCACCTTCTCCCGGTATGCCGGTCCGGGCAGCCACCGCTACCCGGTGGGCTTCTCCGGCGACACCCACATCACCTGGGACTCCCTGGCCTTCCAGCCCTACTTCACCGCCAGCTCCTCCAACATCGGCTACGGCTGGTGGAGCCACGACATCGGCGGGCACTGGTACGGCAGCCGCGACGACGACCTGACCGTCCGGTGGGTGCAGCTCGGCGTCTTCTCACCGATCATGCGACTGCACTCGACGCTGCACCCCTTCATCCGCAAGGAGCCCTGGACCTTTCCCGCCCAGGCCCGCGCGACCATCGACGTGTTCCTGCGGCTGCGGCACCGGCTCGTCCCCTACCTGCACACCATGAACGCCCGCGCGGCGCGCGAGGGAGTCCCGCTCGTGGAGCCGATGTACTGGGCGGACCCCGCAGCGACCGAGGCGTATGCCGTGCCGACCCAGTTCCGGTTCGGCACCGAGCTGGTGGTGGCCCCGATCACCAGCCCGCAGCAGGAGGTCCTCGGGCTCGGCAGCGTGCAGGCCTGGCTGCCCGAGGGAGTCTGGACCGACCTGTTCACGGGCACGCGCTACCGCGGCGGGAGGCAGGTGCGACTGCACCGGCCGCTGGAGACCCTGCCGGTGCTGGCGCGTGCGGGAGCGTTGCTGCCCCTGGCGGGCCAGGGTGACGAGCCCGTCGGAACGACGCTGCCCGAGCACCTCGAGCTCGTGCTGGCGGTCGGGGCGGACGGCCGGTTCGACCTCGTCGAGGACGACGGCAGCACTGCGGCACGCACCGCGGTCACGTCGATCACCTGGGACGAGGCCACCGCCACCGTGGTCATCGCACCGCCCACCGGCGCGGTCGACGTCCTCCCGCCCTCGCGCACCTGGTCGCTGGTCGTCCTCGGCGTCGAGGCCGGCACGGCACGCTCCACCGGGAAGACGGACGTCACGGCCTCCCCCGAGACCTGCGGCACGCGGTTCGCCCTCGGCGAGGTCGCCACCGCCGACGGCCTGCGGGTCACCCTCGACGACCTCCGTCCGTTCGGCTGGGCCCGGACCCTCGAGCAGGCACGCCAGGTGCTCGACCGGGCGCGGATCGACTACAACCTGAAGCGCACGGCATACGCCCTGGTCGAGTCGGCGGACGGCCCGACCGATGCGGCCGCCCGCCTGCGCGGCCTCGAGCTCGACCGCGAGGTCGAGGCGGCGCTGCTCGAGCTCCTGCTCGCCGAGTACTGAGGGACCCGGCCAGCAGGGGTGCGGCTACGGGCCGGTGCGGGACTGACGCGGGGTGGGGAAGCGAGAGGGCTGCCGCAGGGAGCCGAAGGTGCGCTGCCCGACCAGGATCTCGCCTGCGACGAAGCCGAGGCCGACGAGGCTGCCGACGACGGCGATCACGGCGGGTTGGGCCCCGGCTGCGCCCGAGACGAGAGCGCCCAGTGCCCCGGCCACGATGGCGTTGAAGACGGTCATGAACATGGTGGTGCTCGCCAGCACGTGGCTGAAGGTCGAGCGGGGCCACCCCATCAGGTAGGTGTCCATGAGCCCCTGCTGGTCGTCGTGCGAGGAGGTGACGAAATAGGGCGCCAAACTGGGGTCGATCTCGAGATATGCCGCCCGCAGCCGGTTCATCCCGAGGATGGCGGACCCGTCGTCGACGCTGGCGTTGATCACGCGGGCCTGCGTGAGGATGCCCATGACCAGCACGGCAGCAGCCAGCCCTATCGCCATCACCCGGAAGGCGCCGCCGAAGCCCGAGTGCTGGGCGAACAGCGCCAGCACGACCAGCGATGCCGACGCCACCGTGAGGTGGATGGCAATCCGGCTCATGACCTCCGACCACGTCATGCTTCGGGTTGCCAGCAGGCTCCAGTGCTCGGTTGCCAGGATCTGCGCCCTGACACCAGCAGACACCGCCTCGGCCGGACTGCCGTGACCTGGTCCGTCGTCGGCTTCCTGGGCTGATGGCACGGTGGGGTGCACTGCCTCCGGAGGCAGCGGCGACGCTGACAACGACATGGCTGCTCCTTCGCGACGGTCTGCCGCACAGTGTCCTCCACAGGGCGCAGTCGGGTCGACCGATGGAACGTGACGGCGCGATGGTCGCGTCCCCTCTCCTTGGGGCACTGTTCACCTCCCGGACACGTACTCACCGCCGATAGCTTCACCTGGGGAATAGCGTGGCCTCGACCGCATCGCAGTGGTCGCCTGGCAACCCAAGGAGCTCGTCGATGACTTCCTCACCCACCTTCCGCCGCGGGCGGATCCCGCTGATCACCGCAGCCGCGGCCCTCCTGGTCGCGGGCGTCCCGGCAGTCGCGGCTACCGCCTCCGGTCACGCTGCCGCGTCGCACCACGGAGAGCGTGCTGCCGCGACCACGACGCCGATCAAGCACCTCGTCGTGATCTACCAGGAGAACGTCTCCTTCGACCACTACTTCGCGACCTACCCGCACGCGGCCAACCCCGCCGGTGAGCCGCGCTTCGTCGCCAAGCCCGGCACGCCCGGCGTCAACGGGCTCGGGCCGTCCCTGCAGGCCCCGAACAACCCGAACTCGGTGCAGCCGTTCCGCCTCGGCCGGAACCAGGCGCAGACGTGCGACCAGGACCACAACTACACCGACGAGCAGAAGGCGTTCGACGCCGGCGCGATGGACAAGTTCGTCGAGACCGTCGGCCGCGGCGCCGGCACCTGTGCGGACTACGGCACCGGCAAGGGCCTGGTCATGGGCTACTACGACGGCAACACCGTCACCGGTCTGTGGAACTACGCCCAGCACTTCGCGATGAGCGACAACTCCTACTCGAGCACCTTCGGGCCGTCCACGCCGGGAGCGCTCAACCTCATCTCGGGCCAGACCCATGGCTTCACCACCGATGGCACCGCGGTGCCTGCCACCAGCAGCACGGTCATCGGCGACCCGCAGCCCACCGGCGACAAGTGCGACACCCGCGACACCAGCAGCACGGTGCCGGGGTCCACCAACAAGAACGTCGGTGACCTGCTCAACGCCAAGGGCGTCAGCTGGGGCTGGTTCCAGGGCGGCTTCGCCGACTGCGCGGCCACCCACACCGACATCGGCGGGGTCACGAGCAAGGACTACATCCCCCACCACGAGCCGTTCCAGTACTACCCCAGCACGGCCAACCCCCAGCACACCCCGCCCGCGTCGGTGGCCGAGATCGGCCACGCCGGCCCGGCCAACCACCAGTACGACCTGAGCAACTTCTGGTCCGCGGTGAACGCGGGCACCATGCCGGCGGTCAGCTACCTCAAGGCGGCCGCATACCAGGACGGGCACGCGGGCTACTCCACGCCGCTCGACGAGCAGCGTTTCCTCGTCGACACGGTCAACCGCTTGCAGAAGACGCCTGACTGGAAGAACACCGCCGTCGTGGTCGCCTACGACGACAGCGACGGCTGGTACGACCACCAGATGTCACCGATCGTCAACCAGTCACAGGACCCCACCGACGCCCTGACCGCTCCCGGGCAGTGTGGCGCCAACCCCGCGCGCGTGTCCGGTGGGTACCAGGACCGCTGCGGCTACGGCCCGCGCCAGCCGCTGCTGGTCATCTCGCCCTACGCGAAGTCCAACTTCGTCGACCACACCATCACCGACCAGACCTCGATCCTGAAGTTCGTCGAGGACAACTGGAACACCGGACGCGTCGGCGACAGCTCGTTCGACGCCAAGGCCGGCAGCCTGGACAACCTGTTCGCCTTCAGCGGCGGACAGCGCACCACCGAGCGCCTGCTGCTCGACCCGAGCACCGGTCAGCCCAAGGACTGATACCCAGGGTGCGTGGCCGGGATACCGTCGACTCGGGCTCCCGGCCACGCACCTGGTCCGGCCGGCGAGCGAACTGACCACCGCAGAAGAGGCGCCGATGTCGCTCAGCCGGATCCACAACTTCTCCATCTCCCTCGACGGCTTCGCCACGGGCGAGCCGCAGTCCCTCGAGGCACCGTTCGGTCATGCCGGCCATCGCCTCCATGACTGGATGTTCGCCACCCGGTTCTGGGGCGCGGGAGGGTCCGAAGGGCTCGACAACGCCTTCGCCGAGCGCCACAGCCACAGCATCGGCGCCGAGATCATGGGCGCCAACAAATTCGGGCCGCCCGGCTGGCAGGACGACCCTGACTGGACGGGCTGGTGGGGCCCGAACCCGCCGTTCCACACCCCGACCTTCGTCCTGACCCACCGTCCCCGGTCCTCGATGGAGATGGAGGGCGGGACCACCTTCCACTTCCTCGACGCCACCCCGGCCGAGGCGCTCGCGACTGCCCGCGAAGCGGCCGGCGGTCAGGACGTCCGGATCGGCGGTGGCCCCACCGTGGTCCGCGACTTCCTCGCCGCCGGGCTCGTCGACCACATGCACCTGGTCCAGGTCCCGATCCTGCTCGGTCGTGGGGTCCGGGTCTGGGACGGCCTGGACTCGCTCGAGCAGACCTACGACATCGAGTCGGTCTCCTCCCCCAGCGGCGTCACGCACCTCACGTTCACCCGCAAGCTCGGCTCCTGACCGTCGGCAGTCAGCACCGCCCCGCGCTCAGCTGCTGCCCTGGGACGAGTCAGCTGCTCTGCTTGGCCGCCAGTGCCTCGAAGTTCTCGTACAGCTCCGGGACACCCTGCTTGTCGCGCAGGGCACGAGCGGCCGGCCCGACGCGTGCCCAGACACCCGCGACCCACCACCAGTCGAGCACGAGGTCGGTGTCGATCAGCCCGTTCTTGGTGAGCGTCCCGATGGTCTCTCCCCAGTTGAGCACCCGGGACACGAGCAGGTCCTGCGCGGAAGCGGTCTCGGGGTCGAAGTCGTCCGCCCACACGGCCTGCATCGCCTCTTCGAGCCCCATCGCCGAGCCCCATTGCGCCAGCTGCACGAGAAGTGAGCCGTCCTGTCGATCTGCCATCTCCCACCCTCCAGAGTCGAGCCCGTCCGGACTGGCACGCTACGCCGAGCACCCTGACCACGCCATACGTCGTTCGCACGAGACTTCCGTATGCCGTATCGCAGGCGCACGATGGGACGGTGGAGACCTGGGACGCCTTGCGGGCGCGACGAAACGTCCGGCAGTTCACCGAGCAGCCCGTCCCTGACGAGGCGCTCGACCGCATCCTCGAGGCTGGCCGCCGGGCGCCGTCGGCAGGCAACTGGCAGCCGTGGGACTTCGTCCTCGTGACGGACCGGGCCCAGCTGGTCGAGCTGGCGAAGGTCTGGCAGGGCGCCCGACATGTCGCCGGGGCGGCGGCCGCGATCGCGATCGTCGCACCCGAACCGCAGGATGACCGCCAGTCGGCCCTTCTCCAGTACGACCTCGGCCAGGCCACGTATGCGATGACCGTCGCCGCAGCGGACCTGGGCATCGGCACGGGCCATGCGGCAGCCGCCGACCAGGACCAGGCCAGATCCGTCCTGGGGTTCCCCGAGGGGCGGTTCCTGGCCTACGTCCTGTCCGTCGGCTATCCATCGGACAAGCCGTTGGCCGTCCTCGAACGCCTGAACCGGCGCCCCTTCGACGAGGTCGTGCATCGCGGAGGGTGGTAACCGTCCGCCTCGACGGCCGGCACTGGCTACCATCCGAGCGTGGATCTCGCGGAGTGGTTTCTCAGCCCGTCGGAGCGGGGCAACCCTGCGACCCGGCT
The DNA here is from genome assembly GCF_013408925.1 of Pedococcus badiiscoriae. NCBI lineage: Bacteria > Bacillati > Actinomycetota > Actinomycetes > Micrococcales > Intrasporangiaceae > Pedococcus > Pedococcus badiiscoriae. Next base: position 70,936 of record NZ_JACCAB010000001.1, read on the forward strand.
GGACAGCCGGCACACCCCGACCTCGGCCTGGAGTCACGGCAACCTCGTGCGCCCTCTCGTGCACGGGGCCACCTACTTCGCCGAGCTCGCCGAGCGGGTGAACCAGACCCGACGAGGGGACCTGCTGCTCTTCGTCGACTGGCGCGGCGACCCGGACGAGCGGCTGACGGGCGAGGCTGGCAGCGAGGTGGCGACGATCTTCGCGGCGGCAGCACGTCGCGGGGTGGACGTCCGAGGTCTGATCTGGCGGTCACACTGGGACCGGCTCGCCTTCTCCAACACCGAGAACCGCACCCTCCAGGAGGGGGTCAACGCCGCCGGCGGGCAGTGCCTGCTCGACATGCGGGTCCGCACCGGCGGCTCGCACCACCAGAAGTTCGTGGTGCTGCGCCATCCCGGACGCCCGGAGAACGACGTGGCGTTCGTGGGCGGGATCGACCTGTGCCACAGCCGCAGGGACGACGCGGCACACCACGGCGACCCCCAGCGGCAGTCGATGGCGGCCGCCTACGGCCCGCGTCCCGCCTGGCACGACGTCCAGCTCTGCCTGACGGGCCCGGTGGTCGGTGACATCGAGACGGTGTTCCGCGAACGGTGGGAAGACCCCCAGCGGATGAGCCGCTCACCGCTGCGGCGCACGGCCGACGCCCTGCGCCACGACCCGGAACGTCCCACGCCGCTGCCGCCTCAGCTGCCCGACCCGCAGCCCACGGGTCCGCACCCGGTCCAGGTGCTGCGCACCTATCCGCGGCGCCTGGGCGGCTATCCCTTCGCCCCCCAGGGCGAGCGCAGTGTCGCTCGCGGCTGCCGCAAGGCGCTGCGCGGCGCGCGGGAGCTGATCTACGTCGAGGACCAGTACCTGTGGTCGGTCGAGGTGGCCAGCGCGTTCGCCGACGCCCTGCGCCGACGTCCGGAGCTGCGCATGGTCGCCGTGCTGCCGCTGCGCCCCGACCAGGACGGGCGGTTCTCCATGCCGCCCAACCTGGCAGGTCGGGACACGGTGATCAGGACCCTGCGCGAGGCCGCCCCGGGGCGGGTGGCCTTCTACGGGATCGAGAATGCCGAGGGTAGGCCGATCTACGTCCACGCTAAGGTGAGCATCGTGGACGACTCGTGGGCCAGCGTCGGCTCCGACAACTTCAACCGGCGCTCGTGGACCCACGACTCCGAGATCTCGGCGGCGGTCGCCCACGAGGACTACGCGCGGGGGCTGCGGGACGAGCTGGTCCGCGAGCACCTCGGCCTGGAGGCCGCGGCGCCGGCCCCGGCCCGCGCCGAGGTCTTCGACGCTTTCGCGGACGCCGCCGCGGCCCTGGAGCAGTGGCACCGGACGGGCCGCCGGGGACCGAGGCCACCCGGGCAGCTCCGTCCTCTCGTGGACCCCCCGCTGGGCCGGGTCACCCGGGCCTGGGCAGAACTTCTCTACCGCACCGTCTACGATCCCGACGGCCGGCCGCTGCCCCTGCGCGTCATGCGACGACTGTGAGTGCCGTCCGGTCGGACGTCGGCGGCGGTTACTTCCCGCGCAGCCCGATCGGGTTGCCGTCGGCGTCCGAGAGCACGCAGACGCGGGCGCCGGGTGCCACCTGACGCGGTGCGTCGCGCTCGGTGGCACCCGCCGCGAGGAGGGTCTCCCGGGTCGCGTCGAGGTCGTCGACGTCCGCGAAGGCCACCGGTCCCCCACCGGCTCCGGCAGGGTTGAGGGCGATCTCGAAGCCGTCGACGTTGTACCCGACGTAGTAGGACTCGTCGGTGTGCGGTGACCCGAACAACGCCGTGTAGACGGCCTTCGTGGCGTCCAGGTCGGACACCGGGATCACCAGACTGCGGATCGTGGGACTCATCTTCGTCACCTCCGGTTCAGGACGGTCAGGTCGTCGACCGTCATGTCGATGAGGACGAGGCTATGAGCCGTCCCGGGACCGACGCTTCTCGAATCCTGATCGATGCGCCGATCGATCCGCCGATCGATCCGCCGATCGATCCGGCGACGGATCCGCCGACCTCAGGCGATGCCCTCGAACGGTCGCACCTCGACCTTGCCCCCACAGGCCTTGGATCCCTCGGCAGCGAGCCTGAGCGCCACGTCGAGGTCCGGCGCGTCCACGACCCAGAAGCCCCCGAGGACCTCCTTGGACTCCAGGTACGGACCGTCGGTCAGGACCGGCGTGTCACCCTGCCCGTCGACGACCGTGGCCGTCGAGGCCGGCTGCAGCCCCCCGGCGAAGACCCAGTAGCCGTCGGCGCGCAGCTTGTCGTTGAAGACACCGGTCGCGGCGAACGACGCCTCCATCTCCTCCTTGGAGCCGTAGTTGCCGAACTCGTTCATCTCGGCGGGCCCGTGCACGGCCAGCAGGTAGTGCGACATGACTGTTCTCCTCCAGTTCCGGGGCGGTCCCCATGACCGCCTCTCACCCACTCCACGAACGACGTCGCGCGGATACGACACCCTGCCACCGATACGTTCCGCGGGCGACGCCCGCCCTCCAGCGCGACGGTATGCCGTGGTCAGCGTTCAATGGGAGTCGTCCGCATCGACGGACCCCGCGGACGCGACGCAGAAGACCCTGAGGGAGTGGCATGAAGCTAGGACTGCACATCTCGGACTTCACCTGGGACGGCGGGCCGGTGGCCCTGCGCGGGACGCTCGGCGACATCGCCGTGCGTGCCGAGCACGCTGGATACGACCGCGTCAGCGTGATGGACCACCTGTGGCAGATCGCGCACCTGGGGCCGCCGGAGCACGAGATGCTCGAGGCCTACACGACGCTCGGGTTCCTCGCGGCGAAGACCGAACGGGTCAAGCTGCTCACCGTGGTCACGGCCGTGGTGTACCGGGACCCCGGCCTGCTGGCCAAGGCCGTCACCACGCTGGACATCCTGTCCGGGGGGCGCGCCATGCTCGGCATCGGCGCCGCCTGGAACGAGGAGGAGTCGCGCGGGCTGGGGCTCTTCTTTCCCTCGACGGCGGAGCGGTTCGAGCGGCTCGAGGAGGCCCTGCAGATCTGCCTGCAGATGTGGAGTGACGACGAGGGGCCCTTCGAAGGCACCCACTACCGCCTCGCGCGGACGCTGAACTCCCCGCAGTCCCTCAGCCGTCCGCACCCGCCCATCCTCATCGGCGGCGCGGGTGAGCGGAAGACGCTGCGGATGGTGGCCCAGTATGCCGATGCGTGCAACATCTTCGACACGCCTGAGCTCGCGCACAAGCTCGAGGTGCTGCGCGAGCACTGCGAGCGCCTGGGCCGGGACTACGACCAGATCGAGAAGACCGCCCAGCTGCGGTTCGACCTGGGTCCGAACGGCGAACGAGTCGACCAGACGATCGAGCACCTGCACGAGCTTGCGGGTCTGGGCATCGAGGTGGCGCACGGAGGTCTGGCCGACGTGAGCAAGCCCGGCACGCTGGAGCTGATGGGCGAGCGCGTGATCCCCGCGGTGGCGGACCTCTAGCAGGATGGTCAGCGTGAAGGTCGCAGGCGAGCGGGCACTGGTGCTCGGTGGTGGAGGGTCGGCGGGCAATGCCTGGCTGATCGGGGTGGTCGCGGGCCTCGCCGATGCCGGCCCGGACGTCACCCAGGCCGACCTGGTCATCGGGACGTCGGCCGGATCGACCGCCGCGGCCCAGCTCACCAGCGCGAGCCCGGCCGAGCTGTATGCCGCCATCCTGGGCGCGGTACCGCAGCCACGGCCTGCACCGGGAAGACCCCCGGACGGTCGTGCTGCCGCGCCGCCGGCGGTGGACCACCTGGAGAGGACGGGCCGGATCATCGCCGCCGCCAGCGACCCCGCCGACATGCGCCGCCGGATGGGGGCAGCCGCCCTCGAGCTGGAGGCGGCGGCGGACGGCTCCGGGCAGGAGCGATGGCGGGCGGTCGTCGCCGCGCGGCTACCGAGCGAGCACTGGCCGCAGCGACCAGTGCTCGTCACGGCGGTCGATGCCCGCACAGGGGAACCAGTCGTCTTCGACCGCCACAGTGGAGTCGACCTGGTGGACGCCATCGCGGCCAGCACGTCCAGCGGCGCGCCCTATGGCATCGGCGACAACAGGTACATCGACGGTGGCTACCGACGCAACGAGAATGCCGACCTGGCCGCAGGCTTCCGGCGGGTGCTGGTGCTGTCCCCGCTCGGTGGCAGGTCGCGCCACCCGGCGGAGTGGGGCATGCAGCTCGCCGCCCAGGTCGACGAGCTGCGCGCCGGCGGCAGCGTCGTCGAGACAATCCTGCCTGACGGCGACTCCCTCGAGGCCTTCGGCACCAACCTGATGGATCCGTCGACACGTCTCCCGGCCGCTCGGGCGGGCCATCACCAGGGCGTGGTCCTGGCGGAGCGGCTGAGTGAGTTCTGGGACTGAGTGGGTTCTGGGACTGAGTGGGTTCTGGGACTGAGTGAGTGCTGGTGCTGAGCCGGGGCGCCGAGCGGACAATGGCGCCATGAGCGGACAATGGCGCCATGAGCGGACACGCAAGCCCATGAACGCGCAGGGCCACCCCGCCGACCGAGCCGACCTCGAGGACCTCGTCCGTCGGGCTCGCGCCGGGCTGAGGGACTGGACGGACACGACCGACAGCGACCCCGGCGTCGCCCTGCTGGAGCTGTTCGCCTTCCTGGCTGAGCTGCTCAGCTTCCAGTCCGACCGGATCGTCGTCCGGCGCGGTGACGACGGTGCGACGGTCATCGAGTTCGGGGACGGCGTGCACGGTCGGCAACCGCCCTCGGGCAGCTCGATCGGCGTGGGCTACAGGCATGGCGGCGGGTACATCTCGGTGCTGCTGCAGCAGGGGCGCGTCATCATCGATGCCGACCAGAGCGAGGCACCGTCGAGTCCGGGCTGCGGGGTCTACCGGGCGGTCGTGCTCGACGCCACGGACCCGCTCAGGCAGCACCGCCTGCTCGTGCGGATTCCCGATCTCAGCGGCGACGACGCGGTGTGGGCCGCGGCATGCCTGCCCGGACCGGCGGCCTCGGCAGTCCCCGCAGTCGGTTCAGGGGTGTGGGTCGCCCTCGAGTCGGGCGACCCCTCGCGACCGGTCTGGCTGGGCCAGCGCGTCACCGCGTGAGCCACGCCGCCACCTGCGCCGCGCTCAGGCCTCGGGGGTGTCCAGTCCCTTCGCGATGGCGAACCGGACCAGCGCGATCCTGTTGTGCAGCTGCAGCTTGCCCAGAGTGTTCTGCACGTGGTTCTGCACCGTGCGGTGCGAGATGAAGAGCTCGGCCGCGATCTCCTTGTAGGACATGCCGGTCGCGACCAGCTTGAGCACCTCGGTCTCACGCTGGGTCAGCTCAGGGATGGGCCGGGAGGGGTCGGTCTGCGGCTCGGTCGACATCCTGCGGAACTCCCCCAGCACCAGGCCGGCCAGCCCGGGGGTGAACACCGCCTCGCCTCGGGCGGTCGCCTCGACGGCAGCCACGATCTGCTCGCGAGAAGCGGACTTCACCAGGTAGCCGGTCGCGCCCGCCTTGACCGCCTCCAGGACGTCCTGCTGCTCCCCCGAGGCCGACAGCACCAGCACCCGGGTGGCGAGGGACCCCAGCGCCGCGCACACCTCGTGGCCGCGCATGCCGGGCAGGTTGAGGTCGAGGACCAGGACGTCCGGGCGGGTGGCCCTGGTCCGGTTCACCGCGGCTGGCCCGTCGTCCGCCGTGGCCAGCACCGTCATCCCCGCCTCGGCGAGGTCGCGGGCAACGGCGTCGCGCCACAGCGGGTGGTCGTCCGCCACGACGACGCGGACCGGCGCAGGGTCGGCGGGCTCTGGATGCTGGTCGTTCATCGCGCTCCTTCGTCGTCGCGGCCGCCGTCCTTCGGCGCCCGCATCCGCACGGTCACCCCGGCACCCTCTCGCACCGAGTACTCGGCCGTTCCGCCCAGGTCGCTCAGCCGCCCACGGATGCTCGACGAGGCGCCCATCCGCCCGGCGGCCGCTGCTTCGTCGAGGCGACCCGCCGGCATACCCACGCCGTTGTCCCGCACGGTCAGGGCGACCTCGCTGCCGTCGTCCTCGACGAGCACCCACGCCTGGGCGTCGTCACCGGCGTGCAGGCGCACGTTGTCCAGGGCTGCTCCGACGGCCGCCACCAGCTCGCCGGCCACCCGAGGGGGCACGAGCACGGGGTCGGCGGGGGCCACGAGGTGGATGCGACCGCCGGCGAACCTGCCGAGCTGCTGGCGCAGGTCGAGGTCGCCGGTCACGGCGGCTTCGGTGTCGGCTGCCGACGTGCCGCTCACCAGCGCGCGCAGCAGGCGTTCCTGGTCGGCGGCCATCCCACCGAGGTGTGCGGCCTCGCCGCCGAGCTGGGTGCCGCGACGGTTGATGAAGGCCAGGGTCTGCAGCACCCCGTCGTGCACGGTGCGGGCCAGCCGCTCGCGCTCGCGCACCTGGGCCTCGAGGGCGATCGCCTCGCGCAGCCTGGCGTGCCCCTCCCGCGCGAGGTCACAGGCATAGCCGATGAGGGCGCCGATCAGGAGCAGCAGCACGATGTTGTTGATGGTGTTCGGCGTGGCCTTCCCGACCTCGACCACGTCGACGATGCCGATGAAGACCGCCGCCGGTATGCCGCCCTTGCGGCCCAGCAGCACGGCCGCCGACACCACGCCGGCCGCCGGCCAGAACGTCGGCAGGGTGCGCGAGCCCTCCGCGATCGCCTGGGGCGTGTCGACCAGCAGGGTAGCCAGGATCGCCGCCGCGCCGAGGAGCAGCTCGACGACCACCAGCCGCAGGCGGCGACTGCGGTAGATGACCAGGAACGCGGTCCACAGGCCGAGCACGCCCAGGACCGCCCAGCCGAGGGCGGGCCGCATGAGGTCGTGCGGGCGGTCGGCCAGGGAGTACGCGGCATACCCCAGGGCGAGGGGCCGGAAGACGTCGATCCCCTTCCAGAACGCCGACACGACCTCGGGCTGGGAGTCAGGTGCCGGGACGGCCCGGCCAACGGCCGGGCGCACGACTCGGCGCGTCGACAGGCCACCGTGCCGTGCCACGGCGAGGAGGGACCTAGCTCGCCGCGCGGGCGCCGGGCGGCACCTCGTCCGACACCGGCTCGACGTCCCGCGCGACGTCGTCGCGGTCGGCGGCGGCCTCGCTCTCGGTGCGGACGTCGTCAGGGCCGGTCAGCTCGTCGATGTCCGCCGCGGCGTCGTCGACACTCGAGCGCCTCCTGCGCGAGCTCTCGTCGTCGCCGGCATCGAGGGCCTCCTCGAGCTCCTTGGCCGCCGACCCCGGCAGGGCCGCCTCCTGGAGCTCGCGGGCCTTGGTCTTGGCCGCGGCGAGGATGCGGTCCTTCATCGACGTGGCGTACATGTCCACGTACTCCTGGCCGGACAGCAGCATGAGCTCGTACATGATCTCGTCGGTGATCGACCGCAGGACGAACCGGTCGTCCTCCATGCCCTCGTAGCGCGAGAAGTCCAGCGGCTTGCCGATCTTGATGCCGATGCGGATCAGCTTGGGGATCTTGGCGCCGGTCGGCTGGGCCTTGTCGGTGCCGATCATCGCGACGGGCAGCACCTTGACGCCGCCCTCGAGCGCCATCCGGGCGACGCCGGTGCGACCCCGGTACAGGCGGCCGTCAGGGCTGCGCGTGCCCTCGGGATAGATGCCCAGCAGCTCGCCGCGGCGCAGCACCTTCAGGCCCGAGCGCAGGGCCGCCTCGCCCGCGCGTCCCCCGGAACGGTCCACCGGCAGCTGCCCCACGCCACGGAAGAACGCGGCGGTGAGCCGTCCCTTGATGCCGCGACCGGTGAAGTAGTCGGCCTTCGCCAGGAAGGTCATCCGGCGCGGGACGACGAGCGGCAGGAAGATGGAGTCCGAGAACGACAGGTGGTTGCTGGCGAAGATGGCAGGACCGTCGTCGGGAATGTTCTCCTCGCCCTCGACCCACGGACGAAAGAGCAGTTTGAGGATCGGGCCAAGAACGACCGTCTTGAGAACCCAGTAGAACACCAGCACACCTCCCGAAGTGACGCCGTGAACTCTACGTTACTCACGCCGTCGTCGCGGCCCCGTGCGAGAATGCGCAGGAGGAGTCGGTGCAGCCATCGAGCGGCTGGGCCGGTTCGTCGGAGTTGGTCACGACGGCCGACCACCCGCCTCGATCCAGAGCAAGGGGCATCCATGAGCGACCGCGACGTCGACGCCGAGTTCGCGGACATCATCGCGCGCTGGGACGAGGTCGAGTCCCTTCCCGACCCGCCCGCCTCGCCCGACGCTCCTGACTCCCTCGGCGGCGACACCCCTGATCCCTCCGCCGACCCCGCCTCGGACCAGCGGGCGACCGGGGTCAACCCGCCGCTCCAGCCGAACGTGAACCCGCCACCGACGCGACCGTTCGTCGTCTGGCGCGGCGCCGAGCAGCCGGAACCGACCGAGGACGCGCCCGACCCCGTCGAGCTGCGCGAGCCGCACGACCTCGACGACGACGACCACTTCGAGCCCGGGCCCACGGCCCCCCTGCCGCCCCAGGAGGACCTGCAGTTCTGGGGGATCATCGTCGGCCTGGTGGCCGGCCCGCTGCTCCTGCTGTGGCTGGTGCTGTTCCGGCCCGACGTCAGCGACTGGTGGACCATCGGGGCGCTGGGGCTGACGGTCATGGGGTTCGTCCTGCTGGTGATGCGCCAGCCTCAGGCCCGCGACGAGGACGACCCCGACAACGGCGCCCGCGTCTGACCCACCTCCACGTCGACCCAGGTGGGGCGGTGGTCGCTGGCGGCGACCAGGTCCTCGGCCGACAGCTCGACCTCCCGGTGTGGCAGCACCCTGAGCTCCGGAGAGGCGAAGATGCCGTCGAGCAGCGCCCGAGGGGCCACCGCCGGATAGGTCGCAGCCGTCGGTGAGACCAACCGCAGCGATGCGGCGAACAGCTGCCAGGCCCGTCCGCTCTGCCCCTCGTTGAGGTCCCCGGCCAGCATCAGCGGGCCGCCTCCGGCGAGCGACTGGAGGATCTGGCCGGCGTGCCGCACGCGCTCGTCGGCGTCCAGGCTCAGGTGTACGGACGCCACCACGAGCGGCTGGTGACCGGCGGGACCGACCCGGATCACGGCATACCCGCGCCTGCGCTCCAGCCCGGCCACGGGGAGCCGCTGGTGCCGTGTCTCGGACACGTGGACACGCAGCGACGTGAAGATCGTCGTGCCGCCGCTGCCCCGGTGCCGGCCAGACCAGAACATGCCGCACTCGGCCGCAAACTGCGACACCCGCCAGGTCGAGAACAGCCGGCGCGGCACCTCCTGCAGGCACAGCACATCGGGGTCGATCGCACGGATGACGCGGGCTGCCGCCCGACGGTCCAGGGTGAGGTCCTTGACGTTGTAGGACGCCACCCGCACCGCGGTCATGCGCCCTCGGCGCCCGCGCGTCCCAGAGCGTCACGACGGGCGAGGTCGGCGGCTCCGATCAGTCCGGCCTCGTTGCCCAGCGCGGCCGCCACGATCCGCGCCTCGGGGCGGTAGCCGCGGCCGGTCAGGTGGCGCCGGAAGGTGCTCCGAGCCGGCTCCAGCAGCAGGTCGCCGGCGGCGCTCACGCCACCCCCGACGACGAAGACGCCCGGGTCGAAGGCGGCCGCGAGGTTGGCGATGCCCACGCCGAGCCACTGTCCGATCTCGCCGAGCAGCTCGGTCGCGGTCGGGTCGCCGTCGCGCGCCGCCTCGGTGATCATCGGGCCGGTCAGGGCGGACGGGTCACCGCCGGCCCGGGCGAGCAGGTCGGTGGCCATCGGGCTGTTCGCGGTCACCATGGAGCGGGCCTCGCGGACCAGGGCGTTGCCCGAGGCGTACTGCTCCCAGCAACCCTTGTTGCCGCACTCGCAGCGCTGACCGCCGGGCACCACCTGCATGTGCCCGAACTCCCCCGCGATGCCGAACCTGCCTCGCATGATCTGGCCGTCGAGGATGAGCGCGCCGCCGATGCCGGTGCCGAGGTTCACCATGACGACGTGCGAGTCCCCTTGTGCCGCACCGAATCGCCACTCCGCCCAGACGGCGGCGTTGGCGTCGTTGTCGACCGAGATCGGCACCGGCACGCGACGCTGGAGGTTTGCTTCGAGGGGTTCGTCGCGCCACGACAGGTGCGGGGCGAAGACGACGGTGGCCCGGTCCGCGGCCACGAAGCCCGCCGCTCCGATGCCGACCGCGACGACGTCGTCCCCGACGCCGTCGATGAGCTCGGCGACCACCTCGACGATCGTGTCCTCCACCACGGCCGGGCTGGTGGACCGGTGGGGGGTGTCACGGCGTGCTCTTGCCACGACCGTGCCCTCGGTGTCGACGACTCCCCCCGCCACCTTGGTGCCGCCGATGTCGATGCCGACCGCCAGGCCGGCGCTCACGACCCGACGCCCTCGGCGGCCAGCGCAGCCGCGCCGATCAGGCCGGCGTCGTTGCCGAGGCGGGCGGCCACCATCTCGGCGACCGGCCGGTGGCCTCGCCCCGTCAGGCTGCGTGCGTATGCCGCGTGCGCGGGCCCGATCAGCAGGTCACCGGCCGCGACGACCCCACCACCGATGACGATGAGCTCGGGGTCGAGGATCGCGGAGACCGACGCCGCGCCCTCACCCACCCACCGGCCCACGTCGGCCAGCAGCTCGACGGAGGCCGAGTCCCCGGCCTGCGCGGCACTGGTGACGTGGTCGCCCCTCAGCGCGGTGGGGTCGCCGCCACAGGCCTGCGCGAGCGCCGCTCCGCTCAGTGCGGCGGACGTCACGAGCTCACGGGCCTCGCGGACCAGGGCGTTGCCCGACGCGTAGACCTCCCAGCAGCCCCGGTTGCCGCAGCCGCACCGGATCCCGTCGGGCACGACCCTCATGTGTCCGAGCTCGCCCGCGATGCCGAAGGCGCCGCGCAACAACCTCGAGTCGGCCACGACGCCGCCGCCGATACCCGTACCGACGGTGATCAGCACCATGTCGTCGGCCTCGGTGGCGGCCCCGAACCGGAACTCGCCCCAGGCCGCGGCGTTGGCGTCGTTCTCGATGATGACGGGCTGGTCGATGAGCGCCTCGAGCCGCATCTTGAGCGGCTCGTTCCGCCACGCGAGGTTCGGGGCGAACAGGACGGTGGAGCCGGTGCGGTCGATGAAGCCGGCACACGCCACCCCCACGCCCCGGATGTCCGTGCGGCCGGCAGCGAGCTCCGCGACGACGGCGGCGACGTCGTGGGCGATCTGGTCCGGGTCGTGGGCGGGGGTGTCCCTGCGGGCTCGCGCCAGGATCTCCCCGGTCGCGCTGACCACGCCGGCAGCGATCTTGGTGCCACCGATGTCCACGCCGATGGTGACGCTCATGAGGTCGCGCTCCCCGGCTGCGCCGTAGGCTCGTTCTCGTCGTCCACCACGATGTCGTGAACGCGACCCCGCGCGGTACCCGACGCCCCGCCAGACGCCGTCGCCCCCTTGTCGGCCCGCGATTCGGACCTGGAGTCGGACCTGCCGTCAGACCCGGAGTCGGCGCGACGCTGACCGGCGATGTCGCGCAAGGTGGCGGCGAGCGCGCCGGCGAGGTCGGCCAGCCGGTCCACCGTCTCGGGCCGGACCGAGCGCAGCAGTCCAATGCCTTGGCAGACCGGGCACAGCTGACAGGTGACCGCCTGCCCCGCACCGTTCTCGGCGCCACAGGACTCGCACCGCGGCCCGGGTCCGCCCGAGCCGAGGCCGTGGCCATGGCCGTGGCCGTGGCCGTGGCTGTCCTGCGGCCCGGCGAGGGGGTCGCCGACGGTCTCGCTGTCCGGGTCACCGGCGGTCGGCGCGGTCCACCGGCCCCCCGCCGCCGCGGCATACCCGGCCTGGGTGGTGCTCGCCCACCCGCCGAGGGCGTCGAGCAGTCGGGCGGCCTCCTGGGCCACCGTGCCCACGGCAGGGCGTTCGTCGTCAGCCACGCGGCCAGACCTCCTCGTCGGGGACGAAGCGCACCCGCAGCCGGCCGTCGCGCACCGAGGCACCTTCGACCACACATCGTTGCAGAGCGGCGGGCAGGGTGAGCACCCGGCGGTGCTCGCCCACCGTCACGACCAGCTCGTCGTCCCGGCGCTGGAGACCGAGGTCGGAGGCGTGTGCCAGGGGCAGCGGCAGGGTCAACAGGAAACCCTCGGGCGTCTGCTCCACGACCAGGCCCCGATGCGCGACCGGGGTGAGGACGTCGGCAGCCCCCTGCTGCGCCTGCGCGAGGGCGGCCAGGGCGTCGGCCCCGATCGGCTCCGACGGCAGGTAGGGAGTCACCACGACGGGCAGACCGGCGAACGACTCGCGGACCTCCACCAGACCCTCCTGCTGGGCGGCGTTCCACGAGGCGCGCCAGGCGTCCGGAGTGCGGCGACCCGCCTCGGCGGCAGCGTCCGGGAACACGCGGTTGACGACGACGGCGTCCACGACGAACCCGTAGAGCGACAACGAGGTCCAGGTGCGCCGGGACTCGGCGATGACCACGCGTTCGGGGGTGAGCACCAGCCGGACGGAGGTCTGGTCGCCGGTCAGGATGCGGTGCACCTGGCGCATCTGGCGATGCCACCCGGTCACCGCCTCGACCACCGCGACGTCGGGCAGCGGGATGCCGGCAGCAGCCGCGGCCGCCGGGCGCAGGGTCCGGATCAGCCCGCGCTGCGCGGGCAGCAGGCGCTCGAGGTGCCAGGCGAGGGCTTCGGGCAGCGCCAGCAGCCGCAAGGTCTCCGCGGTCGGGGCGCAGTCGACGACGACGAGGTCCCAGGGACCCGACTCGACCTGCGCACGCAGCTCGAGCAGCGCGGCGACCTCTTCGGCGCCGGGCAGCCGGGTGAGCTCCTCGGCCACGACGGGGTCGATCCCGACCGTGTCCAGGACCGAGAGCAGGTAGGTCTGCACCGCGCGCCAGGACTCGCCCAGCAGGTGCGGTGGGGAGATCTGCAGCGCGGACAGCCCGGGCTCGACGTCCACCGGGGTCGCGGCACGTTCGTGGCCGGCGCGTGCGTCAGCCCCGAGGTCGACTCCCAGGGCGTCGCCGAGGGAGTGCGCCGCGTCCGTCGACATGACCAGCGTCTTGACCCCGGCCCGCGCGGCGTGGACGGCGGTGGCGGCAGCGGTGGTGGTCTTGCCGACGCCACCCTTGCCGGTGAAGAGAATGACCCGCATGGCTAACGGCGCCCCGGGGAGACGCCCTGCCTCAAGCCTCCACCCGCTTCTTCAGCGACTTCAGTGCCGTGTCGATGATGACCTTCTCGGCCTTGCGCTTGAGCATGCCCAGCATCGGGATCTTGACGTCGACGGCGAGCCGGTAGGTCACCGTGGTGGCGTCCTTTCCCTTGGCTGCCAACGTGTACGAGCCGTTCATGGCCTTGAGGACGGTCGCCTCGACCAGGCTCCACGACACGACGCCTGTGCCGTTCCTGGCCACGTCCCACTCGTAGTCGAGGGTGTAGGTGTCCTTGATGGCCCCCGCATCGAGGGTGAACTGGACCTGGTCCGCCCAGCCGTCGCCCTCCTCGGTGAGAACGGTGACGTTCTTGACCTCCGTCGCCCACTGCGGATAGCTCTCGAAATCGGCGATGACGTCGAGGACCTCACCGGGCTTGGCGTCGATGTCGATGCTGGATTCGGTGCGGTCGGCCATGCGCGGAAGGCTACAGCGCCAGACCTTTCGCCGACGAGCGGCGCGTCGACGTGGGTCACCCGGGGGTGGCCTCGAGGCGGTCCTTGAGCTCGTGCACCGCGCGCTTCCACCGCAGGGTATGCCGGGTGGCCACGTCGCGCGGGGCCCGCGGCCCGCGGGTGCCACGGACGTAGTGGTGCACCACGACGCCGTCGCGGAACGGTTCGAGCCAGACCTCCATCTCGCCCACGACCTGCCCGGTGACGCTCCACCGCATCCCCTTGACCCCGCGGTCCCGGGTGACGGACCGGGTCAGGTGCGGCCAGATCTGGGCGGTCCAGGCCTCCTCGTCGAGACTCGCCCGGACCACCTGCGGCGCAGCGCGGATGAAGGTCTCGTCGATGATGTCGATCCTGCGGTCCCGCACCCGTCCAGTGTTTCGCACCTCACACCGTCATGTGGATGGGCCCTCCCCCAGGGCCCCTACCCGCGGGTAGTCTGTGCGGCACCGGGGGCAGACATGCCGTCGTCGAGGCCGTGATGCCATCGTCAAAGGAGACTCTGTGCAGGAACACGTCGCACCCCCGCTCGTGCCCCCCACCACCGAGGGGAGTCTTGCCGACCTGCCCGCACGCAACGCCGCCTCGAACCCGTCGCGGGTCGCGTTCTCGCGCAAGGAGGGCACCCGCTGGATCGACGTCACAGCTGCCGAGTTCGACCGGGACGTCCGGGCTGTCGCCAAGGGCCTGATCGCCTCGGGAATCGCACCCGGTGACCGGGTCGCGATCATGTGCAAGACCCGCTACGAGTGGACCCTCACGGACTTCGCGATCTGGACCGCCGGCGCGGTGACAGTCCCGATCTACGAGACCTCCTCCGCCGAGCAGGTCAGCTGGATCCTCACCGACTCCGGCGCCAAGGGCATCATGCTCGAGACGCCCGCCCACGCGGCCACCCTCGAGGAGGTCCGCGCGCAGGTGCCCGGCCTGGCCCACGTCTGGCAGGTCGACGCGGGGGCGATCGCCGACCTCGAGACCGCCGGCGCCGGGGTCAGCGACGCCGACCTCGAGGCGGCCAAGGCGAGCCTCGACCGCGCCAGCATCGCGACGATCATCTACACCTCGGGCACCACCGGGCGTCCCAAGGGCGTCCAGCTGACCCACGACAACTTCCTGGCGCTCTCCGAGAACGCCATCACCAAGCTGGGCTCGGTCGTCAAGGCCGACGGCGCCTCCACGTTGCTCTTCCTGCCACTGGCCCACGTCTTCGCACGGTTCATCCAGGTCCTGTGCGTGGCGGGCGAGGCCAAGATGGGCCACAGCGCCGACATCAAGAACCTCCTGCCCGACTTCGCGGAGTTCAAGCCGACCTTCATCCTGTCGGTCCCCCGGGTCTTCGAGAAGATCTACAACTCCGCCGAGGCCAAGGCCACCGCCGAGGGCAAGGGCAAGATCTTCGCCAACGCCGCGGAGACCGCCATCGCCTGGTCCACCGCCCAGGATGCCGGCGGGCCTGGTCTCGGCCTGAAGGTGCGCCACGGCATCTTCGACAAGCTCGTCTATGCCAAGCTCCGGGCCGCCATGGGCGGCCAGGTCCTGTATGCCGTGTCCGGCGGGGCCCCGCTCGGCACCCGGCTGGGGCACTTCTTCCGGGGCATCGGCGTCACCGTCCTCGAGGGCTACGGCCTGACCGAGACCACGGCGCCGGCCACGGTCAACGTGCCCGACCGGGTCAAGATCGGCACCGTCGGTGCTCCGCTGCCCGGGGTCGGCATCCGGATCGCCGACGACGGCGAGATCCTGATCCGGGGCAACAACGTCTTCGCGGCCTACAACAACAACGCCGAGGCGACGGCTGGCGCGATGCAGGACGGCTGGTTCCACACCGGCGACCTCGGCGAGCTCGACGAGGACGGTTACCTCAAGATCACCGGGCGCAAGAAGGAGCTGCTCGTCACCGCCGGTGGCAAGAACGTCGCCCCGGCGGCCCTCGAGGACCGGCTGCGCGCCCACCCGCTGATCTCCCAGTGCATCGTGGTCGGTGACCAGAAGCCGTTCATCGGAGCCCTGCTGACCCTCGACGAGGAGATGTACCCCGGCTGGGCCAAGAACAACGGCCTCAGCGGCGTGACGTTCGAGCAGGCTCGCACCGACCCGACCGTGCTCGCCGAGCTCCAGAGGGCGGTCGACGACGCCAACAAGTCGGTCTCCAAGGCCGAGTCGATCCGCAAGTTCGCCGTGCTGCCCGGTGACTTCACCGAGGAGAACGGCTACCTGACGCCCAGCCTGAAGCTCAAGCGCAACATCGTCCTGAAGGACTTCCACGACGAGGTGGAGTCGCTCTACGCCGGGGCCAAGGAGTGACCCGCTGACCCTTAGGGTCTAGGCATGCGCCGTCCTGCCAGCGGGCCGTCCACGCGGTCCGTGGCGGTGTCCTCGTCCGTCTTCGCCCTGGCCTGGCTGGTGTTCTTCACGGCCTTGCAGTGGAGCGTCGTGCGCTACCGCATCCCCATCGTCGCAGCCCTGACCGCGGCGACGATCGCGCTCGCGTGGTGGCAGTGGTCCGGGTGGCGTGTGCGGCTGACCCGTCCGGCGGCTGCCCTCGTGCTGGCCGGGTCGGCGTTGGCGACCCTCGCGGTGCCGTTGTTCAGCTATCTCGCCCCCACGGGCCTCGCGGTGGCCACCACCGTGCTCGTCGTGGCGCCGCTGCTGGCTGCCGTCCTGCTGGGCGCCCGCGGATCCCGCGCTGCGTGGGCGGCCGGCCTCGTCGCCGTCGTCGGGTATGCCGCGTGCGCGGCCATCGCCGTCATCTCCTCACCCCGGCCGCGCATCGACGTGTGGGTCTCGCTGCAGCAAGCCTCCGACGGCCTCGCGCGCGGGGAGAACTTCTACGCCATGACCTGGACGGGCTCCCCGGGCGTCAAGGACGCCTTCACCTACCTGCCGTGGACGGCCGTCCTGCTCGCGCCGGGGCGCTGGCTGTTCGGTGACATCCGCTGGGCCCTGGCCTTCTGGACCCTCGTGGCCGTCGCCGGCATCTGGGCCCTCGCGCGCGGGGCGGGCTCGCGGCCTGCGGGATCCAGCGCTGGGCGCGACTGGGTCTGGACCGCCGCCACGGTGACCGCGCTGCTCGTGTTCGCCCCCGGGACGCTCACGCAGCTCGACCAGGCGTGGACCGAGCCACTGCTGCTTGCCGGACTGGTCTGGTGGGCCGTCCTCGTGCAGCGCGACCGGGCCTGGTGGGCCGTCATCCCGCTGGCACTGGCGTGCGCCAGCAAGCAGCACCTCGCGCTGCTGCTGCCCGTCCTGCTGGTGTGGCGTCCCTTCGGGTGGCGCCGGGCCGTGGCGACGGGTGCCCTGACCGGCGCGCTGATCGCCCCCTGGTTCCTCGCGAGCCCACCGGACTTCGTCCACGACACGATCAGCCTGCTCGTGGGGTTCCACCCCATCAAGTTCGCCAACACGCTCTACCTGTTGGCGCTCAACACCTTCGGCGTGACCCTGCCGTTCGCCGTGACCGGGGTGGTCGTGCTCGGCACCCTCGCCGCCGTCTGCTGGACGGTCTGGCGACGGCAGCCTGCCCTGGCCGAGGTCCTGCGCTGGCTGGCGCTGGTGCTGCTCGTGGCCAACCTCGTCAACAAACAGGCCTTCTACAACCAGTTCTGGCTCGTGGGCGCCCTGGTCGTCGCCTCCCTGGACCTGTCAGCCGACCCGAGACCGGGGCCCGAGTCGACGGACCAGGCAGACCCGGGCACACCACTCGCCGCCGGCGATCAGCCGGCCGCGAGAGACCTCAGGTAGACCAGCCACTGCGTGGTGAAGGCAGCCTGCGTGGTGTGCAGCACCGTCATGAAGGCCTTGGCGACGTTCGCATCCGGGTCGCTGCCGGCGGCGGACGAGGGGTCGCGCGTCGTGGCCACCGCGAGGTAGAAGCGCACCAGCGCGGCCAGGCCATAGCGGTCGACGATGCGGTTGACCGCCAGCCACGCCGCGTTGTAGCTCGGCGCGATGGTGGTGCGTGACGGGTCGAAGTCGGCGGCGGACGGCAGGGCTGTGGGCCCCGTGCCGGAACGGACCTTGGCGAGCAGGGCCGCGGCCACCTGGGTGCGCGTCGCGCCGACGTCGCGGTAGCCGACGAAGTCCGCCATGCCCTCGGACAACCAGAGCGGCACCGGCCTGTTGGTCGAGGAGCGGATGGCGACGTGGGTCGTCTCGTGGGTGATGACGACCTGTCTGCCGCGCGTCACGAGACTGGCGAAGGCGCTGGGATTGACCACCACCCGGTCGGCACCGGCCCGACCCTGGACGTCGAACGGGCCGTCGGTGACGGCCGCGACCTGTGACACCTGACCCTTGTCCTGACCGACCTGCTCCGCCATCTGGGCGGCGGTCCCGGGGACCACGAGAACCACCCGGTGGTTCCAGTGCGGCGTCCACACCGCGTCGACCCGCGGCACGGCGAGGTTGCCGAGGGCCAGGTAGGGCAGCAGCCGACTCCGCGGCCCCGACCCCACGACGAGGGTGGTCGCGCTGCGGATGACCGCGAAGTGGGGCAGGTCCCACAGCTGCACCTGGGTGCCCCCGTCGGTGTCGTCGGCGAGGCGCCAGGCGGTGCCACGTCGCACCACCGTGAAGTACGACTCGAACTCCCTGGTCGCCGTGTCGAACCCGGCGAGGCTGTAGCGCCCAGCCACCCGCGACACCCAGGCATCCGGGCCGACCTGGGCCGCCCGCGCGGCGCCCAGCGCGGGAGCCGGCTCGGGGGTGCCATAGCTGAAGGTGCCCAGCGGGAGCTGCCTCAGGGCGTCAAACTGCGCGAGCTGGCGCAGCCCGAAGCCCGACGACGGGTCGTCGAGCGTGGCGGCGAACGCACGACGGTCGTGGGCCCGCACCGCCGCGGCCCGCCTCGCCAGGAGTGCGGCCAGGGCGTCCTCCCGCGCCACCGAGGGCTGGGGTGCGTTCTGCTGGGAGGACAGGGACGTCGACGACGTCCCGCCGGTCGGTGGCTTGCTGGACGAGCAACCCGCCAGCACGCCGACGAGGAGCGCGACGGCTGCCCCCGCGGTGGCCACACGCCCGGGGCGACTGCCACGGAACGAGGCGGGTCGGCTCATCCGGCCATCGTAGGGAGGGATCAGCCGACGGCGCGGATGTGGGCAGCCCACGGCTCACGGCGGGCGGCGGCCGAGGCGGCCTCGGGCGCGCTGACCAGCCCGGCCGCGGCGAACCTAGCGACGGCCGCCCGCTCGGCGGCGTCCAGGGGCAGCTGCGCGCCCTGCGGCACCAGCATGGCCGTCACCATGCAGTCGGCGCAGTGCAGGTCGCGCACCGGGCAGCTCTGGCATTCGATGATCATCGCGACCACCTCGCTCTCTGTCTGGGACTGTGTCCGTCTCGGAACCGCTGTCTCGGGTCCGTCTCGGGACCGCTGTCGTGTCCTGCGTCGTGTCTTCTGTCGTGTCCCGGTCGGGTCACCTGTCCACGACGCTAGGTGAAGGCACTGACAGCGCCGGCGACACGGCATACGGGAGGTCCCGACGAAGGGCGCGCCTGCCACCGGCTGTCACACCACCGATCTACCGTCGGTCCCATGCAGACGGCCGGCGACCAGATGGTGCAAGGCACCTTCGACGACCTGGGCACGGCACTGGCCGATGTCACGTTCGTCGTCGTCGACCTCGAGACCACCGGCGGCAGCCCGGCCGACTCGGCGATCACCGAGATCGGGGCGGTCAAGGTGCGGGGCGGCGAGGTGATGGGCGAGTTCCAGACGCTGGTCAACCCGCACGTGCCGATCCCGCCGTTCATCCAGTCCCTCACCGGCATCACCACCTCGATGGTGGCCGACGCACCACGTATCGAGTCCGCGCTGCCCGCGTTCCTGGAGTTCGCCCAGGGTGCGGTGCTCGTCGCCCACAACGCCGGGTTCGACGTCGGCTTCCTCAAGATGGCCGCCCGCGACCAGGGCATCGAGTGGCCGCGGCACGCGGTCCTCGACACGGTCCACCTCGCCCGCCAGCTGGTGACACGCGACGAGGCGCGCAACCACAAGCTGTCCACGCTGGCCGCCCTGTTCGGCGCGACGACCACGCCCGACCACCGTGCCCTGCACGACGCCCAGGCCACCGTCGACGTCCTGCACGCCCTGATCGGCCGCGTGGGCAGTCTCGGCGTGCACACCCTCGAGGAGCTCGCGAGCTACACCTCGCGGGTGAGCCCGGCCCAACGCCGCAAGCGGTGGCTGGCCGACGGCCTGCCCAACGAGCCCGGGGTCTACCTGTTCAAGGACAGCGACGGCCGGGTCCTCTACGTCGGCACCTCGATCAACATCCGCACGCGCGTGCGAAGCTACTTCACCGCGTCCGAGCAGCGCACCCGGATGGCCGAGATGGTGCGGCTCGCCGAGTCGGTGACCCCGATCGTCTGCGCCACCACGCTCGAGGCCGAGGTCCGCGAGCTGCGCCTCATCGCCGCTCACAAGCCGCGCTACAACCGCCGCTCCAAGACCCCTGAGCGAGCCACCTGGGTCAAGCTCACCGTCGAGGCCTTTCCACGGCTGTCGATCGTGCGCGAAGTCCGCGGTGACGGCGCGCGGTACATCGGCCCGTTCGGCAGCCGCGGCGCGGCCGAGGACGCCATTGCGGCGGTGCACGAGGTGATCCCGCTGCGCCAGTGCGTGCAACGGCTCTCGCCCACCCGCCTCGTCGGATCGTGTGCCCTCGCCGACATGGGTCGGTGCGGCGCCCCCTGCACCGGTGCCCAGAGCGTCCAGGAGTATGCCGCGGTGGTGCAGGACGCGGTGCACGCCCTGGCCGGAGACTCCCGCGGGGTGGTGACGGCGCTCCGCTCGAGGATGGGCTCGCTCGCCGACCAGGAGCGGTTCGAGGACGCGGGCACGCTGCGTGACCGCATGCTGGCGCTGGTGCGCGGGATCGCCAGGGCCCAGCGGATCGCCCCCCTCGCCGCGAGCCCCCAGATCATCGCCGCCCGCCCCGCCACCACCGGCGGGTGGGAGATCGTCGTCGTCCGGCACGGTCGCCTCGCGGCCAGCACGATCTCGCCACGGGGCGCTGACCCGATGCCCTATGTCGACGCCCTGCGAGACAGTGCCGAGGTCGTGCTCCCCGCCCCCTGGCCGGCCCCCGCGGCCACGCCCGAGGAGACCGAGAAGATCCTGCGCTGGCTGGAGTCGCCGGGCGTGCGCATCGTCGACCTCGACGGGGAGTGGACCTGCCCGGTCGGCGGCGCGGGTGGCGCCCGCGCGGAGCTCGAGCCGCAGCTCGTCGCCCAGCACGCCGTCCCGGGTTTCGTCGCGGCGTCCTGACGCGCATCCGTGCGCGGGCCGGGTCTGCGGTCACTTCGCCGACGCGGCGTACGGCGGCGCCGATACGGCGCCGATACAGTGGGCCTGTGATCTCCGCCATCGTGCTCATCAACGCCGAAGTCGACCGCATCCCCGAGGTGGCCCAGGCCATCGCCGAGCTCGAGGGTGTCTCCGAGGTCTACTCGGTCGCCGGTGACGCCGACCTCATCGCGATGATCCGGGTCAGGGAGCACGAGCAGCTCAACGACGTGATCGCCGACCGGCTCAACAAGGTGCAGGGCGTCATCGGGACCAACACCCACATCGCCTTCCGCACCTATTCCAAGCACGACCTCGAGGCTGCCTTCAGCCTCGGCCTCGACGGCGACTGAGCCCCTCGGGCGTCGGCCTCGGCCACACGGCCGATCTGAGTAGCAACGCCCATCCTCCGGGTCCGGCGGTTCTCCACACTGGGACCACAGCGCGCCACCGCGCCGTCATCCCCCGGAGGACCGATGTCGACGATCCCCTGCCCCGCCTGTGGCCGCCCCCTGCCCGAGGCTCCGACTGCGTGCCCCGACTGCCACCTCCCGCTGACCGGCCCGGACGCCGCCCGCCTGTGGCAGGTCGACCAGACCCTTGCCACCCTCCAGCGCGAGCGCGCGTCCCTCATCGCCTCGCTGCGCGCCACGACCGCCACCACTCCCCCGGCCACCCAGTCCACCGAGCCCGCCGGCTCTACCGTCACCGCCACCGACCTCCGCCGGACCTGGACGACCCAGCAGACCCTCCTCGCGGTCGGCGTCCTGCTGGTGCTGGTCGCGGGGTCGATCGCCCTGGCCATCGCCTGGTTCATCATCGGCCGCGTGGGTCAGATGCTGGTGATGGGTGGCTTCACCGCCGCCGCCACCCTGGCGTCCCTGAGGCTCTCGCGGCGCCACCTGCCCAGCAGCGCGGAAGCCCTGGCGCTGGTCGCCGGAGGCCTGCTGATCCTGGACATCGCGGCTGCCCGCCGGTTCGGGCTGGCCCACCTCGACGTCGTCGACGGACGCGCCTACACCGCCGTGAGCGGCATCCTCGCCGCTGTCGCCCTCGCCGCCGTGCACCGCCGCGACCAGCGCATCGCCGGCTTCGCCCTGCTGTCGCTCACCGCGGCCTCGATCGGGTGGGCGGGTGTCGTCGGGTATGCCTCGACCGCCGCCGGGGGCGCGGCCCTCGCCCTGCTCGGCGCGGTGGTCTTCGGGGTCCTGCACCTGGTCGTGCCTTCCTCCTACGGACTGACCCGCCGGGCCGCGACAGGGCCTGCCGCCGGGTGGACCGCGCTGTCCTTCGCCGTGGCGGGATATGGCGCGCTGAGCGCGTCCGTGGACGCGCTGAACCACCCCTCCGGCGCTGGGATCGGTGAGCTCACCCTCGATGGTTCCGCCTGCCTCCTGGTGCTGGCCACCCTGGCCACGGCAGGGGCCCTCACCGTCAGGCAGGTCGTCGCGGCGCGGGCGACGCGGCTCGGCGGCCGACGCGCGGTCCGGGCCGACTGGCGGGGACGTCCACTCTCCGGCGACTGGCGCGCCGTGGGGGTCGTCGCCCTCGTCGCCTCCGCGGCGGTCCCGACGACCGTCCTGTGCTTGGCCCTCCAGGTCGGTGCGTTCTGGACCGCCGGGCTGTCCCTGCTCGCCGCCGTCGTCGCCACGGTCCTGGCTGCCTCCCGGACCCGGACGACCTCGCTGGGCGCGGCATGGTGCGAGGCCCAGACAGGGCTGGCCATGGCGATCCTGGTCGTGGTCACCCTCATCCAGGACTCGCGTCCTGCGACCATCGTCGCCCTCGCCGGGGCCGCCCTGGCAGCCGCCACGGCAGCCGTGCAGCGACCCGGCTGGCGCGTGCCCGCGACGGGGGTGGCGGCCCTCGCTGCGGTCTTCGCCCTGGCCCTCACCGGGTCCCTCGTCTCCCCGGACGTCGAGGTGCTGGTCGCCGCGGTCGGCGGCGCGGCCCTCGTGGTGGCGGCCCTGACCCGGCGCCTGGAGCCGGAGGAGGTGCCACTGGCCGCGGTCGGCCACCTCACCCTGGTCAGCGCGCTGCTGGGCGCCGTGGGCGGCGGACTCGCTGACGCGGTGACGATCAGCGTGCTCGGCGGCATCGCCGGGACCACGGCGGCGACCGCGCTGCTGCGTCCGCTGCTGCGCCCGGTCGGCGTGGGGGTGAGCGCCGCGACAGCGACCTGGGCCCTGTGGCTGGCCGGTGGGCTCGTCGGCAGCCGCACCCAGTGGGCCGTGCTCGTCCTCACCGCCCTGGCCCTGGTGGCCCTCACCCTGTGGCGGCGCCGCCGCCCGGAGGAGCTCGTGCTCGGCACCATCGCCTCCCTCCTGGCCGTCACCACCGTCGCGGTCGCCGTCGACCGCTCCTGGCCGCACGCGGCGGCAGCCGTCGCCGCGGCATACGGACTGCTCGCCGTCGGGTATGCCGCCCTGCCGCAGCGCCGCGCGGTCGTCACCCTCGCGGTGGTGGCGCTGACGTCGGCGACCTGGCTCCAGCTCGGCCACGCCGACGTGACGACCCTCGAGGCCTGGAGCCTGCCGCCGGCCGCGCTGCTGCTGGCAGCCGGCCTGTGGTCGCACCGCGAGCTCGGCGACCGCACCTGGCTGACCGCCGGACCGGGACTGGCCGTGGGGCTGCTCCCGTCCGCTCTGTTCACCACGGTCGACGACGGGGTGCTGCGCCCGCTGGTCACGGTCAGTGCCGCGGTGCTGGTCCTCATCGTCGGGGCGCTGCGCCGCTGGCAGGCGCCGGTCGTCCTGGGGGCGGCGGCCGCCGTCGTCGTCGCGGTGACCGAGCTCGGGCCCTACGCGGTCCAGCTGCCGCGCTACCTCACGCTGGGCACGTTGGGCGTGGCCCTGCTGGCCGTGGGCGCACGGTACGAGCAACGTCGCGCCGACGCCCGTCAGGCCGTGAGCTGGCTCGCCTCGCTCTCGTAGCACCGAGGTGCTCACCCCGACGGTGGAGGCTGCCGCGGCACGAGGCGGCGTACCTTCGCCGACATGGACGATCTGACGCTCCTGTTCCAGCGGGCCGCCGACGTCGCCGCGCGCCACCGGTCCGGACTGCCCGTGACCCCGGTGCGTCCCGAGGCCGATGCCGCGACCCTGCGGCTCGCGGTGGACACGGTCCTGCGCGAGGCACCCACCCCGGCGAGCGAGGTCCTCGAGGAGCTCGTCACGGCCTTCGCGCCAGGCCTGGTCGCCACCCCGGGACCGCGGTTCTTCGGCTTCGTCATCGGGGGCGCCATGCCCGCGGCGAGCGCAGCCGACATGGTGGCTGTCGGGTGGGACCAGTGCGCCTTCAACGGCGCCCTGTCCCCCGCGGCAGCGGTGGCCGAGGAGGTCGCCGGTGGATGGCTGAAGACGCTGCTGGGGCTTCCTCCCGGCGCGTCCGTCGGCTTCGTCACGGGGGCCCAGGGGGCGAACACGGTCTGCCTGGCCACCGCGCGCCAGCACGTCCTCGCCGAGGCGGGCTGGGACGTGGGGCGGGACGGGCTGCGTGGCGCCCCGATGGTCCGGGTGGTCGCCGGGGCCGAGCGGCACGCGACGATCGACCGGGCGCTGCGGCTGCTCGGGTTCGGCACCGCCGTCGTCGAGGAGGTCGCGGCCGACGCCAACGGCGCGCTCGACGTCGCCGACCTCGCCGAGGTGCTGGACCGGGGCGAGCAGGGACCGACCATCGTCTGCCTCCAGGCGGGCAACGTGAACACCGGCGCGTGCGACGACCTACGCAGGGCCTGCGCGCTGGCCCGGCAGCACGGCGCGTGGGTGCACGTCGACGGCGCCTTCGGGCTCTGGGCGGCGGCCTCCCCCACCCGGGCGCACCTCGTCGACGGGATCGACCTCGCCGACTCGTGGTCCTGCGACGGCCACAAGTGGCTCAACGTGCCCTACGACTGTGGTTTCGCCATCTGCGCGCACCCGCAGGTGCACGCCGCGGCCCTGTCCTACACCGCGGCCTACCTCACCGGACAGGGCGGCCCGACTCCCGCCATGGGTGACCTCGTGCCCGAATCCTCTCGCAGGGCAAGGGGATTCGCCGTCTGGGCGGCCCTGCGTGAGCTGGGCCGAGACGGTGTCGCAGACCTCGTCGACCGCTGTTGCGGTCTGGCGCAGCGGTTCGCCGAAGGCCTCGAGGTGGGCGGAGCGACGGTCGTCAACGACGTCGTCCTCAACCAGGTCCTGGTCAGCTTCGGCAGCGACGCCCGGACCGACCAGGTCATCGACGGCGTGCAGCGTGACGGCACCTGCTGGCTGGGTGGCACCACCTGGCGCGGCCGCCGGCTGATGCGCGTCTCGGTCTCCAACTGGTCCACGACCGAAGCCGACGTGGACCGGTCAGTGGCAGCGATCCTGCGGGTCGCCGCGGCCTCGCAGTCCTAGTCCGACGAGGCGCGCTGGGTCGCGGCCGCCCACCGGTCCAGCTGGGCCGCGGCCTCGCCGGAGTCCAAGGTGGCCTCGGCCCGGTCCATGCCGGCCCGCACGGCAGCCGCGAAGGCCGCGTCGGAGTCCGCGTGCCCGACCCTGCCGCCAGCCCCGCCCGCCGTGCCGTCCGTGCCCACGAGGTCGGGTCGCGCCAGCGCCAGCGCCATCCCGGCGTTGAGCACCACGGCGTCGCGCACGGCTCCTCGCTGCCCGGCGAACAGGTCTCGCGCCACCTGGGCGTTGTGCGCCGCGTCGGCGCCGCGCAGGGCCTCCACCGGCTGGCGCTGGAGGCCGACGTCGAGCGGGTCGAGGACCCGCTGCGTGACTTCCCCACCGCTGACCCACCACACCGTCGACGTGGTGCTCAGGGTGAGCTCGTCGAGTCCGTCGTCACCCCGGAAGACCACGGCGTCCTTGCCGCGCCCGGCGAAGACTCCCGCCATCAGCGGGGCCACCCGCGGGTCGGCGACACCGACCACGGCATACGTCGGCTGGGCGGGGTTGGTGAGCGGCCCCAGGACGTTGAACGCGGTCCCGACACCCAGGCCGCTGCGCGCGACGGCGGCGTGCCGCATGGCGGGGTGGAAGGCCTGGGCGAAGCAGAAGGTGATGCCCGCCTCTGCCGCCACCTCGGCGACACGCTGCGGGCTCAGGGTGAGGTTGACGCCGAGCGCCTCGAGCACGTCCGCCGAGCCGGACGCGGACGACGCGGCCCGGTTCCCGTGCTTGACGACCCGGATGCCGCTGGCCGCGATGATGACCGAGGCCATCGTCGAGATGTTGACCGTGTTGGAGCGGTCGGCCCCCGTGCCGACGATGTCCAGGCTCGGCCCGGGCACCTCGATGCGGTTGGCGTGCGCCAGCATGACGTCGGCCAGGCCGCGAAGCTCCTCGACGGTCTCGCCCTTGGCGCGCAGCGCAACGAGGAACCCGGCCACCTGGACGGGCGACGCCTCACCCCGCATGACCTGGTCCATCGCCCAGGCTGCCTGCTCGGTCGAGAGGTGGTGCCCGGCGATCAGCAGGGTGAGCAGGTCCGGCCAGGTGGGGGCAGCAGACTCGGTGGGGCCAGCAGACTCGGTGGCGCCCATCCCGGTCAGGAGGCGCTGGGGCGAGCGAGGCGACCCAGCTCGGCCACGGCGGCAGCCAGCGCGATCGGGTCGAGCGGGTGCGGAACCGCCAGGTCGGCGAGGGACCACGTCGCGAGCCAGCCGTCCTGCGGTCGGCCGGTGAGGACCAGGACCGGCGGGCAGTCGAAGATCTCACTCTTCAGCTG
Source organism: Pedococcus badiiscoriae (assembly GCF_013408925.1). Lineage (NCBI taxonomy): Bacteria > Bacillati > Actinomycetota > Actinomycetes > Micrococcales > Intrasporangiaceae > Pedococcus > Pedococcus badiiscoriae. The sequence goes on from NZ_JACCAB010000001.1 coordinate 97,522, forward strand.
GCGGCACAGGCCCAGGCCACCCAGGGGCGCGGCCTCGCCGTCGAGGATGAGGACGTCGAAACGGGAGTTCTCCACGGCTTCGACCACGGCAGCAGCCGTGGCGCACTCACGCCACGACACGACCTCCACGTCCCGTGCCGGACGACGTCCCACGTTGACCCGCACGGCGTCGCGCGTGGTCTTGTCGTCGCTGTACAGCAGCACCGAGATCTGGTGGGGCGTGGACCTCGACGTCGACCCGGACGAGGTCGGGGCGGCGGCGGCGGTCGCGTGCGAAGCGGTCATGTCGCAGATGCTACCGGTGCGCCGTTTCGGGACGCCCACGCACCCGTCGGGGGGGCGACGGTGTGCCGCGCTTCGAATGTGGCTAATCTGGCGCCTGTGGCGACAGCATCCCCAGTGACCTCAGAACCCGCTCGCTCGGCCGGCACCATTCCCGGCCACGGCCCGGTGTCCCGACCGAACATGGTCTCGGTGGGCACCATCGTCTGGCTCGCCAGCGAGCTGATGTTCTTCGCGGGCCTGTTCGCGATGTACTTCACGATCCGCTCGGTCGAGTCGGAGCTGTGGAAGACGTCCACCGAGAAGCTCAACGTGCCGTTCGCCTCGATCAACACCCTGGTGCTGGTCACCTCGTCGGTGTGGTGCCAGCTCGGCGTCCACGCTGCCGAGCACGGCAAGCCGCACCGGGCCGGCGCGAGCCTGCTGTCCGTCGCCAGCTGGGGCATGCGCGAGTGGTACGTCCTGACCTACATCTTCGGCGCGGTCTTCGTGTCCGGCCAGGTGCTGGAGTACTCCCAGCTCGTCCACGAGGGCATCACCCTGTCCTCCACCCCCTACGGCTCGGTCTTCTACCTGACGACCGGCTTCCACGCGCTGCACGTCACCGGCGGCCTGCTGGCCTTCCTGCTGATCATCGGCCGCACCTTCACGACCCGTCACTACAGCCACGCCCAGGCGGCTGGCGCCGTGGTGACGTCCTACTACTGGCACTTCGTCGACGTCGTGTGGATCGCGCTGTTCGCGACGATCTACCTGCTCAAGTGAGCAGCACGATGTCCGCCCAGCCCGCCCTGCCCACCACCATCGACAGGACCGCACTGTGAACGCCTTGGCCGCCCGCCGCCGACACCCGGCCGCGATCGCCCTGCTGTTGCTCCTCGGGCTGATCCTCACCGGAGTCGCCTACGCCGCCTTCGCGCCCAAGCAGGCCGACGCCGCCAGCACCGCGGCCAGCTCTGCCCAGGAGGGCAGGAAGCTCTTCCTCGCCAACTGCGCGACCTGCCACGGCCTGCAGGCCCAGGGCACCAAGGCGGGGCCTGCGCTTCCGGGCGTGGGCGCGGCTGCCGTGGACTTCCAGATGGGCACGGGCCGTATGCCGCTGGCTGCCCCCAACGTCCAGGCTCCCCGTGGGCCGGTCCGGTTCTCGCAGGACCAGATCTCCTCCGTCGCCGCATACATCGCATCGCTGGCACCCGGCCCGGCCGTCCCCGACGCCCAGTACTCCAGTGGTGAGGGCGGCAACGTCGCCCTGGGCGCCGAGCTGTTCCGCGTCAACTGCGCCATGTGCCACAACTTCGCCGGCTCCGGCGGCGCCCTGACCAGGGGCAAGTACGCCCCGAGCCTGCGCAACATCAAGGGCAAGCACATCTACGAGGCCATGGCCACCGGGCCCGAGTCGATGCCCGTCTTCAGCGACGACAACATCTCCCCCTCGGCGAAGAACGACATCGTCGCCTACCTCCACGCGGTCGACAAGCAGAAGAACGTCGGCGGCTTGGCCCTGGGCAACCTCGGCCCGGTGTCCGAGGGGCTGTTCGTCTGGATCTTCGGCCTGGGCATCATGGTCGCCTTCGCCGTCTGGCTCGGCAGGAAGGCCGCCTGATGGGTCGGTCACACCCGCTGGTCCAGACCGGCCTGCGGAGAGACACTGGAACTGACCACCGCGACTCGACAGGATCGACGACACGATGAGCGAATACGACACGCCGCACGGCGCGGTCGTCGGCACGAGCGACACCCACGGTGCCTCGCAGGGCGATGGACACGGCTACGGCTCCACCGCCGTCCGGCTGGACCAGGGCCACATCGAGGGCACGGGCGGCCTTCCGGCGCGCTTCCAGAACCCCGGCCTGCCGCCGCACGTCCCGCGGATGGCCGACCTCGACGAACGGGCGGCCAAGCGGGCCGAGAAGCAGGTCGCGGCCCTCTTCGGTCTCTCGAGCCTGGGGACGGTGCTGTTCATCGTCGCCTACTTCGCGATCGACCCCGAGCAGTCGGGGTTCATCCCCGGCATCGGCAACGCCAGCATCTACAACGTCGTCCTCGGCATCTGCATGGCGTTGGCACTGCTCGGCTGTGGCGTCGGCGCAGTGCACTGGGCCAAGACCCTGATGCCCGACACCGAGTCGGTCGAGGAGCGCCACCCCCAGCGGGCCAAGGACGAGGACCGTCAGCGAGTCGTCGCCGGGCTCATGGAGGGCGGCGAGAAGGCCCAGCTCGGCCGTCGCCCGCTCATCAAGTTCTCGCTGCTCGGCGCCCTCGCACTGCCGCCGCTGGCGATCATCCTGCCCCTCATCGGTGGCCTCGGGCCGCTGCCCAAGGACCAGCTCTCCACCACGATGTGGAAGAAGGGCGACCGCCTGGTCCGCGACCCGGAGCGCACCCCGATCCGGGCCGACCAGGTGACGATCGGCTCGGTCTTCCACGTGCTGCCCGAGTCGATCAAGGACTCCCAGCACGTGCTCGAGGACAAGGCGAAGGCTGCCGTGCTGCTGATGCGCCTCAACCCCGAGGACATCAAGCCCCAGAAGGAGCGCGACTGGGGTCACGACGGCATCGTCGCCTACTCCAAGATCTGCACGCACGTCGGTTGCCCCGTGGGCCTGTACGAGCAGCAGACGCACCACCTGCTCTGTCCCTGCCACCAGTCGACGTTCGACGTCACGCAGGACTGCAAGGTCATCTTCGGGCCGGCCCACCGTCCGTTGCCCCAGCTGAAGATCACCGTTGACTCGCAGGGTTACCTGATCGCCGACGCCCCGTTCCGTGAGGCCGTCGGTCCGAGCTTCTGGGAGCGTGGTTCCGCATGAGCACCGAGCAGCGCACCGCCAACGGCGACCCGATCGGTCGCCTGCGCAGGGACGACGTCCAGCCCGAGCCGCCCACCAGCCCCGCCCTGAAGGCCGTCGGCGGCGTGGCCGGCTGGCTCGACGACCGCACCGGAGCGGCCAAGCCGGTCGGCTACCTCATGAAGAAGGTCTTCCCCGACCACTGGTCCTTCATGCTCGGCGAAGTCGCCATGTACTCCATGATCATCTGCCTGCTCTCGGGCACCTTCCTCACCTTCTGGTTCGTCCCCAGCGCGGGTCAGGTCGTCTACGACGGCTCCTACCTGCCGCTGCGTGGCATCACCATGTCCGAGGCGTTCCGCTCGACGGTCGACATCTCGTTCGACATCCGCGGTGGCCTGCTGATCCGGCAGATCCACCACTGGGCCGCGCTGATGTTCATCGTCGCGCTGTCGGTGCACATGCTCCGGGTGTTCTTCACCGGCGCCTTCCGCAAGCCCCGTGAGATCAACTGGGTGATCGGCTGCATCCTGTCGATGCTGGCCCTGGTCGAGGGCTTCGCCGGCTACTCCCTGCCCGACGACCTGCTCTCCGGCACCGGCCTGCGCGCGGCCGAGGGCTTCATGCGCTCGGTCCCGGTGCTCGGGTCCTACCTGTCCTTCGCGTTGTTCGACGGGCCGTTCCCGGGCGAGGCGATCATCCCCCGCCTGTTCTCGATCCACGTGCTGCTCCTGCCCGCCATCCTGGTCGGGCTGTTCACGGCCCACATCGGGCTGGTGTTCGTGCACAAGCACACCCAGTTCCCCGGACCGGGCCGCACCAACGACAACGTGGTCGGCTTCCCGGTCATGCCGGTGTATGCCGCAAAGGCCGGTGGCTTCTTCTTCATCGTCTTCGGCGTCATCGCGCTGATCTCCGGCCTGGTCACGATCAACCCGATCTGGGCCTACGGTCCCTACGACCCGTCCCCGGTCACCGCCGGTTCCCAGCCCGACTGGTACATGGGCTTCGCTGACGGCGCGCTGCGCCTGCTGCCCGGCTGGCTGGAGTTCACGGCGTTCGGGTTCACCTTCTCGTTCAACGTCATGATCGGCGCCATCCTGCTGATCCCCGTGATGTACGGGTTGATGGCCGTCTACCCGTTCCTCGAGAAGTGGGCGACCGGCGACGACCGCGAGCACCACCTGCTCGACCGGCCGCGCAACAACCCGACCCGCACGGGCCTGGGCATGGCCGGCCTGACGGCATACGGCGTGCTCATGTTCGCCGCGGGCAACGACCTGATGGCGATCAAGCTGCACCTGTCGATCAACGACATCACGCACATCCTGCGGGCGGCCTTCTTCATCGCGCCGCCGATCGCCTTCTGGGTCACCAAGCGGATCTGCCTGTCGCTGCAGCGCAAGGACCGCGACCTGGTCCTGCACGGCCGCGAGACGGGACGCATCGTGCGCACGGCGGACGGCAGGTTCTTCGAACAGCACGAGCCGCTCGACGAGTACACCCTCTGGAACCTCGTCCAGCACGACGACCACGAGGTCCTGCAGATCGAGGCGGCCACCGATGCCCATGGTGTCGCGTCCCCGACCGCGCGCAAGGACAAGATCCGGGCGGCGCTGTCCCGGTTCTACTTCTCCGACACCATCAACCCGGTGACCCCGGCCGAGCTGGCCGCGGCGCACCACGACGGTCACGGCCACGAGGCGATCGAGGCCGCCCCGCAGGGCGAGCTGAGTGCCGATGGGTCCCGTCCGGCTCTCGAGAGCGCCCGCAGGGAGCCCCCGAAGCGTCCCTGAGTCCTCCAGTGGCAGGCTGGCCCCGTGGTCGAGATGGGGTCAGCCGAGTTCGAGGAGGCTGTCGGTGACGCCCTGGACGCGGTGCCCCCGGAGCTGATGCGGCTGCTCGACAACGTCGTCTTCTTCGTCGAGGACGAGCCGCCGGAGGGCGACCCCGACCTCCTGGGTGTCTACGAGGGCACCCCGATCACGGACCGGGGCGACGGCTGGGCAGGCGCCTTGCCGGACCGGATCACGATCTTCCGGGGGCCGTTGACCCGCCTGTGCGACGACCGCGGCGACCTCCTCGAGGAGATCGCCGTGACCGTGGTGCATGAGATCGCCCACCACTTCGGGATCGACGACTCGAGGTTGCACGACCTCGGCTGGGGCTGAGCGGGAAATGCGAGCCAGTGGGTCCCGGTCCCGGTGGGCCGGGGTTGCCCGGTGGTCCACTGGGGGGCTCCAGCCGGTCAGGCGAGGGCGCTCTGCGCCTTCCAGGCGGCGAACGAGTACTGCCAGACGCCGATGCCCTCGGCGGGCTGGAACTGCCTGGACGAGCCCGTGAACTTCACGACGTCGCCGGCCTTGGAGTTGGCGTACATCCAGGCCGCGTTGGCGGGCGACATGTTCACGCAGCCATGGCTGACGTTGGCGTTGCCCTGAGATCCGACCGACCACGGCGCCGAGTGGAGGTACTCCCCCGTCCACGTCACCCGCATGGCCGACTGGGTGGTGATCTTGTAGTAGCCGGGCTGGCCCTTCTTGATGCCGATGGTCGTGGAGTCCATCACGACGGTGCCCTCCTTGCGGATGATCACCTTGATGCCCGAGCGCGTCTCTGTCTTGGGACCGGGGCGTCCGGCGCTGATCGGGATGGTGTTGATGACCACGCCGCCACGCGTCACGGTCATCATGTGGCGCTGGATGTCGACGGTGGAGATCATCGAGGAGCCGATGGTGAAGCTGGCGGAGTCGTCGTTGGCGACCCACTTGCCGTCGCCGGTCTGCACACCCGTCAGCGGAGCACTGACGGACACCTTCGTGCCGGGCAGCCAGTAGTTCATGGGGCGCCACATCAGCTGCCGGTTGTCCAGCCAGCCCCAGGCGCCGACCTGCTTGGGTGAGGTGGTGACCTTGACGAGCTTCTCGATCTGACCGCGCAGGGCCTTGGTGGCGACGGGCGAGTCGAACTGGATGCTCACCGGCATACCGACACCGACGGTCGCGCCGGCGTTGAGGATCCCGTAGGTGGCGATGACCTTGGGCTTGAGCGTGGTGAACGTGGAGGTCGTCGTCGACGGCGAGCCATCGGGACCGGTCGCCTGCGCCGTGACGGTGTATGCCGCGCTGGGCGCCAGACGCGCGCTGGAGGTCCAGGAGCCGTCACTGCCCAGGGCACCGGGGACCTGGTGCCCCGCGGTGTCGGTCACGGAGACCTGACGCAGGGTGCCCGTGGTGGCCTTGACCACGACGGGCTCGGTCGGCAGGACGTTGCTGGCGTCCCGGGCGGGGCTGATGCTCAGCGAGGCGGGAGTGGCCGTCGCCGACGGGGAGGACGAGCTGCTGCTCGAGTGGGCCGCGACGTTGCCGGTCGACGGGCTGTGCACGGCGCCCGAGCACCCCGCCAGCACGGTCACCGCTGCCACTGCGGCCGCGGCTACGGCCGTGCCCAGTCGTCGTGACCCTTGCGTCCTACCCACCACGTGTGTGCTCCTGTGCTCCGCGCCACCGTGGCGCCCTGTGCGTGACTTGTGTCGTGTGCGGCTGGACCCGCCGGACGGCGTCCGACGGTGCCCTCACCCGAGCAGACGCCGGGCAGCCCTCATTGGTTGGCTATGCAACTGTGTGGCCGGGCGATCACGATTCGGCGCCAAGCCCCCTGGAGCCGAGCCCCCTGGAAACGGCCCGCCCCTGCGCGGACCTGATGGCAGTCTACCTGCTCCATCAGGGTGCCCTTGCACGGCGAAGCGCCGGGCGCGCCACCGCAGAGGGTGAGCACGCCCGGACGACCTGTCGCGGGGGCTGTCAGATGGCGTGCGGGCCCTTGAAGTACTCGAAGGTCCAGCCCACCAGGGCGACGACCCCGAAGGCCGCACCGATGATGAACAGCCACCAGCCGATCGCGAGCCCGAGGAAGCACACGGCGGCGGCGCCGGCGAGCGGCAGCGGCCACCAGGAGTGCGGGCTGAAGAAGCCGTACTCGCCCTCCTGCTCGGCGATCTCACCGCTCGGGTTGTCCTCGGGACGCTCCGGCAGGCGTCGCGCCGTCGCCCAGAGGTAGAAGGCGATCATGGCGCCCAGGCCGGCGGACAGGAACAGCCCGGCCGGGCCGACCGGCTCGCGCCAGTGCGTGAAGATGCCGTAGATGAGCCCGACGGGGGCGAAGAAGGCAGCCAGGATGACGAACAGCTTGTACTCGATCTTCACGGGTCAGTCACGCTCCTCGTGGAACCGGGGGTGCTTGTGCTCGTCGAACTCGCCCGTCGCGTGGTGCTCGGACGAGCGGGTCTCAGCCATGATCCGGGTCAGCGTGTCCGGGTCGGCGTAGACCCCACCCAGCGGCGCGGCCTCGGGGTGGTGCAGGTCGAAGGCCGGACGCTCGGAACGGATCCGCGGGAGCACGTCGAAGTTGTGGCGCGGCGGCGGGCAGGACGTCGCCCACTCCAGGGATGCGCCGTAGCCCCAGGGGTCGTCGGTCTCGACCAGGGGCGCGGTGCGCCAGGTCTTCCAGACGTTGTAGAGGAACGGCAGCGTCGAGGCGGCCAGCAGGAAGGCGCCGAAGGTGGACACCTGGTTCATCCAGGTGAAGCCGTCCTCGGGCAGGTAGTCGGCGTAGCGACGCGGCATACCGTCCACGCCCAGCACGTGCTGGATCAGGAAGGTCGTGTGGAAGCCGATGAACAGCATCCAGAAGTGGATCTTGCCGAGCGTCTCGTCGAGCATCCGTCCGGTGAACTTGGGCCACCAGAAGTAGAAGCCTGCGAACATCGCGAAGACCACGGTGCCGAAGACGACGTAGTGGAAGTGCGCGACCACGAAGTAGCTGTCCGAGAGGTGGAAGTCGAGCGCCGGGCTGGACAGGATGATGCCCGTCAGGCCGCCGAACAGGAACGTGACCAGGAAGCCGATCGCCCAGAGCATCGGCGTCTCGAAGGACAGCTTCCCGCCCCACATCGTGCCGATCCAGTTGAAGAACTTCACGCCGGTGGGCACCGCGATCAACATGGTCATCACGGCGAAGAACGGCAGCAGGACCTGCCCGGTGGCGTACATGTGGTGGGCCCAGACCGTCACCGACAGGGCCGCGATGCCGATGGTGGCGAAGACCAGCGTCTTGTAGCCGAAGATCGGCTTGCGCGAGAACACCGGCAGGATCTCGGAGATGATGCCGAAGAACGGCAGGGCGATGATGTAGACCTCGGGGTGGCCGAAGAACCAGAACAGGTGTTGCCACAGCATGGGCCCACCGTTGCCGGCCTCGAAGATCTGGGCGCCGAACTTGCGGTCCGCACCGAGGGCGAGCAGCGCCGCCGCGAGCACCGGGAACGCCATCAGCACGAGCAGGCTGGTGATCAGGATCGTCCAGGTGAAGATCGGCATCCGGAACATCGTCATGCCCGGGGCGCGCATGCAGATGATCGTGGTGATGAAGTTGACCGCACCGAGGATCGTGCCGAAACCACCGAGCGCGAGGCCGAAGACCCACAGGTCACCACCGAGGCCAGGGGTGTTCGAGGCGTCCGACAGCGGCGAGTAGGCGAACCACCCGAACGACGCCGCACCCGAGGGGGTGAGGAAGCCGGCCGAGGCGATCAGGCCACCGAACAGGTAGAGCCAGTAGGCGAACATGTTCAGCCGCGGGAAGGCGACGTCAGGGGCGCCGATCTGGATCGGCATGAGCGCGTTGGCGAAACCGGCGAACAGGGGTGTCGCGAACAGCAGCAGCATGATCGTGCCGTGCATCGTGAACAGCTGGTTGAACTGGTCGGGGTTGTCCACGACCTGCAGACCGGGCTGGAACAGCTCGGCTCGGATCAGCAGGGCGAGCACGCCACCGAAGATGAAGAAGATGAAGGAGGTGATGAAGTAGAGGTTGCCGATGACCTTGTGGTCGGTGGTCGACGCCCACTTCACGATCGTCTGGCCCTTGGTGAGCCTGCGGGTCGCGGTGGCCTCGGTGGAGCGGTAGTACGTCCCGGCCGAGGTGGACTCGGTTGCCGCTGCCATCAGTTGCTCCCTGCGCTCGGGATGAGGTGTTGGTCCTGGCCCATGACCTTGGCCAGGTTCAGGCTGTTGTCGAGCTGACCGTTGTTGCCCTGGCCCTTCAGCTCGGCGATGTGCTGGTCGTAGGTGGCCTGGTCGACGACCTTGACGTTGAACAGCATCTGCGAGTGGTAGGCGCCACAGAGCTCGGCACACTTGCCCTTGAAGTCACCGGTCTGCGTCGGGAAGACCTGGAACCTGTTGACCCGGCCCGGGATCATGTCGAGCTTCTGCAGGAACGCCGGCACCCAGAACGAGTGGATGACGTCACGCGAGGTGAGCACGAACTCGGTGCGCTTGTTGACCGGCAGGTAGAGGGTCGGCAGGTTCTTCTCCGCGCCCGGCTTCCCGGTGAGCTCGGCCTGGGTGCCGCTCTCGTAGGTCTGCTCGTTGACGTAGTTGAAGTCCCAGCTCCACTTCTTGCCCACCACGTTGACGACGACGTCGGGGTGCTTGGAGGTGTCGAGCAGGGCTGCCTCGTCACGAGCGGTGTAGTAGAAGAGCACCGCGATCATGAAGACAGGGACGATCGTGTAGAGGATCTCCATCGGCACGTTGTAACGAAGCTGCACCGGCAGGGCGGTGTCGTCCTTCGCGCGGCGATAGGCCACGACACACCATCCGATCAGGCCCCAGACGATGGCCCCGACGATGAGCGCGGCGATCCAGGCGCCGTTCCACAGCGAGGTCACCCGCTCCCCGCCCTGGGTCACCGCACGCGGGAGGAAACCGTCCTGCACGCGCCCCGCACACCCCGAGAGGGTGAGGGCGACGAGCGACAGCCCGAGAGCCGTGATCGATCTCCTGCTTGCAGTCCGCCGCCGGGGTGGGCGCGGCGCAGAGACGTCCTGCTGACGCAACGGTGCACCTTCTTCGAGACAGTGATGGGCCATCGCGCCAAACCCTACTCCAGCCGCTGCGGGTCGTCCGGTCAGGGTGGGACTAACGTCGGGGTGTGGCCAACCCCTCCCCGGACGACGGTTCGGTCCGCGCGATCCTCGATGCCGCGCCCGGCCCCATGCACCCTCGCGCGAGCCAGACCCTCCTCGCGGCGATCGAGGCCGGCTGGGCCGATCCGCGGCGCCTGCACCGCGAGGCGAGGACCGCCAGGCGGCTGCTCGACCAGGCCCGCGAGGTGCTCGCGGCGGGGCTCGCGGTGCGACCCCCGGAGGTCGCCTTCGCGCCCGACGGCCCGACCGCCGTGCGCTGGATGCTCGACGGCTTCCGGTATGCCGGCCGCCGCCGCGGGACGCGCGTCGTCGCCTCCGCCGTCGAGCACTCGGCGGTCCTGGTCCCCGGGCGCCACGCCGCCGACTCGCTCGGTGACCCGCCCGCGTTCGCGACGGTCGCGGTGGACGGGACGGGGCGGGTCGACCTCGCGGCGTGGGCCGGGGCCGTCGAGGTCCCCGGCACCGTGGCCGCCGCCCTCCAGCACGCCAACGGCGAGGTCGGCACCGTGCAGCCGCTCGCGGCTGCCTGGGCGCTGTGCCAGCGCGCCGGGGTGCCACTCGCGGTCGACGCCCAGGCGTCCCTGGGCCGGGCACCCTCCCCCACGACCTACGACGCGCTCGCCGGCGACGCCCAGTCGTGGGGTGGTCCTGGCGGTCTCGGGCTGGTCGTGCTGCCCGAGCGGTCACGCTGGCTGCTGCCGGGGGCCCCCGACCCGGACGCCGCGCTCAGCGGCGCCACGCGACACACCCCGTGGGTGCCGCTGGCCCTGGCTGCTGCCGAGGCCTGGCAGCAGACGGCGGCAGCCCGCGACTCCGACGCCGCCGAGGCCGCCCTCCTCGTGGACCGGGTGCGCGCCGCCGCTGCCGCGGTCCCGGACGTCGAGGTCGTCGGCGACCCGGTCGACCGGCTCCCCCACGTCGTGACCTTCTCGGCCCTGTACGCCGACGGTGAGGCCCTCGTGCGCGAGTTCGACCGTCGGGGCTTCGGGGTGGGGTCGGGGTCGGCGTGCACCGCCAGCACCCTGGAACCCAGCCACGTCCTGGCGGCCATGGGCGCCCTGACGCACGGCAACGTCCGCGTCACGCTGCCCCTTGCGGCTGTGGCTCCCGACCGGGCCGCCCAGGTGGACGCCTTCTGCGCCGTCATCGGCGACGTGGTCGCCTCGGTCCGCGCCGAGCTCGGAGCACACCGCCTGTGAGCCACGCCCCCGCCGACGGCCCCCACGACGCCCGCCCCGGCCGCCACGACGCCCGCCCCGGCCGCCACGACGTCCCCGAGGACCCGGTCGCGTCCGCGCCGGTCGTCGTCGACGCCCGCGGCCTGCGATGCCCGCTGCCCGTCATCCGGCTGGCACAGGTCGCGGCCGACGCTCCCCGGGGAGCCGTGATCGAGGTGTGGGCCACGGACCCGGCAGCCAGGGCGGACATCCCGGCGTGGTGTCGCCTGCGCGGTCAGACCTACCTCGGCGAGGTGCCAGCGGAAGGCGGCGCCGCGGCATACCGGGTGCGGCTGGCGTCCTGACGCGGGCTCAGGAAGCGCCGACTCAAGAAGCGCCGACTCAGCAAGCGCCGACTCAGGAAGCGCCGACTCAGGAAGCGCCGACTCAGGTAACGGCGCCGAAGGTGGGCGGTGGCAGGTCCACCGCGTCCGCGAGCCGGCGCAGGTACTCGCGGCGGGACATCGTGACCACCCCGAGGCTGCGCAGGTGGTCGGTGGCCCACTGCACGTCGATGAGCCGTCGGGGGTCGCCGTCCGCGAAGACGTACCCCGCGGTGGCGACCACGGCCGCCTTCGAGGCATCGGTCACGCGGTGGAACATCGACTCCCCGGCGAACAGCCCCCCGACGTTGATGCCGTAGAGGCCCCCGACCAGCTCGCCGTCGAGCCAGGTCTCGACGCTGTGGGCCCAGCCGAGGGCGTGCAGCTCGGTGTAGGCGTCGGCGATCTCGTCCGTGATCCACCGCCCCTCGCGGCTCGGGTCCGCACAGGCGGCGACCACCTCGCGGAAGGCGGTGTCGACCCGCATCTCGAAACGCCGCAGCGACTTGCGCAGGGAACGGCTGGCGTGCACGCCGCCCGGCAGCAGGACGCCCCGAGGATCCGGGGACCACCACCCCAGCGGCCTGGCACCGTGTTCGCCCAGGCCCATCGGGAAGACACCGCTGCGGTAGGCCTCGATGATGGTGCCGGCGCGCAGGTCGCCCCCGACGGCGACCATGTCCTCGCCGTCGTCCACCTCGTCGAGGTCGAACGCCCACGAGGTCGGCAGGGGCTCGACCGGGTCGGTCTCCACGTGCGGCCGAGTCCTACGGGGCGACGCAGGAGATGTGGGGTTCGATGGCGTCGGCGGAGTCCTGGCCGTACGCCTCGGACAGACGACGCAGGAAGCTGGCCTTGCCGAGGGTGTACTCCTGCGTCCCGACCGTCTCGATGACGTAGGTCGCCAGCATCGACCCGAGCTCGGCGGAGTGCCGCAGCCCCAGGTCTGCCGCCAGGCCGGTGAGGAAGCCGGCGCGGAACGCGTCGCCCACCCCCGTCGGGTCGGCCCGCCGGACCTCACGGGCCACCGACACCTCGATGGGGTCCTCGCCCTTGCGCTCGACGGTGACGCCGTCCTTGCCCCGGGTGATGACGCGGGTGTTGACGCGGTCGGCGATCTCCTCGGCGCTCCAGCCCGTCTTCTGCTTGGTGAGCGCGGCTTCGTACTCGTTGGTGAGCAGGAAGTCGGCGCCGTCGATGAGCTGGCGGATCGTCTCGCCGTCGGCGAAGGCGAGCTGCTGGCTCGGGTCGGCGGCGAACGGTATGCCGCGCGAGCGGCACTCGCGGGTGTGCCGCAGCATGGCCTCGGGGTCGTTGGCCCCGATGAGCACCAGGTCGAGCCCACCCACCCGCTGGGCGATGGGACCCAGCTCGATGGCCCGAGCCTCGCTCATCGCCCCCGCGTAGAACGTCGCGATCTGGGCCATGTCGTCGTCGGTCGTGCAGACGAACCGGGCGGTGTGCTTGGACTCGGAGGTGTGCACCGAGACGCAGTCGACGCCGTGCCTCTCCAGCCAGCTGCGGTAGTCGCCGAAGTCCTCCCCCACCGCTCCCACGAGGATCGGCCGCTGCCCGAGGTTGGCCATGCCGAACGCGATGTTGGCGGCCACGCCCCCGCGGCGCACCTCGAGGTCGTCCGCGAGGAACGACAGCGAGACCTTGTCGAGCTGGTCGACGACGAGGCTGTCGCGGAACCTGCCCTTGAAGGTCATCAGGTGGTCGGTGGCAATGGAACCGGTGATGGCTATCTGCACGGTCGAAAACCTATCGCGCTATCCGCCGAATGACTGTTGTCGGTGCTCCCGCGACCGTGCACAGTCGAGTCCATGAGCGAACCCGGGATCAGCGCCTTCGACTTCAGTGGCCTGCGTGCGACCTTCGTGAACTGCACGCTCAAACGCTCACCGGAGCGGAGCAACACCCAGGCGCTGGTCGACATCAGCGCCGCGATCATGCGCAAGCACGGGGTCGACGTCGAGCTGATCCGGGCCGTCGACCACGACATCGCCACCGGCGTCTACCTCGACATGACCGAGCACGGCTGGGAGCGCGACGAGTGGCCCACACTCTTCGCACGGATCATCGAGTCCGACATCCTCGTGCTGGCCGGACCCATCTGGCTCGGCGACAACTCCAGCATCACCAAGCAGGTCATCGAGCGCCTCTACGCGGGGTCGTCGATGACGAACGCCATGGGCCAGTACGTCTACTACGGCAAGGTCGGCGGCGCGATCATCACCGGCAACGAGGACGGCATCAAGCACTGCTCGTCCAACATCCTCTACAGCCTGCAGCACATCGGCTACGCCATCCCGCCAGGCGCGGACGCCGGGTGGATCGGGGAAGCCGGCCCCGGCCCGTCCTACCTCGACCCCGGCAGCGGCGGGCCGGAGAACGAGTTCACCCAGCGGAACACCACGTTCATGACGTGGAACCTGATGCACCTGGCGGCCCTGCTCAAGGCCGCGGGCGGCTTCCCCGTGGGCGGGAACCAGCGCACCGAGTGGGACGCCGGCGCCCGCTTCGACTACGAGAACCCCGAGTACCGCTAGGGGTCAGCTGAAGGAGTCCCCGCAGGCGCAGGAGCTGCCCGCGTTGGGGTTGTCGATCGTGAAGCCCTGCTTCTCGATCGTGTCGGCGAAGTCGATGCTCGCGTCGACGAGGTAAGGGGCGCTCATCCGGTCCACGACGACCTCGACACCATCGAAGTCGCGCACGAGGTCACCGTCGAGGGTGCGCTCGTCGAAGTAGAGCTGGTAGATGAGGCCGGAGCACCCACCGGGCTGCACGCCGACGCGCAGACGCAGGTCGTCGCGGCCCTCCTGCTCGAGCAGGGACTTCACCTTGGCAGCAGCAACATCGGTGAGGAGCACGCCGTGCGTGGCCTCGGCAGGCGCCTGGGTCGCGTCGGCGGTCGTCGCTTCGGCGGTCTGGTCCTGAACACTCATGGTGATGAGTCCTTCATGTCGGTGGAGGTTGGCCACCAGTGCCAACCTGCGGTTCTCGCGAAATGTTCCCCGCGCACCTCCCACTGTACGTCGTGGTCAGGCCCGGGGGGACCAGGTGGCCGCCACCCGGGCAGCGCGTGCCGCGAGCGTCCCGACCGGGTCGGCCATGGCCGCCTCGACCTCCGCGGGGGTCTGGGCGACGGCATAGCTGCCGGACAGGCCCAAGGTCATCGCCTCGCGGCGCCCCACGAGGGTCTGGCCGGCGATGACGACGCTCGGCGTCGCCGTCTCGAGGGCCATGGCGGCCACGCCGGCCACGACCTTGCCCTGCAGGCTCTGCCAGTCGAAGCAGCCCTCCCCCGTCACCACCAGGTCGGCGGCGCGCAGCAGGTCACGGAACCCGACGGCTTCGAGGACCTGAGCCACCCCGCTGACCCTGGTGCCACCGAGCAGGGACAGGCCGTAGCCCAGGCCACCCCCGGCGCCCGCTCCCGGCGCCTTGTCGAGGCGGCGGGCGGCACCGGTCAACAGGTCGGTCTGCTCCGGCAGGGTACGACGGACCACCTCGACGAACCGTCCCAGCGCTCCTTCGAGGGCCTGCGCGGTCTCGGGCGACGCGCCCTTCTGGGGGCTGAAGACAGCACTGGCGCCCTGGAGTCCGAGCAGCGGCGACTCGACATCGGTCGCCAGGACGACCTCGACGTCCCGGAACCGCTCGCGGGTGGCCGCGAGCGCCGACAGCGCACCATCGGAGATGTCGGCCAGGGCCAGCCCACCTCGGGCCAGGTCATCCGGAGCGCCGGCGCCGAGTGCCGCGAGCAGGCCCGCGCCGGCGTCGTTGGTCGCACTGCCGCCCAGGCCCACGACGATCCGGGTCGCGCCCTCGCGAAGCGCAGCGTCGACGAGCTGGCCGACGCCCCACGTGCTCGTGACGGCCGGGTTCCGCTCGTCGGCGGCGAGCAGGTGCAGCCCCGCCGCCTGCGCCGACTCCAGGTATGCCGTGCGCTTGCCGTGGGTGTCGGTGATGAGGATCGCCGCGGGCACGTCCCGTCCGAGCGGGTCGGCGACGGTGACCGCCAGGGTCTGGGCCTCCGGGAGCGCGGAGGCGAGCACGTCGAGGAACCCGGGTCCGCCATCGGACAGCGGACGCAGGGTCAGCAGGTCGTGCGGCGCGCTGGCCTCCCACCCGTGGGCGATGGCACGGGCGGCCTGCTGGGCGGTGAGGGTGCCGGTGAAGCAGTCCGGGGCGATGACGACGTGCACGCAGACATCCTCGCAGTCCCGACGCCGAGCGCGACGGCGGGTTTCTCGGGCCCTGCTGAGCACGGGCACGCCCGAATCGGCTTCCCCGTGGAGGCCGCGAGGGCAAAACAGGTCCACAATGGATGGATGCGCCCCCGCCAACCCGCCAAGAAGCCGCACCTTCCCAACAGCCCCTTCCGGGCCGCGCCCGTCCCCGACATCCCTGACTTCGCCGTCAACGACCGGGTCACCCATGACCGGCACGGGCTCGGATCCGTCGTCAAGATCACCGGCGACCGTATTCACGTCCGGTTCGGTGAGAACACCGTCAGCGTCGCGATGTCCAGCAGCAAGATCCACCCCCTCTGAGCCCTGCGCCTGCCCCGGCTCCCGCCCCTGTAGCCAGCGCTGCCGCTGTCGCAAGCACTAGCCGCTGCCCCTGTCGCAAGCGCTGCCGCTGCGGCTAGGGCACCAGAGCAGCACCGAGGAGCCGCCGGGCGGCAGCCTCGTCGCCCTCGGTCCGCAGCAGCGACGAGTCGGCGCGGTGCCACAGCGAGAGGTACAGGTGCGATGCCGGCCCGCTGACCAGCGCGACCGCGTCCCGCACGGGCACGTCGTCGACTCGGACCATTGCGTCGACCACGCTCAGGGTCCACGAGGCCCCGGTGTCGCTGCATGCGAAGGCGACGGGCCGCTCCGCCGGAATCACGTCCAGGGGTGGACGATCCGCATGGCGGACCAGGCTGCGTGGCGCCATCACCTCGAAGACCTCGGCGATCCCGTCAGCCGCCTGCCCGGGTGTCAGCACGGGGAGGTGGTCGACCAGACCGGTGGTCGGCAGCCGCCCGCACGCCTGCAGCGCGTCGACGTGGTGGATCGTCGTCTCGTGGACCTGCCGACGGCGCCAGAACCTCACGTCCTGGTGTCCCGGCACGGCTGAGAAGCTCCAGGCCGGATGGTCGGGTGGCAGCTCGCCGAGGGTGGTCACGATGGTGTCGGCGCACGCGGCATACCAGTCCGGCAACGGCTGGTCGCGGCCGCGACGCGGGTAGGGATCCGGCGGCGAGCCGGTGCGCGCACAGTGGGCCGCCCACAGGTGCACCCGGCCCAGGTGGTCGACCAGGTCGGTGACGGTCCAGCCCGGGCAGGACGGGACGGTGGCCTGGGGGTCAGCCGCGCGGACCGTGTCGCCCATCGCGGTCGTGGCCGCGTGCAGGGTCGTCAGCTGCGTGGCGTCGTCCATGGCGGCGACCCTAGAGCACGGACCGTTGGCCCGGGCCGGGCCGGCCACGGCATACGATCGAGCACGTGAGCACCTCTGTGACGCAGTCGGACTCCCGACCCACCACTCCCCTGCCGCTGCTCGTCCTCGGGCGCGGCACGGAGCTGCACACCGAGCGCGGGGTCGAGTGCCCCGGCGAGCTGCCCGCGCCGTCGGACCCGGGCCTCGTCGAGCGCGCCCGCGCGGCGAAGGCTGCCCTCGGTGACCAGGTCTTCGTGCTCGGTCACCACTACCAGCGCGACGAGGTCATCGAGTTCGCCGACGTCACCGGTGACTCGTTCAAGCTGGCCAAGGACGCGGCCGCGCGGCCGCAGGCTCCCTACATCGTGTTCTGCGGCGTGCACTTCATGGCCGAGTCCGCGGACATCCTCACCGGCGACAGCCAGACCGTGATCCTGCCCGACCTCGCGGCGGGATGCTCGATGGCGGACATGGCGGCCATCCGCCAGGTCGAGGAGTGCTGGGACGACCTGGTCGAGGCCGGGGTCGCCGACCTGACCGTCCCCGTGACGTACATGAACTCCTCGGCAGCCATCAAGGCCTTCACGGGTCGTCACGGCGGCACGATCTGCACGTCCTCCAACGCCAAGACGGCACTGACGTGGGCCCTCGAACAGAAGGGCCCCGGCGGCAAGGTGCTGTTCCTGCCCGACCAGCACCTGGGGCGCAACACCTTCGTGCGCGACCTCGGCGGCTCGCTCGACGGCTGCGTCGTGTTCGACCCGCACAAGCCGATGGGCGGGCTGACCCGTCGGCAGCTCCAGGACGCCACGATGATCCTGTGGCGCGGGCACTGCTCGGTCCACGGCCGGTTCAGCCTCGCGGCGCTCGAGCAGGCGCGCCGCGAGATCCCCGACGTCAGGGTGATCGTGCACCCCGAGTGCCAGTACGAGGTGGTGGAGGCCGCTGACGAGGTCGGCTCGACCGAGAAGATCATCCAGACCATCGCCGCCGCCCCGGACGGCACGAAGTGGGTGGTCGGCACCGAGCTCAACCTGGTGCGGCGGCTGGGCACGCTGTTCCCGCGGCAGCAGATCTCCTTCCTGGAGAAGAACGTCTGCTACTGCTCCACCATGAACCGCATCGACCTGCCGCACCTCGTCTGGACGCTCGAGTCCCTCGTGGCGGGTCGGGTGGTCAACGCGATCACGGTGGACGACGAGGTTGCCCGCTACGCCCGGGTGGCCCTCGACCAGATGCTGTCGCTACCCGGAGAGACCTCGAAGGACTAGGACACCTGGCGGAGGCCCACGGCGGCCATCCCGGAACAGACTGAATCGTCCGCAGCGCCGTGGACGGGCAGCCCGGCTTGATATCAGGGGCGGTCGGACAGCTCGTCCACGGTCATCACGAAGTCGCGCGCTCGCAGCCGCTCGACGAGGGCGTCACCCATCGCCGTGGCCGGGGTGAGCACCCCTGCCGCCTGCGGGAGCCGGTCGCCGTCCAGGGCCAGGCAGAGGGCGGCCTCCCCCAGCATGACTGCCGTCGCGGCATACCCGGGATCGCCCTGGGCCGACACCGTCGCGAGGTAGCGACGTCCCGTCTCGGTGGTGGTGCGGATCTTCATCGAGAACCAGCCGGAGCGGCGGTTCTCTTCGCTCGGGCCCTCGCCGGGTGACGGCGCGAGCGCGTCGAAGAGGGGACGGGTCCGCGGGTTGGCGAGCCCGGCGAAGGCCAGACCCATCACGGCGGTGAAGAGGGTCGCGCGCCGGCGCCCGCGCAGCCCCCGGCCGTAGGAGCTGACCTCGCGGTACCTGAAGCGTCGGCCGTAGGCGTGGTCGCGAAGGGCGTTGCTGCGCCTGACGATCCGCGTGTTGAAGCTGGCCATGATGAAGGGCCCGACCCACTCACCGGTCTCGGAGTCGGTGAAGACCGAGCTGGGGTCACGCTCCGAGCCCAGCTCGGGTTCGGCAGAGCGGTCCGGGCTCAGCGCGTAGGGGTCGAACAGCACCTTGCGCAGCGTCCGGTCCTCACCGACCGCCTCGAGCTGGGCTCGCGAGGAGTCGATCGTGCCGCCGCTGAGTCCACCCTTGGACCGGGCGTGCAGCGTGGTGTCGAGCAGGCCGCCTGCGGCATCCGCGACTGCGCGTTCGTGCAGGAGGAGCACGCCCAGGTCGGACGGGATCGAGTCGTAGCCACAGGCCGTGACGATGCGCGCGCCGGTCTCCCGCGCCCGGGCATCGACGGCGTCGATCGCGGCGCGCACGAACAGGACCTCGCCGGTGAGGTCCGCGTAGTGGGTGCCCGCGTCGGCGCACGCCTGGACGAGCGGGAGCCCGTAGCGCAGGTAGGGGCCGACCGTGGAGGCCACGGCGGTGGTGGACGCAGCGAGCTCGCGCAGGGAGGCCGGGTCCGCCACGTCGGCCGTGACCAGCGGCCAGTCGTGGGCCGCGGCCGGCAGTCCGGCCCTGACCTCCTCCAGTCGTTGCCTCGACCTGCCGGCGAGGGCGATCCTGACGTCGGCAGGGGCGTGCTCGGCCAGGTATGCCGCCACCAGCCGGCCGACGAAGCCGGTGGCCCCGAAGACGACGACGTCGTAGGGGCGGGGCTCGTTCGCGGCGTCGCTCATGAGAGGTCCCTTTCACTCGGTTCGACAGGTGCAGCGGGGCTTCGGCAGGTCCAGCCTGTCATCGACAGGTTCAGCGTCGACGGGTCGACGGGTCGACGGGTCGACGGGTCCAGCATGGATGTTCAGCGCGGCATCGCGCCGAGTCGCGCGAGGAGCACGGCCTCGGCGACGCAGACCTTCTCGAACTCGCCCAGGTGCAGCGACTCGTTCGCGCCGTGCGCGCGGGTGTCGGGGTCCTCGACACCGGTCACGAGGATCGCGGCATCGGGGAACTTCTCGGCGAAGGAGGCCACGAACGGGATCGAGCCGCCCACGCCGATGTCGACCGGTTCGACGCCCCAGGCGTCCGTGAAGGCCGCGCGCGCCTGGTCGTAGACGGGCCCGTTGGCGTCGGCGTCGAAACCCGCTCCCTGGTCGTCGAGGTGCACTTCGACCTTGGCACCCCAGGGGGTGTGGGCGGCGACGTGCCGCTGCACGGCGGCATACGCCTCCAGCGGCACCTCGTCGGGGGCCAGGCGGATCGACACCTTGGCGCTGGCGGTGGGCACCAGGGTGTTGGAGGACTTGGCGACCGAGGGTGCGTCGATGCCGATCACGGTCGCGGTCGGCTTGGCCCAGATGCGGTCGAGCAGGGTGCCGGTGCCGATCACCTCCACGCCATCGAGCAGGCCCGACTCCTCACGCAGGCGCGCCTCGTCGAACTCCAGGTCGCTGGCCGTGCCGGACTTGAGCCCGGCGATCGCGACGTCGCCGGCGTCGTCGTGCAGGGTCGCCAGGATGCGGATGAGCGGCGTGATGGCGTCAGGGACCGCCCCGCCGAACATGCCCGAGTGGATGCCGTGGTCGAGGGTCGTCACCGTGATGACCACGCGGATCAGGCCACGCAGGGTGGTGGTGAGGGCCGGCTCGCCGATGGCCCAGTTGGTGGAGTCTGCCAGGACGATGGCGTCGGCACGCAGCTTCTCGCCGTGGACCTCCAGCAGGGTCGGGAGCGAGTCGGAGCCGATTTCCTCCTCCCCCTCGACGAAGACGGTGACCCCGACGGGCAGGTTGCCGGCGTGCGCCCGCAGGGCTGCGAGGTGCGCCATGATCCCCGCCTTGTCGTCGGCCGCACCGCGTCCGTAGACGCGGCCGTCGCGTTCGGTCGGCTCGAACGGCGGGCTGTCCCAGTCCGCGTCGTCGCCGGGCGGCTGCACGTCGTGGTGCGCATAGAGCATGACGGTGGGGGCACCCTGCGGTCCGTCGATGTGCCCGATGACGGCCGGACGACCACCTTCGCGGACGATCTCGACCTCGAGTCCCTCGGCACGCAGCAGGGCCGCGGTGGCTTCGGCACTGGCCTCGACGTGGGCCTGGTCGAACGCGTCCAGGCTCACGCTGGGGATGCGGGTGAGGTCCTCGAGGTCCTTGCGCAGGCCGGGCATCAGGCCCGCGACCGTGGTCTTGAGGGCGGAGATCTGGTCGTTCGTCAGCACGTCGTCGGTCACGTCGGGGAGCCTAACGGGTGACCTGGTCGAGCCCACCGCTGCCGGCGCCCGGGGACGCTGACGCGCGATTCAAGGGAAGGCAACCGCACGGCATACAGTGAGCGGGTGTTCGGACGCAGCAAGACCCTCAACGACCAGCAGGCCTCCTCGGTCGCCCACGCTCCCCGCGAGGGTGCCAAGAACCGGCCCACCCCCAAGCGCAAGGACCAGGAGGCAGCCAACCGGCGCCCGCTTGTCGTCACCGACCGCAAGGCCGCTCGGGACACCGACAAGGCCAGGCGTCGCGAGGCCCAGCTCAAGCAGCGGGCCGCGATGACGACCGGCGACGACGCCCACCTGCCTGCCCGCGACAAGGGCCCGGTCCGCCGCTACATCCGCGACTACATCGACGCCCGCTGGAACATCGGCGAGTTCATGCTGCCCGTGATGATCGTGGTGCTGGCGCTGTCGTTCATCCGCGTCCCAGCCCTGTTCGCCATCGTCTCGATCTGCGTCTACGGGCTGCTGCTGGTCGCCGCCGTCGACGGCTTCCTCATGTGGCGGCGGCTCAAGAAGCTGCTGGTCGCGAAGTTCGGGGCCGACAAGGTCGGCCGCGGGCTGGCCATGTATGCCGTGATGCGCGGCTTCCAGCTGCGCCGCTCGCGCATGCCCAGGGCCCTCGTCAAGCGCGGCGAGTACCCCGCCTGAGCGCAAGCGCTCCCTGAGGCGGCTGCTCGGCTGCTACTCGGCGGCCCGCAGGCTCATCGGCCCGTAGACGAGCACCCCCTCGTGGAACAGGTTGACCGCGTCGACCCCGTGGTCCGTCAGCTCGTGCCACGACTCGCCGAACCAGTTCTCGGCGTCCGACTGCGAGGGAAAAGCGGTCGTCACGAGTCCGTCCCCGGACAGGGCGTTGCCCTCGGCATCGAGGTAGGTCCAGGTCCACGCGTCGCTCATGGTTCCACTCTAGGGTTCGCTGCGTGATCGTGTTCGAGGCCGTGACCATCGCGTATGCCGGCGCGTCGGCGCTTCGCGACGCCTCCTTCGCGATCCCCGAGGGTGAGCTGGTGCTCGTGGTCGGGCCGACCGGATCGGGCAAGACGTCCCTGCTGCGCTGCCTGGGCGGCCCCGCGACGTCCGGTGACACCCCCTCGACCCGCGGCGTCGACCACGCCCACGGCAAGGTCACCCGGACCGGCCGGGTGCTCGTGGACGGGGCCGACCTGTGGGGGGCCGGGACTGACGAGGAGAGGGCCGTCGTCGGGCTGGTCCGACAGGATCCCGCCGCCGACCTGGTCGACGGGACGGTCGAGTCCGTGATCGCGGCAGGCGTGCGACCCCGCGCGGACGACCCGCACCGCGGACAGCGACAGGTCGAGGAGACCCTCGACCTGCTCGGTCTCGCGGGCCTGCGCAGCCGTCCGGTGGCAGAGCTGTCGGGTGGACAGGTGCAGCGCGTGGCCATCGGCGTCGCGCTCGCCGGTGGCCCTCGTGTCCTCGTGCTCGACGAGCCCACGTCCGCGCTCGATCCGGTGGCTGCCGAGGAGGTCCTCGCGATCCTGCACCGCCTCGTCCACGACGTCGGCGTCACGGTGGTCGTGGCCGAGCACCGGCTCGAAAGGGTCGTGCACCACGCTGACTCGGTCCTGCTCGTCGAGGCGGGGCGGGTGATCGGGCCGCTCGATCCGGCGACCGCGATGACTCGCTCGCCCATCCGCCCTCCGGTGGTCGACCTGGGCCTGCGGCTCGGCTGGTCCCCCGTCCCGCTGTCGGTCCGGGCCGGTCGGCGCCAGGCCAAGGGCCTGCGGGCCGCACTGGATCACGACCGGTCTGGCGACGTGCCGGGCGACCGGCGGGACGACCGGCGGGACGACCGGCGGGACGACCGGCGGGACGACCGGCGGGACGACCGGAGGGACGACCGGCGGGACGACGGGCCGGGCACCCGGGGCGAGGTGCGAGTCGACGTGCATCGGCTCAGCCTGCTGCGCGGACAGGTCGTGGCGCTGCGCACGGTGACGCTCCAGGTGCACGGGGGCGAGGTGGTCGTCCTGATGGGGCGCAACGGCGCCGGCAAGTCGAGCCTGCTCGGCGCGCTGCACGGGAGCCTCGGCCCGACCTCGGGACGCGTCCGGGTGTCGGGTCCGTCGGCCCTCGCGCCACAGGATCCGGCCGTCCTGCTCACAGACGCTGCAGTTGGGTCGCAGCTGACCGCCAACGACGCCGCCCACGCGCTCATCCCCGGGTCGAGCGCCACCCTCCTCGAGCGCCTGGTCCCAGGTCTGCCCAGCGCCCGTCACCCCACCGAGCTCTCAGAGGGCCAGAAGATGTGCGTGGCGCTGAGTCTCGTCCTGGCCCGCGGGAGCCAGGTGGTCCTGCTCGACGAACCCACCCGCGGACTCGACTACCAGGCCAAGGCCAGGCTCACCACCCTGCTGTCGCAGCTGGCCGCCGCCGGCCGCACGGTCATCCTGGCCACCCACGACGTCGAGCTGGCGGCCGACGTCGCGACCCGGGCGATCATCCTCGCCGACGGGGAGGTCGTCGCCGACGGGCCTGCAAGGCGCATCCTGAGCGACTCGCCGGCCTTCGCACCGCAGGTGGCCAAGGTGATGCACCCCCTGCCGCTCCTTCGGGTGTCCGACGTCGTCAGCTAGTCGGTCGGCGGACCGGCCTCCACTCGTCGGCGGATCTCGGCCAGCCCGGCCGGGCCGGGCTCGACGCTCCACCAGCTCTCGATCCACCAGGTCGCCCCGATCGTGGCCCACTGCGCCGGGGTGCCCGCGGACCGGACGAACTCGCCCGTGCTGTCCCCCTCGATGACGACGTCGTAGCCCTCCCACGGGAGCCCGGCCTCCTCCCGCAGGTCGCGCACGACTGCCAGCGCCTCGGCCACGGACTCCAGGGTGAGGTGCGGGCTGCCCGGCTGGGCGTCGGGCACCGCGACGGTGGGCAGCACCCCCTGCCACCGCGCGGCCCGCTCCATCGAGGGCTGCCTGCGACGGCCGGGCAGGTAGGCGCCGACCACCCAGACCGGCGGGTGTGGTCGCTGGGTCGGTGGCGGCGGCAGGGGCGGCGCCCCCTCGCCCTCGGGACCGACCGGGTAGTGCACCCCGTCGTAGGTGAGCGGCGCACCCGACAGGAGGCCGCGATAGACGGCGAGTGACTCGTCGAGCTTGCGCGCCCGCTCGGCCCGGCCCTCGTCGCGCTCGAACCGGGTCCACCCGGGGTGCAGCGCGCCGAGCCCGACTGTCATGACGACCCGGCCTCCGCTGAGCCGGTCGACGGAGCTGACCATCGACGCGAGATCCCAGGGCCGGTGACGGCTGGCCGGGGTCAGCAGGGTGCCCAGCCGGATCGCCGACGTCGCGGTCGCCGCCGCGGCCAGGGTCACCCAGGCATGCTCGCCGTAGAGGCTCTCCCAGGTGAACACCGCGTCCCAGCCGTGCCGTTCACCCAGCGCCGCCACCTCGGCGAACGCGCAGGCGTCGGCATAGGGGACGACGAAGCCGTATCGCATCCTGTGACGCTACGTCCGACCACCGACAGCCAGGCACCCTTAGGCGATGACGACCTCGGGTTCCACGACGACCTGCGTGGTGAGCGAGTTGGAGATGTAGCACTCGTCGTGGGCCTCGTGGGTCATCCGCACGACGACGGCCGGGTCGGTCCCCGCCACCACGCTGATGACCGGCCTGAGGACGATCCGCGTGATCCGCTGTGGCACCGCGTCAGCCGGCATCTGCCCGAAGGCGTCGTCCGCGTAGGCCAGCACCTCCACGCCGCCTCGGGCAGCGACCGCGAGGAAGGACAGCAGCTGGCACGAGGACGCCGCCAGGACGAGCAGCTGCTCGGGGTTGGGCAGGTCCGGGTCGCCACGGAAGTGCGCGTCGGCACTGAGGTCGAAGCCCTCGGCCGCCGGTGGCGTCCAGGCCGTGTGGGCTCGCGGATAGGCGCGGTAGCCGCCGGCCGTCGACCCGCTCCACTCGACGCGCGCGGAGTACACGTGTCCGCGGACGTCGCCGCGGAACCCCTCGTCCGGCATACCCGTCACTGTGCCTCCCCGGTGCTCCGGCTCAGTCCTCGCGGACGTCGACCTGCACGAACGGCGGCTTCACGACGGTCGCGGGCACCTCGCGTCCGCGCACGTCGATGACGACCTCGTCGCCCGCGGCGACGGTCGGCGCGAGCAGCGCGAGGGCGATGCCGTTGCGCAGGGTCGGGCTGAACGTCCCGGACGTCACCTCTCCCACGACCTCGCCGTCCACCTTCACCTCACAGTGCGCCCGCGGGATGCCTCGTCCTGTCGCGAGCAGGCCCCAGGCCACCCGGGAAGGGCCGGCCGCCTTCTCCGCGACGAGCGCGTCCTTGCCCCAGAACGCCTCCTTCTTCCAGCCGACCGCCCAGCCGACCCGTGCCTGGACGGGCGTGATCGACGGGGACAGCTCGTTGCCGTGCAGGGCGTACCCCATCTCGGTGCGCAAGGTGTCCCGCGCACCGAGGCCGCACGGCAGTCCGTCGTACGGCGCCGCGGCCTCGAGGAGGGCGTCCCAGAGCTCGGCCGAGACCTCCCACGCCGGCACCAGCTCGTAGCCGCGCTCCCCGGTGTAGCCGGTGCGGCAGACGATGACGGGGTGGCCCTTCCAGTCGGTCTCGACGAAGGACATGTACTCGTGCCCGGTGGGCAGCCCCAGGGCCTCGAGCACCTCGTCGCTGTTGGTGCCCTGGACGGCGATGACGCCGTAGCCCTCGTGGAGGTTCTCGACCTTCAGACCCTGCGGGGCGGCCGCGGCGAGGAGCTCGACCACGGCACCGGTGTTGGCGGCGTTCGGGATGAGGAAGACGTCGTCGTCACTGCGCAGGTAGGCGATCAGGTCGTCGACGACCCCGCCGGAGTCGTTGCAGCACAAGGTGTACTGCGCCTTGCCCTCGTGGATGCGGTCGAGGTCGTTGGCCAGGCAGGAGTTCACGAAGTCCTTGGCCCCGGGTCCGGACACCCGCGCCTTGCCGAGATGCGAGACGTCGAAGATGCCGACGGAGGTGCGCACGGCGGAGTGCTCGCGGACGACGCCGCCACCGGGGTACTCGATCGGCATCTCCCAGCCGCCGAAGTCGGCCATCTTGGCCCCCAGGGCCACGTGCCGGTCGTGCAGGGGTGAGGTCTTCAGGGCTCCGTCGCTCATGCTCCGAACGCTACCGCCCCGCACCTGCCCCCCACGCGGCACGGCTATCCTGCGCACAAGCAGGTGCCACCAGCCCCCACATGAAGGATGAGTACGTGACTACCGTCAGCGTCTCCGACCGCCCCGCCCACGACCTCAAGGCGGACGCCCTCGTCCTCGCCACCGTCGACGCCGACGGCAAGGCCGCCCTGGCCGCCGGCCACGGCCTCCCCCGGCCGGCCGCCTCCCACGTCGCCGCGCAGCTCGCGGCGCTGCACGCCACGGGTGCCGCCGACGAGGTGCTGACCATCGCGGCCGTCCCCGGAGTCGCTGCCCCGCGCGTCGTCCTCACTGGCCTCGGCAAGGGGACTGCCCGCACGACCTCCTTCGACCACGAGGTGCTGCGACGCGCTGCCGGCGCCGCCTCGAGGTCCCTCAAGAACGCGAACAAGGTCGTCGTGGCCCTGCCGACCGCCGGCGAGGAGTCCGTCGCCGCCGTCGCCGAGGGCGCCGCGTTCGGCGCCTACCGGTATGCCGGGGTGCGCGGCCCCGCGGCCAAGCCCGCCAAGGCCATTACCGCGATCACCGTCGCCACCCCGGACGCGCGCGTCAAGGCGGTCAAGGCAGCCGCGACCCGGGCGGCCATCCTGGCGGACGCCAAGGCCTACGCCCGCGACCTGGTCAACACTCCCCCGAACCAGCTCTTCCCGCAGTCGTTCGCGGACTCCGTCAAGGCCCGCAACACCACGGCGACCGCCAAGGTGACGATCAAGGTGCTCGACGAGAAGGCGCTCGAGAAGGGCGGCTTCGGCGGCATCGTCGGCGTCGGCCAGGGCTCGGTCAACCCGCCGCGGATGGTGACCCTGACGTGGAACCCGCCCCGCGCAACGGCCTCGGTGGCGCTCGTCGGCAAGGGCATCACGTTCGACTCCGGCGGACTCAACCTGAAGCCCGCCACCGGGATGACCACGATGAAGTCCGACATGGCCGGCGCCGCCGCGGTCGCCGCGACGGTGTTCGCCGCCGCCCAGCTCGGCCTGCCGGTCAAGGTCACCGGTTACCTCTGCCTCGCCGAGAACATGCCCAGCGGCACGGCCCAGCGCCCCAGCGACGTCGTGACGATGCGCAACGGCACCACCGTCGAGATCCTCGACACCGACGCCGAGGGGCGCATGGTCCTCGGTGACGGCATCTGCCTGGCCGGTGAGGCCAAGCCCGACGTGATCGTCGACATCGCGACCCTCACCGGAGCGCAGATGGTCGCCCTCGGGGGCCGCGTCGCCGGCATCATGGCCAACGACGACACCTTCCGCGACCGGGTCGTCGCCGCGGCGGCCGCGGCCGGCGAGGCGGCCTGGGCGATGCCACTGCCGGCCGACCTGCGCAAGCAGCTCGACTCGACGGTGGCGGACCTGGCCCACAAGGGCGAACGGTGGGGCGGGATGCTCACCGCCGGCCTGTTCCTGAAGGAGTTCGTCACCGAGGGCACGCCCTGGGCGCACGTCGACATCGCCGGTCCCTCGTTCAATGAGGGCTCCGGGTGGGGCTACACCCCGAAGGGCGCCACCGGCTACGGCGTGGGCACGCTCCTGCGCCTGGTCGAGGACTACGCCGGCTGACGCCCGCTGCCCGCCGGCGCGCGCAAACACAGTGGGGCCCGTCCGCGGTGGACGGGCCCCACTGTCGTCACCTGACTACTCGGTCATCCGCCGCTCTTGCGACGGAACATCTGCTGAGTCGCCGTCGTCGCCGCCGCCTGGGCGTGGTCGACCTTGCCGTGCTCAGTGTCGTCCGACACGTCGCGACCTGCGTGCGACTGCTTCTTGTCGAGGGCCTCGCGGAACTTGCGCTTCATCTCCTCGCTGGGCCCCTGTCCTGCTGGCTTCTTTGCGTCACCGGACTTGGCCATGGTGCCTCCTACTTCTCGGAGCGGAGCGGAGCCGGTTCCCGGCCCGCAGGTCTGTGCCCACTCTGCCAGCCACGCGGCATACGGGTCACTGCTTCTTGCGCTGGCGCGAGTTCCACTCGCGCATGCGGTTGGGGTAACCGGTCTGGAGCACGTCGTACACCGGCACCTCGAGACTACGAGCGAGCGCGAACGCGGCATCGCGCGACCCCGCGGCCCGCCGGGTCCACTCACCGTCGTAGGCGATGAGGATGACGGTCGTCGCGGTGACGTTCGTCGGCGGCTCGACGTAGGCCTCGACCCCGCGACGGCTGGTGGTGAACTCGGTGAAGTGCCGGCGGACGGCCTGCTGGTCCACCGCCATGTTGGGCCCGTCGGAGGGTCCCCGGTCCGAGCGCTTGCCGCTCCGCTTCCACCACGCCATGCGCCCACGATACGGGGAGAGGTGTCCCGACCGGAGCCCATCGCGGGCACCGGAGCGGCGCGCGCGGTGACCCGCGGACCATGCGTCGACCTGCTTGCGCCTCGCTGTGCAATCAGTGACAAGATGCTCTGTGTCGATCCGGACCGGCCACGACCTGACCGCGACCCTGGGCGACGCCACCATCCGACGCACACGACGCAAGGGAGCGAGCATGTCGGCTGACGCCGAGACCACCGACGAGACCACGTACGACGTGGTGATCCTCGGAGGAGGAAGTGGCGGCTACGCCTGCGCGTTCCGGGCGGCAGAGCTGGGGCTGCGCGTCGCCCTCGTCGAGAAGGGCAAGCTCGGGGGCACCTGCCTGCACGTCGGCTGCATCCCGACCAAGGCGCTGCTGCACGCCGCCGAGGTCGCCGACACCGCCCGTGAGGGCGAGCAGTTCGGGGTGAAGTCGACCTTCGAGTCGGTCGACATGTCCGGCGTCAACGCCTACAAGGACGGCGTCATCGCGCGCCTGTACAAGGGTCTGCAGGGCCTGGCCAAGGCACACAAGATCGAGCTGGTCGAAGGCGCCGGTCGCCTGGTCGACCGCTCCACCGTCGAGGTCGACGGTCGTCGCATCCGCGGACGCAACGTCGTGCTCGCGACCGGCTCGTACGCGAAGTCGCTGCCCGGCCTTGAGATCGGCGGCCGGATCATGACGAGCGAGCAGGCCCTGACCCTCGACTTCGTCCCGCCCCGGGTCGTGGTGCTCGGCGGCGGCGTCATCGGTGTCGAGTTCGCGTCGGTCTTCAAGTCCTTCGGGTCCGAGGTGACGATCGTCGAGGCCCTGCCGCGGCTCGTGGCGGCCGAGGACGAGGCCATCTCCAAGACGCTCGAACGCTCGTTCCGCAAGCGCAAGATCGCCTTCAAGACGGGCGTGAAGTTCGCCGGGGCGACCCAGTCCGGCGACACCGTGACGGTGTCGCTCGAGGACGGCGCCACCCTCGAGGCCGACCTCCTGCTCGTCGCCGTCGGCCGCGGACCGGTCACCGAAGGGCTCGGCTACGCCGAGGCGGGAGTGACCCTGGACCGGGGCTTCGTGACCACCGACGAGCGGCTGCGCACCGGCGTCGACGGCGTGTATGCCGTGGGCGACATCGTGCCGGGCCTCCAGCTGGCCCATCGCGGGTTCGCGCAGGGCATCTTCGTCGCCGAGGAGATCGCCGGGCTCAACCCTGCGGTCATCGACGAGGCGGGGATCCCGCGAGTCACCTACTGCGACCCCGAGATCGCCTCGGTCGGTCTCACCGAAGCCCAGGCCGGCGAGAAGTACGCCGAGATCGAGACCTACGAGTACAACCTCGGGGGCAACGGGAAGTCCCAGATCCTGCAGACGCAGGGTTTCGTCAAGCTGGTCCGCGAGAAGGACGGTCCTGTCGTGGGCGTTCACATGATCGGCGCCCGGATGGGTGAGCAGGTCGGCGAAGCCCAGCTGATCTACAACTGGGAGGCGCTGCCCTCCGACGTGGCCTCCCTGATCCACGCCCACCCGACCCAGAACGAGTCGCTCGGCGAGGCCCACCTGGCCCTAGCCGGCAAGCCCCTGCACGCGCACAACTGACCCGAGCGCACCGCGCCCCCGCACCATCGCAGCACCGCACGACCGCAGCACCCGCCAGCGAACACGAGTACAAGGAGAAACAGGCACATGTCTGAACGCGTGACCATGCCAGCCCTGGGTGAGTCCGTCACCGAAGGCACCGTGACGCGCTGGCTGAAGAACGTCGGCGACACCGTGGCGGTCGACGAGCCACTGCTCGAGGTCTCGACCGACAAGGTCGACACCGAGATCCCGTCGCCCGTGGCCGGTGTGCTGCAGGAGATCCTGGCCCAGGAGGACGACACCGTCCCCGTGGGTGCCGACCTCGCGGTAATCGGTGACGGTTCGGACGGCTCCGGCGGCGGCGAACAGCCCGCCGCCCAGGACGGCGGCCAGGGCGAGCAGGGTCAGCAGACCGAAGGCCAGGGCGAAGACCAGGGCGAGCAGGCGCTGGACGGCGGCCAGGGCGAGCAGGCCCAGCAGGGCGCCGAGGCACCGCCGGCGGAGGCTCCCTCCACCGAGCAGGAGCCACAGGCTGCGACCTCCGAGCCGGAGCAGGACCAGGCGTCCGGGGGCGGCGAGTCGGGCGCGGGTTCGGACTCCTCCGGCTCCTCCGGCGGCGAGACGGTGAAGATGCCCGCACTCGGCGAGTCCGTCACCGAGGGGACCGTCACCCGATGGCTCAAGGCAGAGGGCGACCGCGTCGAGGTCGACGAGCCGCTGCTCGAGGTCTCGACAGACAAGGTCGACACCGAGATCCCCTCGCCGGTCGCCGGCACGCTGACCAAGATCCTCGTCCAGGAGGACGACACCGTCCCCGTGGGTGGCGACCTGGCCGTCATCGGCGGGTCCGCTGGTTCCGCCCCCGCGCAGGAGGCACCAGCCCAGGAGGCCCCGGCGCAGGAGGCACCGGCTGCACCGGCCCCGGCACCGCAGCCCGCCGCGCAGGAGGCGCCGGCCGCCGCGCCCTCCGCACCGGCCGCACCGGCACCGGCACCGGCACCGGCACCGAGCGCGCCCGCTGCCTCGGGAACCGACGACACGGATGCCTCGGCCTACGTCACGCCTCTGGTGCGCAAGCTGGCGGCGGAGAACAACATCGACCTGGGCTCGCTGAAGGGCACCGGGGTCGGGGGACGGATCCGCAAGCAGGACGTCCTCGACGCGGCCAAGGCAGCGGAAGAGGCGGCCGCTGCGCCGGCCCCTGCTGCTCCCGCCGCAGCCGCACCGGCCGCCGCGCCTGCCGCCGCGTCGACCGGGGGTGGGACGCCGTCGGTGTCGCCCAAGCGCGGCACCACGGAGAAGATGTCGCGACTGCGGCAGACCATCGCCAAGCGGATGGTCGAGTCGCTCCAGGTGTCGGCCCAGCTGACCACCGTCGTCGAGGTCGACGTCACCAAGATCGCCCGGCTCCGGACCAAGGCCAAGACCGAGTTCGAGCGGCGTGAGGGCACCAAGCTCAGCTTCCTGCCGTTCTTCGCCCTCGCGGCCGTCGAGGCCCTCAAGGCCCACCCGTCGGTGAACTCCAGTGTCGAGGGCACCGAGGTCACCTACCACGGCACCGAGAACCTCGGCGTCGCGGTCGACACCGAGCGCGGCCTGCTGGTCCCGGTCATCAAGGACGCCGGAGACCTCAACATCGCCGGACTGGCCCGCAAGATCGCCGACCTCGCCGAGCGCACCCGCACCAACAAGATCGGCCCGGACGAGCTCGGCGGTGGCACCTTCACGCTGACCAACACCGGCAGCCGCGGGGCACTCTTCGACACGCCGATCATCAACCAGCCCAACGTCGCGATCCTCGGCACCGGCGCCGTCGTCAAGCGTCCGGTCGTGGTGTCCGACGGTGATGGCGGCGAGACCATCGCCGTGCGTTCGATGGTCTACCTGGCCCTGTCGTACGACCACCGCGTCGTCGACGGCGCCGACGCGGCCCGCTTCCTCACGACCATGAAGACGCGGCTCGAGGACGGCAACTTCGAGTCCGACCTCGGGCTCTAGCGACCTCGGTCGACCAGGACCAGCCCATGCCGCAGCGCGTTGCCATCACCGGGGCCTCCGGACTGATCGGCGGCGCGCTGTCGGCTTTCCTGCGCCAGCGCGGGGACGAGGTGGTGCGGCTGGTCCGTCGGCCCGCCAGGGCCTCCGACGAGGTGGAGTGGGACCCGGCGGCCCATCGGCTCGACCCAGCCGACCTCGAAGGTGTCACCGCCGTGGTCAACCTGGCCGGGGCCGGCGTCGGCGACAAACGGTGGACGCCGACCTACCAGCAGCAGATCCTCGCCTCCCGCGTGGACAGCACGACCACGGTCGCCACCACCCTGGCCACGCTCGCCGCGCAGGGCCAGCGGGTCCGCCTGGTCAGCGGCGCAGCCGTCGGCGTCTACGGCGACCGTGGCGACGAGGTGCTGACCGAGGAGTCCTCGCCCGGCGGGGGCTTCCTCAGCGAGGTGGTGCGGGCCTGGGAGACGGCAGCAGACCCGGCGCGTGCGGCCGGGCTGTCGGTCGCCACCACGCGCACCGGCCTGGTGTTCGCTCCTGGCGGCGGGGCGCTGGCGCGCATGCTGCCGCTGGCCAGGGCCGGCATCAACGGCCCACTCGGGAGCGGCCGTCAGTGGTGGCCGTGGATCTCGTTGCGGGACACCGTCGCTGGGCTGGCTCACCTGGTCGACCACCCCGAGATCGAGGGTCCGGTCAACCTCGTCGGACCGCATCCCGACCACCAGCTCGACATCGCGCGTGAGCTCGGCCGACAGGTCCACCGCCCGGCCCTGCTGCCGGCCCCCGCCTTCGGCATCAAGCTGGTCCTCGGCGGATTCTCGGACGAGGTGCTCACCAGCAAGCGAGCCGTCCCGGCGCGCCTGGCCGAGTCCGGCTTCGTCCACCAGGACCAGGATGTCGAGTCGGCCCTGCGCTGGGTGTTGTCACAGCGGTCCTAGAGGGTGGGCCCGCTGATGCCGGCCACCCGCCACCGGCCTGAGGACCACCGCAGCTCGTAGCGCAGCTCCTCGCCGACCACCGCCGGCCGCGCCTGTGCCCGACCCGCTGCGTCGACCACCCGGTATGCCGCCGTCCCGACGACCGCGGCCACCGACGCCGTCGTCGCGGTGTGCCCCAGGGTGCGCGCCGAGGTCACGGTCAGCGCCACGCCCTGCCAGGACTGACCCGATGCGTCGAGGGCGTGCAGCAGGGCCGTGTCGCGGGCGAGGGCGTCCGAGCCGGGTGCGTCCAAGCGGGCCAGCGCGGCCGTGGACCGCGATGACATGACCTCGGCCCGCAGCGCGGCCAGGGCCGTCATCAGCCCGACGGGATCGGTCCGCGGCGCAGCCGGGTCGGCCGCGAGGTCAGGCACCGCCCCCTGGTGCGTGGCGGCTGATGCGCCGACCGTGTTGGGGTGCAGCCATGGCGGCCGGGCCACCCGGCCGCTGACCATGAGTACCGCCAACCCGAGCCCGACGGTCAGGAGGACCAGGGTGCCGAGCGCCAGGAGGCGCCTTCGCGGACCGACCCGCCCCGCACCGACCCGCCGGACGCCCTCCCGCCGCGCGCTGGCCCTGGCGTCCGGAGAAGCCGCCGGTGGGGTTTGCCGCAGCCGCTGGGTCACCAGCGACGTCTCGTCCGTGCCCACGACGAGCCGAAGCGGCTCACAGGGGGCCGAGTCGTAGTAGGCCAGGGCCAGCTCGGCTGCGGTCGGGCGGCCGACTGGATCGGCCCGAAGGGCTCTGAGCGTGAGCTCGGACCACGCCGAGGGCAGCCCGGGTGCCAGCTCCTCGAGGGGGCGACGCAGGGCCATGGGGGCCGGCGCCGAGCCGGTGACACAACACCAGGCGAGCGCACCCACGGCATACACGTCGCTGGCAGGGGTGAGAACCCCGCGGTCGAGCACCTCCGGCGCGACGAAACCCTCGGTGCCGTAGAGGTGACCGGGCACCTCGCCCACCAGCGAGGCCACCCCGAGATCGGCGAGCAGCGGTCGGCCGGTGCGTTCGAGGAGGACGTTGGCCGGGGTGACGTCGCCGTGCACGACGCCCACGGCATGCAGCTCGGCGAGGGCTCGCGCCACCGGGGCGAGCATCGTCACCGACTCCCCCACGCTCAGGTGGCCACGCGCCCGCACCACGGCCTCCAGCGAACCTCCGCGCACGTGGTCGAGCACCAAGGCCACCGCCGCAGGCTCCCCCGCCAGCCCTACCGCCTCGTGGAATCCGACGAGTCCGTCGACCTCGACCCGGGCCAGGACGGCGAACTCGCGCACCAGCTGGTCGGCCTGCCCGGGCGTGCCGACGGGTACGACCTTGACGGCCACCGCAGCCCCGTCCACCTCCCGCGTGGCTGCCCAGACGGTGCCGGAACCCCCGCGCCCCAGCTGCTCGCCCAGCAGGTAACCGGGCACCTGCGGCCGGGTCGCAGCGTTCTCGGTGCTCATCGCGTCACTATGCCCAGTCGCGCCGCACCACCCTGCGAGTTGTCCACAGGCCCTCTCCTAGAGTCGGGGCATGCCCGCAGACCACCCGACCATCCTCGCCACCTCGGGTGGCTACCGCATGTCCCAGCGGAGCCGTTTCGAGTTCGACGCGCTGGTGCACCATGCCGTCGCGCTCTCCGGCGCCGAGGGCACCCCCAAGGTCACCGTCCTCGGCACGGCGAGTGGGGACCAGCGCGCCTTCGCCGCCGAGGTCGACGAGGCGGGGCGCGTCGCAGGGTTCGCCATCACGAACCTGCACCTGTTCCCCATGCCGAACCTCGCCGACGTCGAGGGCCACCTGCTGAGCCAGGACGTGGTCTGGGTCAACGGTGGTTCGGTCGCCAACCTCCTCGCGGTCTGGAGGGTGCACGGGCTGGACGCCGTGTTCCGGCGGGTCTGGGAGGCAGGGGTGGTCCTCGCCGGCGTGTCCGCCGGCTCCATCTGCTGGTATGCCGGGGGCACGACGGACTCGTTCGGGCCCGAGCTGCGCCCGGTGACCAACGGCCTCGGCTTCCTGCCCTACGGCAACGGCGTGCACTACGACTCCGAGGAGCGCCGGCGCCCCCTGGTCCACTCGCTCGTGGCCGACGGCACCCTGCCGACGACGCACTGCACGGACGACGGCGTCGGGCTGGTCTACCACGGCACCCAGCTCGTCGAGGCGGTCAGCGAGCGCGACGGCAAGGCGGGCTACATCGTCACCCGGGAGGCAGACGTGGCCGTCGAGGAGCGCCTCGAAACCCGACGACTCCCCCAGGCGTAGGCTGCCCGCATGCGTTTCGAGCACGTGGGCTTCGCCCCCGACTTCGTCGACTACGAGGCAGCGTGGGCCCACCAGCGCGAGGTGCACGCAGCCGTCGTCGATGGCGCGGAGGATGCCGTCCTCCTGCTCGAGCATGCCGCCGTCTACACCGCGGGCAAGCGCACCGAGGCACACCAACGGCCGTTCGACGGTACCCCCGTCATCGACGTCGACCGGGGTGGGCTGATCACCTGGCACGGCCCGGGGCAGCTCGTGGGGTATCCCATCGTCCGGTTGCACGGCGTCCCCATCGACGTGGTGGCCCACGTGCGTCGCCTCGAGGAGGTCATGATCCGGATCTGCCGCGACTTCGGCGTCGACGTGACCCGCGTGGACGGCCGCAGCGGCGTCTGGGCCCTGGCCGACGAGCAGGGTCGCCCGGACCGCAAGCTGGGCGCGATCGGCGTGCGGGTCAGCCGCCAGGTCACCATGCACGGCTTCGCCCTCAACTGCGACGCCGACCTGTCGTGGGCCGACAACATCGTCGCCTGCGGCATCGACGACGCCGGGGTGAGCTCGATCAGCCGCGAAGCAGGACGGGTGGTGACGGTCCAGGACGTCCTGCCCTATGCCGAGAAGCACCTGTTCGACGTCCTCGCCGGCAGCTGAACCGGGAGCACGTCGGGCGGCGGAATACCCCTGCGGGGTCAGGCGTAGTCTTGATGCACGCCCGGTGACCTCCGGGCGGACTCGTGCCCCGCGGCATACCGAGCAACGCAAGGGAGTCTTCGTGACCATCGCACCCGAGGGCCGCCGGCTGCTGCGCGTCGAGGCGCGCAACGCCGAGACGCCGATCGAGCGCAAGCCGGAGTGGATCCGGACGACCGCGAAGATGGGTCCGGAGTACACCAAGCTGCACTCGATGGTGAAGACCGAGGGTCTGCACACGGTGTGCCAGGAGGCCGGGTGCCCCAACATCTTCGAGTGCTGGGAGGACCGCGAGGCCACCTTCCTCATCGGTGGTGACGTGTGCACGCGTCGGTGCGACTTCTGCGACATCGCCACAGGTCGCCCCGAGGCGCTCGACCGCGACGAGCCGCGCCGGGTGGCCGAGTCGGTCGCCCAGATGGGCCTGCGCTACTCGACCGTGACCGGGGTCGCGCGTGACGACCAGCCCGACGGCGCCGCCTGGCTGTATGCCGAGACGATCCGTCAGATCCACGCCAAGAACCCGACCACCGGGGTCGAGATCCTGCCCCCCGACTTCGGTGCCCAGCCCGAGCTGGTCGGACAGGTCTTCGACGCCCGGCCCGAGGTGTTCGCGCACAACCTCGAGACGGTCCCGCGCATCTTCAAGCAGATCCGGCCCGCCTTCACCTACGACAAGTCGCTCAAGGTCCTGTCGATGGCGCGCGAGGCCGGACTCGTGACGAAGTCCAACCTCATCCTGGGCATGGGTGAGCAGGACCACGAGGTAGAGCAGGCGATCGGCGACCTGCACGAGGCCGGCTGCGACATCCTGACGATCACGCAGTACCTGCGGCCCTCCAAGCTGCACCACCCGATCGACCGGTGGGTCAAGCCCGAGGAGTTCGTGCACTGGAGCGACGTCGCCCAGGAGCTGGGCTTCAAGGGCGTCATGGCCGGACCGCTGGTGCGGTCCTCGTACCGCGCCGGACGCCTGTGGGCGACGGCGATGAAGAAGTGGGGCCGGGACATCCCCGAGCACCTGCAGCACCTCGCCGACGCCGCCGGGGACCCTGCCCGGCAGGAGGCCTCCTCGCTGCTCGCAGCGCGGCAGCCGGGCGCGTTGGGCGCCTCCGCCTGACACCCGTATCCTGACCCTCATGGCCCGCAAGGAAGAACAGCAGTCGGACACGCCCACGAAGCAGGGCCGGTTCGCCCAGATCCGCCAGGTCTTCGCGGCCTCGCGCAAGGCCGACCCGACCATCCCGTGGTGGATGCTGCTCGCGTTCCTGGCGGTCCTCGCCGTCGGGGCGGGCATCGGGGCGCTCGTCGGGCACTGGGTGTACGCCCTCGTGCTGTCCTTCCCGCTGGGCCTGCTGGCGGCCACCCTCGTCCTGTCCCGGATGGCCGAGCGGGCGGCCTACCGCTCGCTCGAAGGTCAGCCCGGAGCCGCCGGCGCCGCCCTGGGCGCGCTGCGCCGCGGTTGGTTCTTCGACCAGCAGCCGGTCGCGGTCGACGGCGCGCGGGGCACCCGCCCCGAGGACGTCGCGGGTGCGGCCTTCGTCTACCGGGCCCTGGGTCGTCCCGGCATCGTGCTCATCGCCGAGGGGCCGGATGCCCGTCGGGGCAAGCTGCTCGTCCAGGAGCGCAAGAAGGTCGAGCGCGTCGCGCCCGGCGTCCCGGTGATCTCCGTCGTCGTCGGTGACGGCGCCGACCAGGTGCCGGTCCGCAAGCTCAGCGGCAAGCTGACCCGGATGAAGCCGGTCCTCACGAAGGAGGAGGTGTCGGCCGTCAACAAGCGACTCAAGTCCCTCGGCGGCCTGCGCCCGCCGATCCCGGCCGGGATGGACCCCATGCGTGCGCGCGTCGATCGCAAGGCCATGCGCGGCCGCTGAGGCCCAGACCCTCCCGATCCTCCCGCGGTCGATGTAAACCCGCCGGGAATCACGGGCGCGTCTACATCGAATCGGTGGACACCTCGGCCGCCACCGCGGCGACGGCGGCCGCGAAGCGCTCCGCCGAGCCCGGCGCCATCCGCAGGAACAGGTCGGGTTCGATGAGCTCGAGCTCCATCAGGGTCGGCTGTCCGTCGACGTCGATGAGGTCGACCCGGGCATAGACGAGGTCGTCCGGTGCCAGCGCCATCGCCCGCGTCGCGACGTCGAGCTCCGCCGGCGTCGGCACGTGCACCTCCTCGGAGCCGCCGTGTAGCGCCTGCACCCGGTAGTCGCCGGCCTTGGGCACCTTGCGCACGGCGTGCGAGAAGCCGCCTCCGAAGAAGAACAGCGACGTCTCCCCCTGCTCCACGCTCGGGGCGAACGGCTGGACGATCGTGTCGCCGGCCTCGACCAGCCGCGTCAGGTGCTCCGCCGCCTCGTCGGAGCTGGCGGCGGTCCTGAGCGCCCCCCTGGCGCCACCGTCGACGGCAGGCTTGATCACGACGTCGCCCCAGCCCGTGGCGAGCATCTGGTCGACCGGGTGGGTGGCGCCCTGCGCCAGCGCGAGACCAGGCAGGACAGGTATGCCGGCCTCGCCCAGCTCGGCGAGGTAGCCCTTGTGGGAGTTCCAGCGAATGATCTTGGGACTGTTGACGATCCGCGCGACGGAGTCGACGTGTTCGGCCCACTGGAGGAACTCCTCCAAGCGGTCGAAGTAGTCCCACGTCGAGCGGATCACGACGAGGTCGAAGGTCGCCCAGTCGAGGTCGGAGTGCCAGACCACCACCTCGGCGTCCACGTCCAGGGCGCGCAGGGCGTCGGCGATCTGCGGGGGTTCCGGATCGAGGTAGGACGGGTCCGACCAGGTGCACAGGGCGATGCGGGGCTTCGTCACGGCGCCGATCCTCTCAGGCGCGGCAAGGCATCCGGCGCTGGGACTTGCCCTCGTGACATACGCGATATAACGTGAGTCGCAACAACGCGATATAACGCGAGATGAATCCCACGAGAGGACAACCCATGAGCGAGGAATGGTCGATCGACACCGCCAGGGTGCTCGACATCGGCGGCGACGGCGAGCGCGTCAGCCGGCTCAGCGTCGCGATCGTCGGCGGCCGGGTCGACGTCGTGACCCACGCCGACTCCCCCACGGCGAGGATCGAGGTCGCCAAGGTCGAGGGCATGCCGGTCAAGGTCAGCTGGGACGGCTCCAAGCTCAAGATCACCCACGGCGTCGACTCCACGCGGATCCTCGACAAGGTCCGCCAGGCGTTCGAGGGTCTCGAGCACAACCGGGTCGCGATCAGCATCTCGATCCCGGAGGACGCGGCGACCTCGGTGAGCACGGTCAGCGCCGCCGGACTCCTCGCGGGTATGCGGTCCGGAGCCCGAGCCAACACCGTCTCCGGCTCGATCACCATCGACGACATCGTCGGACCCGTCGACGTCAACACGGTCAGCGGCGAGGTCGAGTGCGGCAACGTGCGAGGCCCTCTCACGGTGCACTCGGTCTCCGGTGCCGTCACCGCGCAGCACAGCGACGTGCCGGAGGTGAGCATCAGCACGGTCAGCGGCGACGTGGCCCTCGACCTCGTCAACGGTGCCGCGACGATCAAGTCCAACTCGGTCTCCGGCGACGTGACCGTGCGGGCCCCGCACGGGGGCTACGACGTGACGGCCAACACGGCCTCCGGCCAGGTCGTGATCGACGGTCACACGATCGACAAGTTCTCGCGCCAGTCCGGGAACCGGCTCACCGACGGTGATGGCAGCCTGCGGCTGAAGGCGAACGCCGTCTCGGGCAACGTCGTGGTCCTCAAGTCCCGCTCCGGGGCGCCCGTGGACGAGGCGTCAGCATGAGCCCCGTCTTCGCCCACGGTCAGCTCCGCCTGTACCTGCTGGCCCTGCTCAACGAGGGCCCGCGGCATGGCTACGAGGTGATCCAGGATCTCGAGCACCGGTTCAACGGGCTCTACTCCCCCAGCGCCGGGACCGTCTACCCGCGGTTGGCCAAGCTCGAGGAGGAGGGTCTGGTCGAGCGGTCCGAGGAGGGCCGCAAGGCCATCTACCGGATCACCGAGGCCGGCCGCGAGGAGGTCAGGGCCCGTCAGGACGACCTGAGCAGCCTCGAGTCCGACCTCGACCTGTCGGTGCGCGAGCTCGCCGAACAGGTGCGCTCCCGGGTCCGCGGCGAGACCAAGGACCTGCGCGCCGAGCTCAAGGCCGCCGCGCAGGAGGCACGCCGGACGGCGACACCGGTCGGCGGACCGGAGCCGTGGCAGGGGTGGAAGGGCAGCGACCCCACCGCGATCCGCGATCTCGAGCAGGCGGTCTCCGAGCTGCGATCCGAGGCTCGTGGCGCGTGGAAACGGCACGGCCTGACCAGCGAGCAGAGCCGCGAGATCATCGACATCCTCGCCGAGGCGACGGGTCGCATCCGCGACATCATCACCCGGCGCTGAGCCGGGCGGTCGGGTCAGCCGGCTCGGGTCAGCTGCGGACGATGACGGTGCCCGCGGCCTTGTCGTGCAGACCGCGGCCGTCCTTGTCCCAGAACATCGCCGGCAGGAACAGGCAGAGCAGGACGGTGCGCACCAGCGCCTGGAAGGGGCGTGGGGTGCGCCCGTCGAGCGAGGCCACACGCAGTCCGACGATGCGGTGGCCGAGCGTGTAGCCGGTGGTGCCGAGCAACAGCAGGTTCTCGAGGGCGAAGATCGCCAGGAGGATGAGCGTCTGCGTGCTGGTGGCCACCCCCCGGAACGGCAGCGGTACGCCGAACAGGGCCGCGGCGATCGCCTGACAGGCACTCCAGTCGATGACGACGCCGACCAGGCGGCGCCCGAACCGGCCCATCGAACCGGAGCCTTCGCGCGGCATACCCAGGCGCTCGCCCGGGTATGCCGAGGGCGCGGCTGAGCGCGAACCCGGGCCCTCGAGCCACGAACCGATGTCCTTGCGGTCGACCACCAGGAAAGCCTATGTCCGCGTAACACCGGCGAAACATTCGGGTCATGGCCGAGAAATCCCGACCCGTTAGTGTCGACGGCGACACCAGTTGAGTCATGGGCGGTTTCGCCCGGCCCCACCACAGGAGGTTGGTTTGTTCAGCAATGCTGACGAGGTCCTGAAGTTCATCAAGGACGAGGACGTCATCTTCGTCGACGTGCGGTTCTGTGACCTGCCCGGCGTGATGCAGCACTTCAACGTGCCCGCCAAGAGCCTCGATGCCGACTTCTTCAAGGAAGGGCAGATGTTCGACGGGTCCTCGATCCGCGGGTTCCAGGCCATCCACGAGTCCGACATGAAGCTGATCCCGGACCCCACGAGCGCGTACCTCGACCCGTTCCGCAAGGAGAAGACGCTCATCCTCAACTTCTCCATCGTCGACCCGTTCACCGGTGAGGAGTACTCCCGCGACCCGCGCAACATCGCCGCGAAGGCGGAGGCGTACCTCAAGTCCACCGGGATCGCCGACACCGCGTACTTCGGTGCGGAGGCCGAGTTCTACGTCTTCGACGACGTGCGCTTCGAGACCAAGCAGAACGCCAGCTACTACTACATCGACTCGGTCGAGGCCGCGTGGAACACCGGTCGCGACGAGGAAGGTGGCAACAAGGGCTACAAGACCCGGTACAAGGGTGGCTACTTCCCCGTCCCGCCGGTCGACCACTTTGCCGACATGCGCGACGCGATGACGCTCGCCCTCGAGGACGCCGGCCTGTCGGTCGAGCGTGCGCACCACGAGGTCGGCACCGCCGGTCAGCAGGAGATCAACTACCGCTTCAACACCCTGAAGCAGGCCGCGGACGACGTGCTGAAGTTCAAGTACATCGTCAAGAACGTCGCCTGGCAGGGCGACAAGACGGTCACCTTCATGCCGAAGCCGATCTTCGGTGACAACGGCTCCGGCATGCACTCGCACCAGTCGCTCTGGAAGGACGGCGAGCCGCTCTTCTACGACGAGCGCGGCTACGGCGGCCTGTCCGACATCGCCCGCTGGTACATCGGCGGCCTGTTGAAGCACGCGCCGGCCCTGCTCGCGTTCACGAACCCGACGGTGAACTCCTACCACCGCCTGGTCCCGGGCTACGAGGCCCCGGTCAACCTGGTCTACTCGGCCCGCAACCGCTCGGCGTGCATCCGCATCCCGATCACGGGCGACAACCCGAAGGCCAAGCGCGTCGAGTTCCGCGTGCCGGACCCGTCGGCCAACCCCTACCTCGCCTTCTCCGCGATGCTGATGGCCGGTCTGGACGGCATCAAGAACCGCATCGAGCCCCCGGAGCCGGTGGACAAGGACCTCTACGAGCTGCCGCCGGAGGAGCACGACGCCATCGCGCAGGTGCCCGGTTCGCTGCCCGAGGTGCTCGCCGCCCTCGAGGCCGACCACGAGTTCCTGCTCGAGGGTGATGTCTTCACCCAGGATCTCATCGAG
Source organism: Pedococcus badiiscoriae (assembly GCF_013408925.1). Taxonomy (NCBI): domain Bacteria; kingdom Bacillati; phylum Actinomycetota; class Actinomycetes; order Micrococcales; family Intrasporangiaceae; genus Pedococcus; species Pedococcus badiiscoriae. The sequence continues at coordinate 139,971 of NZ_JACCAB010000001.1, forward strand.
ACCTGGATCGAGTGGAAGCGCAAGAACGAGGTCGACCCGATCCGCTTCCGCCCGCACCCGCACGAGTTCGAGATGTACTTCGACATCTGACGGAGCTTGCGGAGTCAGATGTCGAACGAAGGCGCAGCGACATCTAAGCGGTAGGCCCTTCACCGGGTCTGACCTGCAGTGTTGCCGAGCCCCTGCCGGGGTGTCCCCCGTTCCCCGGCAGGGGCTCGACTGCGTCCACGCGGTCCCGGCGCGGGGTGGCGGGTGACTGCGCCCAGACTGACAAACGACCCGAGATCTCCGCCACGGGCTCGTCGAGAGCTCGCGGGCCTGGCCCCCCGGCTGTGATGTGGACCACAGTTGGACGAGGACCTTGGTCCCAAGCGGCCGGCGCGTCGCTCCCCCACGCTGGAAGTGCCCACAAGGGCAAGACAATCGGGGCCGCGAACCCCGTTCAGCGGGAGAAGAAGCCATGCGACGCAGAACCCTAGACACCCTCCTCAGCACCGGCGGCATCGTCGTCGCCGCAGTCCTGCTCGTGGCCGGCGGCCTGCTCGTGTGGGCCAGCAACTTCGTGCAGGACAACGTGCACAGCCAGCTGGCCGACCAGAAGATCACGATGCCGTCCGGCAAGGCCATCGAGGACCCGGCCATCAAGCCGTACCTGCAGCAGTACGCGGGCCAGCCGATGACCACCGGCGCCCAGGCCAAGACCTACGCCGACCACTTCATCAAGGTCCACATGAACAAGGCCAGCCAGGGCCGCACCTACGAAGAGGTCAGCGGCGAGTTCATCGCAGCCTCGGCAAACCCGAAAGCCGATCCGGCCGAGGTGGCCAAGCTCGGCCAGCTGCGCCAGACGCTCTTCATGGGCAACACCCTGCGCGGTCTGCTCCTCAACGCATACGCCTTCGGCACCATGGGCACGATCGCCCTCTGGGGAGCGATCGCCAGCTTCGTCGGCTCGGCCCTCATGTTTCTCCTCAGCTTCCTCGGACTCTGGCACCGTCGCACCGTGCCGGTAGAGGAGGAAGTTCGCATCGGAGCCGGTCGCACAGCCCTTCCTGCTCCCGCTGTCGGCTGAACCGTCCAGCCTCTGCGAACCCACGGCAAGCCCCCGACCAGCTGGTCGGGGGCTTGCCTGCCCTCCCGAAGCACGGCCGTGCCCGGCCTTGAGCCCTTAGACGGCCCATGGAGGGCACCTCCACCAGGCCTGAGGCATGACCGCTGAGTCCGATCCTGGCTGATGTCTCCGAGTAGCCGCGATCCGGCGATACCCAAGCGCGTTGCGTCCTCGCCACATCCAGGGACCTTGGCCCCTACAGGTCCCCGGCAACGCGATCGCATTTTGGAGACCCCTCACCACGAAGGAGACCATCATGAGCATGCCAGCCTCGCCCCCGCGCCGCCCCGTCGTGGTGGGCGTCGACGGAGGGCCAGCCGCAGACCGCGCAGTCGAGGTCGCCGTCGAGCAGGCCCAACGCACCCACCGCCCCCTGCACATCCTGCATGCGACCCCCCTCGGACTGGCGCCTTGGACCCTGGACCGTCTCCAGGCGCACGAGGAGCTCGCGAGACGCAGTTACGAGCGCGCCACCGAGGCGGCCCCCGACCTCGAGATCACCTTCGCGAGCCAGGTCGCCGACCCGGCCACTGCACTGGTCACGGCGAGTCACACGGCCTCTCTGGTCGTCGTCGGGGCGGGCACCCACGGCCAGAGCGCCTCGGTGCTCCTGGGGACCACAGCACACCAGGTGGCCTCGCACGCACGCTGCCCGGTCATGGTGGTGCCTGGGTCCCGCAAATGGTCGACCACGGGCCCGGTCGTCGTCGGTGTCGATGCCGCCGAGCACTCAGTCCCGGCGGTCGAGTTCGCCTTCGCAGAAGCTTCCACCCGTCAGGCCGAGCTCGTCCCGGTGCACACCTGGTGGTGGGAGGAACCAGGGCCATTCCTCGCCGGCTCGGAATGGGAAGATGAGTGGATCGCCGTCGCGCAGACCCAAAAGGTCCTGGTGGCCGAGATGCTGGCCGGGTGGCAGGAGAAGTACCCGGATGTGAAGGTCAGCCTGACCTCCGTGCGTGGGCAAGCGGCCGTCGTCCTCCAAGAGGTGTCCCAGACCGCCCAGCTCCTCGTCGTCGGCAGCCGAGGCCGCGGCGGCTTCGCCGGCCTGCTGCTCGGATCCGTGAGCAGCCGCGTCCTGCACGACGCGAAGTGCCCCACCGTTGTCGCCCCTTCTCTCCGGCTCACGCCGTCGCTCGGATGAGGAACGTCAGGGCCGCCCGTGCTGACTATGGCGCGCCAACGCCCGGCTGTGACCTGAGCTCTGCGAGCTGTGCCCAGATCACAGCTGGGGGTGATGGTGAAGGCTGCTAGCTGATCCTCGGTCAGGCACGATCCTCGATCAGGACCCGACGCACTCCGGGTAGCGTTTCCGCAATCGCCCGCGCCAGTCGCGCTTCGCGGCCGGGGGCTACGTCACGCAGAGTCACGACGCCCTCGACCACGTCCACCGTCCAGTCTTCGCGGCCGATCTGCGCGAACTCGAAGGCGACGGTGCGCTGTACCTCCGCATCCGGGGTGGCCAAGGCCCGCACCACGTCGCTGCGGCTGAGCACGCCGACGAACTGCCGGCCACGCACGACGGGCAGGCTCTTCCAGCCCATGTCAGCCATGAGCTCAGCGGCGCGTGCCGCATCGGACTGCGCTTCCACGGTGACGGGGTCCACCGTCATGACATCGTCCACCAGCCGGTGCCACGGCGCCGGCGGCTCCTGGGTCGGACGCAGCTGGCTTCGTGGATCCTCCGGAAGCCCCTCGCGGAGAACATCGGCCTCGCTGACGATCCCGACCACGTGACCGTAGGCATCGACGATGGGGACCGCACTGATGTGCTGCGCCGCCAAGACCTGCACTGCGGTGTCCAGCCGGGACCCTGCCCGCAGGCTCGTCCCCGGGCTCGTCATGAGCTCCCGAACAAGCATGGCGACCTCCTCGTGGTGATGTCACTGAGCACGGCTGATCTCCCTCACTGTCCGCCCAGGGGCAGGCCCGCAGGCGGGCCTTAGGTCCCACGTTCGTCCTCGGGGACAAGGCACCACGCGCGTCCACGCATCCGACGGGACCTTGGCCCCTTCCCGCCGGGAACAGCACCGTCGACCCTGAAAAGCGCGATACCCAGCGCAGCGCCTCCACGATCCGTGGCCGCCGAGCACGAGAGGGGAATGGACATGACCAGCGACCGGCACCACGAGAACGTCCCTACCGACCACACGGGCCTTCGCGTCCTCACCTTCGACCAGTGCCTGCGCCGCCTCGCCGAGTGTCCGGTGGGGAGGATCGCCTTCGTCCTCGACGGAGAGATCGCTGTTCTGCCGGTCAACCACACCGTTCTGGGACTGAACGTCTACTTCCGAACCCTGGGCGACTCCAAGATCGAAGCCGCGGTGAATGGCGACCGCGTCTCCTTCGAGGTCGACGCGTACAACCCCCGCGCCAAGGATGGGTGGAGCGTGCTCGTCCACGGCACCGCCGAGGTGGTCAGCGACCGCGAGGACCTTCGCCGGCTGGAGCCGATCACCCGTGAGCCATGGGTGCCTGCCGACTCCTCGAGGATGACGTGGATCAGGGTCCGTTCCACAGCCATCACCGGACGGGCGCTGTGGGGAGACGAGGGACGCAGGTCCCTGTCAGCTTCCGGCACCTAGACCGAGCATCGACCGTCGCTTCCCGCTCGCCCCCACCCCCATCGAAGGAGCGTGGCATGACCCTCGCACTGACATTTCTCGGCGCAGCGGGCACGGTGACAGGAAGCAAGTTCCTGCTCGACGACCGGCACTCGCGGGTGCTCGTGGACTGTGGCCTCTACCAAGGCGAACGCCGATGGCGGCGCATGAACTGGGAGCCACTGGTCGCAGGACCGAAGTCCATCACCGACGTCGTCCTCACCCACGCTCACCTGGACCACTGCGGGTACCTGCCTGCGCTGGTGCGGCAGGGCTTCGCCGGACCGGTCTGGGCCACCGCTGGAACTGCAGCGCTGACTGAGATCGTCCTGCGTGACAGCGCCCACCTCCAGGAGGAGGAGGCGATGTTCGCCCAGCGCGAGGGCTACTCACGTCACGACCCACCTCAGCCGCTGTACACCGTGGCCGATACCGAACGGGCCATTCGCCTCCTGCGTTCCTGCGACTTTGGGCAGTCGACGACGCTGCTCTCGGGTGCAGAGCTGAGCCTGACGCGGGCCGGTCATGTCCTGGGGTCCGCCTCGGCGCTGGTCACCCACGGCGACACCCAGGTGCTGTTCTCCGGCGATCTCGGACGGCCGCAGCATCCGCTGTTGCGGGGACGCTCCGCACCACCGGTCGCGCGCACCGTCGTGATCGAGTCGACTTACGGCGACCGCACCCACCCTGAGGAGCAGGACCATGAAGTGCTCGCCGGAGCGATTCGGCGCACCATCGGGCGGGGAGGTTCTATAGTCATCCCGGCCTTCGCCGTGGACCGTACCGAGCTCGTTCTCCTGGCCATCGCTCGTCTCCAGATCGCAGGCTCGATACCCGAGGTCCCTGTCTACGTCGACAGCCCGATGGCCTTGGCTGCCCTTGAGGTCTACCGGCGCCCCGAGCTCGCCGCCGAGCTACGCTCTGAGGCGCTGCGCGACCTGGCCACGCTCCGAGGGGTGCGGGAGGCGCGCTCTGCGGACGAGTCCAAGCGGCTCAACAACCCCGGTCGGCCCTGCATCATCATCTCCGCGTCGGGCATGGCGAGCGGTGGCCGCGTGGTCCACCACCTCGCCAGCCTGCTGCCGCACCCGAACAACACCGTGGTGCTCACTGGATACCAAGCCGCCGGGACCCGCGGTCGAGCACTCCAGGAGGGCGTCCGCCAGGTCAAGATCCACGGACAGTACGTCAGGGTGCGCGCCGAAGTCGTGGTCGACAGCACCTTCTCGGTCCACGCGGACTCCGCAGAGCTCGTCGCGTGGCTGGCCGCGATGCCCCAGCCGCCGGAGACGGTCTACCTCGTCCATGGCGAGCCTGAGTCCAGCGCAGCGCTGGCCGAACAGATCCGGGCCAGTCTCGACACGACGGTCGCCGTGCCCCGCCTCGGCGAACGTGTCGTGCTCACGTGACCACCCCCCTGCGCGCCGTATCTACCCGGCTGGTCAGGGCCGTCGGCCAGACTGCCGGGCCCGCGCCGCGTGTCGTGGTCAGCGGAAACGCAGCAGTTCCCTGGGACCTGCTGACCCTGGTCGACACCTCACTCGAGCAGTACCGCCTGTTCATGCTCAACGCGCCGGCTGGCATACCCACCAGGGCCGGGATCGTGCACGAAACACCCTTTGTGGGACCGGGTATGCGTCGGCTCACCAGCCTGAGGTACATCCCCTCCCGGCTCTCGCAGGTCCCTCACCTCTTCACCACCGCCACCCCACCCGACGTGGTGTGCCTGCACACGTCGGCCCCATCAGGGAGCAACGTCAGTCTCGGTGTGGAGGTCAACATCCTGCCCGCCGCCATCGAGGCCGCACGGGCGCGGGGCGCACTGGTGCTTGCCCAGCTCAACCCCGCCATGCCGTACACCTACGGCGATGCCGAGATCCCGCTCTCAAGCATCGACGCGGCGTTGTGGGTGGACCAGCCGCTCGGCGACACTCCTCGCACCCTGCAAGGCCACGGCCCGCCGCAGACGGGGGCACTGGCCCAGCTGGGCCGGGTCGTGTCCGATCGGGTCCGGGACGGCTCCGTGCTGCAGCTGGGCATCGGTCGCGTACCTGATGCCGTCCTGCCCGGCCTGTTGGAACGCCGTGGTCTCGGGATCTGGAGCGAGATGATCTCGGACGGGGTCATGACCCTGGACCAGACCGGCGCCCTCAGCACCGGCAGGAGCATCGTCGCCTCGTTCGTGATGGGCTCCGCGCAGCTGTACAAATGGGCCGACCACAACGAGCGGCTGCGCCTCCTGCGGACGGAGACCACGAACGACCCAGCCCTCATCGCGCGCAACACGGCGATGGTCAGCATCAACACAGCGCTCCAGGTCGACCTCTTCGGCCAGGCCAACGCGTCTCGGATCGCTGGGCGAATCCACTCCGGGTTCGGCGGTCAGATCGACTTCATCGAGGGTGCCCTCCACGCGGAGGGCGGCCAGGCGTTGATGGCGCTCCAGTCGTGGCACCCGACGGCAGACACCTCCACCATCATCGCCATGATCGACGAGCCGGTCACCTCGTTCCAGCACACGGCCGTCATCACCGAACAGGGCGTGGCCGAAATTTGGGGCAACGACGAGCAAGCGCAGGCCCGGGAGCTGATCGAGCAGGCCGCGCACCCGTCGGTCCGGGCCGAACTGTGGGAGGAGGCACGCGCCCTCGGACTGGCCTGACTGACCGGATCAGCGGGTCAGTGTGGACCGCTGGTGCGTGGCGGCATACACGGCCGCCTGGGTGCGTCGCTCCATGCCGAGCTTGGCCAGGAGCGACGTCACGTAGTTCTTGACGGTCTTCTCGGCGAGGGACATCGACTCACCGATCTGACGGTTGGTGAGGCCGGCGGCGACGTGATCGAGGATTCGACGCTCCTGGGGGCTGAGCGCGCGCAGCCGCGGATCGGTGTCGTCGCCCTGGCCCCACGTCGCGCGAAGTCTGCGGGCGCGCTCCGTGTCGAGGAGGTTCTCCCCCGCCGCGACGCGCTGGATCGCATCGACCAGCCCATTGCCCTTGATGTCCTTCAGCAGGAAGCCGGACGCCCCCGCAAGGACCGCGGTCGCCAGCGCTTGCTCATCGTCGTAGGACGTGAGGATCAGGCCCTTGATCGTCGGATCGACGGATCGCACCTGACGGCAGGCTTCGATTCCCGAGCCGTCGGGCAACCGCGCGTCGAACACCGCCACGTCCGGGCGCAATGCGGGGATGCGCCGAGCCGCTTCCCGGGCAAGGCCGGACTCCCCGACCACCTCGAAGCCACCGTTGGCCTCGAGGAGCTCACGCAGCCCCCGACGAACGATCTCGTGGTCGTCCAGGAGAAACACCTTGATCACAGTCGGCTCACCCTCTCCCAAGCCCCGCAGGGCTGCACCAATGGTCAGACGTTAGTCGTCTCTACCGCGACCGGGCAGGGCCGAAGGTCCCGGGCCGCCCAGGGGTACCACCCACGTCACCCGGGTGCCGGATGGTTCGACAGACTCGACGGTGAACGTTCCAGAGCGGGCGGTCGCCCGACGTTCAAGGTTGGCCAGGCCGCTGCGCCGACCGGTGGCGCCGAGCCCTGTGCCGTTGTCCGTGATGGCCACAGTCAGCGACGGGCCGAGACAGAGCTGAACGGTCGCGGCGCCGGCCTGCGCATGACGTGACACGTTCGACAGTCCCTCACGCACGACAGCCATCAGGTCTGCCGCCAGATCGGGATCCAGGTGGCTCAGGTCCCCCTCGAGGGTGAGCGCGGGCGTGTAGCCAAGGCTCGCGGCATACGTCTCGACCAGCGCGCGCAGCTGGGACTCGAGGTCCGCGCTGGGTGCCTGGGTGTGGAGCTGGAAGATCGTGGAGCGGATGTCCTTGATCGCCACGTCCAGGCTCTCGACCGCCTCGTCGAGCCTGGCCTGCACGACGGGGTGGACAGCGAAACGGCCGGCGGACTGCAAGGACAGCCCGGTGGCGAAGAGTCTCTGGATGACGTGGTCGTGCATGTCCCGAGCGATGCGGTCCCGGTCCTCGAGCTGGGCGACAAGGGCTCGGTCATGCTGGGCGCGGGCGGCGATGATCCCCAGACCCACTTGTTGCGCGAAGCCGGACAGCGCCGGCATCACCTGCGAAGCCAGGTCCTCCTGACCCGGTTCCCACTGCAGGAGCAGGTGCCCGATCGCTCCGGAACCGTCAGCCATCGGCAGGACTGCCGTGGGGCCGGCCCCAACGATTCCGGCCGCCTTCGACAGGTCGGAGGCAACCCGCTGCGCCGCGCCAGGCTGCGGACCCGGCACGAGCAGGAGCTCCTGGCCCGAGCTGAGCACTTCCGACCAGTGGCCCCCCTCGAGGGGCGCCCAGGACGGAGCCGGAGTCGCCGACGCTGCCACCGGCTGGTCACGGTTGGACAACGCATGGATGGCGGACAGCCCGTCCGCGCCGACCAAGGTCACGGCGCACAGCCGTGCACCAGCCAGGCCGCAGGCGCGCTCGACCATCGGCGACAGGGAGTCGGTCTCGACCGGGCTCTCAAGGAGGCTGCGGGTCAGCTCGCTGATGGCCTGTCCCCACTGTCGTTGCTGCTCGCTGCGTTCGTACAAGCGGGCGTTGTCGATGGCGAACCCGGCCGCCGAAGCCAGCGCCACCAGCATCCTTTCGTCGGCCTCGGAGAACTCCGCGTCATGGTCGCTCCCGGCCAGGTAGAGATTGCCGAACACCTCGTCGCGAATCCGGATGGGCGCGCCCAAGAAGCTGCGCATCGGCGGGTGGTTCGGCGGGAAACCGTAGGAGTCCGGATGAGCCGCGATGTCGGCCAGTCGACGTGGTCGAGGATCGCGGATCAGCAGGCCGAGGATGCCGTGCCCCCGGGGCGGGTCGCCGATTCGGGCGCGCTCTTCAGGGCTGACGCCGTGGGTCACGAACTCGACCAGGTGCTCCCCGTCAGGGCTCAGGACACCCAGAGCGCCGTACCGGGCGTTGACCAACGCGCAGGCAGACCGCACGATTCGGCCCAAGACCACCGAGAGCTCGAGGTTGGCGCTCATCGCCGTCACCGCGTCCAGCAGCGCCTCGAGCTGCTCGTGTGACCGGCGCGCAGCACTGGCCCGCGCACGCAGCTCTTCCATGAGGTCGTCCACCTCGAGGGAGACGCCCTCAGACCAACGCCCTTGGTCGCGCTCGCGCTTCGGGTCCAGAACCACGTTCCCGAGAATAGGCCCGGCGCCCAAGCCCCCCACCGTCTTTGCCGAAGTTGGCCGCGCCTCGGCGGGACCCTCTGCGGCATCGGGGACGGACAGGGACCAATGGCCCGACTACGTCGTCGCGAGGAGTCGCATGCTCGACACGTGACCACCACCTCGCAGTCACCGCAGCGACCCCCGTCAGCTCGGCCGCTCACGCCGCCCGAAGTGGTGGCTGGAATCGTCAACGACGGTTCGGCTGCCGCTGTGGCGCAGGCCGCCGTCGGTTTGGCACGGGAGCTCGGGGGACGAGTGCGCTTCGTCCAGGTTCTGCCGGACGGACTGGACGACCAGGAGCGAGCCGATGCCGAGGCCGCGACGTTTGGCGCCGCCCTACGCGCTCTCCATGGCCAGCCCAGGGTCCAGGCCACCTTCGAAGCACCGTCGGGTGACCCGCGTGAACTCCTCGTGCACCGGAGCCGCCTGGCGAAGGCCCTTGTCGTGGGACAGGACAAACCGGGCGGCGGCGCGCAGCCTGCGGTCGCGGCCTACTGCCAGGCCAACTCTGGATGCCGGGTCCTCGTGGTCCCGGGGACTGACTGACGCACGCGGACCACGCTGAAACGGAACCACGCCGAAACATGGAAACCACGAAGAGAACCCGGACGAGGTGAGTCTGATGATGGACTGGGGATGGACAGACTGGGTGCACATGGGCCCCATGATCGTCATCATGGCGGCCTTGGCGATCGGGCTGGTGGTGGCGCTGGTGCTGGCGATCAACGCCCTGTATCCGTCCGCCGGGCAGGGCGACCGCAGGCCGCCGACTCCCGCGCACCAGCCGCCGACAGCCGCTGAGGCCGAGCTTGAGCTTCGCTATGCCCGCGGCGAGATCGATGCCGAGACCCTTGCCCGGCAGCGCGCCGTGTTGCGCCAGTGACAAGGCAGGCGCGATACGCGATATGGGTTGCGCGACAAGGGTTGGGCCGGCCGCGAGACCGGTCGCGCCAGCCGGGAGGCCGCCAGGCGAAGGCGGGCCGCTTACGACCGAAAGCCGCCGAGGACGGTGAAGCGTCGCCCCGTGATAGTGCTCGGGACCACCCGGACGATCTGGGGCTTGGCCCCCGCCTGCCACGGAAAGATCGGCAGGCTCAGGGCCTCGATGGCCTCGTCTGCGTCATTCACCAGGCGAGCCACGCCGTGCGCCACCACGCTCCACGCCTGGCCGTTGGCCGCGTCGTAGCCGTCGACCTCGAAGGCGACCGGGTGTCCGTGCGCTGCCGAGAACTTGGTTCCCTCTGCCGTTCGAAACACGATCGTCCCGTGGTCCACCATGTGGTTGACCGGAAAGATGTCCGGCCCACCGTCGACGATGACGGCCAACCTGCCGACGGGGACCGAACGCAGCAAGGCGAGCGCCTCATGGGCGCCCAGCTCATGGGTTTCCGATCCAGGGTGGGGAGTGCCGGAATGAGTCATGCTCCCCAGTGAAGACACCCGCTGGCTCGATCGTCAGAGGCGAAGGTCCCGATCCATCGAAGACGCAGTTCAGACACGCAGGTCGCGACCGACCCGGCCGCCTCCACGACGCAGGACCTTGTGCCCTGTTTGCGAGCCTCTGCTCCCCCCTATCGTGAAGGCGTCCCCCATCGGCTGGGGAAGGGAGAGTTGTCGACATGACCACCACCACAGCTCTGACCGCAGGGCTCGACGGGCCCGCGCGATACCTCACCTGGGGACCGATCCAGATCTCCGTGGCGAACCTGGTGACGATCGGAATCATCGTCGTCCTGTTCGTGCTGGCCGTCGTGCTGCCCTTCCCGAAGCCTCGGGATCGGCGATGACGACCCGCACACCGGCCGAGGACGCCGGTCGGTACACCTGGACGGGGCGGCTCCGTGAGCGCGTCGTGCGCACGATGCCACCCGAGCAGCTCATGCCGGACGAGCAGCCGGCATACGTCGCGTCGTGGATCTACGTCTTCGGGGTCGCGACGTTGGCCGCGTTGGTCTTCATCATCGGCAGCGGTGTGGTCCTCACCCTGGAGGGGCCGCAGTGGTACCACGTGTCGTCAGTCGGGCACTTCGTCAACAGCGTGCACCTGTGGAGCGTCGAGCTGTTCTTCGTGTTCATGGTCGTGCACCTCTGGGGCAAGTTCTGGATGGCCGCGTGGCGGGGTCACCGGGCCATGACCTGGATGACCGGCGTCGTGTCCTTCCTCGCCTCGATCGGTGCAGCGTTCACCGGGTACCTCGTGCAGACCAACTTCGACGCCCAGTGGATCTCCGGGCAGGCCAAGGACGGCCTCAACTCCGTCGGCATCGGTGCCTGGTTCAACGTCACCAACCTCGGCCAGATGCTGCTGTGGCACGTCGCGCTGCTCCCCCTGGTGGTGGGTCTCATCGTGGTCTGGCATGTGTTGCTCGTCCGCAAGCACGGGGTGGTGCCGCCGATCGACGCACTGTCCGAAGCCACCCCGGAGGAGACTTCGTCATGAGCACGACACGCACCCACAGCCCTGCGCCGACGCGACCCGGACGCCGCAGCGCTTCAGACGACGTCGCCGCACGGCCGTGGGCGGGGGCCAAACGGGAGTACGACCTCCTCAAGGAGTTCGTCATCGCGTTGGTCGTCGTGGGCGCACTGGTCATCGGCCTGGCCGCCGCCTTCAGCTCCCCCGACGAGAAGAGCCTCACCCTCGCCGGATGGGCCCAGCAGGCGCCCAACGACTTCGTCGCCACCGCGGCAGCAGAGCTGGCCGGCACCAGCACCAGCGCCAGCTACGGACCGCCCTACAACGCCACTGCGGACGCCGGTCAGAAACTCGGCCCGCTCAACCTGCAGAAGGCAGCAGGTGTGCGCATCCCGGTTGACCCCGCCAACGACTTCGTCATCACGCCCCTGTTGACACTCCCCGCCACTGCAACGCTCTCCCGCGCGCTCAGCGACTGGAAGGGCGCCACTGCCACCGAGCAGGGCAAGTGGGCCGGGTCGTATGCGGATGCGCTCGGCAAAGTCCCCGACGGCAACCCCGCCAAGGTGGCCGCTGGTGCGTACGGACCAGTCCCCGCACTCACCGCGAACCTGCTCAGCATGGCCCAGTCCGGTGCGCTCCAGCCCGTCATCCAAGGCGAGTCCGGCTTCTACAACACCGACTACACCCGATCCACACTGTTCCTGGCCGACGGCAGCTACCTCGATGACCACGCCACTACCCAGCACCTCGGGGGCGACCAGTGGGGCATGATGAACGAGACGGGCAGCTACCCAGGCCAGTCGTGGCTGTGGCTCTACACGTTCTGGTACCAGGTCGAGCCCTTCAAGTCCTCGCCGAACGCGGATGCCCTGGTGTGGGGGCTGATGGCCCTGCTGAGCCTCGGGTTCCTGCTCGTGCCGTTCCTGCCGGGTGTGCGCTCCCTCCCGCGGTGGATCCCCATCCACCGGTACATCTGGCGCGACTACTACCGGAAGCAGGCGACCGAGCGCCGCTGAATCAGACCGTCTCCTGCATCAAGGCGCCGGATGGCTGATGGCTTCAGGGCGGCGGATCGAACAGCAGCCGGTCCCGGCGTTATTTCGGCACGACGGCTACTGGGCAGCGAGAGTGGTCCAGAATCGCTCTGGCGACACTGCCCAGCGTCAGTCCCTCGAAGCCCCCCGTGCCCCGCGAGCCCACGACGAGCAAGCCGGCACGTCGCGACGCCGCTTCCAGGGCGGCCCACGGTGGCATCTCAACCACCTCGGCACGCGCATCAACCTCGGGGTAAGCGCCGCGGACCACGCCCAGCGCATGGTTGACTGCCTGGTCAGTGTCGGCCCGCAGGGCACGTGCGAATGCCGCCAGGGAGTCGGTGTGCCATGGGGCGAAGTCCCAGCTCTCAGCGGCTGGCATGGCCCACGCACCCACGATGTTCAGCGGCACCCCGCGCCGAAGGGCAGCCTGCGCGGCAAAGGTCAGCGAGCTCCGTGAGCGTGGCGAAGTGGTAACTCCAACGCTGACGGGTCGGGTGAAGCTCACATCCGCGTCGGCCGCTCCACGAGCCACGACCACTGGGCAGTGTGCCAACGCTGCCGTGATGGCTGAGGTCGACCCCAGGATCGCGGAGGTGGAGGGGCTCAGAGATCTGCTGCCGGTCACGAGGAGCTCGGCGGTGCGGGACGCCTCCACCAAGACTCCTGCCGCCTTGCCGACGACGACCCGGCCCTGAACTTGCAGTTCGGGCAGGCGCTTTCCTGCAAACCGAAGGGCTTCTTCGAGGTGGCCCTCAGCACTGGTTTGGAGCAGTCGCGGGGTCCACGACCCGTTGCGCGGTGGGGACGGCATCCCTGGATAGTCCGCGGCGACCAGCACCTGTATCTGCGCCTGCCTCATGGCCTGACGCCTAGACAGCCAGAGCGCCCCGCGGCAACCAGCACGGAGGCAGCAGTCAAACATGACTCGATCGCCATGACCGCAACCACGCGAGCCTCCGACGCCGCGGATGGTCCGTCACCCTTTTGCCGGAGGCGCCGCAGCGGGGTCATCACGACACTCGGAGGTTGTCCACTTCGAAGATTGGGAGTCCGTATGCCCACCATGTTCAGAACATCGCGTCGGGCCCGTTACGTTGCGGCCCTCTCGGCGGGAACCATGGCCGCCGCCCTGAACGCCTCCACCCTCCCCGCGCATGCAGAAGGCGGCGCCGGGAGGATCACAGTTGTTGCTCCCCACCTCGACAACCCACGAGGCTTGGCGTTCGGCTCAGACGGCGCGTTGTACATCGCCGAAGCCGGCCATGGCGGCGACCTCTGCCTCGGCCCGGGCCCCGACGGGGGCCAGAGCTGCGCTGGTCTCACGAGTGGGGTCAGTCGACTGTCCCACGGGCACCTCACCAAGGTCCTCGACCACATGATCTCCCTTGCCAGCCCGGACGGAACTGGCGCCGAAGGCGTCGTCGCCGTCGCAACCCGGGGCCCTCGCCTGTACGCCCAGGTGGCTGCCAACACGGCAGGCATCCCGCCGGAGGCTCCAGCGAGCGATCCGGTCGTGCAGGCAGCCCGTGCGCAGCTGGGCCACACCATCGCCATCACTGCAACTGGCTGGCGCGACATCGCGGGGACCGGTGACGCGGACTACGCCTGGACCGGCGACCACAAGGAGCTCCAGCCTGACCAGTTCCCGGATGCGAACCCCAACGGTCTGGCCACCTCCGGCAGGACCCTGTTCGTCGCGGACGCCGGCGGCAACCTGATCGCCAAGGTGGACCGCCATGGGTCGGTGTCGACCTACGCATACCTCCCCGTGCCGGACGGTTCACCGACTGACGCCGTTCCCACCTGCGTGGCAAAGGCTCCGGACGGCTCGTTGTACGTCGGTGAGCTGCTGGGCGGAGACTTCGCTCCTGGACATGCCCGCGTGTGGCGCATCGTCAACGGTGTGGCCACGGTGAAATGGACGGGCTTCACCGGCATACAAGGGTGCGGCTTCGACGAACACGGCAACTTCTACGCGACCGAGTTCCAGATGAACGGCATGTTCGGGCCAGACCCCAGCGGGGCCGTGATCAAGGTGACGCCCCGCGGTCACCGCACGACGCTCGGCGCCGGGTCGCTGTTCTTCCCGTCGGGCTTCGCCTTCCACGACGACGCGATCTACGTCTCGAACTGGAGCATCATGCCGGCCCACAACGACACGGGTCCCACGGGCCAGGTCGTGCGAATCAAGCTGGATGACTGACCCTCTCCCCTCGTCAGCCAGCTGAGTGGCCCCACCCTCCCCGGGTGGGGCCACTCAGCCTCGGGGGCGGCTGGTCCACGACAATTTCGCGGTCATGGACCAGCCGGTGGGCCGCGGCGAACGAGTGCCCGTAGCGTGTGGCCATGTCGACGATGTGGCTACGGGCATGAGCCCCGAGACGGACACCGCCGAGATCGAGGCTCTCGTGCGGGTCTTCTTCGAGGCGTTCACCTCTGGCCCTGAGCTCCCCACCCGGATGGCCAGGCTCAGGTCGATCCTGCTTCCTGAAGCGGTCGTCATCAGGACCTGCGGCCTGGATCCCGTCGTCTCCACGGTGGAGGGATTCATCGCTCCGCGCGAGGCGCTGCTGTCCGGCGGCACGCTGGTCGACTTCAAGGAGTGGAGCCTGTCCGGGCGGGTCGACCGCTTCGGGGACATCGCCCACTGGTTCGGCGCCTACGCCAAGTCGGGGCGGCAGGACGGCGCTGCTTTCACCGGTCAGGGGATGAAGTCGCTGCAGTTCATCAGGACCCCGGACGGGTGGCGCATCAGTGCGGCAGCCTGGGACGACGAGCGCGACGGCCTCGCGATCCTGGAGCTGCCCGGCGTGGGCTGAGTCCCCACCACGTCGTCAGGCGCTGCCTCCCCCGGGGCGGCGGGCAAATGGCTCACATTGACTATGGTCACGAACGCCCATGGCGAGCAATCTGGACCCGGGGACGAGAGGTGCCCGCGCAACAGGGGGGCCAGGGGGCGTGGGCACCTCTCATCAGGCGCACGGGCCGCGTCGCCGCGTCAGGGGGCAGCGTCAGGAGGGAACTTCAGGAGGCCAACGGCCTCAGGCACCCTTGTATGCCGTGCGGGAGCCACGCGAAGGCCCAGCTTGGTCCCGGGCGCCACGCAGGTCGACGACCGACTCACTCGACACGCCCACTCCGTCACGCCGGTCCAGCGACGAGACGTCGTCGTCCACGAGGGGCACGAATCGTTCGAGCAGTCGTTGCCACATGGTCATCGACCTTTCACCGTCGGAGGACGAGCAGTCAAGTCGTTCACGCGAACCTTCTGACGCGCAGCATGAACGATGCCGCAGCCAGGTCGTCGGCGCCGCGCCGAAACCGTCCGCCTCCCTCGTTGGTCAGCACACCCCTGACCGAACGGATGACCGGGCACCGGGCACCACATCGGGACAAGTCGACCCGGCACGGGACAAGTCCGACAGGCACGAGGTCAGCGGCGCACTGGGGTCAGTGGGGCACGAGGTCGGTCCGACCCGTACAGGTCAGTCAGCCCACCCGCGGGCCGCGGCCTGAACCCCGACCAGCTCGACCGCCACCTCGAACCAGACGGTGGAGCCGGCCGAGGTCCTGTGCGCCCCGAAGGAGTCCGAGATGGCGCGCACCAGCGAGAGCCCACGCCCGCGGACGGCCATGGTGTCCGCTCCGGTGAGCAGCGGCTCGCCCCTGTTGCCACTGTCCGCCACGGTCACGGCGACGATTCCGGTGTCGAGGTCCATGGTGAGGTGCGACTCGGTCCCGGCGTGCAGGACGGCGTTGGTGATGAGCTCGGAGATCCCGGTGACGATGGTGTGCTGGTCCCCGTCCCCGACGCTCCAGTCGGTCAGCTGCTCGCGCGCCCAGTCGCGGGCCGCCCGCACCGACTCGGGCATGGGTGGCACGACGATCGCAGCCCGGCGGTGTCCCACGGGCGAGCGCCCGATGGCCAGCACCGCGCAGTCGTCCTCCTGGCCGGAGGTCTGCAGCATCGAGTCCATGACGTACTGCGCCACGCTGCGGGGGCTGCCCGGCGGCATCTCCGAGAGCACCTCGAGCAGCCGGGCCTCGCCCTCGTCCAACGCCTCACCACGACGTTCGAGCAGCCCGTCGGTGAAGCCGACCAGCATGTCACCGACCTCGATGGTGAGGTGGTGGGTCGGCCGGACGCCGTCGATCCCCAGCGGCGGACCCACCGGCATCGTCAGCAGCTCCCCTCGCGCCTTGCCCAGGGCACGGGAGGTCAGACCGTGGAGCAGAGCAGGGGGCGGGTGGCCGGCGCTGGCCAGCATGACGTCGCCAGTCTCGGGGTCGACCGTGCCGTAGAGCATGGTCACGAACAGCTCGCCGCCAAAAGCCATACCCGGTCGGGCCCGGGGCGAACCCAGCGGCATCGACGCCGGCCAGAGGGCGTCCAGGTCCCAGACGACCCGGTCCAGCGAGCTCATGACCGACGCGGAGTCGCTGTCGGTCAGGGCCGCCCCGCGTGCGGCAGCACGGACCTGACCCATGACGGTCGCCGCCATGACCCCGCGTCCTACGACGTCGCCGATGACCACAGCCAGCCGACCGTCCGGGAGGAAGAACGAGTCGTAGAAGTCTCCCCCGGCCACCGTCCCCTCGGACACGGGTTCGTAGCGCGCGGCGATGCTGATCGCGTCGGACTGGGGCAGGTTGGGCGGCAGGAGGGTGCGTTGGAGCAGCTCGGCGGTCGTGCGTTCGGCGTCGTAGACCACGGCGCGCCCCAAGGCATCGCCGACCAGCTCCCGGAAGGGCGCCAGCACGGCCAGGACGTCCTGGGGCACGGGGGCGGCCTCGCGCTGGATGACCAGCGCGGCCCGACCGCCACCCACCCGGAACGGCACGGCCACGATCTCGCCGTTGTCGGACAGGTAGGGCTCGTTGCGTGAGATGGCCCCGGCGATGATGGCCGCCATGTCCTCCCCCAGCTCGGACCAGATCAGCGGCAGCCGCTCCTCGTCCGGCGAGAGCCGCTCGATCCGGTGTCGGCGCGCCATCCGCCAGGTGGCGGGCCCGGCTGACGGCAAGCAGACCGAGACCGAGAGACCGTCGAAAGCCACCATCGCCTGACGCAGCACCACCTTGCACACGTCGTCGACGGTCACCGCGACGGCCAGCTGCGCCGCCAGCCTCGCGACCGCGCGGGCCCGTCCGATGGCACTGGTCGTCTCCACGATGACGTGCAGGACCGCCAGCACGCTGCCGTCCTCGGCCAGCACCGGCGAACCGCTGCGCAGGTAGTAGCCGACGTCGGTCCCGTCATCCGGCTCGTCGTGCAGGCCCGTGCCCTCGGCCGATGACCGACCGCGGTCCAGCCTCAGCTCGGTGCCCTCGTCCAGGAACGCCTCGCCTTCGGAGTAGGCACGTTCCAACAGTGGCCCGACGTTGGGGTCGTCCCAGATCTCGGCCACCACCTTGCGGGCGGACTGGCCGAAGGCCGCCGGGTGCTTGCTGCCCAACAGATCGCGGAACGCGTCGTTGTAGAGCATCGTGAACTCGTCCCCGCACAGCAGGGCCACCGGCAGAGGGCACTCCAGGACGATCTCCCACGCGGCCTCGAGCTGTGGCGGCCACTGCGACCGAGGCCCCAGCGGCGTCGCTGCCCAGTCGCTGTGGGCAGCAAGACGTCGCGCCTCGCGCGCTCCGCCCTCACCCACGCATTCCGCCTCTGTCCGACATGGATCGCCCTACCCGAAAGGGTATGGCGATAATCGGTCCGGAGGCGCGATCAGGGGCCACCCAATCGCGAGTTCCTCGGCGCGGCTCCCACCTGGTCGATGAGGAAGGCCCATTCGCAGGCCACCTGCCGCCAGGCGTCATAGCGCCCGCTCTTGCCCCCGTGCCCCGCGACCATCTCGGTCCGCAGCAGCACGGGCCGGTCGGCGGGGTCGCTGGTGGTCTCCTCGCGCAGGCGGGCGATCCACTTGGCCGGCTCGGTGAAGAACACCCGCGTGTCGTTGAGGGACGTGGTGGCAAGGACCGCCGGGTATGCCGCGTGGCGCACGTTCTCATACGGCGAGTAGGACTTCATGTAGTCGTACACCTCGGCGTCGGCCAAGGGGTTGCCCCACTCCTCCCACTCCACGACCGTCAGTGGCAGGGACGGGTCGAGGATCGTGGTCAGCGCGTCGACGAACGGGACGGCAGCGTGCACGGCGCGGAAGCGTTCGGGCGCGAGGTTGATGGCGGCACCGATGAGCAGGCCACCGGCCGAGCCGCCTTCTGCCGCGAGGCGGTCCTGGGCCACCCAGCCGCTCGTGACGAGGTGGTCGGCACAGCTGACGAAGTCCGTGAAGGTGTTCTTCTTGGTCGCCAGCTTGCCGTCGTCGTACCACGCACGACCGAGCTCGCCACCCCCGCGGACGTGGGCGATCGCGTAGACGAAACCGCGTTCGAGCAGGGACAGCCGGGCCACCGAGAAGTAGGGGTCGGAGGAGATCTCGTACGACCCGTAGGCGGTGAGCAGACCCGGGTGCGTGCCGTCGGGCTCGGCGCCGCGCGGATGCACCAGCGACAGGGGCACCCTGGTGCCGTCGGCTGCCGTCGCCCACTCGCGACGCTGCTCGTACTGGGTGGGGTCGTAGTCGCCGAGCACGGGTTGACGCTTGAGTAGCTCGAACTCGCGGCTCGCCACGTCGTAGTCGTAGACGGTCTTGGGCGTCACCATGGACTCGAATACCACCTGCAGGGTCGTCGTGGCGCTCTCGGGGTTGTCGCCCAGCCCGACGGAGTAGACCGGTTCGTCGAACTCCAGGTCGTGGTGTCCGGCAAACCCCGAGGGCTGACCCGCGTCGCGGTGCAGGACCCGCAGGGCGGTGAGGCCGTCCTTGCGCAGGGACAGCACTGCCACGTCGTCGAACGCGTCGATGCCCTGGAAACGTTCGCCCTTCTCGGCCCTCATGAGGGGCTGCCACTGGTCGGCCGAGGTGGCATCGATCGGCGCCCAGGCCAGGTCGGAGTCGATCGACTCCTCGTTGTGCACGATCAGCAGGCGGTCGCCGGCAGGTTCCACGTCGTACTCGACGCCCTCGCGCCGGGGCGCGACCACCCGGAACTCACCTGTCGGGTCTGCCGCGTCGAGGATCCGTACCTCCGACGTCGTCTTCGACCCCAGGCCGATCATCAGCCAACGGTCGTCGCGTGAGGACCCGACGCCCATCCAGAACCGTTCGTCGGCCTCGTGGTGCACGAGGACATCCGCCTCGGCGGGGGTGCCGACCTCGTGTCGCCAGACCTCGTGCGGGCGCCAGGTCTCGTCGACCCGGGTGTAGAAGACGTGTCGGCCGTCGAGCGAGAACACGCACCCGTAGCCCACCTCGTCCACGGCCGTGTCGATGACCTCGTCGGTGCGAAGGTCCTTGATCCGCAGGGCGAACCGCTCGTCTCCCTCGGTGTCCACGGCATACGCGAGGCGTTGGTGGTCGGGGCTGACCGTCAGCGCCCCGAGCGCGAAGAAGTCGTGACCCGCGGCCTCGGCGTTGGCGTCGAGCAGGACCTGTTCACCCTCGACCTCGGTACCCGGCTCGGGCATCGGTCGCGGCGCCCCCTCGACACGGGGCGCCCGGCACTCCACGGCGTACTGGGAGCCCTCGAAGCTGCGGGAGTAGTACCACCACGGCCCGCTCGCGACCGGTACCGACAGGTCGGTCTCCTGGGTGCGCGAGCGGATCTCCTCGAAGATGGCGTCGCGCAACGGCTGCAGGTGGGCCGTGACCGCCTCGGCGTAGGCGTTCTCGGCCTCCAGGTGCGCGCGGACCGCCGGGTCCTCCTTGTCGCGGAGCCACTCGTAGGGGTCGACGACGACGTCCCCGTGGTGTTCCCGCGTGGTCTCGCGCCGCTCGGCGCGCGGTGGGGTGGGCCGGGCTGCCTCGGGCGTGGTCACGCTCGCACCCTACGGGGTGGACTCAGCCGGCCAGACAGCGCGGGCCGAGGATCACCTTGAGGTCGCCGAAGAGCGCCTCGGTGGCGTTGACCCGGTAGGAGTCCTCGAGCCTCATCAGGACCGATCGCCCGGGTTGGCTCAGCCGCACGTGCACCTCGGTGGAGCCGGGATGCGACGACAGCACGGACTTGAGCTCCTCGACCTTGGTCTGGGTGGCCCGGTTGGTGTCGATGGTGACGACGACCGGACCACGCGGCCCCTCCGAGATGTCGGGCAGCGTCAGGTCGGAGGCGAAGATCGTGGGGGTGTCGTCACGCCGGTTGACCCGCCCCTTGACGACGACGACCGCGTCATGGGTCAGGGCGTGCTGCACCGTGAGGTAGGCACTGGGGAAGAACAGGCACTCGATCGCGCCCTCGAGGTCCTCCACCGTCACGATCGCCCAGAGGTCGCCCTTCTTGGTGCGCTTGACCTGGAGCCCGGTGATGAGACCGGCGATGGTGACGTTGGCGCCCTCGGGCTTGCCGTCCTCCCCCATCAGGCTGGCGATCGAGGTGTCTGCGTGGGAGCTCAGCACGTGCTCGATGCCGAAGAGCGGGTGGTCCGAGACATACAGGCCCAGCATCTCGCGCTCGAACTGCAGCAGGGTCTTCTTGTCCCACTCGACACTGGGGATGGTGGGCAGCACCGAGAAGTCGACGGACTCCCCCGCGGCGTCGTCGCCGAAGGACCCGAACAGCGAGTCCTGTCCGATGGCCTCCTGCCGCTTGATGTCGACGAAGTTGTCGACGAAGTCCTCGTGGACGCGGTACAGCCCCTGTCGCGACTCCTGCAGACCGTCGAAGGCGCCCGCCTTGATCAGCGACTCGATCGTGCGCTTGTTGCAGACCACCGCGGGGCACTTGGACAGGAAGTCCTTGAAGGAGGTGAACCGGCCCTTCTCCTCACGGGCCGCGACGATCGCCTCGACGACGTTGTGCCCGACGTTGCGGATCGCCTGCATCCCGAACCGGATGTCCGTGCCCACCGCGGCGAACCGGGCCACCGAGTCGTTGACGTCCGGGGGCAGCACCTTGATCCCCATCCGGCGGCACTCGCCGAGGTAGAGCGCGGACTTGTCCTTGTCGTCTCCGACGCTGGTGAGCAGCGCAGCCATGTACTCGGCCGGGTAGTTCGCCTTGAGGTAGCCGGTCCAGTAGGACACCAGTCCGTAGGCGGCGGTGTGGGCCTTGTTGAAGGCGTAGTCCGAGAACGGCACGAGGACGCCCCACAGGGCAGCGATCGAGGCCTCGTTGAAACCCTTGGCCTTCATGCCCTCGGAGAAGGGGACGTACTCGGCGTCGAGGACCTCCTTCTTCTTCTTGCCCATCGCGCGGCGCAGCAGGTCGGCGTTGCCGAGGGTGTAGCCGGCCAGCTTCTGGGCGATCTCCATGACCTGCTCCTGGTAGATCACCAGGCCGTAGGTGGTGCCCAGGATCGGCAGGAGCGCGTCGACCATCTCCTGCTGGAGCTTGCCTGCCAGCTGCGGGTCGAGCGGCGTGAGGTCCTGCTTGCCGTTCTTGCGCAGGGCGAAGTTGGTGTGGGCGTTGACTCCCATGGGGCCGGGTCGGTAGAGCGCGAGGGCCGCCGAGATGTCCTCGAAGTTGTCGGGCTGCATCAGCTTGAGCAGCGTGCGCATCCCGCCGCCGTCGAGCTGGAACACGCCGAGGGTGTCACCGCGGGACAGCAGGTCGAACGTCGCCTTGTCGGTCATGTCCTTGGACAGCGCGTCGAGGTCGATGTCCTCGCCGCGGTTGGCCTTCACGTTGTCGATGGCGTCGTCGAGGATGGTGAGGTTGCGCAGGCCGAGGAAGTCCATCTTGACCAGCCCGAGCGCCTCACAGCTCGGGTAGTCGAACTGGGTGATGACCTGGCCGTCCTGGAGCCGCCGCATGATCGGGATGACGTCGATGAGCGGCTCGCTCGACATGATCACCCCGGCTGCGTGGACGCCCCACTGCCGCTTGAGCCCCTCCAGCCCGAGGGCCGTGTCGACGATCTCCTTGAAGTGCGGCTCGGTCTCGACGAGCGCACGGAAGTCGCCGCCCTCGTTGTAGCGCTTGTGGTCCTTGTTGTAGATCTCGGCCAGCGGGACGCCCTTGCCCATGACGTCCGGGGGCATCGCCTTGGTGAGCTGCTCGCCCACGACGAACGGGTGCCCCATCACGCGGGAGGCGTCCTTGACGGCCTGCTTGGCCTTGATCGTGCCGTAGGTGACGATCTGGGCGACCCGGTCGGCGCCGTACTTGTCGGTGACGTACTTGATGACCTCGCCACGACGGCGCTCGTCGAAGTCGACGTCGAAGTCGGGCATCGACATGCGCTCGGGGTTGAGGAACCGCTCGAAGATCAGGCCGTGCGGGATCGGGTCGAGATCCGTGATCTTCATGGCGTACGCGCACATCGAGCCGGCGCCGGAGCCGCGACCGGGGCCCACCCGGATGCCGTTGGCCTTGGCCCAGTTGATGAAGTCGGCGACGACGAGGAAGTACCCGGCATACCCCTTGGAGACGATGACGTCGGTCTCGAAGGCCGCCTGCTTCGTGGCGTACTCGGGGACGCCGCCGGGGAACCGGTCAGCGAGCCCCTTCTGGACCTCCTTGACGAACCACGACTCCTCGTTCTCCCCCGGGGGGCAAGGGAAGCGCGGCATGTACCGCCCTTCGCCCTCGGTGAACGAGATGTCGCACATCTCGGCGATGAGCAGGGTGTTGTCGCAGGCCTCGGGCAGCTCGCGCCAGGTGTGCCGCATCTCGGCCGGGCTCTTGAGGTAGAAGTCGTCGGCGTCGAACTTGAACCGGTTGGGGTCCATCAGGGTCGAGCCGGACTGCACGCAGAGCAGGGCCGAGTGGGCCTTGGCGTCGTCGCGCGTCGTGTAGTGCAGGTCGTTGGTCGCGACCAGGGGCAGGCCGAGCTCGCGGGCCAGCCGCAGGAGGTCCTTCTGCACCCGCCGCTCGATGTCGAGGCCGTGGTCCATCAGCTCGGCGAAGTAGTAGTCCTTGCCGAAGATGTCACGGAAGTCCGAGGCAGCCTGCAGGGCCTCGCGGTACTGGCCCAGGCGCAGGCGCGTCTGCACCTCGCCCGAGGGACACCCGGTCGTCGCGATGAGTCCCTGTCCGTACTGGCCGAGCAGCTCGCGGTCGATCCGGGGCCACTTGGCGTAGACCTGGTCGAGGCTGGCCTGGGAGTCGAGCCGGAACAAGTTGTGCAGCCCGTTGTTGTTGCGGGCCAGCAGGGTCATGTGGGTGTAGGCGCCCGAACCGGACACGTCGTCGCCGGACTGGTGGTCCTCGCCCCACTTCACCCGGGTCTTGTCGGTGCGGTGCGTGCCCGGCGTGACGTAGGCCTCGACCCCGATGATCGGCTTGACGCCGGTCCCCTGGGCCTTCTTCCAGAACTCGTAGGCGCCGAACACGTACCCGTGGTCGGTGGTGGCCAGCGCCGGCATCCCCATCTCGGCGGCCTTGGTGAACAGGTCACCGATCCGCGCCGCACCGTCGAGCATCGAGTACTCGGTGTGCACGTGGAGGTGGACGAACGAGTCGGTGCTGTTCGAGCTGGAGGAGCCGGAGGCGATCTGGGGGGACATCAGAAGCGATCTTAGGTCTGGGCTCCGACAGGACCTAAGGGACGCGCCTAGCTGTGACGGATGGGGCGCGTGGTATGCCGGGCAGCGGGCTGCCCGGCATACCGCACCGCCCGCTCGCGCGGCTCAGGGACGGCTCAGAGACGCTCGAGGGCCTGGGCCAGGTCAGCCGGGTAGGGGCTCTCGTAGGTGACGTACTTGCCGGTGCCGGGGTGTTCGAAGCCCAGTCCCACGGCGTGCAGCCACTGCCGCTCCAGGCCGAGACGGGCGGCCAGGGTGGGGTCCGCGCCGTAGGTGAGGTCGCCCGCGCACGGGTGGTGCAGCGCCGAGAAGTGCACCCGGATCTGGTGGGTGCGCCCGGTCTCGAGGTGGATGTCGAGCAGGGACGCGGCGCGGAACGCCTCGATGACCTCGTAGTGGGTGACACTCGGCTTGCCCTTGTCCATCACGGCGAACTTGTAGTCGTGGTTGGGGTGGCGGCCGATCGGCGCGTCGATGGTGCCGACCACCGGGTCGGGAAGTCCCTGGACGAGGGCGTGGTACTTCTTGTCGACGCTGCGACTGCGGAAGGCCTGCTTGAGGACGCTGTAGGCGTACTCCGACTTGGCGACCACCATCAGTCCGCTGGTGCCGACATCGAGGCGCGAGACGATCCCCTGCCGCTCGCTCGCTCCGCTGGTGGCGATGCGGTACCCGGCCGCAGCCAGGCCGCCCACGACGGTCGGACCGGTCCACCCGACGCTCGGGTGGGCCGCCACCCCCACGGGCTTGTCGACCACGACCAGGTCGTCGTCGTCGTGGATGATGGTCATGCCGGGCACGGGCTCGGCGATCACCTTGAGGGTCGGGCTCTGGTCGCTCGCGGGCAGGGTCACCTCGAGCAGGTCACCGGCGCTCACGCGGTCGGACTTGCCCGCCTGCTTGTGGTTGACGTGGACGTCTCCAGCCGAGGCGAGGTCGGCGGCCTTGGTGCGCGAGACCCCGAAGAGCCGCGCCAGGGCGGCATCGACCCGCTCCCCCTCGAGGCCGTCCGGGACGAAAAGGGTTCTGGCGTCAGTCATCCGCGGCCTCGTGTCGTCCATGGTGGGGGCGTTTGCCGTCGACACCGATGCCGCGCACGGCGAGCAGGCCGATGGCTGCGGCCGACCCGACGATGGCGATGTCGGCGACGTTGCCGATGAAGAGGCCGAAGTAGTCGATGAAGTCCACGACGTGGCCGCGCCCCGGGCCGGGCTCGCGGATCATCCGGTCGGTGAGGTTGCCGAGCGAGCCGCCGAGCAGCAGCCCGAGCGCCCAGGCCCAGCCGCGGCTGCCGATCCGGCGGGCGGTGCGGATGATGACGACCAGGACGCCGAAGGCGATCAGGGTCAGCACCCAGGTGGCCCCGTTGCCGATGGAGAACGCGGCGCCGGCGTTGCGGATCAGGTTGAGCCGGATGAGCCCGCCGACGACGTCGACGGGTGACCCCGGCTCGAGGCTGGCCAGGGCCCAGGCCTTGGTCAGCTGGTCAGCGACGTAGGCCGCGATGGCCGCGGCGGCCATGAGGCCGAAGAGGCGGCGGCGGTCTGCTGCGGGTCTGGTGGTGGAGGGGGACTCGTCGGCCGCGATCAGCGGCGCTCCTGCTTCGTCTTGCATGTCACGCATAGGGTCGCACGAGGAGCGGCCTGAAGGCGAAGTTTGCCGATCGGGTTGCCGCAGGACTCGCAGATCCCGTAGGTGCCGTTGTCGAGGCGCTCGATGGCGTGGAGGTTCTGGTCGAGCATCTCGCGGGCGTTGTTGGCCAGCGAGATCTCCTGCTCACGCTCGAAGGTCTTGGCCCCTGCGTCCGCCTGGTCGTCCCCCGCGCCGTCCCCGGCGTCGCGCATGAGGCCGACCAGGTCGGCCTCCGCGACCGAGATCTCCTGACGCAGGTGCGCCACGTCGGCCTCGATGGCGGTGCGGATCTCACGCAGCTCCTTGGTCGTCCAGGGTGACTCGTCGTCACGGACCCGCAGCGACTGTGGCGCGGTCCTGGTGGCGGCGCTCGTCCTCTTCGCGGGCGCCGCCTTCTTGGCGGGCGCCGCCTTCTTGGCCGGTGCGGCCTTCTTCGCGGGCGCCGGTGCAGCCTTCTTGGCCGGTGCGGCCTTCTTCGCGGGCGCGGGCGCGGTCTTCTTGGCCGGGGCAGCCTTCGTGGCCGGTGCGGCCTTCTTCGCGGGCGCGGGCGCGGCCTTCTTGACCGGTGCGGACGCGGTCTTCTTGGCCGGTGCGGCCTTCTTCGCGGGCGCGGGCGCCGCCTTCTTGGCTGGGGCCGTCTTCTTCGGTGGCGCCGCCTTCTTCGCGGGCGCTGTCTTCTTGACCGCCGTAGCCTTCTTCGCCGGCGCCGACTTCTTCGATGGCGCGACCTTCTTCGCGGGGGCGGTCTTGGTCGCGCTGGAAGCCTTGCCCGCCGATGCGGACTTCGTCGCAGCTCTCGCCTTTTGAACCATGGTGTGCCGGGCCCCTCGGTCGCATGGCGCTCCCAGACGAGCGCTCACAGGTGCGGTGAGGATAAGCGCTGGGCGCTGCGTACTCAACGGCAAAACGCGGAGCGTTCCAAAACCGTTGCCACGCGGGGCTCTCAGAACGCGAGAGGGCGCCCACCGCGATGCGGTGGGCGCCCTCGTCGTGCACTGCAGCCAGGGACCAGAGGCTGGTCTCCTACTGGTTGTCGGACTGACCCTCGTCAGCCGCGTCGGCGTCGCCGTCGGGGGCCTCAGTGGGCTCCACGCCGATGTGGTCGAGCTCGTGGAGCTGCTGCTCGATGTAGGTCTTCAGGCGTGCCCGGTAGTCACGCTCGAAGGCCCTCAGCTCGTCGATCTTCTTCTCGAGCATGTTGCGCTCGCGGCTGAGCTCCTCGAGGATCTGCGCCTTCTTCTGCTGAGCCTCGTGGACCATGCCGGTCGAGCGCTCGCGGGCCTCGGTGATCAGCTGCTCGTGCTTGGTGGTCGCCTCGCCGATGAGCTCATCGTGCCGCGCCTGAGCGGTGGCCAGCAGCTCGTCGTGGCGGGACTGGCCCACGGACAGCAGCTCGTCGTGCTTGGCCTGGCCGACCGACAGGAGCTCGTCGTGCTTGCTCTGACCGTCGCCCACGAGCTCGTCGTGTCGTGCCTGTGCCTCGGAGATCAAGCGGTCCCGGGTGGACTCACCCTGACCGACGTGCTCGTCGTGCAGTCGCTGAGCCATCTCGAGCAGGGCAGCCGCACTGGCGCCGCCACCCGCGGCCGCACCCAGGGCCGTCGCCGTGTTGCCCTGCTCCGCGGCTGCGGCGACCGGAGCCGCCTGCGCCGCGGCCTTCGCCTGGGCCTGGGCGGCCTCGAGCGCCTTGGCCTGCTCGGCGTTGGAGCGCTGGAGCTCCTCGGCCTGCTGCTTGGCCTCCGCCGCACGCTGCTCCGCCTCGGCGGCGCGCTTCTCGGCCTCCTTGGCTCGCGCCTCGACCGCCAGGGCGCGCTCCTGGGCACCCTTCTCGGTGTCCGAGATGCGACCCTGGGCTGCCTGCTCGGCCTCGTCGGCGCGCGCCTGCGCGGTCTTCTCGGCCTCCTCCGCGCGCGCCATCGCCGCGGCGATGCGCTCCTGGGCTGCCTTCTCGGCCTCCTGGGCCTTGGCCTCGATCGCGGCGAGGCGCTCCTCGGCCTCGCGGACCGCCTTCGCCTCCGCCTCCTGGGCCGCCTTCGCATCCGCGGCCTTGGCAGCGGCCGCGTTGGGGTCGGCCTTCGCGACGGCCGGCATCCCCTTGGTCTGCCGGCACTCGTTCAGCTGGTCGCGGAGGTCGTCGCCCTCCTTCACGATGCGTCGCATCTCGGCGACGACCTCGTCGAGGAAGTCGTCGACCTCGCGTTCGTCGTAGCCACGCCGGAACTGTGTCGGCGTGAAGTTCTTGTTGAGGACGTCCTCAGGCGTGAGCGTCATTCAGTCACCTCGGTTGGCTGGCATGAGCAGTGCAGGTAAAGCATCCCAGAGAGTGGGTCACGCGCCAGCCTAGAGGATGCGCTGGCGACCCGATGGAAACGGGCGAGAAGTAGCCATTCAGATGACACTCATCGCCATGGTGGTCAGCAACATCAGGACCAGGAAGGCGAGGTCGAGGCGCATCGTGCCCAGGGTCAGCGGGGGGATCAGCCTCCGCAGCGCCTTCAGCGGGGGGTCGGTCACGGTGTAGACGATCTCGGCCACGACGAGGATCGGGCCGCGCGGTCGCCACTCCCGCGCGAACGCCTGCACCCAGTCGAGGACCAGTCGTCCCAGCAGGACGACGAAGAACAGGAAGAGGACGAAGCGCAGGACGCTCGCGACGATGTTCTGACCCAGCAGCATGGGCTCACCCTGCCATGGGCGGCTTGGCGTCCGCTGTGAAGGTCAGGACTGGTTGAACAGGCCCCGGGCCGCGGTGGGCGCCGCCGGGCCCTCCTCGGCAGACACCTCGACGTGGGCGGGCGACAGCAGGAACACCTTGGAGGTGACCCGCTCGATCTGCCCGTGCAGGCCGAAGACCAGGCCGGCGGCGAAGTCGACCAGACGCTTGGCGTCGGAGTCGTCCATGTCGGAGAGGTTCATGATGACGGGCGTGCCGTCACGGAAGCTCTCGCCGATGTTCTTGGCCTCGTTGTAGGTGCGGGGGTGGATCGTGGTGATGCGGTTCAGGGCGCCGACCTCGACATCGCGGACCACCCGGGCCACTGGCGTGCGCTGCGGCAGCGGAGTGACCGCCGCGGAACGCTCGGCCGGGGCCTCGTGGTGGGCGTGCTCGTCGTAGTCGTACTCGTCGTAACCGTCATAGCGCTCGTCATCCTCCGCGAGCCCGAGGTACACCATCGTCTTGCGCAGCGCCCCAGCCATGTGCGAGCTCCCTTTGGGTTCAGTGCCTACTGTCCGTTCACGATCACGCCTGGTCCACGTCATCGCCGTCTTCGCAACTGAAGTTACCGGTGTGACTGCCGAGAACCGAGGATTGCGCTCCCGACACGCAGGTGTGTCGCTCCCTGCGCGACGGCCGCCTCGAGGTCCCCACTCATCCCCGCGGAGATCCACGTCGCACCCTCGTGCGCCTCCCGTATGCCGTTCGCGACCGCCCGCAGCCGGGCGAAGGCCGGCGCCGGGTCGGCTCCCAGTGGCGCGACCGCCATCACCCCCCGCAGCTGGAGGTGGTCGCACCCCGCCACCTGCTCGGCCAGCGCGGCCGCGGCGCGTGGGTCGACCCCACCCCTGTCCGCGGGGCCACTGGGAGGCTGGCCGTCGAGGGAGACCTGGACGAGCACGCCCGGACGCACACCCCGGGCGGCCGCCGCGCGGTCGAGCGCCGCGACGAGCTTGGGGCGGTCGACGGACTGGACGACGTCGGCATACGACACGACAGACGCCGCCTTGTTCGTCTGGAGCCGGCCGATGAAGTGGAGCTCCACGTCCCGTCGCCGGGCCAGCTCGGCCACCTTCGCCGACGCCTCCTGGTCTCGGTTCTCCCCGATCGCGGTGACCCCGAGCCCCACCAGGAGGTCGACGTCGGTGGCGGGGAAGAACTTGGTCACCGCGATCAGGGTGATCTCCGACGGGTCCCGTCCGGCCCGGGCGCACGCGGCGCCGATGCGCTCGCGCACCCGCTCGAGGTTGTCGGCGAGCTCTGCGCGGCGGGCTTCGGTGCCGCTCACCTGGCTCCGGCCACGACGACGCCCGCGTAGCGCCCGGTCTGCCCGTCCCTGCGGTAGGAGAAGAGCCTCTCGTCCTCACGCGCACACCCCGGGACCCACTGCACCGCGACGTCGTTGGCGGCCAGCTGGGCCACCACCCCCGTCGCGACGTCGATGGCGGGGGTGCCCGACCACGACCGCGCCGAGGACTCCGGCGTCACCTTCGCCGCAGCATCACGCAGCTCCGTCGGGACCTCGTAGCAGCGGCCGCAGACCGACGGCCCGACCACCGCGCTGATCTCACGGGCGCCGAGGCCGCGCATCTGCTGCACGGCGGTGTCGACGATGCGGGACATCATCCCCGGCCGTCCGGCGTGGACCGCACCGACGACGCCGACGGCCGGGTCAGCCAGCAGGACCGGGGTGCAGTCGGCCACGAGGACCGCCAGGGCCAGGCCCGGGGCGGCGGTCACGATGCCGTCCGCCGCAGGCGGCTCTTGAGCACCCCACTCGCGCTCGACCACGACGACGTCGCCTCCATGGCACTGCTGCATGAACAGCAGGTGATCGCGTTGCACCCCAACGGCTTTCGCGACCCGGGCGCGATTCTCCTCAACGGCCTCCGGGTCGTCGCCCACATGTCCCCCGAGGTTGAGGGAACCGAAGTCTGCGCCGCTGACGCCCCCCTCGCGGTCGGTGAAGGCCCAGTCGACGGTGCCGGTGCGTGCGCGCCAGTAGAACACCGCACCAACCTACGACAGGGGCGCCGGACGCGTCCGGCGCCCCTGTCGGCGTGGTCTCAGCGTGTCGTCACTTCAGGAAGTCGGGCACGTCCAGGTCGTCGCCCTCGTCGAAGGTGACGGTGCGCGGCGGTCGACCCGCGGGCTCGCGCTGCGCCGCGGGCTCGACGGGGGTCGCCTCCGACGTCTGCACCGGGGACTCCTGAGACGCCACGGGCTGCGGGACGGGCTCGAACCTCGGCGCAGCCGGTGCCGGAGCCGACGTGGCTGCAGACACCGGTGTGGTCGGCGTCGCCGGAGCGGCCTGCTGCGTGGCTGGACGGGACGACCCCTGGATCTGGCCGATGGCGCGGTCGTTCTCGCGCTTGAGCGGAGCGCCACCGTCGAAGCCTGCGGCGATCACGGTCACCCGCACCTCGTCGCCCAGGGCGTCGTCGATCACGGCGCCGAAGATGATGTTGGCCTCGGGGTGCGCGGCTTCCTGCACCAGTCGCGCGGCCTCGTTGATCTCGAAGAGACCGAGGTCGCTGCCACCCTGGATGGACAGGAGCACGCCGTGCGCACCGTCGATGCTGGCCTCCAGCAGGGGGCTGGAGATGGCGAGCTCGGCGGCCTGGACGGCCCGGTCGTCACCCCGCGACGAGCCGATCCCCATGAGGGCCGAGCCGGCACCCTGCATGACGGACTTCACGTCGGCGAAGTCGAGGTTGATCAGACCCGGCGTCGTGATCAGGTCGGTGATGCCCTGGACACCCGACAGCAGCACCTGGTCGGCGGAGCGGAAGGCGTCGAGCATGCTGACGGTGCGGTCACTGATCGACAGCAGCCGGTCGTTGGGGATGACGATGAGGGTGTCGACCTCTTCGCGCAGGTTGGCGATCCCGGTCTCCGCCTGGTTGGCCCGGCGACGTCCCTCGAAGGTGAACGGACGCGTCACGACGCCGATCGTGAGCGCACCCAGACCCTTGGCGATCTTGGCCACCACCGGCGCGCCGCCGGTGCCGGTGCCACCACCTTCACCCGCGGTGACGAACACCATGTCGGCCCCCTTGAGGACCTCCTCGATCTCCTCCGCGTGGTCCTCGGCTGCCTTCTTGCCGACCTCGGGGTCCGCGCCCGCACCGAGGCCCCGGGTGAGCTCACGGCCCACGTCGAGCTTGACGTCGGCATCGCTCATCAGCAGGGCCTGGGCGTCCGTGTTGATCGCGATGAATTCGACGCCCTTGAGGCCGACCTCGATCATGCGGTTGATGGCGTTGACGCCACCTCCGCCGATGCCGACGACCTTGATGACGGCCAGGTAGTTCTGTGGTGCTGCCACGGCGGTGGGCCTTCCTGAATGCGGTGCTCTGGTAGTGGTCGTCGCTGGGTGCTGGCGAGTCCGTGGTGGTGCTCGTTGCCGCTCGCCGGTGCCTCGACGTCAGGTTGAGGGTTACCCTCATCGACGTCCAGATGCCTCGTTTCGGTGTCGCCGACGCTATGCGTCGCATGGGTCACAGGCAACCTGATCGACCGCGTGTCGCAGCACAGATTCACCCGTTTCCACGGTTTGTCCGCGGGGTACCGGGACGCCATGTCACACGCGTCACTTCAGCCCCACGAGTCACAGTCTGACACGAGCTCCGAGAGTCGCTCTCAGCGGGTGACAGGCGTGTCGGGAGCACTCACGTCGATGACCGACGGCCGGGCCGCGAGCAGCGCCGTCATGATCGCGACCTTGCGCTCGGGATCCTCGATCCCGCCCCAGACCACAGACGTCCGGCCGATCCGCAGCGTCACCAGGTTGGCACTGCTGACGGTGATGTCGGAGACCCGCTTCTGGGTCGATGCCGGGAGCGCCTTCAGCACGCTGACCGCGGCCGCGAGGGCGTCGCGCGACAGGGCCGCCGTCGTCGCGGCGTTGACGCTCGGAACTCCCCGCGGAGGGGTGCTGACATGGGCATAGGCGACCCCGGTGTCATCTACAACCTGTAGTTGACCTTGAGGGTTCTTGACGACGAGAAACGGCTGGCGGGGGCTCGCGTGGATCACCAGGGTGCTGGGCCACGACCGTTCGATCGACACGTCCGCCACGGTGGCGCGCTCGGCCACCCGGGCGGCCACCGCGCCGCTGTCGACGCGGGCCAGCGGCTCCCCCAGCGGGACCTTGGCCATCGCCCTGATGGCCGCGACCTCGGTCTCGGGAACCCCGACCACCTCGACGTGCCGGACCGCCAGGACCGGGCTGAACCCGACCACCCAACCGAGGAGCAGCACGAAAGCCACGCCCGCCGCGGCATACCCGAAGAGTCGCCAGGGACGTTGCCGCACCTCGTGTGCGCGGCGCTGGAACCGGGCCCGCGAGGACGCGAGGCCGGTGCGGCCGGCGCTGGCCTGCGACCCGGCGAGACGGCTCATGCCTGACCCAGGGCGCGCAGGATCTCGGGCCCGATCATCGTCACGTCCCCGGCACCCACGGTGAGGACGAGGTCGCCCTCGCGGGTCAGGCCGGCGACGTGCTCGGCCACGGCCGACCACGAGGCGATGACCGTGACGTCCGCGTCCGGGCGCAGCTCACGCAGCGCGTCGGCGACGAGCTGGGAGGAGACCCCCGGCATCGGGTCCTCCCGCGCCGCGTAGATCTCCATGAGGACCACCACGTCGGCGGGCAGCAGCGCAGCCGCGAACTCGCGGGCGAAGTCGCGCGTGCGGGAGTAGAGGTGCGGCTGGAAGACGACGACGAGCCGCCCCTGTCCGGCCAGGTCCGCACCGGTACCCACGACCGCCGCGACCTTGCCGGGGTTGTGGGCGTAGTCGTCGACGACCGAGACACCGGCAGCCGACCCCTTGGGCTCGAACCGGCGCCGCGTCCCGGTGAACCCGAACAGCCCGTCGAGCACTCGGGTCGGGTCCTGACCCAGGCCTTCCACGGCGACCGTGTAGGCGGCGGCGGCGTTGAGCAGGTTGTGCCGGCCGGGGATGTTGATCCGCAGGCTGCGCGGGACGCCGTCCGGCCCCGTGACGGTGACCCTGCCCATCAGGCCACGGAACACCTCGTCGCGCAGGACGACATCGGCCTCGGCGGACCAGCCGTACGTCAGCACCCTCGTGCCCGCGGCCCTGGCCACCTGCGCCAGCTCCCGCGATCCCGGGTCGTCCTGGCAGGCGACGAGCAGACCGTCTTCGACGATGGTCTCCGCAAACGCCGAGTAGGCCTCCTGGACCCGCTCGAAGGTGCCGTAGAAGTCGAGGTGGTCGGGCTGGACGTTGGTGACGACCGCGATCTCGGGTCGGTAGACGAGGAAGGAGCCGTCGCTCTCGTCGGCCTCGGCGACGAACACGTCGCCGGTGCCCCAGTGCGCGTTGGTGCCGTGCTTCGCGAGCTCGCCGCCCGCCGCGAACGACGGGTCCATCCCGCAGTGCTGGAGCGCAACCGTGAGCATCGACGTCGTGGTGGTCTTGCCGTTGGCCCCGGCGACGGCCACGCGACGCGAGTCCGCCATGGTGCTCGCGAGGGCCTGGGAGCGGTGCAGGACGCGCAGTCCCGCGGCGCGGGCGGCGGCCAGCTCGATGTTGGACTCCCGGATCGCCGAGGAGATCACGACGGTGTCCTTGCCCTCCACGTATGCCGTGTCGTGGCCGACGTGCACCTCGGCGCCTTCGGCAGCGAGGGCGGTGAGCACCGGGGACTGCTTGGCGTCGGACCCGCTGACCGCGCACCCCCGGGCCAACATCACCCGGGCCACGCCGGACATGCCGGCGCCACCGATGGCGATGAAGTGGACCGAGCCGAGGTCGGCGAGGGGAGGCACTGGCTGGGTGAAGTCGAAGCGTTCGTTGGCGCCGTTCATCGGTGCCCCGCAACGGAATCCGTGAAGGCAGCCGCCACCATGTCGGCCAACAGCTCGTCGGCGCCCCGCTCCCCCACAGCCGCCGAGGCCGCGGCCATGGCCTGCATGCGCTCGGCGTCCGAGACCAGCGGCACGAGGGTCTCGTCGACCCAGCCCGGCGTGAGGGCGGCATCCTCGACCAGCAGACCTCCGCCGGCGGCGACGACGTCGGCCGCGTTGAAGCGCTGTTCCCCGTTGCCGATGGGCAGCGGGACGTAGACCGCGGGCAGCCCCACCGCGGTCAGCTCGCACACGGTGTTGGCTCCGGCGCGGGCGACGACGAGGTCGGCCGCGGCATACGCAAGGTCCATCCGGTCCGCGTAGGGGGCGACCACGTAGGGGGGTCCGATGCCGCTGTTGTCGGCGACGAACTCCTTGCCCGCCCCGGTGAGGTGCAGGACCTGCACCCCGGATTCGCGCAGCACGGCGACGCGCGCCTCGAACGTCGTGTTGAGCCGCTGCGCGCCGAGGGACCCACCGGTGACGAGCACGGTCGGCCAGTGCGGCTCGAGGCCGAAGTGCTCCAGGGCCTGGGGACGGACCGCGGCCCGGTCGAGCTGGGCGATCTCTCGTCGCAGCGGCATGCCGATCGCCGTGGCGTGGGCCAGCCGGGTGCTCGCGAACGTGGTGGCCACGAAACGGGTCATGCGGGCGCCGACGCGGTTGGCCACGCCGGGCCGGGCATTCTGCTCGTGCACGACGATCGGGACGTGTCGGCGACGGGCCGCGAGGTAGGCGGGAGTGGAGACGTAGCCGCCGAAGCCGACCACGACCTGGGCCCCCGACTGCTCGATGGCACGATCGGCCGCCGCCACCGCGTCCCGCAGGTTGCCCGGCAGGCGGAGCAGGTCTGCGGACGGTCGGCGTGGCAGCGGCACCTTCGGCACGGTCATCAGGGGGTACCCGCGCTCGGGGACCAGCCTGGCCTCGAGGCCCGTCTCGGTGCCCAGCGCGGTGATCACGACTCCCGGGTCACGCCGGCGCAGGCAGTCGGCGAGCGACAGCAGCGGCGAGACGTGGCCTGCTGTCCCACCGCCGGCCAGCAGGACCGACGTGGGGCTGGGTCCAGCAGCCATCAGCGACGTCCCCGACGCCCCGGCAGGACAGCGAGCGAACGACGCACCACGGATGGTTTGGCCGACAACGCCTCGGCGCACCCGGGCTCCCTGCGGGCAAAGGACAAGAGCATCCCCAGGGCGAACATGGTGGTCATCAGCGAGGACCCGCCATACGAGACGAGTGGCAGCGGCACACCGATCACGGGGAGCAGGCCGATCACGGCACCGATGTTGATGACGGCCTGGATGACGATCCAGGCCATCACCCCGGCGGTCGCGATGCGCACGAAGGTGTCGTCGGTGCGCAGCACGATGCGGTAGCACACGAGCGCCAGGGCACAGAACAGGCCGAGCAGCACCAGGGTGCCGGGCAGGCCGAGCTCCTCGCCGATGATCGCGAAGATGAAGTCGTTGTGGGCCTCGGGCAGCCACTGCCACTTCTCGCGGCTCGCGCCCAGGCCAACTCCCCACCAGCCCCCGTCCGCCAGGGCGTAGCGGCCGTGCAGCGGCTGGCGGTAGGCGCCGTACTGGTTGGTGTCCTTGCCCAGCCAGACGTCGAACCGCGACAGCCGGTTGGGGCTGGTGACGATCATGGCCACCGCGAGGGCGGTGAAGAGCGAGCAGCCGGAGACGAACATCCGCCGGGGCACGCCCGCCGCGAACAGCAGCCCGGCGATGATGCCCCCCATGATGATGACGGTGCCGAGGTCCTTACCGAGCAGGACCAGCCCGATCGTCGCCCCTGCGGCCGGGACGAGGAACGGGACGAGGACGTGCCGCAGCTGGCCCAGCAACTTGCGCTTGGCGGCCAGGACGGTGGCGCCGACGAGAATGAGCCCGAGCTTGGCGAACTCCGAGGGCTGCAGCGTGACCGGACCCAGCGCCAGCCAGTTGCGGTTGCCGTTGACGGACACCCCGAGCGGGGTGAAGACGAGGAGCTGGAGCAGCAGCGCCCCGGCGAGCATCGGCACCGCCAGCGCCTTCCACACCCGCGGGGGGATGCGGACCCCGATGAACATGACGATCGTGCCCATCGCGGCGAACTGGAGCTGCTTGCGGAAGTAGACGTAGGGCGTGGCGTTGTTCGTCTGGACGAGGGACATCACCGACGAGGCGGACAGCACCATGATCAGCCCGATGATGACGAGCACCGCGGTCACGCTGAGCAGGACGTAGTAGCTCGTCACGGGTGAGTCGAGTCGCTGCAGCCACCCTCCGACGCGGCCGGTTTCGGACTGGCCCGTGCCGTTCGCGGAGGCGTGCCCGGCGGTCCGAGCCCTGGGGGGCGCGGTGGTGGCACTGCTCACGGCTACTCTCCTGCAGACCCGGCGCGGCGGGCGACCGCCGCGGCGAAGGCATCGCCTCGGGCACCGTAGTTGGGGAACATGTCCATCGAGGCCGCTGCGGGGGCGAGCAGCACGACGTCGCCGGGCTGGGCGAGCTCGGCGGCGCGCGCCACGACGGTCTCCATGACTCCAGTGTCCGTGCTCGACACCTCGACGACGGGGACATCCGGCGCGTGTCGGGCCAGCGCCTCCGCGAGCCTGGCGCGGTCGGCGCCGATGAGGACGACACCGCGCAGCCGGCCGGCAGCCTCGCGGACCAGGTCGTCGACGTCGGCGCCCTTCAGCAGGCCGCCCGCGATCCAGACGACGTGCTCGAAGGCGTGCAGGGATGCGGCGGCCGCGTGCGGGTTGGTCGCCTTGGAGTCGTCGACGTAGCGGACCTCGTCGACCTCCCCGCAGTCGGCGATGCGGTGCGGGTCGGGGGTGAAGGCCCGCAGGCCGTCACGGACCGCCACCGGTGGCACGCCGTAGGCCCGGGCCAGGGCCGCGGCAGCAAGGGCGTTGGCCACGTTGTGCGGCGCGAGGGTCGCAGCGCCGCCGCGGACGTCGTCGAGGGTCGCGAGCTCGGCGGCCGAGGTCTTGCGCTGCTCGACGAAGGCCCGGTCGGCGAGGATGTCGTCGACGACACCCAGCATCGACAGGGCGGGTGTGCCGAGCGTGAACCCGATCGCCCGGCAGCCCTCCTGCACCTCGGCATCCATGACCAGCCGTTCGGTGACGGGGTCCTGCACGTTGTAGACGCAGGCCACCTTGGTGCGGGCGTAGACCTTGCCCTTGGCCCGCTGGTACTCCTCCATCGAGCCGTGCCAGTCGACGTGGTCGGGGGCGATGTTGAGGCACGCCGAGGCATACGGCGCGATCGAGTCCGACCAGTGCAGCTGGAAGCTGGACAGCTCCACCGCGATGACGTCGTAGGGCTCCGGGTGCAGCACCGCCTCGAGGATCGGCGTCCCGACGTTTCCTGCCGCGGTGGCGCGCAGCCCCGCCGCCCGCAGCATGGACGCGAGCATCGTGACCGTCGTCGTCTTGCCGTTGGTGCCCGTGATGGTCAGCCACGGCGCCGGGCCGACTTCGGCGCGCATCCGCCAGGCCAGCTCGACCTCTCCCCAGACGGGGATACCGGCCTGCGCGGCCGCGACGAGCAGCGGCTGGTCCGGGCGCCACCCCGGGGAGGTGACCACGAGGTCCGGGAGCTGGCCGTCCGGCATACCCGTCACGTGCTCGGGGCCGACGCGCACGTCGACGCCGAGGATGTCGAGGATGCGGGCGCGCTCGCCGAGCGCGGTGTTGACCGCCGGGTCTCCCCCGTCGACCGCGACGACGCGGGCCCCCCGCTCGTGCAGGGCGTCGGCTGCGGCGAACCCGCTCACGCCGAGGCCGGTCACGACCACGTGGATGCCGCTCCAGTCGGCGCTGCCGCTGGTGAGGCCGTCCAGCCGTCCGCTCACGCTGCGCCCACGACCCACTCTGCGTAGAACAGGCCCAGCCCGAGGGCGACGAAGAGCCCCGCGATGATCCAGAACCTGATGACGATCGTGACCTCGTTCCACCCGAGCAGCTCGAAGTGGTGCTGGAGGGGTGCCATCCGGAACACCCGCTTGCCGGTCAGCTTGAACGACCCGACCTGGATGATGACCGACAGGGTGATCGCCACGAACAGGCCGCCGAGGATGACGACGAGCAGCTCGGTGCGGGTGGTGATCGCCAATCCGGCGAGCAGGCCGCCGAGCGCGAGGGAGCCTGTGTCCCCCATGAAGATCTTGGCCGGGGAGGCGTTCCACCACAGGAACCCGAAACAGGCACCCATGGCCGCGGCGGCCACCACCGCGAGGTCCCGGGAGTCGCGCACCTCGTAGCACTTGAGGCCGGGGGTGGTCTGGCAGTTCTGGTTGCCCTGCCAGATGCCGATCAGGACGTAGGCGGCGAAGACCATCACGGAGGCACCCGTCGCGAGGCCGTCGAGCCCGTCCGTGAGGTTCACCCCGTTGGACGTGCCGGCGATCATGATGTTGGCCCAGATGATGAACAGGAGCAGGCCGAGCAGCGTGCCGGCGAAGGCGAGGTCGACGCCGGTGTCCCGCACGAAGGAGATGTGGGTCGACCCGGGCGTGCGGTTCTTGCTGTTGGGGAACTGCAGCACGAGCACCGCGAAGACGACCGCGACGAGCGTCTGGCCCATGAGCTTCTCCCGCGACCGCAGGCCGAGGCTGCGCTGCTTGGAGATCTTGATGTAGTCGTCCAGGAACCCGACCAGTCCCAGCCCGGCCATGAGGAACAGCACGAGCACCCCGCTCCAGGTCACCGGGGTGCCGGTGGTCAGGTGCGCCAGGACGTATGCCGAGAGGCTGGAGCCGATGATGACCGCGCCACCCATCGTGGGCGTGCCACGCTTGGTGTGGTGCGAGGTCGGGCCGTCGTCGCGGATGAACTGGCCGTAGCCGCGGCGGACGAGGAACTTGATGAACATCGGGGTGCCGAACAGCGCGCCCACGAGGGAGAGGACGGCCGCGAGCAGCACCGCCTTCACGTCGCGCCCTCCTTGCTCTCGTCCGTGGTGCTGTCGTCTGCGTCCGTGCCGGCCAGTCTGTCTCCGAGCCACCGTAGTCCGGCATCACGGCTGGACTTGAACAACACGACGTCACCGGGGCGAAGTTCTTCGGCCAGCAGATCGTAGGCGGCGTCCGCATCCGGGACCCACACGGCCTCGTCGCCCCAGGACCCCTCGTGCTGGGCGCCGGTCGCCATCGGCCGGGCAGTCTCTCCCACCACGACGAGCCGCGAGATGTTGAGGCGGACGGCGAGTCGTCCGATGGCGTCGTGCTCGCTGGTCGAGTCCTCGCCGAGCTCGAGCATCGACCCGAGGACGGCCCAGGTGCGGCGGGGCGGCGCGGCGTCGGCGCTGTCCCGACCACCGCTCATCGCCACGAGCGCCTTGAGCGCCGCCCGCATCGAGTCGGGGTTGGCGTTGTAGGCGTCGTTGACCACGGTCACCCCATCGGGACGTTCGGTGACCTCCATCCGCCACCGGGAGGCCGGCACGGCCGTGGCCAGGGCATCCACGACCTCGGTCAGGGCGAGCCCGCACTCGAGGGCCGCCGCCACGACGGCCAGCGCGTTGCCCACGTGGTGCTCTCCGTGCAGGGCGAGCGTGACGCGTGCCTCGCCCTCGGGGGTCACCACGGCGAACGAGGGACGCCCCGACGGGTCGAGGGTGATGTCGGTCGCTCGGATGTCGGCGTCGGGGGCCGTCCCGACGAGCCGCACCCTCGCGGCGGTCTTCGCTGCCATGGCGCGCACGACCTGGTCGTCCGCGTTGAGCACCGCGAGCCCACCGGGGGGCAGAGCCTGCACGAGCTCGGCCTTCGCGACGGCAATGGCCTCGCGGGAGCCGAACTCACCCACGTGTGCGGAGCCCACGTTGAGCTCGATCCCGATGCCGGGTGGGGCGATTCGCGTGAGGTAGTCGATGTGGCCGATTCCCCTGGCGCCCATCTCGACGACGAGGAACCGGGTCTGCGGCGTGACGCGGAAGACGGTCAGCGGCACGCCGACCTCGGAGTTGAGTGACCCCACCGGCGCCACCGTCGGCGCCACGCTGGACAGCACGCTGGCGAGCAGGTCCTTGGTCGACGTCTTGCCCGAGGAGCCGGTGATGCCGATCACGGTCAGGTCGGGGTGCCGGTCGACGACGGCCCGCGCCAGCGAGGCCAGACCCGCCTGGATGTCCTCCACCACGACGGCCGGCAGCTCCTCGACCGGCCGGGTGGTCATCGCGGCCACGGCCCCGAGCCCGGCCGCGGAGGCGACGAACTGGTGGCCGTCCAGCTGCTCACCGATGCGGGCGATGTAGAGCCCACCCGGTCCGGCCTCCCGCGAGTCGGTGACGACGGGGCCGTCGATGACCAGGTCAGCGGCGGCGGTGTCGTCCAGCCCCTCCAGCCGACCACCGGTGATCTCGGCAATCTCCTTGAGCGAGAACGGGATCATCGCCCGGCACCGCCCGCACGCGGGCCTTCGGCGACCAGCTCGTCCAGCGCCCGACGTGCCTGCTCCCGGTCGTCGAACGGGTGCACCGTCCCGGCGATCTCCTGGCCGGTCTCGTGACCCTTGCCGACGATGGCGACCACGCTCCCGGGCCCGGCATCGTGGGCGGCGCGGACCGCGACCGTGATGGCCTCGGCGCGCCCGGCGACCTCCCGCAGCGCGCCGCCGGTGGCGATGGCGGTCGCGTGGCCCCTCGCCCCGTCGAGCACGGCGGCACGGATCACCGCCGGGTCCTCGGACCGCGGGTTGTCGTCGGTCACGACGACGAGGTCGGCGTTCGACGCGGCGGCCGCGCCCATGGCGCCGCGCTTGCCGCGGTCGCGGTCGCCCCCGGCGCCGAGGACGACGACGAGGCTGCCGGCGGTCTGCGGCCGCAGCGCCTTGAGCGCAGCGGCCACGGCGTCAGGGCTGTGCGCGTAGTCCACGACGACCAGCGGCAGGCCGAGCTCGGCCGCCGTGTCGAGATCGAGAAGCACCCTCTCCATCCGGCCGGGGACGTGCGGGTCGACCAGGAGCGCCCGCTCGGCGTCCGGCGCCGCGATCCCCCCGGCCATCAGCGCCATGGCCGCCATGGCGGTGTTGACGCGGTTGAACTCCCCCGGCAGGGCGGATCGCAGGTGCAGGGTCGTCGCGCCATCGGACAGCGTGAACCGCGATGGGTCCTGCTCCCCCGCCACGACCCGCCAGTCGGCGTCCACCTCCGGCACCGACGTCAGCGTCGTGACGGGGACGGTCGCGAGCGTGGCCAGCTCGCGGCCCCACTCGTCGTCGACGCACACGATCCCGCGCCGGGAGCGCTGCGGGGTGAAGAGCTGCGCCTTGGCCAGGAAGTACTCGCGCATCGTGGAGTGGAAGTCGAGGTGGTCCTGCGAGAGGTTGGTGAACAGGGCGACGTCATAGACCACGCCGTCCACCCGGTGCTGGCTCAGGGCGTGGCTGGAGACCTCCATGACACAGGAGTCGACCCCGCGTTCGGTCATCACCGCGAGGAGGGCGTGCACCACGGTGGCCTCCGGCGTGGTGCGGACGCTCTTGACCCGTTCGTCGCCGATCCGCGTCTCGACCGTGCCGATCAGGCCGGTGGTGTGGCCGAGCGCCGTCAGCGCCGAGTCGATGAGGTATGCCGTGGTGGTCTTCCCGTTCGTCCCGGTCACCCCGTACATCCGCATGGCGAGCGTGCCCGTGCCGTAGACGAGGCAGGACACGAGTCCGACGAGGCTGCGTGGCTGCTCGACCACCACCAGGGGCAGGTCCACTCCCTCGGCGTCGAGGAGGTCCTGTCCGGCCCGGTCGGTCAGGACCGCCACCGCGCCCGCCTCGCGCGCCGCCGCGGCATACCTCGCGCCGTGGGCGTTCGCGCCGGGAAGGGCCGCGTACAGGTCACCGGCCACGACGTCCTGGGAGGACAGGCTCACGCCCGTGACCTTGCGGTCCTCACCCACGAGGGCGCCCCCGACGAGGGTGGCCACGACTGACAGCGGGGTCGCCGCAGGGGACGACGGACGGGGGGATGGCACGGACAGCGAGCCTACCGTCAGCGACTTGAGCCGGATGCGCCCGACCTGCGGTCGCGGATGACGCTGGGGTCGCTGGCGGCCGGGATCGTCGCGGGGCTGAGCTTGGCCACCGGCGACGAGGTGCCGGTCGGCGGGATCTGCAGCTCTTGCAGTGCGTAGGTCATGATGTCGTGGAACACCGGGCCGGCGACCACACCGCCGAAGTAGCCCTTGATGGGGCGCTGGATGGTCACCGCGACCACGATCTGAGGGTCGTCGGCCGGCGCGAAGCCGATGAAGCTGGCCGTCTTGCCCGAGTACCGGCCCTGCGCGGCGTCGTACCGGTCCGCGGTGCCCGTCTTGCCTGCCACGCGGTAGCCGGCGATCTTCGCCTGGGGTGCCGTCCCCTCCTTGGTGACGACCCCTTCGAGCATGTCGCGCACCTTCTGGGCCGTGTCGGGAGACACGACCGTGATGGGCGACGCCTTCGGTGCCGGGGTGAAGCCGCCACTGCCGTCGCCGACCCCCGCGATGATCCGCGGCGGGATCCGCACTCCGTCGTTGGCGATGGTCTGGAAGACCCCGGCCGCCTGGAGCGCGTTGACCGACAGGCCCTGGCCGAACAGGACGGTGTAGCGCTGGGACCCGCTCCAGCTGTTGACGTTC
The DNA here is from genome assembly GCF_013408925.1 of Pedococcus badiiscoriae. NCBI lineage: Bacteria > Bacillati > Actinomycetota > Actinomycetes > Micrococcales > Intrasporangiaceae > Pedococcus > Pedococcus badiiscoriae. The sequence goes on from NZ_JACCAB010000001.1 coordinate 182,688, forward strand.
GACAGGAGACCGGGGCCCTCACCGGGGAAGCCCATCCCCGACGTCTGGCCGAGCCCGAACTTGCGAAAGTAGTCGTACATCGTCGCCGGCTTGACCTTCTCGCCCGCGAGGATGGTCCCGATGTTGCTGGACTGCGCGAGGACCCCCGCGAACGTGAGGTACTCCGTCGGGTGGTCGTGGCTGTCCCTGAACTCCCGGTTGTCGGCGCGGTGGATCCGGTTGGGGACCTCCACCACGGTGGACGGGGTCACGACCCCCTCCTGGATGGCCGCCGCGGCGGTCATCACCTTGCCGGTGGAGCCCGGCTCGTAGACGTCGTTGAAGGCCTTGTTGGTCCAGTTGTCGATGGACTGGCCGGGCTGGTTCGGGTCGAAGGTCGGGTAGGACGCGACGGCCAGCAGCTCGCCCGTCTTGGCGTTCTCGACGACGACGGTGCCCGACAGCGCCTGCGTCTGGATGACCTTCTGCGCCACCGCGTTCTGGGCGAACCACTGGAGGTCGGAGTCGATGGTGAGCCGGACGTCGTGGCCGGGCTGGGGGTTGATGGTCTCCTGCGGCGCGTTGGGGATGGGACGGCCGTCCTGGGACTGTTCGTAGATGGTCTTCCCGGACTTGCCCTTGAGGGTCTTGTCCATGAGGACCTCGATGCCGGACCCGGCGGTGCCGTCGGACTGGAGGAAGCCGACCAGGGCCGAGGCGGCCGTCGCGGTGGGATAGACCCGGTCCGAGGTGGCTTCGGAGTAGATGCCGTTGACGCCCAGCTCGGAGATCTTGCGCCAGTTGAGCGGGGTGACGTTCTTCTGCAGCACCCGGTACCTGGCCCGGCCGGTCAGCTCCGGGGTCAGGGTCGCGACCGGGATCCCGAGCAGGGGTGAGAGGTCCTGCGCCGCGCCGGCCACCCCGACCTTGACGCGCACCCCGTTGACCGTCTTGACGTACTGCGGCACCGCGGTCTGGTCGACGGTCACGGTCCGGCGCTCGATGCTCGAGGCCAGGATCGTGCCGTTGCGGTCGGTGATGGAGCCGCGCATGGCCGGCAGCGCCACCGTCGCCGTGCGCGAGGACTGCGCGTCCTTGGAGACGGCCGAGGCGTCAAAACCCTGCAACCGCAACAGCTGGGCGCCGAAGATGCTGAAGACGAAGAGCACGGCGATCGTCATCGTCCGCATCCGCCGACGCGGGCTCGACCCGCTGAGGTTGACGGCGCGACGCGCGGGCGGACGGGGCGGTCCGGGCGGATGGGGCGGTCGAGGCCCTCCGGGGGGCCTGCTGCTCGAGCGAGGGCCCGGCTTCGTGGCCCTGGGCGTGCGAGCGGGCGCCTCGGGGCGCGGGGCACGCGGGCCCGGCTTCGCGGCACCGGCGCGAGTCGCCGAGCCTGTGCCGGCCGCTGTGCCCTTGCCGGCCGCTGTGCCCTTGCCGGCCGGCGTGCCCGGCCGGGCCGTCGTGCCCGTGGCGCGCTGGCTCGAGGTCGCGGGGCGGCGCGGGTTTCCGGGGCGAGTGCCTCGGGTCTGCGTCACTGGGTACCTCGGTCCGTTCTGGTCGGTGCTGGCTGTGGTGCGGGTCCGCTAGTGCTTGGGCGGCACGGCACTGCGGGCCGTGCCGGGCCGGGTGGACCTGCCGGGCTTGGCCGGCTTCTTCGCCGGTGCCTTGGTCGTGGTGGTGCTGGTGGTGGTCCCGGTCTTGGCGTTGACGCTGGTCACGGTGGTCACGACCGAGCCGTCGGGCTTGGTGACCACCACGGTCGTCGTCGTCACATTCCCCTTCTTCGTGCTGGTCGTCGCCGGGCCGCCGCTCGTGGCCTGAACTGACTTCGCCGAAGTCCCCTGAGCCGCCGTGACCACGGTAAAGCCGCCGCCCTTCTTGGCCGGCTCCGCCACGCCGAGGACCTTGCCGTCCGAGAGCCGCAGGAAGGCCGCGGAGCTGGCCGGCACCATGCCGAGCTTCGTGGCCCGGGTCGCGAGGTTGGCCGGGCTGCGCTGGGCGTCGATGGCCTGCGTGAGGGCGTCCTGGGTGTCGGCGAGCTCACCGGAGGTCGACTGCAGGTTGTGCAGGGTGAACGACCCTTCGGCCATGGCCGTGTTGAGCATCAGCAGCCCGAACAGACCTGCGCAGAGCAGGACCATGCACACGGCCGCGAAGACGCCGTTGCCCGGGTGGCCGACGGCGGCGGGGACCACCTTGAGGGGTTGCTGGGGCGCGGCCCTGCGGGCAGGGGCGCGCGTGACGACCCTCGCGGTCGCCGTCTGCTGGCTCATCGGTGGGTTCCCTTCGTGGTGGCGTCAGTGGGTCGGGTGCGCTCGGCGGCGCGCAGGCGCACCGAGGCGGATCGGGGGTTGGCGGCCTGCTCCTGCGGGCTGGCCTCCTCGGCGCCGCGGGTGAGCAGGCGCAGGTATGCCGCGTGCTCGGGCAGCTCCACGGGAAGGCCCTGCGGGCTGCTTCCCTTGGCGCCGGCCGAGAGCACGCGCTTGGTGATGCGGTCCTCGAGCGAGTGGTACGACAGGACGGCGATGCGCCCTCCGACGCCCAGGGCGTCGACGGCGCGCGGCAGGGCGGCGGCCCAGACCGAGAGCTCGGCGTTGACCTCGATGCGCAGGGCCTGGAAGGTGCGCTTGCCGGGGTGTCCCCCGCTCTTCTGCGAGGCGGCCGGGACGACCTTCTTGAGCAGCTCGACGAGGCGGCCCGAGGTGGTGAACGGCGCCTCGTCGCGCTCGCGGACGATGGCGCCGGCGATCTTGCGCGCGAACCGCTCCTCGCCGAACTCGCGCAGCAGCGTCTCGAGGGCGGCGGCGTCGTAGGTGTTGAGGACCTCGGCGGCAGTCAGGCCGGTGGACTGGTCCATCCGCATGTCCAGCGGGGCGTCCTGGCTGTAGGAGAACCCGCGGTCGGCTTCGTCGAGCTGGAGAGAGGAGACCCCCAGGTCGTAGAGCGCGGCGTCGATGTGGTCCACGCCGGCCTCGGCCAGGGCACGTGGCACCTCGTCGTACACCGCGTGGACGAAGGTGACCTGCGCGGCATACGGGGCAAGGCGTTCGGCGGCGAGCGCGAGCGCCTCCCGGTCCCGGTCGATGCCGACGACGTGGGCGCCCGGGCAGCGCTCGAGGATCGCTGCGGCATGGCCGCCCATGCCGAGGGTGCCGTCGAGGTACACCGCGCCGGGGGCGGTCAGGGCCGGGGCGAGCAGGTCGACGATGCGGTCGCGGAGCACCGGAATGTGCCGGTCGGCGGCCATTCCTCGTGCGTTCATCGACATCTCCTGCGGGACGGTGCTGGTACTGCGGTGGCGGTCGTGCGGCGGTGGTGCTGTCGTGCTGGTGCTGTGGTGGCCCTGCGGTCAGGTCTCCATCCGCTTCAAGGGATGCGGCCCGGGACGGGGGAAGTCGTCCCGGGATACGAAGCGGCTGGAGACCTGGCTCCAGGGGCACGGGGCTCACAGGAGCCCCGGGATGACCTCCTCCGACTGGTCGGAGAAGCCCTGCTCGGTGCTCTCGAGGTACGTGGTCCAGCTGTCGGTGTCCCAGACCTCGACCCGTGAGCCGGCGCCGATGACGGTGCAGTCGCGGGTCAGGCCCGCGTAGGCCCGCAGGTTCGCCGGGATCGTGACGCGGCCCTGCTTGTCCGGCACCTCGTCCGAGGCGCCCGACAGGAAGACACGGGTGAAGTCGCGGACGGCTTTGCTCGTCGTCGGCGCGGCCTGCATCTGCTGGGTCACCTTGAGGAACTCGTCCATCGGGAAGACGTACAGGCAGCGCTCCTGGCCGCGGGTCACGACCAGGCCGTCGGACATCCGCTCGCGGAACTTCGCCGGGAGGAAGAGGCGGCCCTTGTCGTCGAGCCGGGGGCTGTGCGTCCCGAGAAACATCGCGCCCCCCTCCCCTGCCGACCCGTCCGAGGACCCCACGGCCCTCTGGTTTCCCCCACTTTACTCCACCAACACCCGCGTCTATCGCAGTTTCGTCACAATTCTCGGACTGATTGGGATATTTCTGCAGGTCACCGTGGTGGTGGAAAGTGGTGGAGATTTTACAGCTCTGGTCCGTAAGGCCAACTCGAGGCGCACCTCGGGCCTCCGAGGCCCCGGACGACCTCGTCGACCTCGTCGACCTCGTCCCCGGCGGCCCCCGATCCGGCCCGGCGGCGGGCGACGAATGCCTCCTGCCAGCCCCTGGCGAGGTCACGACACGGCATACCCCCTTCTTTGGTGGTGCGAAGTGGGGGAAGATCGATCGACCACCGCAGGGGCGCAGCGTGGCGGCCAACGGGGACGACGGAAGGACAGCCGGTGCAAGGCAGGCACGAGGACCAGGCAAGGCCAACACCCGTGGGCATGACGAAGCCGGAGGCCCTGCTCTCGCTGCCCGCGGGGTCACCCGCGTCACTCGGGCAGGTGACCGAGGTCGCCGGGCGGCTCGCGCGCGCCATCAACACCGTGATCGAGGGCAAGCCGGACGTCGTGCACACCGCGATCACGGTGCTGCTCGCCGAGGGACACCTGCTCCTCGAGGACGTCCCCGGAGTGGGCAAGACCATGCTGGCCAAGACGCTCGCGCGCTCGATCGACTGCTCGGTGCGACGGGTGCAGTTCACGCCCGACCTGCTGCCCAGCGACATCACCGGCGTGAGCGTGTTCAACCAGGACGTCCGTGACTTCGAGTTCCGCCCCGGGGCGATCTTCGCGAACGTGGTCGTGGGTGACGAGATCAACCGCGCCTCGCCCAAGACCCAGTCCGCTCTGCTGGAGTCGATGGAGGAGGGCCAGGTCACCGTCGACGGACAGACCTACGACCTGCCCAAGCCGTTCATCGTCATGGCCACCCAGAACCCGATCGAGATGGAGGGCACCTATCCCCTGCCCGAGGCCCAGCGCGACCGGTTCATGGCCCGCATCTCGCTCGGCTACCCGTCGTCGCGCGCCGAGGTGGCGATGCTCGACAGCCACGGGCAGGTCTCGCCGCTGGAGACCCTGCAGCCGGTGACCGATGCGGCCACGGTGTCGGCGATGGTGCGGGCGGTCCGCTCGGTGTTCACCAGCGATGCGATCAAGCAGTACGTCGTCGACCTGTCCGCGGCCACCCGGTCCAGCTCCGCGCTGCGGCTCGGCGCCTCCCCGCGAGCCAGCCTGCACATGCTCCGCGCCGCTCGTGCGCACGCCGCCCTCGAGGGCCGCGACCACGTGCTGCCCGACGACGTGCAGGCCATCGTGCTCCCGGTCCTGGCCCACCGCATCATCCCGACCGGGGAGACGCAGCTCGCCCGACGCAGCACCGGCGAGGTGCTGCAGGACCTCATGCGTCGAGTGCCCGTCCCCGCAGCCGGCCGCTGAGGCATCCGTCGTGCGTCGGATCCGCGACCTGCTGACCACCCGCGGGCGGGCGTTCGTCGCCGCGGGGATCACGTTGGTGCTGTGTGGGATCGGGCTGGGGTTCACCGACCTCACCCGCATCGGCGTGCTGCTCGTGGCGCTGCCGCTGCTCAGTGGTCTGCTCATGCGCCGCCACGACCTGCGGTTCGCCCTCGAGCGCACCGCCATGCCGGGGCGGATCCAGGTCGACGAGCAGGCCCGGGTCACGCTCGGCATCGAGAACGCCGGTGGCGCAGCCAGCCCGCTGCTGATGGCCGAGGAACAGCTGGACTACGCGCTCGGCGACCGGCCGCGGTTCGTGGTGCCGAAGCTGCGTCGCGGCGACCGCCAGGAGGTGCACTACTCGGTCCGTTCGCACGTCCGCGGTCGCCACCGGCTCGGACCGCTCGGCGTCCGGCTGCGCGATCCCTTCGGGCTGAGCACCCGGGTGGCGGCGATCTCCGGGTCCAGCGACATCCTCGTGCTGCCCCGCATCGTGCCGCTCGGAGGCGGCCAGCCCCCGGGCAGCGGGGTGGGTGCCGAGGGCGCCATCCCGCACATGGTCGCCCTGCACGGCGAGGACGACGTGTCCATCCGGTCCTACCGCGACGGTGACGACCTGCGGCGGATCCACTGGCCCGCGACCGCCAAGACAGGCGAGCTGATGGTGCGCCAGGAGGACCGTCCGGCGCGTCGGCGCGCCGCGATCGTGCTCGACTCCCGCGCCCGTGGTCACCACGGGTCGGGCACGTCGGGGTCCTTCGAGTGGGCCGTGACCGCGTGCGCCTCCGTCGCGGTCCACCTGCTCGACCAGGGGTATGCCGTGCACCTCGTCAGCGACGAGACGGCGGACGACAGCCGGGCTGCCACGGCCATGGAGGTCGACCCGCTCCTGGACGTGCTCGCGATGGCCGAGACGGGATCGGACGACCAGTTCGGCGACGTCCTGCAGGCCGCCCACCCGGTGACCGCGTCCGGCGGGCTGATCCTCGCCGTGGTGACCGACCTCGACGAGGAGATCGCGCGCCGGGTGGCCTCGCTGCGCCAGCCGGGCGGGACGGCCCTGGCCATCGTGCTGGACCCCGACGGCTTCACGACGACGCGGCGCCCTCGCGCCGCGGCCGGCGACGAGCTCGCGTGCGTCCCCGTGCTGCGCGGCGCCGGATGGGCAGTGGCCGTCGTCGGCGCCGGTGACGACCTCCCCTCGGTGTGGGCCGTCCTGTCCGGCTCCACGAGTCGGGTGGGTGTGGCATGAGCAGAGGTCGGGCTGCCGACTCCGTCATCGCCGGCGCCGCCTCGGCGGTCGTCGCCTGGCCACTGACCACCCTGTTCGCGCCGGACACGTGGGTCCGCCCGATGCTCCTCGTGGTCATCGCGGTCGTCGTCATCGGGATCCTCGCCCGTCTGGTCACCAGCTCGTGGGTGGCCATCGCGGCAGCCCAGCTGGTGGGGGTCGCGCTCGCCGCGAGCTGGGTCTACGGCCGCGGTCACCTGTGGCACGGCTTGCCCACGCCGGACATGGTGCTGGCCTTCAACAACCTGCTCGTGGACGCGCGCGAGACGGTCCAGCACTATGCCGCACCTGCCCCCACCACCCGCGGCGTCACCTTGGCGATCGGCCTCGCGATCGGGGTGGTGGCCACGATGGTCGACCACCTCGCCGTGATGCGCCGCTCCCCCGCGCTGGCCGGCCTGCCCCTGCTCACCGCCTTCCTGATCTCGGCCAGCAACTCGGGCGACGCCCTGCACCCGATGTTCTTCGTCGCGGCGGGCGGCGTCTGGCTGCTCATGCTCGGACGCCAGGGCATCGCCTCGCTGCGCCGGTGGAGCACGACCGTCCCCATGACCACGACGGGCGGGCGCAACACCGACGACCGCGACGGTGCCTACGGGTATGCCGCGGTGGGTCGGAGCCTCGCCGTCGCCGGGTTGGTGGCTGCGGTCCTCGTGCCCCTGGCCATCCCCCACTTCCCGACGCGCTACCTCATCGACGGCCTCGGCCGGTCCGCCGACGCCACCGGCTTCAGCAACGGCCAGATCGGGCTCAAGTCGACCCTCGACCTCACCAAGAGCCTGAACAGCCCCTCGAAGGCGCCCGTGCTGACCTACACCACGAACGCCGCGATCCTCACGACGCTGCGGGTCGGGGTCCTCGACACCTACACCTCCGGCAACTGGCAGCCCGGCCCGGTCGACGTCGACTTCGGCCAGCGCACGACCCTGGACCCGCCGCCCGACCTCGCGGCCGACGTCCCCCGGGAGACCTACCGGGTGTCCGTCGAGGACTCGCGCATCGAGGCACCGCAGATCGCAGCACCGACGCCCTTGGTGGGGGCCGACCTCGGAGGGGCGACCTGGGGGCTCGACCGCAACACCTCGGTGGCCGTGGTGACCCGGTCCACCCGCTCCTACCTCTTCTCCTACCTCGCGCTGAACCCCACCCAGGAGTCGCTGGCCCAGAGCCGGCGGGGGCCCAGCGGCAGCTTCCTGCGCGAAGACCTGCAGGTCGACCCGCAGTCACAGGCCCTGGTCAGCCAGCTGGTCAAGGACCTCGTCCCTCAGAACGCCTCGCGCATCGAGGCCGCCCGTGCCATCCAGAAGTACCTTCGTACGGACGGTGGCTTCACCTACTCGCTGAAGCTCCCGACGACCGTGAAGAACCGGGCCGGCCAGGAGGAGCGACCCGACCCGATCAGCCTCTTCCTGCGCTCGAAGGTCGGGTACTGCGTGCAGTTCGCCACCGCCATGGTGATGATGGCTCGCGAGGCGGGGATCCCGGCACGGATGGCGATCGGCTTCCTCCCGGGCTCGGTCGACCGAGGCACCTACACCGTGCGGGCCTCCGACGCGCACGCCTGGCCCGAGCTCTTCTTCGACGGAATCGGCTGGCTGCGGTTCGAGCCCACGCCGTCCGGCACCCAGAGCACCATCGCCCCCACCTACTCGCTGCCCCCGACGACTCCTGGCAGCGACAACCCCGCGACCGCCACCGCCACCGGCGGCGCCACCTCGAGCACCACCCGCCCGGGTCAGCGCAACGACCCGGCCAGCGCCGACGCGGCCAACGCCACCGGCGCGGGCTCCAGCGGCGGCTGGTTCGGACCCCGCACGCGCACCGTCGTGCTGTGGATCGTCCTCGGGCTCCTGGGCGGGATCCTCGGCTCGCTCGCCGTACCGCTCGCGGCACGACAGCGCCTGCGTCGCCGGCTGCGCCGCGCGCCGGACGAGTCCACCCGCGTCGAGATCGAGTGGCAGGCGATGACCGAGCGGATCGGCGACCTCGGCGTGATCCCTCCCCGCGGCAGCACCCCGCGTCAGGCCGGCCGCTTCTACCAGCGCGAGGCCTACCTCGAGGGGGAGCAGACCGAGGCGCTGGCCCGCGTCGTCTCGGGGGTGGAGCGATCCCGGTACGCGCCCCCCGGCGCGACCATCGCCGACATCCGGGCCGACACCCACACCGTCGTCAAGGCGGTCTCGGCGGTCCGCCGACGCAAGGACCGGCTCCGCGCGGCCTGGTGGCCGACTGACGGCCTGCTCGAGTGGCGCGAGCGCCGCGCCTCGGCGGGGCGCCGGCTGCGCCGACCCGTGGACCGCTTCCAGGACTGGCGCGCTGAGCGCCGCCGCTAGGAGGCGCAGCCGCTAGGAGATCTTGCGACGGTAGGCGGCCATGGCCCCTGCGTAGGCGATGGCCAGGATGGCGACGCACCAGCCCAGCGCGATCCAGATGTCCGTGCCCACGGGCTGCTGGGTGAGCAGGTCGCGGATGGTGTTGACGATGGACGTCACCGGTTGGTGCTCGGCGAACGCGCGCACGGGACCTGGCATGGTCTTCGTGGGCACGAACGCCGAGCTGATGAACGGCAGGAAGATCAGCGGGTACGAGAACGCGCTCGCGCCGTCCGCGGTCGTCGCGCGCAGACCGGGGATGACCGCGATCCACGTCAGCGCCAGCGTGAACAGGACCAGGATCCCCAGGACCGCCAACCAGGCCAGCGGCCCTGCTCCGGAGCGGAACCCCATGACGAGGGCGACGAGCACCACCACCACGAGCGAGACCAGGTTCGCGACCAGCGAGGTCAGCACGTGCGCCCACAGGACCGAGGCCCGCGCGATCGGCATCGACTGGAACCGCTCGAAGATGCCGCTGCTCATGTCCAGGAAGAGCCGGAACGCGGTGTACGCGATCCCGGACGCGATGGTGATGAGCAGGATGCCGGGCAGCAGGTAGCTCACGTACGAGTCCGAGCCCGAGGAGATGGCACCGCCGAACACGTAGACGAACAGGAGCATGAAGGCGATCGGCATTACCGTCGTCGTGATGATGGTGTCGACGCTGCGGGTGATGTGGCGCAGCGAGCGCCCCAGCAGGACGGTCGTGTCGCCGAGGAAGTGGGTGGTCATCGGTGGTCCTCACTCGTCCGGCCGACGACCGCGAGGAAGACGTCCTCGAGGGTCGTCTGCTTCTCCACGTACTCGACCGTGGCCGGGGGCAGGAGCTGCTTGAGCTCGGCGAGCGTCCCGTTCACGATGATCCGGCCCTCGTGCAGGATCGCGATCCGGTCGGCGAGCTGTTCGGCCTCGTCGAGGTACTGCGTCGTCAGCAGCACCGTGGTGCCGTGCTCGGCGAGCTCCCGGACGGCCTGCCACACCTCGAGCCGGGCCTGGGGGTCGAGCCCGGTCGTCGGCTCGTCCAGGACGATGACCGGAGGACTCCCGATGAGGCTCATCGCGAGGTCGAGGCGGCGACGCATACCGCCTGAGTAGGTCGACACCCTCCGTCGGCCCGCATCGGTCAGCGAGAAGCGCTCGAGGAGCCGGTCGGCGATCGCCCCCGGGCCCTCGAGGTGCCGCAGCCGGGCCACGAGCACCAGGTTCTCCCGCCCCGTGAGGATCTCGTCGACGGCCGCGAACTGTCCGGTGAGGCTGATGGACTCCCGCACCTTCGCCGGCTGGGTGCCGACGTCGAAACCGTTGACGACGGCCGTGCCGGCATCGGCCTTGAGCAGGGTGGCGAGGACCCGCACGACCGTGGTCTTGCCGGCGCCGTTGGCCCCGAGCAGGGCGAAGACGCTGCCCGCGGCGACCTCGAAGTCCACCCCGCGCAGGACGGCCAGGTCCTGGTATGCCTTCTGAAGGTTGCGCACCGCGATGGCCGGACTGGTCGTCATCGCTCTTCCTCCCGTTGCGCGTCGTCGATGGCCTGGGTGAGGCGGGCACGTTCCTTGTCGAGCCATCGCGTGCCGGTGTAGGCCTGCGCGAACGCCTCGGCGAACTCGACCGGGTCCTCCCCCACGATGGTGCGCACCGGGGTGCCGTCCGCGGCGGCACGGTCCCAGAGGTCGGCGAAGTCGCCGAGCATCAGCAGGAGGGTGCCGCCGTCCGTGACGCCCCCGTAGTACATGAGGTAGCGCTGCAACGCCTTGGCGACGGCACCGTACGGCTCGGGCAGCGCGTCGATGCGGGCCTTGCACTGCCGGTACTGCTTCTTCTGCTCCCACGAGCCGGTGACGGTCTCGATCCACTTGGCGGCCATGCCTACTTCTCTCCTTGGTCCGGGCTGTCGGCGTGTTCGGTACGGAGCTGGCTGAGGCGTTCGGTGAGGAAGCTCCAGGTCCTCCAGAACTCGTCGAGCTGTTCGCGCCCCTGGTCGTTGAGGGAGTACACCTTGCGCGGCGGCCCCTTCTCGGACGGGACCTTTTCCACGTCGACGAGGCCGCGCTGCTCGATCCTGACGAGCACGGCATAGACGGTGCCCTCCGCGATGTCCGAGAAACCCTGGTCCCGCAGCCAGGCAGTGATCTCGTAGCCGTAGGCGCGCCGAGCGAAGAGGATCGCGAGGACGATCCCCTCGAGGGTGCCCTTCAGCATCTCGGTCTCCTGCTTGCCCATGGGCCCTTCCCTCTCGGTACTCAGTGTCATTGACTACCAGTAGATAGTAACACTGAGTAGTGGCGACGCAAGACCCCTAACGCACGGAGATGACGCCCATCAGCCGACCGGTCACCCGACAGGTCAACCCGGCTCGCCCCACCCTGGTGCCCCGACTGGTCGCCTGCTGTTCACCTGCAGGTCGCCGCATCGATCGGAGGGGCGCGCACGCCGTCCCTAGCGTGAAGGGCATGAATCGTCGTGCGCCCTGTGCCCTGATCGCCGCCGCCACGGTGTGTGCAGCAGCCGCCGCTGCTCCTGCCGTGAGCGCCGCCGCTGCTCCCGCCGGGAGCAACGCCGCTGCGTCGGCCTCGCCGGCACTCGACCTGGGTCCGCGCGGCCTGCCCGAGACACGGACGGTGCGGACGGTCGAGCCGGGGGTGACCGTCACCCACATCATCCGGGGAACGGCCGACCCCTCCGTCCGTTGGGTGGTCGAGGTCAGCATCCCCAGCACCGGGACCAGCCCCGACCCGGACGCTCCGGCCCGCTCGATCCAGGACGAGGCCAGTGCGCAGGCCCACGCCGCCAAGCTCACCGCGGCAGGGTTTCCCGCCACGGCTCAGCGGGTCATTCAGCCGGCCACCGCAGACGTCCCGGCCGGCGTGCTCGGCGACCGGGTTCGCCTGAACGCCACGTACCCCTCGCAGACCGCGGCCGGCGACGAGGTGACGCAGCTCAAGGCGGCGGGCTTCACGAGCCGCGCCTGGTATGCCGGGTGGGACGGCACGTCCACGGCCCGAGGCCCGTGGAACGTCAACGTCGTCACCATCGACCCGAAGCGTTTCCACGGCAGCCTGGGCAGCACCTTCGGGCCGACCATCGAGGCGCGCGAGACGACGTCGTGGCTGGCCGGGTACACCAAGTCCAAGGCCGCCGTGAACGGTGGCTTCTTCGTGCTCGACCCGGCCGCCGGGGCTCCTGGCGACCCGGCAGGCGCCGGCGTCTACGGCGGCACGCTCGAGTCCGAGCCGGTGGGCACCCGTCCGGTCCTCGTCCTGGGGTCCGACGCCACGCACACCGAGATCACGCGCCCCCAGTGGAAGGGCGACGCGCTGCTGCCCTCGGGCGACGTCCAGCTCGACGGGCTCAACCGCGTGCCCGGGCTGATCCGCAACTGCGGAGGCGACAGTGGCGACGCACCCACCGCCCTGCCGCTGCACGACACCACCTGCACAGACCCGAACGAGCTGGTGCTGTTCACGCCGGCCTACGGCTCCTCCACCCCCTCGGGCCCCGGCGCCGAGGCCGTGCTCGACAGCCACGGCCAGGTGCTGCGCACGCTGGGCCAGCGCGGAACGGCCCTGCATCCGGGTGAGCGGTCGCTCCAGGGCATCGGCGACCTGGCTCCTGCGGTCGCCGGGCTCCACCCCGGCCAGCAGGTGCGGGTCGACACCAGGCTGACCGACGGCGCACAGCCACTGACCCGGCCGGGTCTCAGCGTGGTCAACGGCGGACCCGAGCTCGTGCAGCACGGCGCGGTGCACATCACCCAGCGCCAGGACGGCATGGTCCACCCCTCCGAGCCAAGCTTCGCCTACGGCTGGGTGCTCCAGCGCAACCCACGGACCTTCGCCGGGGTCGACGCGCAGGGCCGGACCCTGCTCGTCACCGTGGACGGACGCCAGCTCGACCAGCTGGGGCTGTCCATCCCCGAGACCGCCGCCGTTGCCCGCTCGCTCGGCATGGTGCAGGCCATCAACCTGGACGGCGGCGGTTCGACCGCGATGGTCGTCGATGGGCAGCTCACCACGCACCCGTCCGATGCCACCGGAGAGCGACCGGTCGGCGACGCCATCGTCATCCGCTGACGGGTCTGAACGGCAGACAGGTCAGGCGCCCCCCTCGGGGGGGCGCCTGACCTGTCTCGTTCGCCTGGGCTCGTTCGCCTGTGCTCGCTCGTGGGAGCGCGGCGGCGGTGCTCAGTCGAGGTAGTCGCGCATTAGGAACGCTTGAACGCTGTGCCGGTGAGCGTTACAAACGTGCAGGTCAGGAGCGCTGTGGGGCGAAATATCTTGGACTAAGGCAGGACTTCCATGAGCCCATCGCGACCACTCACTCTAAGTACCCTGTCGCTCGTCGCGGCCGGTGCCATCGGCGGGGGGTTCGCCCTGGCCATGTCTGGCAGCGGGCACCCGCCCGTCGAGTTCCGGCACGTAGCGCAGACCAGCACGACAGCGCCGGTCACGAAAACGCCGACAGTCACGACCACGACCGTCGTGACGAAGGTGACGGCGCCGGCACCCATCACCACGTCTACCGCGCCCAGAGCCACGGCGACGACGACGCATCACGCGGCACTGCTGGCGCCCGCGGCGGTGTCGACGACTGACCCTGCCGTCACCAGCACGACGCCCGCTCAGACGACGCCACCGAGCCCCGCAGGCCCGCCCCCGGTGATCCCCGGCAACGGGCCGCACTACTGCGGCGGCACGACGACGTGCCCCTGAGACGAACGGTAAAACTCCCCCAAGACGCCCACGGATCTCATTGCCGGGGGTTATACAAGAAAGGCGGCCCCGACGGGCGATTGCACGCCAGTCGGGGCCTAGATCGACACCCCTTCTCGAACAAGGAGCACCGAACCATGACCATCATCCGGCACACCGACGCCGAGCGCGTCAGCGAGACTACGGACTTCTGGGAGCAGGTCTTCCTCACGGAAGACGGACAGATCAACCTCGGCGAGCTGCGGGCCTACTGCGGCATCAAGTCACGCGCCACGACCATCACAACCGAGCAGGCGCGCGAACTGAGTCGCATGCTCACGTACTACGCCAACCTGGAGAGCTCCTCCGAGACGGGGGCCGGCTTCGCACGCGTCATGGGCGAGTTCGTCACAGCGGCGGATCTCGCCGACGAAGCAGGGCTCCCGGCCGCTGCCGTCGAGGCGTGGTGGAACGGCGAGGCGGGCATCCACCGGAAGTCAGCAGATCGCCTGATGACCGTGGCGATCCCCGTAGCGGCGCGGAAGGAGGCGACCCGATGAGCGCCACGGCTACGGCAACGCAGACCGTAGCGCCCATCAGCGTCGCCGTCCGCGAGGCAGCCCTGCTCACCGCCTTCCCGGAGTACGAGATCCGTGTGGCGATCAGCAAGGGCAGCCTCCCGTGCCACAGGCTGGGCAAGCGGTTCGTGATCCTCGTCGATGAGCTGCAGGCGTGGGTGTCCGCCCTCCCTGGCATCGAGCAAGAGTCCACGGCGCCTGCCGGCTGATCGCTCGACCCAGAAACAGCACCCCCGCTCAGTTCTGAGCGGGGGTGCTGTCTACTTCCTGACGTGGACCTACTACTCACCATTCCCGAAGTGGCAGAACGCCTCCGCTGCAGCGAGTGGGCCGTGCGGACGCTTGTCATGGCACCCGGTGGCCTCCGCGCTGCCAAGATCGCCGGCCGCTGGCTCATCGAGGAAGAAGACCTCGTTGCCTATGTCGAGTCTCAGGCGAACCGCGCCAAGCCCCGCCAGCGCCGGCGGCGCGCCTTGTGAACCAAGCCAGCACCCGCGCTCAAAGTGAGCGGGTGCTGTCCTAGTTCAGTCCATCACGATCACTCGACCTCACCCGGGCTCCCCGCGTCAGGCTCGCTCGTCCCCTCCAACTTCTTGTGCCACCTCGCGTGGCGATCCGAGTCGGCGACCGCAGCGCCACATCGACGGCACGTTGTGAACTCACAAGTGAGCGTAAGGCGCAAATGCCGCCGCGCGGCTGGTTGATCCTTTGCCCTAACGTCTTGGGTTATGTCTTTCAAGATTGCAGACCTTCGCAGGGCGACGGATGAGGTGGACCTGGTCCGCCTGCATGACGAGGTGGCCCCGCACACGATGGTTGGGGTCGACTACTACCTCGAGGAGCTGCAGCGTCGTGACTTCGTGCGCGCTGCTGAAAGCAGCGAGAAACTAGCTCGTGCCGCGGCGTGGCTTTCCGTCGTGAGCGCAGCGGCCTCCGTGCTCGCGCTACTCGTGTCGGTCATCGCGCTGTTTCGATAGGGAAACCGAAAGTCCCAGACTCGGGCCCACTGCGAGGGTTGAACTGGCGATGGAGGCGCGTAGTCCTCACACGGCCCCACTTCGTCAGGTTTCGCCCTCACCCTCCCACCGCTGATGTCATCCTGAGTGGATGGGAGAGCAGGGAGCCTCACCAGGCTGGTATCCGGTGCGTGGGGGACAGCGCTACTGGGATGGGCAGGCGTGGACGGAGCACTTCACACCAGATCCAGCCCCGGTGGCACAGCCGATCGTGCAGCGCGTCGTCATCGCGGGTCCGTCGGATCGGATTCAGACGAACCATGTGTTCCATCTGCTGATGAGCATTTTGACGTTCGGGCTATGGACACCAGTCTGGGCATTGGTCGCGTTTAGCAACGCCCAGTCCAACGCTAGGGCGCGGCGTCAGGCGCTCCGTAACGCCGGGCGCTAGACCGGAGTCGTGGGCGGAACAGGCTGCGGTGGGTCGCGGTCGGTCTCGACTGACGAGAACAGCACGCTGCTCGGGGTCCCTGCGTGCGCCCATCCGCGGGCCTTGGAACGCGCGTGCGCCGGGGCTGAGCTCCCGTCCACATGATCGAGGTGGGCGCGGTGTCTTGCCGCCGTAGCCTGGGCTCTGCCCCTACCGTAACTGCCCATGAGCACAACGATCCGATTCGGCAGCAGCGAGGAGCCCATCGCGGTCAGCGTCAAGGAGGCCTCGGGCCTGACGGGCCTCTCGGAGTATGAGCTCCGTCAGGCCATCAACCGCGGTGAGTTGCCTGCAAAGCGCCGGGGCAGACGGGTGCTCGTCCCGGTCGACGGCCTCAAGACCTGGATCGATTCGCTGCCCGACTACGTCGACTAGGTGTACCGACTGCGCGGCGTTCTCCCTGCGACTGGGCGCCAAGACATCTCCCCCTCTGTCTGTGTCAGCCCTCCTAGCCCGCGAGTCTCGCGCGGAGCTTGGCGGCAATTGATGCAGCCACATCGTGCGTGCGGTCCGTCTGCGGGATCTCGATGCGGGAGCCGTCGCGCAGAGAGATCGCCCACGAGGGGATCCATTCGTACAGTGACGCCGTTTGGAAGCCATATGTCGGCGCCGCCTCGGTTCCTGTGACGTGGCAGGCTACAACCTCATCCAGGCGCACAACTCGCGCTTCTCGCAGGACGCCCTGCCGTGAGTCATCGGGCTCCGACCCAAAGGTCCACTCGACCCCTTCATGCTCGCCATGAACGGACACCAATGCGTCGCCGACCAAGGCCAGGACGCGCCAATGGACGTGGCCGTCGGCCTTCGTCATTGTCGCGACCGGAAGCTCGAGCGACCTGCCGGATGTGAGGCTTACCAGAGCCTCATAGACGAGCCTTGGCGGCGTCTGCCCACCCACCCGAACCGCAGCGATTGCGTCCCGCACCTGCGTTTCGTCGTACTCCATTTGCTTCCCCTCGATTCCGCGCGCGGCCCCGACCAACGGATGGCGGTCGGGGCCGCGAGTGCGTGATGGCCCGACGTTACGCGGTAGTACCGACGATGTCCGTCTGGCGGACCAGTTGTGCCCTCGGGCCTCTCTCGGGCCGCGTGATTGCCAGCCGATACACCCCTGTACTGGCCTGGGGTTTGGGGCTCGAGGAGGACGGTGCGCGTGCGGTAAGGGAGGGGTTCATAGCCACGTACCGCAAGTTCCGAGACTGGACAGTCTCTCGACATCAAGACAGCACGCCCGCTCGAGGTATGAGATGGGGTGCTGTCGTGACGTGGCGTCCTAGGCTGGCTGGCGCTCGTCCGTAGCGGGCGACTTGGAAGCCCCCACGGTCTGAAGAATCTCTAGGCGCGTGTTCTTGGCTCGGCTCTTTGTGCGGCGCCTGGTCTCCTCGACGTAGGCCTCGGGGTCCTTCACGATGTCACGCACCAGCGCGTCTGAAATCTCGATGTCTACGACCCGCACAACGTCTCCTCTCGAAGGACTACACCCACACTGCCAGATGTAACGTCCAGAACCCTCAGGAGTTCTCCCGACATGCCGACTCCGTCAAATGACGTGGCGGTATCGCCCGAACGAACGACGGGCTCCTTTTCGGACAAGGATGCCTCCTGAACCTCGCTCACGATGCTACGCCTTCCATGTGACAGCAAGCAGGTTGGCGATGGTCTGCAACAGGTACGGATCTTCGTCTTGGTTGAAATCTCGCTCCAGCTTGGAATCGACCGTCACCATGCCAACGACGTCGCTATGCACGACGACGGGAGCTGAAACGAAGGACTTCCAGATGGGCGCGTCGGCTGACGCCTGGTACCCCAGCGTAGGGTCCTCCTCGATACTGCGACAGAAGCGGACCCTACGAGCGTCCAGATAGTCGAAGACTTCCGCCCCTACTTGTGTCTGCTCATCGAACGTCCGAGATGCCTCGTCGCTCCGCCCCAGCGTGTGCACAGGCCTGAGGGTTCGGGCCGGCTTCGAGCCACTCGCGTGATAGCAGATTGCGCGAATGTCACTGCCCCCCATCAGCGAGCTAGCCGCTGCCAGTGCGACAACGAGCGCTGAGCCCCGCAGCTCACTCTTGCGCCCTCCGTTCGCTTCGGTGTAGTCACGGACGGCGGCGCTCAAGGGCAAAAGGGTGCGATTGAAGTCATGGGTGATCCTTTCTATCGCTTCGTCTGCCACGCGTTCGGCCGTAGCTTGCTCGAGCACTGGCGGAATGACGGCGATCGCCGTCAACAGGGCCGCCACCAGGGCGCCGTGGGCCAATGCGGGCATCTGCTCGTTGCCGACTACCACCTGTACAGCCACAGCCGCGGAGGCAGCGACTACAGGCACCGACTTGGTAACCCAGCCGGCAGTACTGCTGTACCACCACCGATTGAATCGCAAGACTAGCCGCCGCAGCCGCCCGATGATCAGCACCCCAATGGTCGCCAAGGCGGCGATCGTCTCGGGCCAGTAGTGCCCAATCCACGTCCCCATGCTGGGACGTTAGGGCACGATCGACCATTTTGGGGCCAAGGGCCCGCAGATGCTTCGCTAGCGTCCGTTTCCTCCCGTCGTGGGATCTCGATGCTCCCCGCCCCCCTTTCCCGTGGTTCCGCGGGGAGCGCCGAGGGTCTAGCGGAATCGACACTGCGCCCCACAGGTAGGACCAGGCCCCCCGGTTCACGGCCGCTGCACCCCCGCTGCCGGGGGTTCGGTAGCCGGAGAGGGCTCGAGGAGCCAGGGCGAGCCTGCGATCTCGGGACCATTGCCGGGGATCGGAGGCGGTGGGGTGTTGTCGGGCATGACGTTCCTTCGGGGTCAGCGGAACCACTGCACGGAGCCGGATACCTCGGCGGTGTTGCTGGTGTTGGCGGCCCAGCTGAAGTAGCTGGTCGAAGCCGCGATTTGGACCAACACCGACCCGCCCCCGGTGAGGCCGGGCAGCACGGTGCTGAACGGGCTGATTCCGGTGCCGGAGCCGCCGGAGCCGGACACGGCCAGGGGTAGTGCGTACCCGTTGTATCCGGCGATGTTCGCCTGCGAGTAGAGGTAGTCACCGCCGAGGCCGTCGTACCCTCCGCTCGTGTGTGGGTTGATCGCGTAGACGCGCGCGACCACGGAGATTGCCGCCTGGGTGAACCCGGGGGGCACGGTCAAGGTGATCGTCTTGATGTTGGTCAGCGTCGTGGACAGCGAGAAGTTCGTCAGCGAGCCGTAGATCGCCCCTGCCGCAACAGGGTTCGTCAGTGCGTCGTTGCCTACGATGCCGGGTCGCAGGATGAGCTCGCCGATCGCAACCTTCTGGTTGTTGAACGCCCAGCCGGTCGTGCCAGCGTTGCCCGTGTCGATGTCGCCATCGAAGGCGTCGGACGCCATGCCACCATGACCGGTGGGGTGGATGCCTGTGCCGAAGAATGGGTTGCGGTTGACCAGCGCCCGCGCCTGTTCCTCGATGGCGTAAATGCGGTCGGAGAGCCGCTTCACGGGCTCCGGTAGTGCGCTCACGCGGACACCGCCTTTTCGACGATGCATTCGGCCCGGTCGAGCAGCGCTTGGATGGCCGGAAGCTCTGCATCGACGTTCTCGCCGCGTGCCTTGCGGCGGGCGAGCTGGGCGACGCGTCGCTCGGCCACGAGGACGAGGGCGGTGCACGTCAGGAAGGCTCGCAGTTTGTGCATGTCATCGGTCCTTTGGATCGTCGGAGTCGAGAGCATGCGTGTTCGGCCCACTCATCGCAGACCCCCGCCCACTGCTCGGTCAACACTGCCAGCCGAGATCGTCGGACGCAGGGTGACGTTGGACATTTCAGCCGCCAACGCCTGGATGCTGGACCGGGACAAGGTCACCGTCCCACCACCGTTGCCGACGGGGACCAGGTGCTCAGGGCCGCCCGTGCGGTTGTCGACCACGTTCAGCCCCGGCGCCAGAATGCCGCCAGAGTCGAACACGGGCGCAACCAAGCCACCACCGGAGTACCCGTGGCCCTGACCGATGACGTTGGTCATGTTCGCCAGCCCGTAACGTGACAGGGCGTAGTGGATGCCCGCCATGAGGTTGTCGAGGCCGTTGAAGATGTTGTGATGCCCCGGCAGGGCGTACGCCCCGAACGTGGACGGGATGACCTGCACCAGACCGCGCGCCTCGTTGCCGCCCGAGTTGATGTCGTGGATCTGCTGGATGATGTTCGGGTTACCACCAGACTCGGTGGCGATCTGCCGCAACCACGCGTTGATGAGCGACGTGCTCGGGGTGACACCGTTGGCGAGCAGTGCCGCGCTCACGGTCGACGCCCACCTCCCCACACCAGACCCGGACGGGGCAGCAGCCTTGGCCGACGCGCCGCCACCGAACAGCGACACGAGGTCCAGCTTGCCCAGAGCACCCACCGCGGTGGACGCCCACAGGTTCGACCCGAGGCCACCAAGGATGGAGCCAAGCAGGTGCTTGACCGCACTCAGCGGGTTGGACAGGAACGACCCGGCGTTGCTGAGGAACCCAGCGACGTCGCTGACGATGCCGCCGCCCGCGTACCCACGGAACCTGCGCATAGCCTCCACCGCGGCAGGCCCACCGTGCGCGGCCACGTCCTCCTGAGAGAACACCACCTCGCCGGCGTGGACAATGCCCGCAGGCTTGTACTTGCCACCAGGGCCGGTGTAGCCGCCCACGGCGAACGATGTGGTGCCACCCTTCGTCGAGTGACCACCAGACCCACCACCCGGCCAGGCAGGTGCGGTGATGTTGCTGGGCCATGGCACCTGGAATGAGACGCCGACAGCCTTGAGCATCTGGTTCAGCGGCTTGATGAAGTTGTCCCGCACGAACGACAGAACGAGGTTAATCGGCCCGGTGATGATCTTGGGCAAGTTGTTCCACACCGACTCGATCGCCGACGTGACCGCTGAGAAGATGCCCGGCAGCGCCTGCAGTTCCAGCTTCAGCATGTCGAGTGACGGCTTGATGACGTACTTCCAGACGGTCTCGATGACCGCGCCCATGGCCTTGAAATACGGTGCCACGACGTTGTTCAGCAGCCACTTGATGACCGGGCCGAGCACGTTCTGGAGGTAGTCCCACCACAGCCCCAAGATCGGGCGGATGACGTTCTTCCACGCCAGGGAGATGATCTGCCCGATCTCGGTGAACGCGGGCTTGACCACGTTCTGCCACAGCTCGCGGACGACGGGCATGATCTTGTCGTTGATCCAGCCCCACATGGCCTCGAGCGCAGGCTTGATGTAGCCCTTCCACGCGCTGCTGATGAAGTCGCGAACGTGGGTCCAGACCTCGGTCACGACGCGGCGGAGGGTCTCGTTATGCTTCCACAGGTTCGTGATGACGACCCCGAGGCCGACGAGACTGATCACGATCGCGGTGAGCGGGAGGGCTGCACCCTCGGTGCCAAGAGCGATGGCGACGAAGATCGCGGCGATGCCAGCAGCGATCGCACCCAAGACCTCCGGTGACACGCCAGCGATGAACTGAAGGAGCGTGTCGACCACGGTCACGATCACCGGGCCGAGCGGGGCCAGCGCGACGAGGATGCTCGCGAACGCCTTGCCGAGGTCCAGCAGCAGCCCACCGATGGCGGGACCGTTGTCGATGAGGTACTGCATGAACTGGTGAAAGCCGCTGGACTGCGAGAGTTGCTGAGCCCACTGGGCGAACCCGGTGGCCATCTGGAGGAACATGCCGAGGAACGCCGAGGCGACCGGGGCGAACGCCTGGAACATGGCCGCGAAGCCCGTGGCCCACTGGCCGAAGATCTGAGCGGTCGTCACCAGCCATGGGCCGAGGTTCTTCGACAGGAACTTGAAGAACTGGGACCAGAACGGGCCACCCAACGCCTTCGACGCCGACAGGAACAGGTCACCCATCGTCTTGGCCAGCGCCCCCACGAACCCGGTCAGGCCAGGCAGCATCGGCAGCAGCGCCTTGATCCCAGCCTCAACACCGGGCAGGAAGCCGTTCTGTGCGGCCTCGGACAGGCTCGTGAACGCGCCCTTGAGGCCGAAGATGAAGTGGGCGAACTGGGCGCCGATCGGGGAAAGGCCCTTGAACGCCTGAGCCACCGCGTTCGCCGACGCCGCACCAGCCTGACCGGACGCACGGTGAGCCGCAGCCACCGCAGCCTCAGCCGAGATGATCGACGCCGCAGCGGTGCGCTGCTGGTCAGCCTGCGCCCGGATCGCCGACGACAGTGCCTCCTGCGCCTTCGTGACCGACTCGACTGCCCTCGCCTGAGCCAGGGACGCGTTCTGCTGGGCGTTCGTGAGGTTCTTCTGCGCGTCCGTCACACCCTGCGCGGCCTGAGCCACCTGGTGGTGCGCGTCCACAACAACCTTGGAACCCTCAACACCCAGACGGTTCGCCTTCGCCGCGTCCGCCTGAAGTCGGGACTGCTGAAGCGCGAGGTCCTTCTGCTGCTGCACCGCCTGGTCGTAGGCGAGTTGCGCCTGGTCCTTCTGCAGCGGGGACGAGCCACCGTTGAGCAGGGTGTTCTGCAGGACGATCTGCGCCTGCTCCACAGCCTGCGCGGCCTGACGCTGCGCGAGCGCGCCATCAGCCAACTGATGGGAGTAATCCTCAAGCTGCCGTTGCGCCGCCTGACGCGCGTCAATGAGAGCCAGCTGTGCGGTGCGCTCAGCCCACTGCGCGTTAGCCAGCCCCTCCTCAGCCGTGTGGACCTGCAGGAGCGCCGACTGCACAGACTGTGACGCCTGGACCTCAGCGTCAGCGACACCACGGCGGGCGCTAGCGACAGCCTGCGCGGAGTTGATCGCCTGCGACGCAGCCGCAGCGCGAGCGTTCGTCAGGCCCCGCTCAGCCGACGCAACCTGAGCCGCTGCTGACTGCACCGCCACCGCGTTCTGAGCCGACTGTCCAGCCGCCGTGTTCAGCGCACCGACAGCACCGAAGACCGGCTTCAGGGCGAGCATGACCACACCGAGCGCGGCGACGACAGCACCAGCAGACGCGCCGATCGCTGCCACCGCGCCAGCCGCAGCAGCAGCAGCGGGGACGATGGCAGGGGCGAGCGCGACACCAGCCACCGCGAGGCCACTGATGCCACTCTCTGCGCCAGCTGCCTGCGCCCCAACGTTGTCGAGTGCCTCGCTGCTGCCGACTGCGTCGATCTCGGCCCGGAACGCCGCCAGTTCGGCGGACGCGCGAGCCACGTCGACCTTGACGCGCACGTCGGGGGAGCGAGCTCCGAGCTCGTCAAGCCGGGTCTTGATCTCGTCGATCTTCGCGGTCGCCTCAGCGGCCGAAATGTCAACGCCGACCCGCTTGTCCGACAGTTCGAGCAGTTGGGCACGGAGTTCGGCGACCTTGCGTTCGGCCTCAGTGGAGTCGGCGGTGATCTTCGCCTCGGGCAGCGCCTTCAGCGCGGCGGCAACCTTGGCGCGGAACGAGTCCGCGAACGCCCCACCGGAACGCGCGCCCTCCGCACCAGCCTTCTGGCTCGCGCCGGCGAAACCGCCGCCGAGACCATCCCTGATGCCCTTGGCGATCTGGTCGGCGAGGACCGCGCCGATGTCCCGCCCGATACGGTCGGCCTGCGGGACGATCTGCGCCCGCAGCTCGGTCGCGAACTTCTGCGCCGAGGGGACGATGTCGACGGCCACACTTCCGACGGAGATCAACGGGACGCACCTCCGTTGCAGGTGGGGCACTCGAGGCAGTGGCAGGCGTGGCAGAGTCCGCCCGAGAGCAGGAGCCATGGGACGGGGTTGAGCACTAGAGGGTGGAAGCGCAGACCAGGCGGGGAGTAGTTGCCGCACCGGTCGCACGTCCGGTCCTCGCGAGTCCCCTCGCCGGGAGAGTGCGCCTCACCGAGCGGCCGCACGATGACTGACGGAGCGACGGTGCGCCCGAACGGGCTCTGCCCGTGCCCCTCGTGCTCGAGCTCCCATACGCGTCGGGCCATGCGCTCACGAAGCCAGGCAGACGGCTCATAGGTGGGTGAGGTGACCGAGTCGACCATGTGCCGGACGACGTCGACCTCGGCCGGATAGGGGCTCGCCTGTCGTGAACGCCGCCTCATCGTGTGCCCACCTGCCCGGTCGACACATGGGGGGCGGCGATGCTCCGCAGCACCTCGGCCCACTGGGCGGCGTCCACGTTGTAAGGGACCACGTCGTGGTCGAGGTCGTGGGCATCAGCGAAGTCCGCCCGAGCGCCCAACCACTTCAGCCAGGAGTGGATGGGCGACTGCGCCGGCCACTGATCTGCCTCGAAAGTGACCAGTTTTGGCTCGCATTCGACTTCGATCGGCCTTTTCCTACGCACTGGGCTGCCACCTGGCCTGCGCCGCGGCACGAGCCCTCGAGGTGCGCCTCCCGGCCACGGCCACGACTCGGGCGTCGTCGCTATCGAGCAGCTTCAGCTGCGCCAGGAGCCTCGCAAGGGTGGCGCGCTGGGCACGGGACTCCGACACCAGCGGATGCTCGACGATCTGCCCCATGCTGCCCTTGACCGTGAGCGGGGCGCTGACCAGCGCTTCGTCGATCCGGGCCAGGAGGTCGACGGTGCGAGCTGCGTGCTCGAGCACGAGCACCTCGTCGGGTCGAAGCTCCATCTCGGCGGCCACGGCGCGCCACAAACGACGCCCCCGCGGCCCGAGTCCAGCGGGCGTCGGCTGCGCTTTCCCGCTCATCGGGCACCCGGCCGGGGCTGAAAAACGGGAGCGAAGATGCATGCAAACTGGCTGGCGCTATACGGGACGGCGAGGCGGGTGGCGTCGATCGGGGTCCCCCCCAGGGTGCCTAGGCGGCCTGCGTCGACCGGAGACTTGTGAGGCGACAAGACGCCGGGACTGGAGGTCACCCCAAACTCCTGTGTCATCGGGTGGCGCGTCCGGGGTCGGCGTACGCCCCGGTGCGCGTCTTCATGGCCAGCAGGTCGGCCTGTGCCTTGTTCTGCTCGAACCGACGGGCAGCGTCCGCAGCCTCGGCCTCGCCGAAGATCTGGTCGTACGTGGCGTGTGCGGCCTGGCTGGCTTGCAGCTCGGGGTCCACGCCACGCCCGGTGATCCAGTCGACGACGCGGCGCAGGTAGTCGTTGAGCCCGTCGCTGTCGACTGAGGCGTCAGGATCACGGCCGGATTCCTCGATGAGCTGGAGCACCGCCGCGGGGCGGGGTTCGCTGGCGGCGTAATGCCGGCAGCCGAAGGGCAGCCACATCAGGAACTGTGGGTCCACGCCCGAGGCGGTGAACGGCGGCAGGTCCCAGTTTGTGAACAAGGTAGGCGCCGGGCGCTCCGCCAGTGCCGCCTTGACGATGGTCGGGTTCTTGGCGGTGAAGCCGTCAACAAGCGGGTTACTGGCCCACGGGTCAATCTCCAGCTTGGTCGTGCCCATGCTGCCGACTGGGATCGTGATGGTCGTAAGGCTCATGCTGACTCCTGCTGGTTTCGCTCGATGAGGTAGGCCTCGATGGCGGCTTTGGAGAAGACCCAAGCCCCCCGGGGCGGCTTGTACCCGCCGAGCGAGGTGGCCAGGCGGCGCACATGCACCTCTGAATAGCCGAGCATGTGCGCCACCTCCGATGTGCCGAGCCGCTCCTCCGCCAGTAACGATCCACGAAGCGGCCTTGAGCGAACGTTCGGATGTTCGCCGCGATCGTCTTCGAGGGAGGCGCGCGCGATGTTTGCCACCGTCTTCAGGCCTGCCACTGCCTTCTGCACACGCGGGGAGGGGGCGGTGCCGTTGTCGCGATACGCCGCCTTCATCCCGAGGACCAGGACGGCGAAGAGCTCCCGGGCGGTCGCCCCCCGGATGAGCAGCGTGTCCCCAGCGATCATGACGTCCGGGGCGACGTCCACACGGACCTCTGTGCTCACGAGGCCCTCCTCGCCCGCAAGCTCGGGCACGTACCCAGATCCGCGGTAGCGCGGGAGGTCGCGACAGACCGCGCCACCTCGGCCAGCGTTGAGCCATTGCCCAAGATCATTGGAGGACCCATCTCGGGTCGCCCTCAGCCTCAGGGGCGGCAAGGCGGCGCCGCCGAAGTGGTCGCACCATGTCCGCGTCGCACTCCGGGCAGCCGGTACCCCTCCACGACACGGGCCGGTAGTGGGGGCGGCACCGATAGCGGCCGGCTCCCAGCGTCGGCACGTCGGCGGGCGTCTCCGTGGGGTTCTCCTCGCTCATGCTGCGCTCCTGGGCTTAGGTGAGCGGATACGTCCGCCCCACACGAAATGCTTGATGTGGTCCTCGTCGGCGGCGGCTCCGCACTCCTCCAGGACCGGGCAGGACATGGAGGAGCAGTGCCACGACGCCCATTCGAGGTCGTCGTGGCTGTCGCTCGTCCAGCGAGCCGAACGGCGGCCCTGGCAGGGTGTGGCCTTGTCCCGGGCGGCGAGCTCGGTCAGCGCCAGGAGCAGACGCTCGTTGGCGCTCACGACGTCTCCCGCGCTGTGGCGCTCGAGAACATGGCCGCGTCGCGTCCGTCCTCGAGCAAGGCCGCGATGAACCGCTCAGCCGGGTGCCGGCGCAGATACGTCCGGTGACGAGTCTCTGAGCCGTCCTCGCGGACCCATCGGACGATCCAGACCCGATCCGCTTTGGGCATCAATGGCGCGGGCTTGTCGGTGCCGCTCATGACGGCACCCGTGCTCGTGTGAAGGGTGGTGCAGGGTTAATGCGAACTTTCCCTTTACCCGTACATGCAGGGGGTTTACATAGACCCTTCACCACCCTTCACCGCCCCCCGTTGCGGCGTCCTCATCGAGGACACTGAGACCCTTGCGGCGCATGCCAATCCGCGTCTTGGTGGCCTCGTAGCCGAGGCGGTCGAGTTCCCTGGCGAATGCCTTCTCGGACATCGGTTCGGCGGCGTCCTCGAGCGCCCAGCGCTGCCAGGCGCCATACAGGTCGCGCGTCGATGCCTGCGCCACGGGTGAGGTGAAGCACCGCTCATCCACAAAGCGGGCCACGGCGTCGCTGTCGGCCCGGTAGGCGCCGGTTGCGTGGAGCACTGAGGACGGCTCACGCATGCCGCCGTTGTCCTCGTAGTCGAAGTACCCGCAGATGACCCAAGAGAGCACCGCGTCGGCGTGCAGGGCCAGCCGCTCGGGCAGCGCCGGGTCGCGGTCCTCCACTGGAACCACGACGCCGAACGGGACGACGCGGATGCGTCGCCACACGGCAGGGTCGTTGCCCTTGACCTTCGGCAGGGCGTTGGTGACGTAGAGCAGCTGGTGTGTGGGCTGCCAGGTGACCGGCTCGCGGTACAGCTGTCGGGCTGTGAGCTCGTCTCCCCCGGTAAGGCGCTTCATGGTCGCCTCGTCGAGCTTGCGGCCGTCCTCGGTCTCAGAGCCGATGACCAGCCGTGCCCCGAGGAGCGTCATCATCTCCGGGCCGCCGATGCCGCCTCGGTCGCGGACCATGAGCATGTCGGGATTGATGACCGTCGCGTAGTCGCCCAGAGCGCTGGTCATCGCCCCGTAGGCCGTGCCCTTGCCGTTGGCGCCGCTGCCGATCAAAACGGGGAACAGGTGCTCGCGCACGCGGCCATACACGGCCTGTCCAACGACCCGTTGCAGATAGGCCCGCTCATCATCGTCGGGCAACACCGAGGCCAGGAACCCATCCCAAACGCTGGTGTCGACGTCGGAGTCGTATGCGCCCCGTGTGACCTTCGTGAGCCGGTCTCGCGGGTCGTGCGGACGCAGCGCGCGGGCTCGTAGATCGAGTGTGCCATTGGCGCAGTTGAATAGGTGGGGGGTCGGCGTCGAGATCCCTCACGGTGGCAGCGAACTCGACGAGCGCGGACGCAATGTCGAGCACACCATTGACTCCGGCTGCGGACTCGCACCGAGCCACATCAGCCCGCAGTTGCTTGTCGCCGACAGACTCGGCGAGCGCCTCGGACAGGACGTCGAGCACCGCACGCCGCGCATGCCCCGCATCGTCGACTGCCCACCGCTGACCGTCCCAGACATGCCAGCCGAGACCGTGTACGTGCAGGAGGCGGTCGATGTGCGAGCGCGCGAGCCGGTAGGCCATCCGGACTTGTCCGGAGTGCTGCTCCCCCGAGCCGGACACGGCTCGGCCGTCCTCGTCGTAGCGGTCGGCGCTGACACTGTGCAGGCTCATCAGACCGCCTCCCGCTCGTAGAGGTGGACACGGGAGCCTTCGGCCTCGAGCATCGCCACTGCATCAGGGATGCGCTCGGAGCGCACCTGAAAGCCCCGCAGCCTCGGAGTCCATAGGCCCGGGATGCGGTGCTCGGCGAGCCAGCGCTTGAGCGGACCTCGCAGCAGCCGGTACCTGGGCGAGTCGGTGCGATAGATGGCGACGTGCCGAGTCATGAGCCCACCGCCTCGGCCTGCTGGCGGATGGCGCTTGCCCAGCCCGGACCGTGGTTGGCCGTAGCGGTCGCGACAGCCGTGCCGGCCATGACGGCGGCCTGCTCGTGCAACAACGCGCGAGCCATGTCCTCGGACGCGTGCTGGCGACCTAGGTCATAGCCCTGCCGAAACCCTACGATCCACGCGTGGTGGATAGCGTCTAGGTCGATTACTCTTGAATCGAGGTAGAGGTCAGCGACTGAATCCTCATGTGTCGGCCCGGCTCCCGCGCCGGGCCGCACTTCTTTAGGCGGCGTCATTCGCGTCACCGCTCCTGCGAGCTCGCCGCGCTTGCGCCGACTTCAGGGCGAGTCGGGTGAAGTATGCCTTGCGGAGATGCGCGGCCCGCCGAGGGTCGCCCTGTGCTTGCTCAAGAAACTTCGCATCGAGGGCGGCCCTTGCTGGAGCCGTGCGGGCCGTTCGGTCGACCGTGTTGGCCCACGAGGCGTGTGCCCCTATTCGGCCGAGTAGTGAGAGCTCGGAGTCGCTCATGGCAGTCGTTCCCTTAGAAACGCGAACGCCGGACATCCGACAGGACCCTGATGGTCGTGATCGGTGCCCGGCAACTGCCGTTGAGCCTCGGCCCGGAAGTACCACTCTGGCGGGGGTGGTCTTGCCGTCCTAGCTAGCGTCGTCGTTCTGAATTTGTAAGCCCGAGACTACCGCAACGCTGTGCCAGCACACCGCTCTCACATGGCGTGTCGCAGAGTTACAGTTCCCCCAGGTTGAGGCTTCGAGCCTCGTCGGCGGCGCGGGCGGATGCTTGCGCCTTGGTGTAGCGCATGAGCATGTCGGGCCGGGTCCAGCCGGCGACGGCCATCAGCCCACCTTCGGAGCCTCCCGCGGCCAGCCAGCGGTGCGCCGCGGTGTGGCGCATCTTGTGCGGGTGAAAGCCGACGATCCCGGCCGCGGTCGCGCGCATCCCCAGGGCCTTGTGCAGTGCGTCGTATGTGAAGCCCTTGCCCCGGTCCCCCAGCCACAGAGCCGGGGTGACTGCCAGCCGGTGGTGGGCTCGCAGCCGCAAGTAACGGTCGAGCGCCAACGCGGTGTGCGGCCCGAATGGGACCACCCGGCCCTTGCCGCCCTTGCCCTTGCGGATAACCGCGGTCCCGGCCTGTAGGTCGACGTCGGCGAGCTCGATCGACACCACCTCGCCAGCCCTCGCGCCGGTCTCCAGCATCAGGCGCAGCATGGCCTCGTCGCGCCGGTAGCGCATCGCCTCGGCCGGCGTGGCGCCCTTGGGCGGGGTGCACGCCTTGAGCAGCGCTCTCAGCTCGTCGTCGGTCAGCGGCTCGACGATCTTGGCGTCGAGCTTGGGCGCCTTGATCCCGACGAACGGATCAGCCGGGATCTCGCCTTCCTCGGCGAGCCATGACGTGAAGCGGCGGACGGCCAGCTGGCGGGCGCGGGCGGTCGTGGGCTGGGCTCCCGCCTCGAGCAGGCCAGCCACCCATGCCCGGAT
Organism: Pedococcus badiiscoriae; assembly: GCF_013408925.1. Classification (NCBI taxonomy): domain Bacteria; kingdom Bacillati; phylum Actinomycetota; class Actinomycetes; order Micrococcales; family Intrasporangiaceae; genus Pedococcus; species Pedococcus badiiscoriae. The sequence continues at coordinate 212,204 of NZ_JACCAB010000001.1, forward strand.
GCTGCCCCGCTCCAGGGGCTCGGCCTCGTGCGCTGCACACCATGCCAGATAGGCCCGTGCCCCGTCCGAGTACGTCTTGACAGTCTGCTCGGACTTGCGGTCCGCCCGCAGCGCGAGCAGCCACGAAGGCAGCAGGACACCGAGGTCCGGAGTGACCGCTCGTTTGGGCACGACACGAGCATAGCGCGATATCTGGACTAGGAGCGCTATGCGGTGTAGCGTGTCGCAGGTCAGCAGCCCTTAAAGGCTCCTGACCTGCGGAAACGCTAATGAGCGAGTGGGAACGTCAGTCGAGGTAGTCGCGCAGCACCTGGGAGCGCGACGGGTGACGCAGCTTGCTCATCGTCTTGGACTCGATCTGGCGGATCCGCTCGCGGGTCACGCCGTAGACCTTGCCGATCTCGTCGAGCGTCTTGGGCTGACCGTCGGTGAGGCCGAACCGCATGGACACCACGCCGGCCTCACGCTCGGAGAGCGTGTCGAGCACCGAGTGCAGCTGCTCCTGCAGGAGCGTGAAGCTGACCGCATCGGCCGGCACGACCGCCTCGGAGTCCTCGATGAGGTCACCGAACTCGCTGTCGCCGTCCTCGCCGAGGGGGGTGTGCAGGGAGATCGGCTCGCGACCGTACTTCTGGACCTCGACGACCTTCTCCGGCGTCATGTCGAGCTCCTTGGCGAGCTCCTCCGGGGTGGGCTCGCGACCGAGGTCCTGGAGCATCTGGCGCTGCACGCGGGCCAGCTTGTTGATGACCTCGACCATGTGCACCGGGATGCGGATGGTGCGCGCCTGGTCGGCCATGGCCCGGGTGATCGCCTGACGGATCCACCACGTCGCATACGTCGAGAACTTGTAGCCCTTGGTGTAGTCGAACTTCTCGACCGCACGGATCAGGCCGAGGTTGCCCTCCTGGATCAGGTCGAGGAACAGCATGCCGCGACCGGTGTAGCGCTTGGCCAGCGAGACCACGAGGCGCAGGTTGGCCTCGAGCAGGTGGTTCTTGGCCTTCTTGCCGTCCTGGGCGATCCACCAGAGCTCGCGCTTGAGCTTCATCTCGATCTTGTCGCCGGAGTTGAGCCGCTCCTCGGCGAACAGTCCGGCCTCGATCCGCTTGGCGAGCTCGACCTCCTGCTCGGCGTTGAGCAGCGCGACCTTGCCGATCTGCTTGAGGTAGTCCTTGACCGGGTCAGCGGTGGCACCAGCGGTGACGACCTGCTGGACAGGGGCGTCGTCCTCGTCGTCGTCGCGCAGGACGAAACCGGAACCCTCGTCCTCGTCGTCCTTCTTGTCGTCCTCGGCGTCGTCGTCGACCACGACGTCCTCGAGCTCGGACTCGACGACGTCGGCGGGCTCAGCGGCCACCAGCTCGTCGCCATCGACCTCGCCGTCCACGTCGCCCTCGACGTCGCCCTCAGCGGCGGCCTTGCCCTTGGCCGCCGTCTTCGCGGCCGCCCTCGTGGTCGCGGCCTTCGTCGCGGCGGGGGCAGGATCGCCGGCGGCTGCGGCGGCGGCCTTCTTCGTCGTGGTCGCCTTGGCAGGCGCAGTCTTGCCTGCCGTCGCCTTGGTGGCCGCAGTCTTGCTGGCTGTCGTCTTGGTAGCGGCCGTCTTGCTGGCCGCCTTGGGGTCGCTCCCATCGGCCTTGGCCGCGGTCGCCTTGGGCGCAGCAGTCTTCGGCGCCGCCTTGGCCGCGGGGGCTGCGGTCTTGACGGCGGTCTTGGCGGCCGCCTTCTTGGCCGGAGCCGTGGCCGTCTTCTTGCGGGTGCTGGTGGCAGCCACCGCGCGGGTCGCGGTCGCCGAGTCGAGGGTCACGTGGATGCCCTGCTCGTCCAGGGAACGCAGCACAGCCTTCATCCGCTTCGGCGCGATCTCGGCCCCCTCCAGCGCGTCACGCAGCTGGCCGCTGTCGACGGAGCCGTTGGTACGGCCCTGCTTGAGCAGCTTCTGCAGTGCGGGGTGGGAGAACTCGGGGGGCAGAGACGGTGCGGGGCTCGCAGCCTTCTTGGACACAGGCGACACGGACTACCTTTCGTCGCGGACTCGCGGCACGGCGCACGTCATCACAGCCATGCTTGCGGGGATGTCTGTGACAACAACTGCGGGAGTGGAAGTATTGCCGAGATCGGCTGGGCCGGGCCCTGACGAGATCTCGTTGGTGACATTGTAAAACGAGTTGCCCGCAGAACACGCATTGGTGCACTCCGGACGCGCCTCAGGCGTCGGCCTTGACCGCCAGGACGGGGCAGGACGCGTCGAGCAGGATGCGCTGGGCGTTGGAGCCAAGGATGAGCTTGCCGACGGGGGTGCGACGACGCAGCCCGATGACGATGAACTCGGCGTGCTCCTCCTCGGCCACCGCGATCAGGTCCTCGGCCGGCTCGTTGCCCCGGACGAGCTGACGCACCTCGTGCTCCAGGCCCTCCTGGTCGAGCTCACCCTGGATGCGGTTGAGCTCCGTCTCGAACCGGTGCGCCTCGTCGCCGTCGAAGTCTCGGCCGCCGCGCTGGGAGTTGATGACGATCAGCTTGGACTTGCGCAACAGCGCCTCGTCCGCGGCTCGACGCAGTGCGGCGCGGCCTTCCTTCGTCGGCACATATCCCACAACGATGGCCACGGGGACCTCCTACGTTCAGTTGACCGAGTAGCAGTGCTGACCCGGGTCGACCGGGCACACCGGGCGACGGCAGCCGCTGGGCCGACCGTACCGGAAATCCCCCCGGTCAGGCAGGGCGAGCGAGGACACCGGCCACGATCTGCCCGACCTGCTCGATCTCGATGAGGAAGCCGTCGTGCCCGTAGTCGGAGTGCACGGTGTGCAGGCGAGCTCCCGGGACGGCGTCGACGAGCTCCTGGGACAGCCGCGGCGGGTAGAGCCGGTCGGAGTCGACGGCCACGACGTCCAGCTCGGCGGTGACCCGGGCGAGCGCCCGGGCGACTCCCCCACGGCCGCGGCCGACGTCGTGGGAGTTCATCGCCTCGGTGAGGACGACGTAGGAGTTGGCGTCGAAGCGACCGGCGAGCTTGCCGGCGTGGTGGTCCAGATAGGACTCCACGGCATACCGGCCGTGGCCACCCAGCGGGTCCTCTGCCTGTTGCGGGTCGCGACCGAACCGCTCGTGGAGCTCGAGCTCGCTGCGGTAGGTGACGTGCGCGATCCTGCGCGCGATCCCCAGACCGGTCTCTGGTCCGGCCCCGCGGTCGTAGTAGTCGCCGCCGTGGAAGTCGGCGTCGGCACGGATGGCGAGCAGCTGCGCCTGGCACCAGCCGATCTGCTCCGCAGTGGCGTATGCCGTGCTGGCCAGCACGATGGCACTGGCCACCCGTGTCGGGTGGGTCACGGCCCACTCGATGGCACGCATTCCCCCCATGGAGCCGCCCAGGACCGCGCGCCACCGGTCGATGCCGAGGGCGTCCGCGAGCAGCGCCTCGGTCTGCACCTGGTCGCGCACCGTGACGAACGGGAAGCGACTGCCCCACGGCGCCCCGTCGGTGGCCGGCGAGGCGGGCCCGGTGCTCCCCTGGCAGCCGCCCAGGACGTTGGATGCCACGACGAACCAGCGGTCGGTGTCAAGGGGCCGACCGGGACCGATCAGCCCGTCCCACCAGCCCGGGGTCGGATGACCTGGACCCGGCGGCCCCTCGACGTGGCTGTCCCCGGTGAGGGCGTGCTCGACCAGGATGGCGTTGTCCCCGGCGGCGTTGAGCTCACCCCAGGCCTCGTAGGCGACCCGCACCGCGGGAAGGACTCCCCCACGCTCGAGCTCGACAGCGCCGACGTCCACGAACTGGCGCCGGCCGACGGGGTCACCGTCGCGCCAAGCCCCGGAGGTCGCCCGTGGAGGGGAGGTCGTGGTCATCGGAACTGCTCCTGTGGCGCTCGCGCTTGCCGCCCAGGTCAGGGTCGGCCGGGTCCTCACCCGGGGCACCCCACCGCGAGGAGGGTTGCCGCCCAGCAAGCCGGGGCTTGTCGCTGGGACTCATGACCTGCCCGCCATCATACGAGGGGGACGCTTGCGTGTCCGCGGCGTCCGCACGGTGGACGCGTCAACCGGACAGCAGCTCCGCCGGGGGCAGCTGACCGCGGCCACCGGGGCGCACCCCGAGGTCGAGCATGCGCTCGAGAAGCAGGGCGAGCCGGTACTCAGGGCTCGACCGGAGCGCTCGGTCCAGGCAGGTGCGGGCCAGCGCCCCATCACCCTGCCACCAGGCGAGGTTGGCGAGCACGGTGAGCGCGGGGGCGGCGCGCTCGTCCGGCACCCTCCGAACCAGGGACATGAACCGGGCAAGAAGCCTGCGCCCCGCGACGACGCTGGCCCCGCCCCCGGACCGGTGGTGCCACGTGGGCGCCGGCAGGATGCAGCGCATCGCGTCGAGCAGGTCCGCCGACAAGGACTCGAGGGGCAGCGAGCCCGGGCACAGCCACGCCACCAGCGCGTCGCGCAGCTCGAGGTCCTCGACGCTGCGCACGAGGCGGGAGACCTCGACCGGGCCGAGCTCGGCGATGTCGAGGGCTCCGCCGGTCACGTCGCAGACCACCGCCCAGCCAGCCAGTGCCTGGAGCCGACCGACGGCCTGCGACGGTGCCGGGTAGGGGCGCCGGACCGCGGTCAGCTCCGCCGACACCTGGGCGGCAAGGGCTCGGTCGGCGGCCACGAGGTCGGCAATCGCCGAGCGACCCCTCAGGGGCGAGACCTCGAGCCCGACGTACTCGGCGACCGCGGGGGTGTCGACAGCAGCCTGCACCCGGACCCCGTCGGGTGGGCAGCACGGCTCGGCGCAGTCGATGCCGAACCAGCGCCCGTCGTGGACGACGAGGCGGTCGAGCACGTCCAGGTCGGCCTCGGTCGCGAGTCGGCGCACCACGTCCAGCACGGGCCTGCTCGCCCCGCGCTCGGTCTCGTAGCCGACGAGCATCACGGCTTCGGGCCGATCACGCAGCAGCGGTCCCACCAGGACGAGACCGACCTGCTCGACGTCCTCCGGAGGTGGCAGGTCGATGCGCTCGATGAGCCCGACGCTGCGACCGTGCAGCGCGAGCACCACGATCGAGTCCTGCGGGTGGTACCCGAGCTGGTAGGGCAGGACGGCGACGACGTCCGCCGGGCCGCGCAGTCTGATCTGGCTCATGGGCCAACGCTGGCCGCGGCCCGGCCGTCCCGTCAGCGAGCGGCCGGAACCCTGTGGACGGGTGTCCTCCGGAGGCAGGGCGCGGGGGCGAGGGACGCCGTGACGGCGCCGTATCGGCGCCGTCACGCCGCTGGCGAGGACGTCAGCGGACGACGTTCCCCTGCACGGTCTCGCGCGCGGCGGCCGAACCCGTGCGCTCCCAGGCCAGGAACGACTCGGTCTCGTTGACGACCGTCGCCGCGATCCACGAGACGACCACCGCATCGTCGGCCAGGCCGAAGACCGACAGAGCGAGCTCGGGGACCAGGTCGATGGGCGACACGACGTACGCCACCCCCGCGAGCACCATCATCAGGCGGCCGCGGCTGGTCCCGGCATACTCGCCGCTGAAGGTCGCACGGAACAGCCGGGGCAGGCTCATCAGGCGCTCGCCCATCGCGGGCGATCCCGGACGGGTGGCGGTGCGTACTGCGGTGGCGATGGTGCGCAGGGCACCGAAGCGGGTCTTGGCCATGGTCAGACTCCCGTGGTTGGAGGGCGCAGGCTCCCGGACACCGACGTGGCCCGGACACGGTTCAAACGACGCGACTGCCCCGGTGATTCCCCGGAGCACACCCAGCCTGCGCGAAGGCGGGTGCGCGCGCCACTCAGAGACCCGCCACTCAAAGCCCCGCCACTCAGAGACCTCTGGCCCTCGGGGGGAACTCGTGGCGCGCGTGGTCGGCGATCTTCTTCAGCAGATAGCTGTCCAAGCCGGCTCCCACCACCCCGCCGATGACCGGGACGCCCTTGCCGAAGCGGCTCAACGTCTTCTTCCCCGCGGTCGACAGCAGGCGGAACCCGACCGCCTTGTTGACCACCATCATCGCCGGGCCGGGCAGCCGCTGGGCCGCGAGGTTCGCGAGCCGGCCGGTGGGCGTCACGCCCGCCTTCTTGAGCAGGTCGTCCGCATCCGCACCGACGAGGGTGAGAAGCACGGCCGAGCGGATCTCGGGCTGGTTGATGTCGTAGCCCCGCAGGGACGCGATCGAGGCGACCATCCGGGTCGCGACGACGTAGAACTCGACGACGTTGGCCGGCAGCGCCACCGGCAGCGTCACGAAACCGCCGAGCCCGGTCACGAACCCGCCGGCCGCGGCGAGCTTGAGGTGACCTCGCACGACGGCGTCGACGGCCTCCTCCGAGTCGGGCTTCTCGGCGCGCTTCACGTCGGCGACCTTCTGGGCCGAGTCGAACGGACCCTTCCCGTCGATACCGAGATCGAGGAGGCTCTCGATCAGACCGGTCACGGCTCCGGAGAACATCCCCGAGTCCTCGCGGGGGGCCTGCGCCTGTTCGAGCGCCGAGGTCGGCTTCGCCTCGGCCTCGTCCTTGCCCATTCCGAGAAAGCCCACGTCAGCACCCCTTCGGGTTCGTTGTCGATCGGTCCCGGCCATCCTGCCACGGGGGCCCGTGACCAGCGGGATTAGCCTTGGCACATGGTCGACACCGCAGCCCCCGACACCGCAGCCCCCGACACCGCAGATTCCGACAGCGCAGACTCAGACAGCGCAGACTCGTCCGGCAGCTTCTCCCGCTACGCCCACCCCGAGCGGCTGGTCAGCACGCAGTGGTTGGCCGAGCAGATCGAGGCAGGCGCAGTCGGAGGCCCCGACGGCATCGTCGTCCTGGAGTCCGATGAGGACGTGCTGCTCTACGACACCGGCCACATCCCGGGCTCCCTCAAGCTGGACTGGCACCAGGACCTGAACGACCCGGTGGTCCGTGACTACGTCGACGCGCAGCAGTTCGCTGCCGTGATGTCCGCCCGCGGAGTCGGGCGCGACACGACGGTCGTGCTCTACGGGGACAAGAACAACTGGTGGGCCGCCTACGCCCTGTGGGTGATGAGCCTCTTCGGACACGAGGACGTGCGGCTGCTCGACGGTGGGCGCGCCAAGTGGGCGGCCGAGGGACGCGAGCTGACCCGCGAGGTCCCTGCCGTGCCCACCCTGGCCGGCGACGCGGCATACCCGGTGGTCGAGCGGGACGACGCGCCTATCCGGGCGTTCAAGGAGGACGTGCTCGCCCACCTCGGCGGGCCCCTGGTCGACGTCCGCTCCCCCGGCGAGTACAGCGGCGAGCTGCTGCACATGCCCGACTACCCGCAGGAAGGTGCCATGCGCGGCGGGCACATCCCGGGCGCGAAGTCGGTGCCGTGGGCCCGCGCGGCCAACGAGGACGGCACGTTCAGGTCCCGCGAGGACCTCGAGGCCATCTACCTCCAGGAGCAGGGGCTGTCCCCCGCCGACCCCACGATCGCCTACTGCCGCATCGGTGAGCGCTCGTCCCACACGTGGTTCGTCCTGACGCACCTGCTGGGCTTCGACGACGTCCGCAACTACGACGGCTCCTGGACCGAGTGGGGAAACAGCGTGCGCGTCCCGGTGGAGCAGGGCGCGCCGGCGTGACCGACACCGCCGCGACCGGGTCCGCACCGCTGCCGGCGGCGATGCAGGAGATCGCCGACGACTTCGCGGACCTGCTTGCGCCGCAACGCCTGGAGCTCCTGCTGGAGTTCAGCGAGGGCCTGCCCGAGCTGCCCGAGCGGTATGCCGGCCGGCTGGGTGAGATGGAGCAGGTCCACGAGTGCCAGTCCCCGATCTTCCTCGCGGTGGAGGTCGACGACGAGCCTGCCGACGACCCCGGCGAGCGGGCCGTGCACCTGTTCTTCTCGGCCCCGCAGGAGGCGCCGACCACGCGCGGGTTCGCCGGGATCCTCAGCGAGGGACTCGACGGCCTGACTGCCGCGCAGGTGCTCGCCGTCCCTGAGGACGCGCCGTACCGCTTCTCCCTCGGCGAGGCGGTCTCACCCCTGCGGCTGCGCGGCATGGTCGGGATGCTGAGCCGGATCAAGCGCCAGGTCGCCCTGAGAACCCGCTCCTAGCAACCGATCCCGTCCCATCACGGCGAGGTCGTCGGTCACGGGTGCGAGGATGTGCCCGCCATGCCTGTTGCCCCCCTTGCCTTCGTCGCCACCGCGGACGGTCGCGCCGCGATCGTGGGCGAACACCTCGAGGTGGTCGGCCCGGGCGAGGACCTCGTCCAGCGTGCGGCCGACCTCGAGCAGGCCGGTGACGTGCGGTGGGTCTGGTGGTCGGGCCGGGTGGACGCCACCGCGCTCGTCGCGGCCGGGATCCCGGTGACCCGCTGCTGGGACGTCGCGGAGGCCCACCGGCTGCTCGTGGGCGGCTGGGAGGCGAGCCCACAGGTCGCGTGGGCCGCGGCCCACCGGCTGGACCGTGCGGGCCTGCCCGCGCCGACGCGCGGTGACCTCTTCGACTTCCACACCACCGACTCCTCGTCGGCCCCCATGGCGCTGGGCTCCCCGGGGGGTTACCTCGATCCGGACGCGGGCACTGCCACCTGGCACCCCGACGACGCGACCCTGGTGGCGTGGGCACGAGCTGCCCTGGCGTGCGCGCAGGCCCAGGAGTCAGCCCTCGCGGCCGTCGGCCCGCGGTCGGTGGCAGCAGCCCACTCCGAGTCCGCGGCGGCCTTCCTGTGCCTCGAGCTCGCCCGCGACGGGCTGCCCGTCGACCGGGCGACCGCGGAGCGGCTGATCGCCGACGCAGCAGGTCCGCGCCCCGACGGCGACGCTGACCTACGACGCATCCGAGCCGACCGCGACCGGCGGGTGCTGTCCCACACGCCCGGTCGCGAGTCCACGGACCTGCGAAGCCCGGTGCAGGTCAAGGAGCTCCTCGCGTCCGTCGGGGTCGTCGTGCCCAACACGCGCAAGTGGGTCCTCGAGCCGTTCCGCGACGCCCATCCCGTCGTCGGCGCCCTGCTCGAGTGGCGCCGGGCCGAACGCATCGCCACCACGTACGGCTACCCCTGGCTCGACACGCACGTGGGCCCGGACGACAGACTGCGCGGCGAGTGGACGGCCTGCGACGGGGCCGCCGGCCGGATGACCGCCCAGAACGGCCTCCACAACCTGCCCACGTCCCTGCGCCCCGCCGTGGCCGCGCACCCCGGTCATGTGTTCGTCCGCGCTGACCTCGGCCAGATCGAGCCCCGGGTGCTGGCCGCGGTCTCCGGTGACGAGGCCTTCGCCGCCGCGACCCGGGCCGACGACCTGTACGCACCGGTGGCGGCCGCCCTCGGCGTGGACCGCCCGGTAGCCAAGATCGCCGTCCTCGCGGCGATGTACGGCCAGCGCAGCGGCGCCGCCGGTGAGGCGCTCAAGGACCTCGAGCGCACCTACCCGGTCGCCATGGGATACCTCGATGCCGCGTATGCCGCGGGGTTGCGCCGCGAGCCACTGCGCACCTTCGGCGGTCGGCTCATCCGGCTTGACACCGTCCTTGCCGACGTGGCCGCCGAAGACGCGGCCGCCTCGGACGCCGCGCGCGGCAGGTTCGCCCGCAACGCCGTCATCCAGGGCAGCGCGGCCGAGCTGTTCAAGGCCTGGGCGGCCACGGTCAGGGCCACCACCCGAGACCTCGGGGCACAGATCGTGCTCTGCCTGCACGACGAGCTGCTCGTCCACGTCCCCGAGGAGAACGCCGACGAGACGAAGGCGCGGCTCGAGCGTGCCCTGACCGACAGCGCGCGACGCTGGACCGGGTCGACCCAGGTGCGGTTCGTCGCCGACGCCTCGGTCATCCGGCGGTGGTCAGAAGCGAAGGACTAGCCGTCAATCTCCCTGACCTGCACGGATGAGTGGTTAGGTGGTGCCATGGAATATCACGACGTCAAGCGAGTCGCCAGCAGGGCCTCAGACCACCCGGCCCTCGAGGGCCTCGCCCGCGTGGGGTACGCCACCAGCGGGCTCCTCCACCTGCTGATCGGCTGGATCACCCTCCAGGTCGCGTACGGCGGCGGTGGCAAGAACGCCGACCAGAGCGGGGCGCTCGCGTCCCTCGCCGGCAACGGCCTCGGCAAGGTGCTGCTCTGGGTGAGCGTCGTCGGGTTCCTGGGACTCGCCGTCTGGCAGCTCGCGGACGCCGTCGTCGGACACCCGGGCGACGACAAGGACGCGTGGGGCGGTCGTGCCAAGGCAGTCGGCAAGGCCGTGGTGTACCTCGCGCTCGCCTATTCGGCATTCCGCTTCGCGACCGGCAAGGCCACCAACGGCCGGAGCCAGAGCGTGGACTTCACCGCGAAGCTGCTGGAGAAGCCCGGTGGGCGCACCCTCGTGGTGATCATCGGTCTCGGCGTCGTCGGCGTCGGGCTCTACCACGTCTACAAGGGCTGGAAGATGAAGTTCCTCCAGGACCTCAAGGACCACCCGGGCATGTGGGCGACCCGGGCCGGCCGGTTCGGCTACGTCGCCAAGGGTGTCGCCCTCGTGATCGTCGGGTTCCTCTTCGTGACCGCCGGGATCAACAAGCAGCCCCAGGAGGCCTCCGGGCTCGACGGAGCGCTGAAGTCCCTGCGCGACCAGCCGTTCGGCACCGCGCTGCTCATCCTCATGGCCATCGGCTTCGCCGCGTTCGGGGTCTACAGCTTCTCGCGCGCCAAGCACGCGAAGGTCTGAGCGACCGTCAGAAGGTCCGAGCCACCGTCAGGTGGGGTTGCCCTCGCCTGACGACTCGTCCTCGGCGACGTCGCGCAGGAACTGCTCGAACTCCGCGCCGATCTCGTCCGCCGACGGCAGCTCGCTCACGTCCGTGGCGAGCAGGCTCGGCTTCTGGCGGCCCTCGCTGAAGGTGTCGTACTGGCGCTCCAGTGCGGCGATGACCTGGGACACCTCGTCGGAGCCCTCGATCTCGCGGGCGATCTCGGCCCGGTTCAGGCCGGCCTGGGCGACGAGGTCGTCGATGGGCAGGTTGAGCCCGGTCGCCGCCGTGATCGCGTTGAGCGCCGTCACGGCGCCGTCGGCGAACTCGGCCTGCGCCAGGTAGTGCGGCACGTGCACCGCGAACCCGAGGGCGTCGTGGCCGGACTCCCCCAGCCGCAGCTCGAGCAGGGAGGACAGGCTCGCCGGCACCTCGACGCGCCCGAACGGGTTGTCCTGCAACGGAATCAGCCGCGGGTCTGTGGCGTGGGAGGTGAGCCCGATGGGGCGCGTGTGCGGCACCGCCATGGGAATGCCGTGGGCGCTGACGACGAGGTCGACGCCGAGCAGCACCACGAGCTGGCGCACCGCTTCGGTCATCCGCTCCCACTGGAAGTCGGGCTCGGGCCCGGTCAGCAGGAAGTAGGGCGTTCCGTCGCGGTCGACGAGACGGTGCAACGCCAGGCACGGGTCGTCATAGCTCAGCCAGCGGTTCGCGTCGAAGACCATCGCGGGCCGGCGGCTGCGGTAGTCGACCATCTGGTCGGTGTCGAAGGACGCGACGACGGTGGACTCTCCGGACCCGAGGAGGTGCTCGGTGAGGATCCGCTGCGTGTGGCCGGCGTCCATGAAGCCGCCGAGAGCGACGAGCATGACCGACGCCCGCAGCTCCTGCGGATCGGTGTCGGTCTCGAAGTGGTAGAGCTCGGACGGGTTCAGCACGGCTACTCCAGCGGTTGGTCTCGTGACGTGTTCGACAGTGCCAACGCTTGAGCATGGCAGGGGATTCCGTGCCCCGCCTCCACCATCGTCGGGAGTTTCGCCGACCGGTCTCGAGTGATGCGCGTCACATTCCGGGATTGGCGGAATGGCCGAGGCGGGCGTACGGTTGGATGAAACGAAACAGTTTCGTTCTATCCCGACAGTCCTTTTCATACCGACAGTCGTTCCATCCCGACAGAGGAAGCACCCCGTGACCCCCACGAGCACCACCACCGCCCCCGAGACGCAGGAGTCGGCCGAACCGGCGCGCACCCGCCCCCGGGTCGAGGGTGACCGCGAGCGGGAGATCCTCGAAGCGGCCCTCGTGACGCTGGCCGACGTCGGCTACGACCGGCTCAACTTCGACGCCGTCGCAGGCGCCGCCAAGGCCTCGAAGGCGACGCTGTACCGCCGCTGGCCGGGCAAGGTCGACCTGGTCGTCGACGCGCTCCAGCTCATGATCGGGGTCGAGGCCGACCGCTACCCCGACACGGGCAGCCTGCGGGGAGACCTCATCGCCCAGGCCTGTGCCAAGGGCGGCATCGGGGAGGACCTGCCGCTGCAGGTCTTCGCCGCCCTCCTCGGGTCGCTGCACCGGGACGCCGAGCTGCGCGACGCCATCATGACCCGCCTCATCGGCCCCAAGATGGCGGTCACCCTCAAGACCTTCCGCGCCGCCCAACAGCGCGGGGAGATCGGCAAGGACGCCGATCTGGAGCTGCTGGCGCGACTGCTGCCGGCGATCACCATTCACGATGCGATGTTGACGGGCACCCACCCGTCGCAGGAACGCCTCATCTCCCTGGTGGACAGCGTCGTCCTCCCCGCCTGCGCTGCGACCCTCCAGCGCGACTGACCCACGGCTCCACCCCGCACCACTCACACACAACTCACGCACGACCCACACACCAAGGAACACCCATGTCTTCGACTGCTGTCGTCGAGCCCGTCTCGACTCCGGAACCCGAGGTCGCGTCCAGCGGCAAGGGCCGGCACCTGGGCATCGCCCTGACCGTCATCACGGCCGCCCAGCTCATGGTCGTGCTCGACGGCACGATCGTGAACATCGCGATGCCGCACATCATGGCCGACCTCGGCTTCACCCAGGAGAACCTGTCCTGGGTGGTCACGGCCTACACGCTCGCCTTCGGTGGGCTGCTCCTGCTCGGTGGACGACTGGGTGACCTGTTCGGTCGCCGCAAGGTCTTCATGACCGGGGTGCTCGTCTTCGCCGGTGCCTCCCTGCTCGGCGGCCTCGCCCAGAGCGAGGGCATGCTGCTCGGTGCCCGCGCGCTGCAGGGCATCGGCGCCGCGCTGGCCTCCCCCACCGCCCTCGCGCTGATCACCACCACCTTCCCGGCCGGCCCGGCGCGCAACCGTGCCATGGGCGTGTATGCCGCGATGTCCGGGGCGGGCGCGGCCGTCGGCCTCATCCTCGGTGGCGCGCTCACCGAGATCGACTGGCGCTGGACGATGTTCATCAACGTGCCGATCGGCCTGTTCGTGGCCTTCCTCGCGCCGCGCTTCCTCTCCGAGTCCGAGCGGGGCAAGGGTCGCATCGACGTTCCCGGCGCCATCCTCGGCACGGGTGGGCTGGTGTCCCTCGTCTACGGCCTGACCAACGCGGCCAGCGACTCGTGGACCTCGGCCACCACGCTGACCACCCTCATCGCCGGCGTCGTCCTGCTCGTCTCGTTCGTGGTCGTCGAGACCCGCTCCACCCACGCCCTGCTGCCCATCCGCATCCTGGCCGACCGCACCCGCGGCACGTCCTTCGCGGTGATGCTCATCGTCGGCGCTGCGATGTTCGCGATGTTCTACTTCCTCGGCCTGTACATCCAGCAGGTGCTGGGCTACTCGCCGCTCAAGTCGGGCTTCGCGTTCCTGCCCTTCTCCTTCGGCATCGTGGTCGCCGCCCAGATCGCCTCGACCCTGATGACCAGGGTCGACCCCCGGTGGATCTCCGGCACCGGCACGCTGCTGGCCGCCACCGGCATGTTCGGGTTCGCCCAGCTCGACGTCAACAGCTCCTACACCACGGGCCTGCTCCCCTGGATCGTCGTCCTCGCGGTCGGCATGGGCCTGACGTTCGTGCCGATGACCCTCACGGCCACGGCCGGCGTGGCGGCGGAGGACTCCGGGGTGGCGTCCGCGGTGCTCAACACCATGCAGCAGGTCGGTGGGGCACTGGGTCTGGCCACGCTGAGCACGGTGTTCGCGAACGGTGCCAAGGACCGGGGTGCCGAGCTCGGCGCCGCGCTCCAGGCCAAGGTGGCCTCGGGCACGCTGTCCGCCGACAAGGTCCACGCCGCCCAGCACCAGATCGCCCTGCAGGCGCAGACGTTCGGCTCGAGCCACGCCTACCTCGTGGCCGCATGCATGATCGCCGTCGGCTCGCTCATCACGTTCGGCTTCCTCAACGTCAAGCACGAGTCGCTGTCGTCCGAAGGCCACGAGAACGTCCACCTCGCCTGACCCGATCACCCTCGAAGGCCCCGACCACCCCGGTGGTCGGGGCCTTCGTGCGTCCGGGCAGGGCGCGGGCCCTCAGGCGAGCGCGCTGATGGCAGCGCGGATCCGCTTCTCGGACACCGGGTATGCCGTGCCGAGCCCGTTCGCGAACAGGCTCACCCTCAGCTCCTCGACCATCCACCCCACGTCCCGGACGGGCCCGGACCGGCGCTCGACGGGGGGCAGGGAGTCGAGCAGGTCGGCATACGCGATCTCGACGCGGTCCACGACCTCCTGGTTGGCCGCGTCGCGGGCCAGCGCAGCCGGCGAGGACGGGGCCTTGTCCAGCCGCTGGAGCATCGCCCGCAGGTAGCGCCGCAGGTGCGTCAGACGGCCCAGTCCCGTGTCGGCGATGAAGCCGGCGTACACCAGGCTGTCGAGCTGGGCCCGGACGTCGGCGACGAGCGCCGCGGTGGCCGGCGCCGTGAGACCGTCGAGACGGACGCGCACCTCCCTGGCCGCGGAGAGCACCGGTTCCACCTCGGCCACGACAGTCAGCACCCGCGTCGCGATGTGCGTCCGGACCGCGGCGAGCGCAGCCTCGAAGGTGGCTGCGTCACGGACCCCGGCGGCGGCGGACCCCGCGTCGCCACCTCGGTCGCCGCCTCGTGCGACGCCTCGTTCGATGACGATCGCGTCGACGGCACAGGCCAGCGCGTCGTCCAGCAGGGCCGGGACGGAGCCGTGCGGGTTGTCCCCCAGCGCCAGCTTCTGCGCGTTGGTCAGCGTGGCCAGCACGCGCTTCCAGGGCGCGGTCGTGTTGAGCAGCAGCAGCCGGCGGACACCCAGGGTCGTGGCCGCCTCAGCCTCGCGCGCGCCGGGCATCACGACGATGTCGACACTGTCGCCCCGGTCCACCAGGGCGGGAAAGCCGTGCACCGTCTGCCCGCCGGAGGTCGACTCGAAGGTCGCTGGCAGGTCACCGAAGTCCCACTGCCGCAGTCCCTTTCGCTCGATGGCTGCCGCCGCGCTCGACATCCGCCGCTGCACCTGGCCGGCCAGCTGGTCCTGCAGGGCACCCAGGTCCTTGCCGGCGCCCAGCACCCTCCCCCTGCCGTCCTCGACGACGAAGGTGATGCGCAGGTGGTCGGGGACGCGCTCCGGGGCGAACTGCTCGGGGGGCACCGCGATGCCGGTGCGAGCGCGCAACACGCGCGCGAGCTCGTCGGCGAGCCGTCGGCCGCCGCCGGGCTGCGCCTGCGCGAGCGCCGCGGCCGCGTGGTCCGGAGCAGGGACGAAGTGCACCCGGGTCGCCTTGGGCAGGGAGCGCAACAGGGCGGTCGCGAGCTCTTCCCGCAGGCCCGGTACCTGCCAGTCGAAGCCCTCGTCGGCGACCTGGTTGAGCACCTGCACCGGGATGTGGACCGTCACCCCGTCCGCCGCTGCGCCCGGCTCGAACTGGTAGCTCACGGCCAGCTCGACGCCACCCTGCAGCCAGGTCCGCGGGTAGTCGCTGGCCGACACCCGCTGCGCGCTGTCGCGGGTGAGCAGCTCCTCGGTGAAGTGCAGCAGGCGTGGCGTGTGCCGACGCACGTCCTTCCACCAGCGGTCGAAGTGACGCTGCGACACCACCTCTGCAGGCACCCGCGCGTCGTAGAACGCCACGAGGTGTTCCTCGTCGACGACGATGTCGCGCCGTCTCGCCCGCTCCTCGAGCTCGGAAAGTCGTTGCAGCAGAGCCTGGTTCGCCGTGAAGAACTCATGATGGGTGTCCCAGTCCCCCTCGACCAGCGCGTGCCGGATGAACAGGTCCCGCGCCTCCTCGGGGTTGATCCGCGAGTACTGCACGGTCCGCGCGGCCACCAGCGGCACGCCGTAGAGCGTGACGCGTTCGGTGGCCACGACGGCGCCCTGGGTGCGCGACCACCGCGGCTCGGAGTACGTGCGCTTCACCAGGTGGGAGCCCAGCCGCTCTGCCCAGATCGGGTCGATGCGGGCGTTGGTGCGCGCCCAGAGCCGGGTGGTCTCGACCAGCTCGGCCGACATCAGCCAGGTCGGCTGACGGCGGAACAGGGTCGAGCCGGGCGAGATGCCGAACCTCGCCCCCCTGGCACCGAGGTAGTCACGCTTGGCCTCGTCACGCAGGCCGATGTGGGACAGCAGTCCGGCCAGCAGGGCCTGGTGGACGAGGTCGGCGTTGGGCGGCTCCCCCGGTGCCGCGGTGGCCGCCCTGGTGTCGATGCCCAGGTCCTGGCACGCCTTGCGGAGCTGGCTGTGCAGGTCCTGCCACTCCCGCACCCGCAGGTAGTGCAGGTACTCCGCACGGCACATCCGTCGAAAAGCGCTGTGGGACAAGGCCTTCTGCTGTTCCTTGAGATAGGCCCACAGGTTCAGCAGCGAGATGAAGTCGGAGTGCTCGTCGCGGAACCGGGCGTGCGACTGGTCGGCCTGGGTCTGCTTGTCGGCCGGACGCTCACGCGGGTCCTGCATCGACAGGGCGGCGACGATGACCAGCACCTCGCGAGCACAGCCCAGCCTGCCGGCCTCGATGAGCATCCTGCCCAGTCGCGGGTCCACCGGCAGGCGCGCGAGCGACCGTCCGTGTGCCGTGAGCCGGCGCTCCCCACGCCGCGACCCGTCCTCGCTGTCGAAGGCCTGGAGCTCCTCGAGCAGCCGGATGCCGTCGGCGACCTGACGCGCGTCCGGGGCGTCGACGAACGGGAAGGCCGCGATGTCACCGAGACCGAGCGAGGTCATCTGGAGGATCACGGAGGCGAGGCTGGTTCGCTGTATCTCCGGCTCGGTGAACTCCGGGCGCGAGAGGTAGTCCTCCTCGGAGTAGAGCCGGATGCAGATGCCGTCGGCGAGGCGCCCGCAGCGGCCGGCGCGCTGGTTCGCGCTTGCCTGCGAGATCCCCTCGATGGGCAGCCGCTGCACCTTGGTGCGCTGGGAGTACCGCGAGATGCGCGCGGTGCCGGCATCCACGACATACCGGATGCCGGGGACCGTCAGCGACGTCTCGGCGACGTTGGTGGCCAACACGATCCGCCGTCCGGTGGCGCGCCCGAAGACCCGGTGCTGCTCGGCGGCCGAGAGCCTGGCGTACAGCGGGAGGACCTCGGTCTGCGGGAGCTTCATCGACTCGAGGGCGTCCGCCGTGTCGCGGATCTCCCGTTCACCCGAGAGGAACACGAGGATGTCGTGGCCGGACCCGTCTGCGGCACGCTCGGTCCACAGCTCCTCCACGGCCTCGCACACGCCCGTGACCTGGTCACGCTCTTCGGCGTCGGGTCGCTCGGGGTCGACCAGCGGCCGGTAGCGGACCTCGACCGGGTAGGTGCGTCCTGAGACCTCGATGATCGGCGCGGGCTCACCACTGGCTGGGTCACGGAAGTGCTCGGCGAAGCGTTGCGGGTCGATGGTCGCCGAGGTGATGACGACCTTGAGGTCGGGTCGTCGGGGCAGCAGCTGCTTGAGGTATCCCAGGATGAAGTCGATGTTGAGCGACCGCTCGTGTGCCTCGTCGATGATGATGGTGTCGTACTTGCGCAGCAGTCGGTCGCGCTGCAGCTCGTTGAGCAGGATGCCGTCGGTCATCACCTTGACCAGCGTGTTGTCGCTGCTCTGGTCGGTGAAGCGCACCTGGTAGCCGATGGCACCACCCAGCTCGACCTCGAGCTCCTCCGCGATCCGCTCGGCGACCGATCGCGCGGCGATCCGCCGGGGCTGGGTGTGGCCGATCAGGCCATCGCGGCCGCGTCCGATCTCGAGGCAGATCTTGGGGAGCTGGGTCGTCTTGCCCGACCCCGTCTCCCCCGCGACGATGACGACCTGGTGGTCGCGGATCGCCGCGGCGATGTCGTCCTTGCGCGCGACGACCGGCAGGTCCGACGGGTACTTCAGCTCCGGGACGGGGATGGCCGGACGAGGCGGCCGAGGCTGGCGGGGCTGGCGCGAGCGGGACGGCCCGTTCTTCGACTGCCCCGACCGCGGGCGCCTCCCCCGTTTCCGGGCAGTGGAAGGCTGCTCGGAACCGGTGGAGGACATTCCCGCAGCATACGGAGCGCGGTCCCCGGACCGCCCGTGGGTTATGCGGCCTTGGCGGCGATGAACCCCTGCTCGAGGTCGGCCAGGATGTCGTCGATGTGCTCGATGCCCACGGCCAGGCGGACCAGCCCGGGCGTCACGCCGGCCTTGAGGCGGTCGCCGTCCGGGCCCTGCGAGTGGGTCGTCGAGGCAGGGTGGATCGCCAGCGACCGGACGTCACCGATGTTGGCGACGTGGCTGTGCAGGACGAGGGACTCGACGAACCGGCGCCCCGCCTCGACCCCGCCGGCGATCTCGAACGCGAGCACGGCCCCGGCTCCCCGCGGCGTGTACTTGGTCGCCTTGGCGTAGCTCTCGTGCTCGGGCAGCGACGCCCACACGACCTGCTCCACCTGCTCGTGGGCCTGGAGGAACGCCGCCACCTTGTGGGTGTTCTCGAGGTGGCGCTCGATCCGCAGGCTCAGGGTCTCCAGGCCCTGGGCGATGAGGAACGCGTTGAACGGTGCGATCGCCGGGCCGAGGTCACGCAGCAGCTGCACCCGGGCCTTGAGGATGAAGGCCAGGTTGGCTCCCAGCGGGCTCCCGACACCGAGGTCCCGCGCGAAGACGAGCCCGTGGTAGCTCTCGTCGGGCGTGTTGTAGTTGGGGAACTTCTCCGGGTCGGCGGCGAAGTCGAACGTCCCGCCGTCGACGATCACGCCGGCGATCGAGGTGCCGTGGCCGCCGAGGTACTTCGTGGCCGAGTGCACGACGATGTCAGCGCCCCACTCGAGCGGGCGGATGAGGAACGGTGTGGCGATGGTGTTGTCCACGACGAGCGGCACACCCGCCTCGTGGGCGACGGCCGCGACCGCCTCGATGTCGAGCACCTCCGACTTGGGGTTGGAGATGGTCTCGCCGAAGAACAGCTTGGTGTTGGGCCGGACCGCCGCCCTCCACGACTCCACGTCGTTGGGGTCCTCGACGAAGCTCACCTCGATCCCGAACTTCGGGAGCGTGTGCTTGAGCAGGTTGAACGTCCCGCCGTAGAGGCTCGGGCTCGCCACGACATGGTCGCCGGCTTCGGCGATGTTGAGGATCGCCAGGGTCTCGGCGGCCTGGCCCGAGGCGACGAGCAGTGCCCCGACCCCACCCTCGAGGGACGCGACGCGCTGCTCGACCGCATCCTGCGTCGGGTTCATGATGCGGGTGTAGATGTTGCCGAACTCCTTGAGCGCGAACAGGTTTGCCGCGTGCTCGGTGTCCTTGAAGACGTAGGAGGTGGTCTGGTAGATCGGCAGGGCGCGGGCGCCGGTGGCTGCGTCAGGCTCCTGTCCGACGTGGACCTGGCGGGTCTCGAAAGACCAGTTGGTTGGGCTCATGGTGGTTCCTTCACTCTCGTGTGCCGAGGGTGCGGGGACACGTGGTGGGTCGCCCGCGCTTGCGCACGGCAACCGGTGCCGTGCGCCTGGTCTTCACCCGGGGCACCCCACCGCGGAGGAGGGTTGCCGGCCAGCGAGCCGGGGCTTGTCGCTGGCGCTCATGACCTGTCCCGAGGCTACGCCCGGGACCTGACCGCGCGGCATACCCGTCTCTCATGGCGGACCGGAGGTCGCGAGCCCGGGTCCGCGGGCATATCTGCGGCTTCGATGGTGTTGGGGCGGGTATGACCATTACCGGCGAATACGCCCCCAGCACGAGCGGATGGGTCCGCGACCAGGTCGAGCAGATCGAGGCCGCCGGGACGACGCGCGCGGTCTCCATCCAGGACCGTCCGGTCGTGATGCTGACGATGCTCGGGCTCTCTGGCAAGGTGCGCAAGGTGCCGCTGATGCGCGTCGAGCACGACGGGCTGTATGCCGCGGTGGCGAGCAAGGGTGGCGCGCCCGAGCACCCGAAGTGGTATGCCAACATCCGCAAGAACCCGGTCCTCGACCTGCAGGACGACGACCGCACCTGGACCGTGCGCGCCCGGGAGCTCGACGGGGCAGAGCGCGAGCAGTGGTGGGCGCGGTGCGTCGAGGCCTTCCCGTCCTACGCGGACTACCAGGTCAAGACCGACCGGCTGATCCCCGTGTTCGTCCTCGAGCCGGTCGAGACCGCGGCCTGATCGCACTCGACTCGTTCGGGACGGGGTCAGCCTCAGCCGATGGTCAGGACCCCGGGGCCGCCGCCCAGCTGGGTCGGCGACAGGACGGTCTGGCCCGCAGTGCCCGCATAGGGCGACCCGGGTGAGACGTACGAGGTCCAGTGCGTGGCGTCCTCGACGACGACCTGGGCGAAGTAGGTCCCCGGCGGGGTCCCGCCCGGGACGGTGACGGTGTGCCGCCAGACCCCGGACTTGCGCGTCCCCGAGACGAGGGTGGGGTCGCTGCTCGAGTACAGGTGGACGTCGCCGGTCGCACTGCTCAGGTAGAGGCTGACGTTGCCCACTCCCTCGACGTCGGTGGCGGTGACGTCGACGACCACCTGCTGCGGGGCCCCCGACAACGGAAGCTCGCTCGGCGTCATCGTCAGGCGGCTCAGCACGGGCGCGTTGCTGTCACCCGTCCCGGTCACCACGAACCGCCCCGACCCACCGGGCAGCGGGAGGCCACCCGTGCCGGCGCCGTCCCGTGCCTCGACGTAGGCCCGCAGGTCGGGCCCGTTGTAGTACTGCATCCCGTGCCGGGAGGAGGCGTCCTCGACCCACACGGCGAAGTTCCAGATCCCGCCGATCTCACCGGCCTCGATCACGTGCGAGGCCGTCCAGATGCCGTCGCGGGCGGTGCCCGAGACCTGCTGGAGGTTGTCGCAGCCGAGCTGCACGTAGTCGCCGTTCGCCGGTCGGTAGGCACACAGGTACGGGGTGCCCCCGATGCCGGCCCGGTCGTCGGTCAGGCGCACGGTCGCCGTGACCGTCTTGGCGGTCGTGCGCACGTCGAGGGCGGTGCGGCTGAGGCTGAACGAGGCGACCACCGGCGGCTGCAGGTCGGTGCTGCGCGAGGCCACCGCCAGCACTTCGGGGAATCCGTCGAAGGACTGCCGACCCACGCGGTCGGTCATGAAGACGTTGACGGTCATGGCACCGGGGTCGACGTACATCGGAACCTTCAGCGTGCCGCTCCACCACCCGTCGCGGGGGGTGCCACTCACGAGGTGGGCCATCCCGCCGGTGGCGTAACCGATGAGTCCCTCGGTCTGGTGCTGCGCGCCGACCTGCACGGACGTGACACCGGTGTCATCGGTGACCCGGATCCGGTAGGTGGTGACCTGGGGCGCGGCCGTCACGTCGACTGCGGCCGGGGAGAGCGACACCGCGACCGCCTGCGCCGGCTCCGTGTCCGTCTTGCAGCTGTAGCGGATGTCGCCGGCTGCGATCTCGCACCAGTTGGTGCCGTTGCCCCCGGAGATCACGTCGGGGTCGGGCCCGCCCAGGAGGTCGTCGTTGCCGTCGTTGCCGTTGACCTTGTCGCGGCCCGGGCCGCCGCTGACAGTGTCGTCGCCGGTCCCGCCGATCAGGGTGTCGTTGCCCGTGTTGCCCACGACCACGTCGTTGCCGGTGCTCCCGTCGATGACGTCGTCGCCGGGGCCCCCGTCGATGCCGTCGTTCCCCGAGTAGCCCAGCACGTAGTCGTTGCCGGCCCCCGCGTTGACCTTGTCGTTGCCCTGCTGGGCGTAGATCTTGTCGTTGCCCGTCCCGCCGTAGATCGTGTCGTCACCGAAGCCGCCGTAGATCGTGTCGTCACCGAGGCCGCCGTCGATGATGTCGTTGCCCCCGAGGCCCACGAGCCGGTCGTTGCCGCCCAGGCCGCAGATCACGTCGGGGCCCGCCGTCCCGGTGATGGTGTCCGCACCGGCCGTGCCGACCTTGGTGCACCGAGCCCCGTTCGAGGCGTAGACGGCGGCACTGGCAGAGGGTGCGGTGGCCAGCGAGCTGGCCGCGACGGCGACGAAGGCGGCGGCGGCCGCCACGAGGCGAGGCTTCACAGTGCGTCCGATCAGGCGGGTGACGCCGCCGGTCCCCCGCGCGACATGGTCGCCGCAGCCTAGACGTCCGACTGGTCCCGAGGGGGGAGAATGCCCGATCTGGTCCGGCGCAGCCAGAGCAGACCGAGCACCGGCAGGACGAGCGGCACGTAGCCGTACCCCGACCCGAAGTGCGACCACACCGTCTTGTCGGGGAAAGCGCTCTTGGCCAGGTAGGACGCGAGCCCCACGACCAGCACGCCCGCCAGCTCGACGCTGATCGCGACCAGCGCGACCGCGCGAGACGTGCGGTCGCCGCGAGCGAGCGCCACTGTCGCGACGACGTAGATCACCGCCGCCAGGGCGGACAGCAGGTAGGCCAGCGGGGCGCGGCTGAAGTACTCGGTGATCTGCAGGACCGAGCGGCCCGTGGCGGCCAGGGCGAGCAGCCCGTAGACGGCGACCAGCACCACCCCCGGACCGGACCGGGTCGGGCGCGGGGTGGGAGCCGGGGTCGGGTTCGGAGCCGGACTCGGGGTCGGGTTCGGAGCCGGACTCGGGGTCGGATTCGAGGGCGGGGTCTCAGCCACGCAGGTTCCAGATCTGTTGGAGGCGCGCCGTCATCACCGCGATGCTGAAGGCCCCCACGGCGACGACGCCCATCGACCAGCGCGTCTTCTCCTTGAGCGCCAGGAACAGCGCCGCGGGCGGCACGAACGGCAGGGTGATCGCGTAGGCCGCGAACGTCGCCTGCTCCGCGCCGCCACCGGGCACCCGCCCGAGGTGGGCGACGCAGACCACCAGCTGCACCAACAGCGCCAGCTCCGTCACCCCCGCCACGAGCAGCAGACGGTCGTCGACGACACGGCTGCGCGCGGCATACCAACCCGCGGCGGCCAGCAGGCACACCGCGGCCACGAGCACGACGACGGTCAGCGGGAACAGCACGGCGGGAAGCCTACGCGAGCACTGGGTCGACGTCGTTCGCCGGTCGGCCAGGTCAGGGCCGCTTGCCGCTGGTGCTGGTGCTGGTGGGCTTGGGGCCCTTGCCGGACGAACGCGGGTTCGGCGTGTGGCTGTCGTTCGTCGCACTCGAGCCGGGAACTGGCGCCGTCGGGCTGGGCGAGGCCGACTTGCCGTGGGGGCCACCCTTCCCCGACTTGGTCGAGTGCGGGTTGGGGCCGTGGGCCGTCGGCGAGTTCGGGTTCGGCGTGTGGGTGGTCGGTGGCTTCGAGGGGTGCGTGGGGTGCGACGGTTTGTCGGAAGGCGTGGCGTGGGCTGTCGGCGACCCCGAGCCGTGTTGAGGCTTGGGCGCCAGCACCCCGGCGCAGTAGGCCTCAACCTTGTCGGCCCCGCCTGCTGTGGAGGACAGGCTGCGGAAGGCGACGGAGTGGTCCCGGGCCGTGCCCTTGGCCTTGTCGGTCGACCAGGCCCGGCACAGCCCAGCTGCGGGACTGGCCGCCGCACGCGGCCCCACCCCCGCCGTCGGTGAGGTCACCGGGCTGCGCCCCGGGTTCCGTGAGGGGCTCGTGCCGTGTGTCCTTGGCGCCGGCGCCCCGACCACCTGGTGCAGGACCTGCTGGACCTTGTCGGGCAGGACGCCGACATACGCCGCGGCCCCGAGCCCGCCCAACGACACGACCGACACGGACAGGACGGACGCAGTCAGGAGGGCCGCCCGCGACCGACCCACGGCCGCGGCGCCGGCAGCCGCCATGCCAGCAGCCGTGACCCCCGCGGCACCCATGGTCGCGCCGCCGGACCCGCGCCCGATGGCGATGACCTTGACCTTCGCCCGGCGTGCGCTGACCGGGATCTTGCGGAAGGCGCTCAGGGCGACGTGCTCGTCGGCGAGCTCCGCCGTCGTGGCCGGCGCGGCCAGCGACCACCTCAGCAGGTCGGCGCCGGTACCCAGTCGTTCCAGGGCCCGCGCCTCGGCCCGCTGGATGTTGACCGCATCCACGCCGATGACGTCGGCCACCGCGGCGGGCGGCAGGCCGGCGCCCAGGTGCAGCACGACGACCTCGCCCTGCCCGAGCGGCAGCGCTCGCAGGGCCGTCAGGGTCTCGTTGATCCCGCGATGCGCGGGAGTGCCGGTGGCATCGGGCTCGAACAGCTCGTCGATGCCGAGCTCGTCGTCAGCGTCGGACGGCATCCCGGGAAGGACCGTGACCGAACCCCAAGCCCGCCGCAATGTGCTCTCCTCCGCGCGTTGCCGAGCGCATGCGAGCAGCCAGACGCGCCACGCGAGCTCGTCGCCGGCAAACCCCGGCAACCCGCGCACCACGGTGATCCAGCCCTCACACGCCTCGTCATAGGGATCGTCGTGCCCGACGACCCGCAGGTAGCGGATCATCGTCGGGTTCGCGTCACGCCAGAGCCTGGCGAAGGCATCCTCTTCGCCGGCTTGGGCGGCGCGCAGGGTGCGCGCGAAGTCGGTCCCCAGCACGGTTCCAGTATCGCGGGCGCCGTGGCGCCGGGCCCTCATCCATTCGGCCCAAGTCAAGACTTGGTAAAGAGGCCAGCCGGCGCGGGCGGGCCTCGCCGAGGCCGCCGCCCGCAGGCGGTCATGGCGCGGTGGCCAGCTCCGGGGCCGCAGCGGCAACCGCCGCCGGACCAGCCTGCTCCTCCCGGTGACCGTGCCGCTCCCACCAGCGGGCCAGCGGCCGGGGGGCGTACCAGTTCGCCCGCCCGAGCAGCCGCATCGTGGCCGGCACGAGCAGTGCCCGCACCACGGTGGCGTCGAGCAGCACGGCGACGAGCATGCCCACGCCGATCATCTTGAGGAAGACGATCCCGCTCGTCGCGAAGCCACCGATGACCACGGCCAGCAGGAGGGCGGCGCTGGTGATGATCCGCCCGGACCGCTGGATCCCCGCCGCCACGGCCCTCGTGTTGTCACCGGTGCGGTCCCACTCCTCGCGCACCCGGCTGAGCAGGAACACCTCGTAGTCCATCGACAGCCCGAACAGGATCGCGAGCATCAGGATCGGCTGCGTCACGTCGAGGTATCCGGGCGAGGTGAAGCCGAGCAGCTTCGACAGGTGACCTTCCTGGAAGATCCAGGTGACCACACCGAAGGACGCCACGATCGAAACGCCGTTCATCACGATGGCCTTGAGCGGCAGGACCACCGAGCCGAAGGCGATGAACAGCAGCACGAGCATGACCGCCGCGACCATGAGCGCCATCCACGGCAGGTGGCTGCCGATCGAGGAGATGAGGTCCACCGCGTCGGCGGTCGGGCCGCCGACCAGCACGGTCGCTCCCGCAGGTGGGGCGACGGCGCGCACTGCCCTGAGCACGTCCTGGCTGCCCGGCGTCTGGGAGTTCCCCCGCCAGCTCGCCTGGACCAGCGTGAGCTGTCGTCCGTCCACTGACCTGGTGGCGACCGCCTGCGCGCCGGTGACGCCGGCCACGGTGGACAGCCTCGTCACGTAGGCCGTGGTGGCCGCCTGGTCCGCTCCGCGCACCATGATCGACGCCGTGGAGGTCTGGCCACCGAAGAGCCGCGCCTGCAGGTCCGCAGCCTGCCGGCTGGGCGAGCTGGCCGGCAGGACCCGCTCGTCCACGCTCCCCCACTTGGCCCCCAGGAACGGGCTCCCCACGGCGAGCAGGCCGATGACGATCGCCACGAGGTAGGCCACGGGCCGGCGCATCACGCTGTGCGCGACCCGGGCCCAGGCGCCGTGCACCACCTCGTGGTCGGAGCCGTGCACCTCGTCCGGCGTGCGGGCATCGGCGAGGTGCGCCCGGGCGCCGCGACGCCACGGCATGCGGCCGAACTCGATCCGCGGGCCGATGACCCCCAGCAGGGCCGGCAGCACCGTCAGTGCTGCGACCATCGCGACGAGCACTGCCGCCACCCCGCCGAATCCCATGGAGCGCAGGAAGTTCTGCGGGAACAGCAGGAGCGAGGCGAGCGACGCAGCGACGATCAGGCCCGAGAACAGCACCGTGCGCCCGGCGGTGGCCATCGTGCGGACGACGGCCGCGCGGACGCTGTCGCGGGACGTGTCGGGCTGGTGCGCCAGCTCTTCGCGGAAGCGGCTCACGACGAACAAGGCGTAGTCGATGGCCAGACCCATGCCCAGCAGCGTGATGACGTTGATCGAGAAGATCGAGACGTCGGTGATGCCCGTGATGAGGCGCACGACCGCGAACGCGCCCATCACGGCGATCCCGCCGACGAGGGTGGGCATCAGGGCCGAGACCAGGCTGCCGAAGATCAGCAGGCTGAGCAGGAAGACGATCGGCAGCGAGATCGACTCGGCGCGGGCGATGTCCTTGGAGACCTGCGAGTTGACGTCGCCGAAGACCGCCCAGCGGCCGCCGACGCTGGTGGTCAGCCCGGGGGCGGCGAGGTGGCCCTTGACCGCGTCCCAGTTCCTGCTCTTGGCGTCCTGGCTCCTCCCGGCGAGCGTGATGACGACGCGGGTGGCGTGCCCGTCGCTGCTGACCAGGGCCGGCGACCTCGTGTCGTAGTACGTCAGTGCTCCGGCGACGTCGGTCGTGGGCAGCGATGCCAGGGTGCCGGTCACCGCGCGCTGGAACGCCGGGTCGGCCACCCGGAGGGTCGGGCTGGAGTAGACGACCACGAGGTCGGTCTCACGGCCGGGGAAGGTCGCCTGCTCGAGGACGAGCTCCTTGGCCGAGTCGGTGGCGGGGTCGTCGAACCCACCGTTGGACAGGTGGCCGAACACCCCGATCCCGTATGCCGCGGCGGCCAGCACCACGGCTATCCCACCCACGAGGACCAACCAGGACCGTCGTG
This sequence comes from Pedococcus badiiscoriae, assembly GCF_013408925.1. Taxonomy (NCBI): domain Bacteria; kingdom Bacillati; phylum Actinomycetota; class Actinomycetes; order Micrococcales; family Intrasporangiaceae; genus Pedococcus; species Pedococcus badiiscoriae. The sequence continues at coordinate 239,051 of NZ_JACCAB010000001.1, forward strand.
CGACGAGCTGACCCCACCTGTGCATCCGAACCACTCCCTCGCAACCCCGCATCACTGATGTTTACAGCAGTAACAGTGATGGGTGTAAACTAAGTTGTCAAGGGTTCATGGTTAACTCTGCGTGAGGTTTCCCGAAGACATTTCTGCGGGACATTTCTCCAGGACAAGGAAGCAGGGCGAGATGACGGCGGTACCGACCCGGCGGGAGCGGCAGCGGCAGGCGACCTTCGATGAGATCGTCGACGTCGCCCGACGGCTCCTGCGCGACGGCGAGGATGTCTCCGTGCGGGCCGTGGCCCAGGAGATGGGCCTGACTCCCCCGGCGCTGTACCGCTACGTCGACAGCCACGCCGAGCTGATGGTGCGCGTCGCCAGGTCGATCTTCGAGGACGTGGTGGCAACCATGACCACGGCCAGGGACGCGCAGGCACCCGACGACCCGGCGGCGCAGATCGTCGCGTCCGCCGCCGCGTTCCGCACGTGGGCGCTGACCAACCGGCACGAGTTCCAGCTCGTCTTCGCCTCGGCGACCTCCACCGCGCCCGAGGATGGGTCGGCCCCGGAGCCCCTCGTGATGACATCGCTGGACGCGTGCCTGCCCGAGGAATCGGGCGTGAAGCTGTTCGGCGCGTTCTTCAGTGAGATCTTCGGACGGCTCTGGGTGAAGTACCAGTTCGACATCCCCGCCGACGCCGACCTCGATCCAGAGCTGCTCGAGGTGCTGCGCGGCGAGATCAAGGCCCCCGAGGTCACCGACGCACTCGGCGGCCCGACCCCGGGCGCGCCGACCCCGGGGATGATCTGGATGTTCGAACGGGCCTGGTCGCGGCTCTACGGCACGGTGACCCTCGAGGTGTTCGGCCACGTGCACCCGGCGTTCATCTCGACCGGAGCGTTGTTCGGCGCGACGATGCTCGACATCGGGCGGGAGCTCAGCATCGAAGGCGAGTGGCCGCGGCTACAGGCCATCGCCCGCGCCCAGTACTGAGACCTTCCCCGGGACTGGTCTGCCGGCAGCCTCAGGAGGCTTGGCTGATCGGCTCGGGCATGGCCTCGATGCCATCCGGCGAGGCCAGGTAGAAGCCGAGGAGCCGGACGCCGTGGCGGGCACATGCCTCGATCGTCTCCTGGTGCCAGCCGCGGTCGTGGTCGGTCGGCATCACCCCACGACGGCGCCCGCGGGCGACGAGGATCGCCCCGCCGGTCTCCCCGACCATGGGCAGCAGCAGGTCGAGCAGGGTGCGCGCCTCGGCTGCCGGCGCGTCCACCGGCACGTCGGACAACACGACCGGCTGGACGCCCCGATCCGCCTCGTCGCACACCATCAGGGCCAGGGCGCCGTCGCGACGCTCCTCGATCCCGAGGATCAGGTCGACCACATCGGCCTGGATCGTCGTGTCCGTCAACGGAATGCTGCGCAGGTCTCGGGGAAGGTCTTCGTAGCTCATGCCCTGAATGCTGCCCGAGTCCGCGAGGTCGCTCCGAAGTTATCCCCAGCCCATGCCGAGGGTTCGCTCGGGCCGCGCAACCCCGCCGGCTCGCCGGAAGGTGAGCACGCGGCATACCGAACGTCGGGACGTGGCACGTCGTTCGGTCAGCTTCGCCTCGGACGAACGGAGGGGGTCGGTCCGATTGCCCGGCTGGTCGTGGGCCGCGGCTCCTAGCGTCCCTTCTCGTGAAGAACTCGCCTGCTGCCTCTGGTCACGACACCGCCGATGCGCATGCCGCGTGGTGCCGTTGCGGCGCTTCACGTGCTGAGAGCGTCCACCGGCTGTGCACCGGTGCGGCCGCACTCCAGCACAGCGCTCGAGTCGAGGTCCGCGCCGAGCTGCTGCTCAGCCGGCTCCGGGCGATCCAGCTGATGGGGACCATGAACGGCGAGCTCCGGGCGCTGTAGGGCGCGCTCAGCCGCCGACGACCGGGCCTCGCGGGGCACCACTGGCGAGGATGGCCGAGGTCAGTGCCTTGGCCGGCTCGGCGGGGGCCTGGCGGTTGGTCAGCAGCATCAGGTCGAGGTGCGGCAGCTTGGGCAGGCCGCTGGCGGCGGGGAGCTCGACGAGATCGGGTGGCATGAGGGTGCGCGCCATGGCGGCGATGCCCAGTCCCGCGCGGACCGCGGCCAGCACCCCGTTGACGCCCCGGACCGTGCAGGTGACCCGGTGGCGACGGCCGATCCGTTCGAGTGCCTGGACGCTGATCGCCCGGCTGAGGCTGGGGGCCTGGTAGACGACGAGCGGGACGGGCTGGTCGGGCTCCACCCGGGAACCGTCCACTCCCGCCCACACGAGCTGGTCGCGGCGCACCAGCTGTCCGCGCGCGAGCGTCGAGGTGCCCGCGTTGCGCTTGACGAAGGCGACGTCGAGGTGGCCCGACTCGATGCGCTTGAGCAGCCCGTCGTTCTGCAGGACGGTCAGCTCGAGGTCGATGCGCGGATAGAGCTGACGGAAGTCACGCAGGATGCGCGGCAACGGGGTCAGCGCGAGGTCGTCGGTCACCCCGAAGCGGAGCCGACCGGCCAGCTCGGAGCCGGTGAAGTAGCCGACGGCGCGTTCCTGGGCGGCCAGGATCTCGCGGGCGAAGCCGGCCATCGCCTCTCCGTCGGAGGTGAGCGCGACACTGCGGGTGTCCCTGACGAACAACGACCGTCCGACGGCCTCCTCGAGCCGCCTCACGTGCTGGCTGACCGTGGGCTGACGGATCCCGAGGGCCTCGGCGGCCCGGGTGAAGCTCAGGGACTGGGTCACCGCGAGGAACGTGCGCAGCAGCTCGGGCTCGTACACGGCGGCTCCTGTCGGGAAGGGCATGGGACTCGCGGGTGGGGTGCTTGCGTCGGCATCGGTGGCAGCATCGGTGGCAGCGTCGGTCGCTGTCATTGCGAATTGCAATGACACTTATATCACTCATTCTTTCTCAGAATGCTGTGGTGGGACCGCGTGGCCTTCACACTGGAAGTGAACGAAACCAACCACCACACGAAACCGTCCAGGACGACCCATGAGCTCCACAGCCACCAACACAGTCCATCTCTCCGATCCCGCACTCCCCCATCAGGTTTCGCGCACCTTCCCCTCACTGGCGAACCGCAACTTCCGACTGTTGCTGTCCGGTCTGCTCATCTCCGGCACCGGTGGGTGGATCCAGCGCATCGCGCAGGACTGGCTCGTCCTGACCCTGACGGACAGTCCCACTGCGGTCGGCATCACGACTGCCTGCCAGTTCCTCCCGACCTTGGCGCTGGGGCTGCACTCCGGCCTGCTCGCAGATCGCTTCCCCAAGCGCGGCATCCTGCTCGCCACCCAGGTGTCGATGTCCCTGACGGCGGCGGTGCTGGCGCTCCTGACCCTGAGCGGGCACGTCGCGGTGTGGCACGTCTTCCTCCTCGCCGGCGTCCTCGGGGTCGTGACGGCGGTCGACAACCCCGTGCGCCAGTCCTTCGTGTCCGAGGTGGTCGAGGCGCCGCAGCTGCCCAACGCGATCAGCCTGGTGTCCTGCACGTTCCAGATCGGGGCCATGGCCGGGCCGGTCGTGGGCGGTCTGCTGATGAGCAGCCTGGGTGCGGGGTACGCCTTCGCCGTCAACGCGGTCAGCTTTGCCGCGCCGGTCACCGCCCTGTTGCTGATGAAGGGAACCGGACGGGCGCGTGTGCCACGCGCTGAGCTCACGACGGGTGCGTTGCCCACCCCGGGCATCCGTGAGGGCCTCGAGTACGCCCTGCGCACCCCGACGGTCCTGTGGCCGGTCGTCATGGTGGGAGCGTTCGGCTTCTTCACCATCAGCCTGCCGGTCACCCTGGCCGCCTTCGCCAAGGACGAGTTCCATTCGGGGGCGAGCGGTCTCGGCCTGCTCAACGGGGTGGTCGCCGTCGGCGCGCTGGCGGGCGCGCTCACCACCGCGCGACGCAGCAAGCCGCTGCGACTGCGCACCGTGGGGATGGCCGCCTGGGCGCTGGCCATGGCGATGCTCCTCGCCGCAGCAGCGCCCGACCAGCTCTCGTTCACCCTCCTGCTCGTCCTCGTGGGCGCTGCGAACCTCGGCTTCCTCACGTCAGCGCAGTCCCTGGTGCAGCTCGCGACGGCCGACCACCTGCGGGGCCGGATCGTCGGGCTCTACATGCTGGTGTTCATCGGCAGTGGCGCGCTCGGTGGGCCCGTCGTGGGCCTGCTGGCCGAACACTTCGGTCCGCGCACCGGGCTGCTGATCTCCGGGGCCGTTCCCGCCGTGGTGACGATCCTCGTGTGCCGGCACCTGGCGCGCACCGCGTCGCTGCGGATCGGGCTCACGGCGTTCTCGGTGCGCGTGGTCCGTCCGTCCCTGCTGCCTCGCGGCTAGCCGCGGCGGCGTGTCAGCGGGTGTAGAGCCGGGCCTTGGCCGTCTTCACCTGAAGGGTCTCGGGCGTGCCCCGGATCGTCACGTCCCCCGGGATGTCGATCCATTCGCCGCCGTTGACGCGGTACTGACCTGCGAACGTGACGTCCGCGCGCACCTCGAAGCTGCCGCCCTCGGCGTACGTGTGGCGGACGTCGCCACCCGGGTAGGGCCCGCCCAGCGAGACGGTGCGCTCACGGGTGCCGTCCCCGTACACGTAGACGACGGACTTCAGCCGCGGCCTGATGTCGACCCGAAAGCCAGCCATCCGTGTCGGGTCGACGGCGTCCACCTCGTCCGGCTGGAAGCCCTTCGTCGGCCACTTCAGCTCGAAATAGGTTGGCAGGGTCACCAACGTGACATTGCCTTCTGGCTGGATGTGAAGCGACGCCACCGCAAAGTCCGTGTCGTGGAACGCCGCAAGCACCATCGCCATCGTCACCCCCGGCCGGGCGCCGGGAGCGTCCTCGGGGAAGCACGTGATTCCGTACTGCTCCCACGGGCCAGTCGGCTGGCCTGAGTCGTTCACCGCACGACGGAACAACCGGACGCTCGGACCCAACCCCTGCTGCGCGGTGTTGTCGGCGCAGTACCGGGCGGCGTCCGTGCACAAGTCGTCGGGGTTGGGCGACGCTGGAGTGTTCGCCCCACAGTTCGCGACGGACGCGTACTCGTAGCGCGGTCCATTCGCGGTCGCGGTCGCCGCCTGCGCCTTGATCGCGTGAAGCTCGGCGCGATCGTAGGTTGACACGTGCGAGCCACCGCGGTTCGCGCTACCAAACGTGTCGCCCATGGCCGGGGTCGCCAAAAGGGCGATCAGGAGAGCGCACCCAACCAACGTGCCGGCCGGTCCACGACGTCTCAGCCCATGTCGTATAGCCACCATCGCCCCCCTCGCCACGTCAGTTCAGCGTTCACGGCAAACCGCTTGCTCTTGTCCGTGAGGACGGTCTTGCCTGCACGGTCGACGACGTCCACCTCGTGTTGCTGAATCACGAGGTGAACCATCTGACGCGGGCCGCCCTCTATCGCGACTGACGAGATGGTTGTCGAGGGTCGCGACTCGTACCGTTGGGCTTTGGCAACCAAGTCGCTGGCCGTGCGCTCGAAGGACTGGCACGAGAGACAGTCGGGCTCTCCGAGCGGAGGAATCAGGCCCGCCTGCGGTTTGGTCCAGGCCGTTGATACCTGGTCCATGAAGAACTTCACGAAGGCTTCGGCGCCGGCCGGCGTATGGGCTCGTGCGGCCGCCGGAATCTCCACCGTCGCCGTCGCGGCACTCGAAGGACTCGTCGTCGGAGTCGAAGTCGTCGACGTTGTCGAGCTCGGGGTGGGAGCCGTGACCGTGGCCGACGTGCTCGCCGGCGGGTCGACTCCCGCCCTCGTGCACCCGATCAGGGCGAACGTCCCGACGAGGCAGCCCACGGCATACGCACGCACAGGACTCACGCTCGATCTCCCCTCCAGCAGCCCCCGCTACCCGATCGCACGCGAGTCTATGCAAACAAACGCCAACAGAGCCAGCGTCATCCACAGAGCAGCCCAGAGACTGCCCAGACTCAGCCTTGCCCGGCGACCCCTCCGGCCAGTCGGTCGAGCGCGTCGTCCCAGTGCTGCAGGTCCGCGCGGGGGTCGCCGGCGATGCCGCGGCCCTCGTGGAAGACCTCGACCTTCGTCCCGTCCCCCTCCGGTCGCAGCTGGACGTCGAGCATGCTCAACGGCCCGTCCTCATACGGGTGCCACGTGACCCGCACCTGCTCGACGGGATGGAAGCTGCGCACCACTCCGTACGACCCGTCGGTTGCGTGCCACGGCTCGCCCTTGTTGCCGATGCGAGCGCCCTCACCGAAGAGGGCTTCCGTTCCGGCTGCGCTGATCAGGTGCTGCCAGACCTGCTCGACCGGCGCTGGGACCACGACGCCCGCGCGCACGCCCGCCTCCAGGTCGCCGGAGTCTGCGTCTGCGTCGTCCGGGACCGTCTCGACCACACTGCTCATGGAGAACCTCCGTCCGAGGGCCATTCCCCGGGTGGGCGCGACCCACGAGGTCCAGTCGACCAAGCCTGGGGCCCGCTGGCAACAGGTGCCGCCGATTTCCTCGAGGTGTGCCGCGCGGTGAGCCTCCGCCCCTCCTCACCCCCACCCGGCGCACCAGCCTTCTGACCTGCCGGAACGGTGCTACCGACGTCCGGGCTACCGGCCTGCCAAGATGGCGCCATGAAATCTCCGTTCGACCCCTCCACCGCCCTGCGCTACGCCGCCCTCGCCAAGATGCTCGTCCGGTACGGCCGCTCGGACCTCGTCAGTGGCGCCGGTTTCGACGAGTTCCTGGTCGAGGACGAACGACCCACCGGCGACACCTCCGCCGCGGACTCCCTGGCGGACGACCTCGAGGCCATGGGCCCGACGTACGTCAAGCTCGGCCAGCTGCTCTCGACCAGGGTCGACCTGCTGCCCCCGGCCTACACGGAGGCGCTGACCCGCCTGCAGGACAAGGTCGAGCCCTTTCCCTACGAGCAGGTCCAGCAGGTCTTCGAGGACGAGCTGGGCGTCTCGATCCGTCACGCGTTCGCTTCCTTCGAGCAGACCCCCATGGCCGCCGCGTCCCTCGGGCAGGTGCACCGCGCCGTGCTCCCCAGTGGCAAGGAGGTCGTCGTGAAGGTTCAGCGACCAGGGGTGCGTGAGGTCGTGCGCGACGACATGGAGGCGCTCGGCAGGATCGCAGCCTTCGCCGACGAGCACACCGACGTGGGGCGTCGCTACGGCTTCGGCCAGCTCCTCACCCAGTTCCGCCGCTCGCTCGCTGGCGAGCTGGACTACCAGCGGGAGGCCGCCAACCTGGTGCGACTCGGTGAGCTCACCGCGGACTACCCGCGCCTGGTGGTCCCCCAACCCGTGCGTGACTACACCAGCAGCCGGGTGCTGACGATGGACCTGATCCCCGGCCGCAAGGTCACGGACATCGGTGCCCTGGGCCTGCTGGACGTCGAGGGCGAGCCCCTGGTGCGCGAGCTGTTCGCGGCATACCTGCGGATGATCCTCGTGGACGGCTTCCTGCACGCCGACCCACACCCCGGCAACGTGCTGCTCACCCCGGACGGCCGCCTCGGCCTCATCGACCTCGGCATGGTCGCGACCGTCCCACCGCGCGTCCAGGACAAGATCGTCAAGCTGCTGCTGGCCATCGGCGAGGCCGACGGCGAGGAGGTGGCGACCGTGCTCGCCTCCATGGGCGAACCGCTCGAGGGGTATGACGCGGTGCAGTTCCGCGACGACGTCGCCGCCCTGGTGTCCCGAGCTGTCTCGCTGGGCGAGCAGGTGCAGGCGGGCGCCGTGCTGATGGAGCTGAGCCGGCTGTCGGGCGTCCACGGGCTGCGCCCGCCGCCGGAGATGACGATGGTGGCCAAGGCGCTGCTGAACCTCGACCAGGTGACCAAGCACCTCGACCCGAACTTCGCTCCCGCCGCCGCGATCCGCGAGAACGTCGCGGACATCATGGGCAGCGGGCTGGCTGTCTCGGCGTCGGGACTGATGGCTGCGGCGATCGACGCCAAGGAGTTCACCGCGAACTTCCCCAGCCGGGCCAACGCGATCATGGAGAACCTCGCCGAGGGCAGCTTCTCCCTGCGAGTGGACGCCCTCGACGAGGCCCGGTTCCTGCACGTGCTCCAGCGCCTGGCGAACCGGCTGACGATGGGCATCGTGATGGCGGCCCTCGTCGTGGGCGCGGCGCTCATGATGCAGGTGCCCACGTCCAACCGCATCCTCGGCTACCCGGCCATCGCCATGGTCTTCTTCCTGCTGGCAGCTGTGGGTGGGGCCGCGCTGGTGGCATCGATCGTGCGGTCGGACAGCCGCATCGCGAGGCAGGCGGCCGCGGACCGGGACCCGAAGCCCTGAGCCCAGAGCGCCTGAGCCTTGGGCTCAGGCGCTCAGAACCACTGGTGGCGATGCTGCCGGGCATCCCGGTGACTGGCGAGCAGGGCTCGCCCGAACCGGACCACTGTCCAGCACCACCAGCGGTCGATGTCCCGGGTCGCGAGGTCCGACTGCCACTCCCAGTAGTCGCACAGGTGCACGAGCTCTGCGTCGTTGAGGGCCAGGCACACGTCCACGAACCTGCCGGGGTGGCCGATCGTGGGGTCGACGAACGGGGGTCCGTCGTACGTCACCCAGGTGGCCCCTGCGTCGATACGATCCACATCGCCCATGAGGTGATCGTGACCCCGATCGCGAGCCTGCGCCTCCGTCGATCGACGGAGGCGCAGGCATCGAGGGAGCTCAGGCGTTCATGAGGCTCAGGCGTTCATGAGGCTCAGGCGTTCATGAGGCTCAGGCGACGCGCGTCTGGGGCGACGTCTCCTTCGTCTTGCCCGGGTCCCGCTCGACGATGTCACCGAGGACGTCGTCGATCTGCTTCATCACGGCGGGCTCGAGCCGCACGCCGGCGGCCTTCACGTTCTCGCGCACCTGCTCCGGACGCGATGCGCCGACGAGGGCAGTGGCGACGTTGGGGTTCTGCAGCACCCAGGCGACAGCCAGCTGGGCCATCGTGAGCCCGGCCTCGTCGGCGATCGGCTTGAGGCCCTGGACGCGGGTCAGGACGTCGTCGTTCATGAACCGCTTGATCATGTCCGCGCCACCCTTCTCGTCGGCGGCGCGTGAGCCCTCGGGCGGCTGCTGCCCGGGCTTGTACTTGCCCGTGAGCACGCCCTGGGCGATGGGGCTCCAGACGATCTGGCTGAGGCCGAGCTCCTCGCAGGTCGGCACGACCTCGGCCTCGATGACCCGCCACAGCATCGAGTACTGCGGCTGGCTCGAGATGAGCTGGAAACCGAGCTCCTTGGAGAGCTTCACGCCCTCGCGGATCTGCTCGGCAGTCCACTCGCTGACGCCGATGTAGAGCGCCTTGCCCTGGCGGACGACGTCGGCGAAGGCCTGCATCGTCTCCTCGAGCGGGGTCTCGGTGTCGTACCGGTGCGCCTGGTAGAGGTCGACGTAGTCGGTCTGGAGCCGCGTCAGCGAGCCGTTGATCGACTCCATGATGTGCTTGCGCGACAGTCCGGTGTCGTTCTTCCCGCCCGGACCGGTGGGCCAGTACACCTTGGTGAAGATCTCGAGGCTCTCGCGCCGCTCCCCCTTCAACGCGTCGCCGAGGACCGTCTCGGCCTTGGTGTTGGCGTAGGCGTCCGCGGTGTCGAAGGTGCTGATGCCGGCCTCGAGCGCGGCAGCGACGCACTGCGCCGCGATGTCGTTCTCCACCTGTGAGCCGTGCGTGAGCCAGTTGCCGTAGGTGATCTCGGAGATCTTGAGTCCACTGTTTCCCAGGTATCGATAGTCCATGCTTCAACCGTATGCCGCGCGTCGCCGGGGCGCCCACTCGGGCTCACGACTCCTCCCACCCCGTGGGACAGCCTCAGCTGTCACAAGCGGTGGGGCTGTCTTGTCTTGATGGGTACAGGGCTCATACAGGGCTCACCGCGGCTCACTCCGAGCCCACCGAGGTCATCGACGAGGAGTGGATCATGAAGGTTTTCGTTGCTGGAGCGACCGGAGCAATCGGGCGTCAGCTCGTGCCACGGCTGGTCGAAGCGGGCCACGAGGTGCACGGCATGACGCACCATGCCTCCAACTCCCAGCTGGTGCGCGACCTCGGCGCCGCACCGGTGGTCGCGGACGCGCTCGACGCCGACCAGGTGGCCGAGGCCGTGGGCCGGGTGCAGCCGGACGTGATCGTCCACCAGCTCACCTCCATCGGGCCGATGGACCTGCGGCACTTCGACCGCGCGTTCGCGACGACCAACCGACTGCGGACCGAGGGCACCGACCACCTGCTCTCGGCCGCTCAGGCCGTGGGCGTGAAGCGGTTCGTCGCGCAGAGCTTCTTCGCGGCATACGAACGGGTCGGCGGGACGGTCAAGACCGAGGAGGACTCTTTCGGACCACACCCGGCCAGGGAGATGCGCGAGACGGTGGCGGCGATCCGCCACGTCGAGAACTCGGTCCTCAACGCAGCCTGGACCAAGGGGATCGTGCTCCGGTACGGAGGGTTCTACGGGCCCGGCACCTCGCTCGGGCCGGACGGTGAGCAGACCGAGGCAGTGCGCCAACGGAAGTTCCCGGTGGTGGGCGACGGGGGCGGGGTGTGGTCGTTCATCCACATCGCCGACGCCGCGGAGGCCACCGTGGCCGCAGTCGAGCGCGGCAGTCGTGGGATCTACAACATCGTCGACGACGAGCCTGCTGCCGTGGCCGAGTGGCTGCCCGAGCTGGCGCGTACGTTGGGTGCCAAGAAGCCGATGCACGTGCCCCGGTTCGTGGGCCGGGCGCTCACCGGCGAGATCGGAGCCGTGATGATGACCGAGCTGCGCGGGGCGTCCAACGCCAAGGCCAGGCGCGAGCTCGGCTGGGAGCCCGGGCACCCGAGCTGGCGGCAGGGGTTCGCCGAGCTGTCCGCCGAACAGGTGCGGGCGTGACCTCGCGCGACGAGCTGCTCGACGAGCTGCGTCCGACGGCGTTCGCCATCGCCTACCGCATGCTCGGCAGCGTCTCGGAGGCCGAGGACGTGGTGCAGGAGGCGTTGCTGCGGGTGCACCACTCACTCGACGCCGGTGAGGAGATCGCGTCGCCTCGCGCGTTCGTCGCGACCGTCACCACCCGGCTGGCGATCAACGAGCTGCGTTCCGCCCGGGCCCGACGCGAGCGGTATGTCGGGGAGTGGCTCCCCGAGCCGATCATCACCGACGCTCGCGACGACCCCGCCCGCCACGCGGAGACCGCCGACTCACTGTCCCTGGCCATGCTGGTGCTGCTCGAGAGCCTGTCCCCCGAGCAGCGAGCGGTGCTGCTGCTGCACGACGTGTTCGGGTACGGCTACCCCGAGATCACGGACATCGTCGGCAAGAGCGAGGACAACGTCCGGCAGCTCGCCACTCGGGCCCGACAGCACGTCAAGACTCGCCGCCCGCGGTTCACCACGACGCGGGAGCAGCAGGACGAGCTGGCGAGGAAGTTCTTCGCCGCGGCCGAGCACGGCGACCTGGCCGGGCTCGAAGCGCTCCTGGCCCACGATGTCGAGCTGACCGGTGACGGTGGCGGCAAGGTGCCGGCGCTCGCGCGTTCGCTGCGCGGCCGCAGCCGGGTCGCGCACACCCTGACCAACTGGTTGCGGGCGCTCGCGCGGTTCCCCCAGGTGTCGATGCGGCCCGTCGAGGTCAACGGCGACCCGGGGGCCGTCTACGTCGACGACCAGGAACGACTCCTCGGCGTGTGGGCCCTGGAGATCGCCGACGGCGAGATTGTCGGGATCCGCTCGATCGTCAACCCCGACAAGCTCGGCCACCTCGGCCCGGTGGGCGACGCCGTCGCCATCCTGCGCGCCGCCCGCTGACCCGCCAACACGCACATACCCCGGACATACCCCGGACATACCCCGCTATGCCGTGGGCCCGGCGCTGCGCCGACTGGACAGAATGCGTTAGTGGTGACTAACGTATTGCGAGTTGTGAATGATCCTCTCTCCGCCGCCGCCGAGCCCACCCGCCGCCGGATCCTCCAGCTCCTGTCCCGCGGGCCACGGGGCGTCACGGACCTGGCCAGCGAGTTCCCGGTGACCAGGTCCGCGATCAGCCAGCACCTCCTGGTGCTCGCCGAGGCCGGGCTGGTGGAGGCCGAGAAGGTCGGACGCACGCGGACCTACCGGGTCGTGCCGAGCGGGCTGCAGCGACTGCGGGCCGAGATCGACCGTTTCTGGACGTCCGAACTCGACCTGCTCGTCGCTGACGCGCACCAGACGAAGGGAAACCCATGAGCTTCACCAAGTCCGCCGTACTGCCCGTCTCGCCCGACGAGGCATTCGCGCTGATCACCGAGCCCGAGCGGCTGCGCCGCTGGCAGACCGTCTCGGCGACTGTCGACCTGCGCGCCGGCGGCTCCTACCGCTGGACGGTCACCCCCGGCCACGTCGCCGAGGGCACCTACCGCGAGGTCGAGCCCGGCCGCCGGGTCGTGTTCGGCTGGGGCTGGGACGGCAACCCCGACCTGCCCAAGGACGCCTCGACCGTCACCGTGACCATCGAGCCGGCGCCTGAGGGATCCAAAGTCACGTTGGTGCACGAAGGCCTCACCGAGGACCAGGCAGCGCAGCACGCGGAGGGGTGGAACCACTACTTCGAGCGGCTCGAACGGCTCGCCGCGACCGGCGACGCCGGCAACGACGAGTGGGCCTGGGCACCGGAGAACCTCACTCCGGTCGTGGCTGCCTGGGCGGCCCTGGCGGTCATCCAGCCCGTCCTGCGCAACCTCACTCCCGCCGACCGCCCCAAGCCCACGCCGTGTGCAAACTTCACTGCGCACGAGCTCGCCGAGCACCTGCTCGCCTCCCTCGTGCAGCTCGGCGGCATGGCCGGAGCGAACCTGAGCATCCCCGCGGAAGGCTCCCTGGAGGACAAGGTGTCCGTGCTCTCCGGCCAGGCGATCGACGCGTGGCAAGGGATCGACCTCGAGGGCACCGTGCCCGGCGCTGGCGGATCGGACGTGCCGGCGATGTTCCTCGCGAGCATCCTGCCGCTCGAGCTCCTCCTGCACGGATGGGACCTCGCCCAGGCCTCCGGCCAGGAGCTACGTGTCTCCGACGAGGTCGTCGGCTACGTCCACGACCTCACCCGTGGCGTCATCGCCCAAGGCCGCGGCAGCTCGTTCGGGAACGAGCTGACTCCGTCGGCGGACGCGGACGCGGTGGAGCGGTTCGCTGCCTACGCAGGTCGCACGCCCATCCACGCCTGACGGCGCAGACCCCTTCTCCCCCAGCTCCACCATCACCCCCAGCACCCCCAGCACCAACGACTCACCGCACCAACAATCACCCGCGAACAATCACCCGAGGAGAACCAACCATGAGCAAGTTCCTGTTCATCTACCACGCCCCGACCACGCCCGCCGAGGCCGCGCCTGCAGATCCCGCCGAGATGGAAGCCGTCATGGGCCAGTGGATGGAGTGGGCCGGCCGCGTCGGTGACGGGATGGTCGACTTCGGCACCCCGCTTGCAGGCGGAGTGCAGGTCACCCCCGCGGGCACGTCGCCCAGCACCCGCGAGGTCGCCGGCTACAGCATCATCGAAGCAGCGGACATGGACGCCGCCCTCGCCCTCGCGCAGGGCCACCCGCACCTCAACATGCCCGGCGGCTGCACGATCGAGGTGCACGAGGCACAGCCCGTCCCGGGCATGTGAACGAGCGAGGGCGCCAGCTACCCCGGCGCCCTCCCGCGCGCAGCTCAGCGCGCATGCTTCGCGCCCCGCACAGATCGTGCGGGGCGCGGGGCTGGTTCATGGTCGCGGTGGCGCGTCGCCACAGTCGGGCTCGCCAACGCGGGTGCCCCGCCCGGCCCGCCACGCATCGAGCTGGACGTCGTAGGACCCGGGTGTCAGGTCCCACCTGACGAAGGGCCCGTGGGGACCCGTGACGACCTCGCCGGCGTAGCGGTTGGTATGGACGACCGTGTGGTGCGCCTGACACAGGAGCGCGCCATGGTCCGTGTCGGACGGGCCGCCGTCAGCCCAGTGGATGAGGTGGTGTGCGTCGCACCAGGTCACAGGCTTGGTGCAGCCGGGGAACGTGCAGTGCCGGTCCCGCAGCCACAGGTGGCGGATCTGAGCGCGGCTGAACAGCCGCTCCGCGCGGCCCTGCTCCAGCACCTCGCGGCGGGAGCCGAGCACAGCCGGAATGATCTCGGCATCGCAGGCCAGGCGACGGGTCGTCTCGATGGAGAGCGGCTCGCCGGCCACCGTCAGACCCGCGCCGCGGCAGGTCTGCTGCAGCTCGGCGAGCCCCACAGTCACCACGAGCGTCGTCTTGGCCTGGCGCGGAACGCCCTCGGGAGCGCCGACCGCTCGCTGGACCAGCTCGATCAGCGCATCAGCCCGCCGGGCTCCAGGGGTTCGCGGGTCACGTTCCCCACTCTCGGGGTCCGTCTGGGGCTTGGCCAGGGCATCGACGGCCGAGTCGAGGATCGCAGCCCCCTCGGCGTCCAACAGCATCGAGTAGCGCCACATCCCCATCGGGCCCGTTCCCTTGACCAGTGAACGGTGGGCGCGCCTGACCTCGGTGTCGTGCTCGACCAGCCGGTCCGGCCGCATCAGGTCGGCCGTCCGGCGCACCGCGATGGCCAGCGCCCGGTCGGCCAGCCCGTCATGGCCCCGGGCGGCCGCGACCAGGTGGTGCGTCGCCTCCTCCAGCTGGGACGGATCGGCCATGCCACGGACGCCCTCGTGGAACCGCACGAGCAGGGCCGCCTTGCCCACGGGAAGCGCCTCTGTCGCAGTAGGGTCCTGCCCCTCGGCCAGGGCCTCGTGCACTTCGGTCAGTCGCAGCTCGCCGGAGGCCCCCGCGACGGTGTCCAGGTCGGCCAGCAGCCGCGGACTCAGTCCCGGTGCCCGCATCCGCGCCCAGTCCTGGGCTCCCCATCCCTCGCCCATGCCGAGCCCGCGGGACTTGGCCTCGACGAGCACCGCCGCCAGGTGCGCCTCCGTGCTCGCGTGGAGCTGGGCGAGCGTCGTCATGGCGGCCTCGACCTCGACGTCGGACAACGCCCACAGCCGCTCGGGGTGTGCGCCACCTATGGCGTCGCAGCACTCCCGGGCAGCGCTCAGCACGGGCCGGGCGTGTGGTGCCCTGCCTCGTGTGGTGGAGTCGGGTGCGATTGCCATGACTCCAACCTAGACGGACCCACTGACAACGCATTCACACCGCCGAACGACGAATTCCGTTGCAGTCACACAGTGTCCGTTATCCACAGGAGCGGTCCGTATCGGTGCCGATACGGTGCCGACACGGCACCAATACGGCAAAAACAGTGCCGATAGACGCGACCCCGCACCGCGCGGCATACCTCGCGAAACGAGTCAGTGGGCAGGCTCGAGGGCCGAGGCGTCCGGAGTCTCGGCGGAGGCCGTCGGCGTCGCCGCGTCGAGCTCGGCGTCCCGCTTGGACAGCGCGCTGGGCCACCACATCCGGCCACGGATGTCGAGGTTCAGCGCCGTCACGAGGACGGAACGGACCACGAGGGTGTCGAGCAGGACGCCGAGCGCCACGGCCAGGCCGATCTCCGCGAAGGCGACGACCGGCAGGGTGCCGAGGACCGCGAACGTCCCGGCGAGCACGAGGCCCGCAGAGGTGATCACTCCCCCGGTCGCGGCGAGCCCGACGAGCGCGCCCCGTCGGGTGCCGATCTCCTTCGTCTCCTCGTGGACGCGCGTCATCAGGAAGATGTTGTAGTCGATCCCGAGGGCGACGAGGAACACGAAGACGAACAACGGCAGCGACGAGTCCGCGCCCGCGAAGCCAAGCACGTGTCGGAAGATCAGTGCGGACAGCCCGAGCGCCGCCCCGTACGACAGCACGACCGTAGCCATCAGGATGAGCGGCGCCGTGATCGCCCGCAGCAGCAGCACGAGGATCAGCAGCACCACACCGAGGATGAGCGGGATGATCCGCTTGTTGTCGTCGGCCGATGCACGCAGCGTGTCGGCACGGGTGGCGGTGTCACCGCCCGCAATCGCGCGGGCCCCCGGAACTGCCGCGATGGCGGTGCGGATCCGGTCGACCGTTCGGGTCGCGGCGTCGGAGTCGGGCGCAGCGGCCAGGGTGGCCTGGATCAGCGAGCGGTCACCCTTGGTCACCGGGTCGGCGACTGACGAGACACCCGCCACTCCCTGCAGCGTGGTCTTGACGGCCCCAGCCTGCGACGCGTTGGCCAGCACCATGACCGGCGAACCCGAGCCGGCGGAGAAGTGTCGGGCCAGGACCTGTTCTCCCACCACGGATTCCGGCGTGCCATAGAAGGCGTCCTTGTTCTGCAGCCCGACCGCGTTGAGCTGCAGGACGCCGAGCGCCGCCACCGCCAGCAGCACCGACGTGACCACCCAGACGCGGCGCGGGGCGCGGGCGATCCGGGCACCGATGCGAGCCCAGACGCCGTCGCGCGTGTGGTCGACCGAGCCGTACGACGGCCGCACCGGCCAGAAGATCCAGCGGCCGCACACGACGAGCAGCGCCGGCAGCAGGGTGAGCATGACGAGCAACCCGACCGCGACGCCGATGGCGGCGACCGGCCCGAGACCCTTGGTGGAGTTCATCGTCGCCACGAGCAGGCAGAGCATCCCCGCGATCACCGTGGCACCGGAAGCGAAGATCGCGGGCCCGGCGCGGTGCAGCGCAAAGGCCATCGCCTCGTGGCGGTCCTCGTGGCGGCGCAGCTCCTCGCGATATCGGGCGACCAGCAGCAGGGCATAGTCCGTCCCGGCGCCGAACACGATGACGGTGAGGATGCCGGAGCTCTGCGCGTTGACCGTGAGGGTGTTGTCCTTGGCGAGGAAGTAGATGACGGCCTGCGCCACGAACAGGGCCGTGCCCGCCGAGACCACCGGGATGAGCCACAGGATCGGGCTGCGGTAGGTCAGCAGCAGGATGACGATGACGACGGTCAGCGCGGAGTAGAGCAACTTGCCGTCGATCCCGGAGAACGCGGCCGACGAGTCCGCAGAGAACCCGACAGGACCGGTCACCTGCATCGACAGGCCCGGCGGGCGCGTCTGGGCGATGGCCCGCAGGTCCTTGGCCGTCGCGCTGAGGGAGTCCCACCCTGCACTGCCCGCGTCGATCGGCACGATGACCTGCAGGGCCTTGCCGTCCTTCGACGGAATCGGACCCACGGAGTCCTTGCGGACGGGCGCCAACGCGTTGAACTTCGCGACCTGGGAAGTGACCGACTGCAGGTCCGCAGCGGTCAGTCCAGCGGGCCGCTCGTAGACGATGACCGCCGGGAACTCGTTCTTGCTCTGGAACGCCTCGATCTGCTTGACCACCTGCGTCGACTGCGCGTCTGCGGGCAGCCACGCCACGGCCTCGTTGTTGAGCGCCCCCTGCAGCTTGCCCGCGGGACCGAAGGCGGCAGCCAGCACGGCCAGCCAGAAGATGAGGACGAACCACTTGGTCACCTTCGATGACGGGAACGACGCCAGCCGGCCGACGTCCCCGATCCGAGTCTGTGCCATTGCTGTCGCCTCTCCCGTACCGGTGTCGCACCTCCCGCCTGGCGCATGCTGCCGCTCCACGGTAAGCCGGGGTTGCGCTGGGATACAACGGTTTTCGAGGCAGTTGCGGTGGGCTTCAGGGACAGGTCAGGGCGGACCCTGAGTCCGTTTCGGGCAATTCGGGTCGTATGCCGCGTGGCGCGAGCACCGCTCCGGCGAGGGACCGCGCCCGGCCGGGTCTCCGACGGTTACCCGGTGGGAGCTGGCCCGGTCGGCGCCGCGCGAGGGCCTTCGTGTCGACCCCGGCTGCGTTGGCGGTCCGGGTCGCGCAGGGCGGAGGTGATCGAGGCCGCGAACAGCCCGACGAACCCCACCCCCATCACCCAGGTCAGCGGACGGCCGGTGAAGAACTCGTGCCTTGCTCGGACTGCGGCCACGAGGATGAGGCCGAACATGACGAGCTGCACGGTGCGCATCAGTCGCACGGCCTCCCAGCGGTCGTCGAGCAGCACGGCGAGCGCGGCGGCACCCAGGCAGAACGTCGCACCCACGACCCGGGCCGTCAGCGGGGTGAGGGGCCACGGCCAGACTGTGATCGCCTGGGCCGGCACCAGGAAGAGGAACAGCCCGGTGAGGACCGCCAGGCCACCCACGCCGGCCACGACCAGCCGCGGCACCTGCCCGAGGCGAGGCGCGTCGGGAGCTGGCTGGCCGGCATACCGCTGGTTGGTGAGCAACGCGGCCAGCACCAGGAAGGGGGCGGTGAAGTAGAGACCGGCCCACAGCCAGAAGGCGACCTTCGTGTGCGTGAACTTGTCCCAGTGCAGGATGGTCGCAATGCCCAGGAGCGTCGCGAACAGGGCCACCGAGACGAAGCCGGCGCGCACCGCCGCCCAGTGCTGCTCCAGGAGGACCACGCGGAGGAAGAAGTAGCAGCCGCCGAGGTAGGCCGACGCCAGCAGCATCGACGTCATGTGCGCCTGGATCGGCCACGACCAGAGGCGGGCGGTGTCGCCGGGGTAGCCGTAGAGCAGCACGAAGGCGACGAGCAGGAACGGTGCGATGAACGCCGAGAGCCCGCGGGTGCTGGTGAGGATCCGGTCGTCGCCGGCCCCGGCGTCAGTCCCGCCGCCGGCACCGCCGGCCCGGCCGAGGGCATCGCCGCGGTCGGCCTCGTCCGGGCCTGCGGCACTCATGCCGGCACCCGCGAGACCGCGTCGAGGAGGGCCGCGTAGGAAGCCACCAGCGCGCGCCGTTCGGCCGCCAGGCGCGCGTCGGCGAGGTCGCAACCACCGGCGTCCCACGCGTCGGAGAGGTCCATCGCCTCGGCTCGCCACCGGGCGGCCTCGCGCATCGTCGACGGAGGTGCGGAATAGACATAGGCGTAGAGCTCGACGAGGGCCCGTTCGAGCTCGTCGCGAGTGGCCGCGTCATCGCGCTGGTGGGCGCGGTGCAGGCGCCACCACTCGACCTCCAGCTCCGCGGCCCGCCCGGGGTCGAAGCTCAGGTCCGAGTGCGCGAGCACGAGCTCGTAGAACTGCCGCATCGAGGCGAGAGCGGCGTCAGGGTCGTTGTCCGGCACGGGCGCCCACGCCTTGTTGGCGCGGAGCACGTGCCACGCCCCGACGAGGGTCAGCCGGGGTCCAAGGCCGAAACCCTCGTCGACCATGCCGACGAACGCCCGCAGCGCGCGTCCCCACTCGCGCCGGTAGTAGCTCGCCCACGCCTGGGTCTCGAGGCGCCCCAGTGCGACTGGGTCGAAGTCACGGGGACTGTGTCGACTGAGACTGTGGCGACTCAGACTGCGTCGACCTGCCACGCCGCACCTGCTTCCCGGCCCGAGGTGTCCGTCACAGCGGCTGACGACCGTCGGCCCTTGGGCGCTGGCCACCGCCAGCCCTGAGCTCGATACTAGAACGCGCAGGCCCGTCAGGTCAGGGGGTTCAGATGCCCGAGCGCGACATCGCCAGGGTCGTCGCTGCGATGGATGCCCGGCTCGTCCGGATGCCTCCCGAAAGGAGCGCGCAGCGACTGTTCCTCGAGACCTACCGCCGGACCACTCTGGCCGTGGGCGCGGCAATCGCGGACGCACAGTTCGAGGACCCGGAGTGGGTCGAGCGGTGGGACGTGGTGTTCGCCGACCTCTACCTCGACGCACTCGACCTCGACCTCGCGGGCAGTCCCGACGTGCCCCGCCCGTGGCGGCTGGCCTTCGACGCGCCGGAGTCACTGCCGGCGCTTCGCCACGTCCTGCTGGGCATCAACGCGCACATCAACTACGACCTGCCTCAGGCGCTCCTGGCAGTCATCAGCGACGCCGAGTTCGCGGACCCGGTCGTCGTGGCGCGGCGGGCCCGTGACCACGAGCGCATCGACGGCGTGCTGTCCGGCCGCGTCGCCGCCGAGGACGACGAGCTGGGGGTTGTCTCCGCACGCTCCCTCCTCGACCGGGTCCTGCAACCGCTGAACCGCTTGAGCTCCAAGCGTTTCCTGCGCGAGGCACGACAGAAGGTGTGGCACAACACCGTCGAGCTCCAGCAGGCGCGCGTCGCCGGTGCGCAGGAGTATGCCGCGCGGCTGGCCGAGCTCGAAGTGCTCAGCGCCGCACGCATCGCCGACCTGCTGGCGCCGGGCCAGGTGTTGCTGCGCCTGGCTGTGGCCGGGTTCGGGGTCACCCTCCCCCCTGCCGCCCGCGGCGCGAGCCCTCGGACGAACGGCTGAACTTCGAGGGCATTTCTCGCGGGTCGTGCCCACGGCCCTGCCTCCCTGCGACAGGGTGGCCAGCGCCATGCCACGACCAGCGAGGGAAGAACACTGGAGATCGACGACGGGATCTGGCTGACGGACGTGCCCGTGGACGCCCGCTTGCGCCTGCGGCGAACGGGTCGCGTCGGGCGAGCGGGCGGGCTTCGAGCGGGCCACGGGTCGCGTGCTGTGTCTGTGGTGCCTGGCAGACCGCAGAGCGGGCCGGCGGCCTCCGCGACGCCGGAAACCGTTGGCTCCCAGCGGGTCCACCCCTCGGGTGCTGTATGCCGCGGACGGCCCCGGACGCACGCCGTCATACCCCGGTCGCCCTGCCCGACCGGGTGCACCGCGATCAGGGCCGCGCACGGCTGTCAGCCTGCTGTTCGTGCTGGCCGCGCTCGTCGGCGCGGCCTACGTGGACAACGGGCTGCTCGGCCACGACTCGGTGCTGCGGGCGTTCGGCATCAACCAGCTGCCGGGAGTGCCGAGTCCGGCGCTCGATCGCACGATCCCGCCGGGCTCGAACTCCACCCACTACGCGTTCATGGCCACCCGTCGGCCGGTCGGCAACGATCCCGTCACATGGAGCCCCTGCACGCCCATTCACCTCGTGGTGAACAAGGCGGCTGCCCCTGCGCAGGCCGACCGTCTCCTGCGCGAGTCCCTGGACCGCGTCAGCGAGCTGAGCGGTCTCACGTTCGTGGTGGACGGCGAGACCGACGAGACCCCTTCGACCACCCGATCGCTGCTCAACCCGAACCCACTCAAGGGCCGGTGGGCTCCCGCTCTCGTCGCGTGGACCACCCCGGACGTGGTGCCCGCGCTGGCCGGCAACGTCGCCGGCATCGGCGGCCCCCGCGAGGCTCCGTACAGCTATCCGGACGAACGGCACTACGTCAGCGGACTCGTCTACCTCCGCGGTCCCACCATCGCCGACGTGCTCCGACGCTCCAATGGCTGGGCCCAGGCGCGTGCGATCGTCATGCACGAGCTCGGCCACATGGTGGGACTGGCGCACGTCGACTCGAGCGCCGAGCTGATGGACGCCCACAACGACAGCGGGATCACCGACTTCGGGCCTGGCGACCGCGAGGGACTGCGCCGACTCGGCTCGGGACCCTGCCTGCGCTGACCGGGTCCCCACGCGGGGCGGGGCACGCGGGGCGGGGCACGCCGAGCGCGGCGACACGCCATGCGACACGCCGGGAGCGGGTCGTCCTAACGGCCGAATTTTCGTGAGGAATGGGGCGTTAGGTCGGCAGGAGTGCCACTCTTCACTGTCGTCACACCAGCCCCCCGCCCCCCACCATCCCCCCGGACGTAACTGTGCGCCTCCTGACTGCCTCCCTCGCCGCCCTCGCGATCACCCCCGTCTTCGTGGCCCTCCCCACGGTGTCGTTCGCCTCGACGACCGCGCCGCATCCGGTCACGCCGCACGTGCAGTCGACCGCCGTCCACGGGGTCGACGCGACGGCCGAGGGACAGCTGTGGGGCCAGCGCGTCGTGCGCCCCGGCCACGTCCTCAGCACCCTCACGCGGGGGCAGGAGCGGGCCCGGTTCACCGTCGCCGGGGTCTCCTGGGCGCGTACGACCGGGCTCTCCTCCAAGGACATCACCGTGGAGGTACGCGTCCGTGAGGACTCCGGCTGGACCGGCTGGGAGTCGCTCGGGGTGGCTGACGAGGGCCCGCAGGGCGGGACCACCGAGTCGACCACAGCGCGTCTTGGGTCCAACCCCCTCGTCACCGACGGCGCCACCGCGATCCAGGTGCGCGTGGACACCACGAACGGGCAGCCGCTGCCGGATCTCCGGGTCACGACGATCAACCCCGGCACCTCGGCTGCCGACAACGGGCTCACACCGCAGCTCCCTGCTGCGTCTGCCTCCGCCGCCGCCCTGACGCCCACGATCATCACGCGTAAGCAGTGGGGCGCCGATGAGTCACTGCGCGGGCCGGCGACCTACAACTCGACGGTCAAGGCGATCGTCATCCACCACACGGCCACCTCGAACGACTACACCGAGACGACGGCCGCCGCCCAGATCCGCGGCATCTACGCCTATGACACCAAGGGCCTCGGCTGGTCGGACATCGCCTACAACTTCCTCGTCGACAAGTTCGGCCGCGTCTACGAGGGCCGTGCCGGGTCGATCACCCAGGCCGTGCGGGGAGCCCACGCGATGGGCTTCAACACCGACACGATGGGCATCTCGGCGCTGGGCAACTACCAGACCACGACTCCCCCGGCCGTGATGGTCGACTCGATCGCCAAGGTCGCGGGCTGGAAGCTCTCGCAGTACGGGGTGGACCCGCTGGGCACGACCCAGCTGACCTCGGCCGGCGGGACGGGCACGAAGTTCGCGGCTGGGGTCGTCGCCACCCTCCCGACCATCAACGCCCACCAGAACACGTCCTACACCCTCTGCCCCGGGCAGTACCTGTACCCGCTGATGTCGACGATCCGGGACAAGGCCGCGATGTACGCGAGGTACTCCTCGACCAGCGGCCCCGCACCGGTGGCGACGGCGGGACTGTTCGCGGCCTACGGCACGCTCACCCTGGCCACTGGCTCGAGCGGCTGGGCGGTCCGCGACCTGCAGCTCGAGCTCAACCGGCGAGGGTTCGCCGCCGGGACGGCTGACGGCTCGTTCGGCCCGTCCTCCCTCGGGGCGGTGCAGCGCTTCCAGAAGGCGGCGTTGCTCACGGTCACCGGCAAGGTGGCGGCGAACGACTGGAGGGCACTGTCCGGGCTCAGCTACACCAAGACCGGCGCTCCCCCGCCGCCCCCGCCGCCTGTGACCCGGCCGCCTGTAACCCCGCCACCGGTGCCCACGACGCCGATAGCGGGATTCAACGCCGACGGCCGCGGCGACGTCATCGGGCGCACGGCTGCTGGGGACCTCTACTTCTACCCCGGCAAGATCGGTGCCATCGGGACGCCGGTCCGACTGAGCAGTGGCTGGAACGCCTACAGCCAGGTCGTCTCCCCCGGAGACCTCACCGGCGACCGGTTCGCCGACGTCATCGCCACCACGACCACGGGCGGTGCGGCCTACCTGTTCAAGGGCGACGGCAAGGGCGGCCTGCTGCCCGGACGCACCCTCCTGCCCGGGTCGTGGGCGGACTACACCGACCTCATCACCCCAGGTGACTGGAGCGGCGACGGCAAGCCAGACCTGTTGGCGCGCAAGGCAAATGGCGAGCTGTGGTTCATCGCCGGCAACGGCAAGGGCGGGTTCACGGGAGCCTGGCGGCGGATCGGCACCGGCTGGCAGATGTTCAGCCAGATGATCACGCCGGGTGACGTGACCGGCGACGGTCGGGCCGACCTGCTCGGCCGCACCCCCGACGGCAGGCTCTACCTGTATCGCGGGACCGGGATCGCCTCGGCCACGGCCATCGGCTATCTGCCTGGCGTGGTGATCTCGGCCGGCTGGCAGGTCTACAACACGGTGTTCTCGACCGGTGACATCACCGGCGACGGCAAGGCCGACCTCATCGGTCGCACGCCCGCCAACGTCGACTTCGTGTATGCCGGGAACGGCAAGGGTGCGTTCGCCGCACCCCAGCGATTCACCGCCCCCTGGGGCGCCACCACCCGGATCACCGGAGTGCGCTGACGGCTTGCAACATGCCAGGGGGCGGTTAGCCCCCCTCGCAAACCTCGCGGGGCGCCCGGCGGAGGTTAGCGGGCAACGTTGACGGCTGCAGCGATCGCCAGGGCCATTCGCCGGCCCGTGTCATCCGAGATCCCGAGCGCTGTGCGTGCGACGACAATGTGCGTATCCGCCCTCGCGCTCACCGTCGAGCTCCCGTTGATGATGGGCGCCCCTGTCGCCACCCACAGCGCAGTCGCAGGCTTGAAACTGGCGTCATAGCCACCTCCGTAGACCACCCGGCGCTGCTTCATCGAAGCCTCCAGCTGCATGTCGTACGCAGCGTGACCGGGTGACATTTGAATCGTCACCAGGGTCGTCGATGGGTCGTCCAGCCGCGAGCCCCATGCACACCCGGTGCTAACCGCGATGGGTTGCACGCGTCGCCCGATGATCTTCTGGATCTGAGAGGCAGAAGCATTTGCGCAGTCGGGTGGCGGAACCGACTTCACGACCGTCCGTTTCGTATCCCTAGACGGCGAAACCCGTATGGTGCCGCTGTCCGCCGTAACCGTCGAGCTCGCACGGCCGCTCGGGTGCGTTGCCAGTCCACTCGGCTGGACCCCCACCGCGCCTTGTACTAGTCGCTCGACCCCGATCGTGAGCATCTTTGGCAGGAAGGTAACCAAGAGGAGCAGAGTCAACGCCGGGACAAGCAGCGACACCATCAGCTTGCCGATCCGCGCGGCCAGCGAAGGACGTCGACGCCCGGAGGTCGTTACTGGTCGCCTAGCCCCCACGCGGCCTGGTGGCAAGGAACGAGAGGGGCGGGCCCCCCTTCGGCGCGACGACTTGATCTGAGCTGCCGCTGCACCCATGGCGGAGAGGAGCTCGGGGTCGGTAGTTGTTGAGGGAAAGCTGGTCATGGCAACAGTCACTGCTCTTGCCGCTGCGTCCCGATCCTGGATCTGGGGACGAGACTCAAGCCACGCCACCACCTTGGACACTGGCACCACCCAGACACCACGCACCGATTGAGGTTCGCCGAAGTCGGCCTCACCAGCCCCGGCCAGGCAGATCACAGGCGTCACGGCCATGCCCGACTCGACCGCCATGTAGGCCGCCATGCCGTGAACCTTCGCTATCTCCACGGCCTTGCTATGGCTGGTTCGGACTTCGGCCGTGCCGACGTGCTGGTAGAGGCCACCTTCGTACTCGGTGACGTTGCCGCGCCAGTTCTTGGCATCAATAAGGAACATGCCGCCGGGTCCGACGACGACATGGTCGAGATTCGCCTCTGACTGCCCCGGACGCAGGAGCCGGTCGTGCAAGACCGTCCAAGCCTCGCGCAGGTTGGACAGCTCCGCCGCGACGCGTCGCTCACCCGCCGCACCGGCCGCCCACGCCGCGGCCGCCGCCGCATCACCAGATGCCGCAAGGGCGTCGGCCCTGCGGTCTGCGCTTCCTCCCCCGACTGGCATGGGTCGTGTGTGCCGTCTTGCCTAGCTCACGATGCCATGACGCGCGTTCCAGGACTTAGCGCCCTGGTAGGCGTCGACCATGCCCCAGATCCAGAAGCCGATGACGCCAAAGATTCCGACGAAGAGAATCACGAGAAACCAGCTGAGCACGTATCCCACGAAGATGCCGATGCCCTTGCCTGCATGGCCGTTCATCAGGCTGCCGAGGCCGGGAAAGAAGATGGATGCGAGCAGGGCGACACCCGGATTTTTGGGCGCAACGTGGTGGATCGGCGGGTACGGAGCGTGGTGCTGAAGCTCGGACATGGCGCTGCCTTCGTCATAGATCATCGACTGATGCCAGGACGCTAGAAGTCCATCGGCCACTCGTCACCCCAACGTGCAGAACTAACGGCAAAGCCGGCCAAACGGTTGAGATCATCAGGTCAGGCCATCGGCAGTCGTGCGCTCGCCCTACAGATGGGTCCAACGCCCCTCTCGCTGTCCACGGCCCGCGCGGAATGGGTCGATTGCGCCAATTCCCGACTAGGGACGGGAGTCCCTGGCAAGCTCCACTGCATGGCACGAGGGGACGACGACAGCCTGCTTGAGGGGCTCTACGAGCAGCTGATTACGCACGAGTGGCAAGAGCGGCTTTCGGCCTCCAAGGGACGGCACCTCGGCAGTGGCAATCTCGATGAGGCAGATGTGCCCGAGGTCCTTGCGCGCCACGTACGAGCGGTGGTCCTTCGGACCTTGCGCGATGAACGCAATCCCGAGCGACGGGTGCACCTCGTCAACGACATTCTCGAGCAACTCCAGGCGCCGCAGGATCGGGTCGTAGCCGCGCGACACCTTCTCTCGGTCTCCGATGTGCCAGCACCAGGCAGGGCGGCCCGGTCGTTCACCGAACGACCCTCCACTCCCCTCTCCGATGCTGCTCTCCTGACCAACGCCCAAGGCGAGCCAGGGATGGGCCACGAGATTCGCGCCGAGCTGGCTAGCGCCGATCAAGTCGACGTGATCATGGCCTTCGTTAAGTGGTACGGCTTACGGCTCTTCGAGGATCACTTCAAGGCCTTGGCGGAGCGCGGCATCCCGCTGAGAGTGATCACCACGACGTACATGGGCGCCACTGAGCGAGAAGCCCTCGACCGACTGGTGCGGGACTTCGGTGCCAAGGTCAAGGTGCAGTACGACTCGCAGCGCACTCGGCTCCACGCCAAGGCGTGGCTCTTCCGGCGCAACACCGGGTTCGACACTGCCTATGTCGGCTCAAGCAACCTTTCGCGGGCCGCCATGTTGGACGGTGTCGAGTGGAATGTGCGCCTGTCCTCGGTCGCCACTCCCGCGCTTCTGCAGAAGTTCAGTGCAACCTTTGACAGCTACTGGAACGACGCGACGTTTGAGACGTACGACCCGGAGAGTGACCGAGACCGTCTCGATGACGCTCTCGCCGAGGCAGGCGGCGGCAAGACCCACGACCGCGTCACCCTCACGCTCTCCGGCCTCGAGGTGCGTCCGTACCCCTACCAGCAGGAGATGCTCGATCAGCTCGAGGTCGAGCGGGTCCTGCATGGTCGCCATCGCAATCTGCTGGTTGCGGCGACGGGCACCGGGAAGACAGTGGTGGCGGCTCTCGACTACCGCCGCCTTGCGGACGCGGCGCCGAACCTTCCTCGGTTGCTCTTCATCGCCCACAGGAAGGAGATCCTGCAGCAGTCGATGCGCACCTACCGCGAGGTGCTGGGCGATGCCAACTTTGGCGAGCTGTATGTCGGAGGGGCAAGACCCGAGCGCTGGCAGCACGTTTTCGCGTCCGTGCAGTCGCTCTCGTCGTACGGCGTAGCGAACATTCCGCCCGGCTCTTTTCAAATCGTGGTGATCGACGAGTTTCACCACGCAGAGGCACAGACGTACCGACGGATCCTCGACCACTTCAACCCTCGCGAGCTGCTTGGGCTGACGGCAACCCCGGAGCGCGGCGATGGTGTCGACGTCCGGGCGTTCTTTGACGGGCGAACTGCCGCGGAGCTCCGACTGTGGGACGCCCTCAAGGCCGATCTTCTTACGCCGTTCCACTACTTCGCAGTCGCCGACGGAATGGACCTCACGACTGTCGACTGGAAGGCCGGCACGTACGACCCCACTGAACTCTCCAACCTCTTCACCGGCAATGACTCGCGCTCTCGGATCATCCTGAAGGCCGTGCGAGACAAGGTCGGCGACCTTGCTTCGATGAAGGCCCTCGGCTTTTGTGTGTCACAGGCCCACGCGCACTACATGACCAAGGTGTTCAACGAGGCCGGGATCCGCGCGGCCGCGGTTCTCGGCGATACGCGCAGCGACGACCGGGAGGCGGCCATCGCCAACCTGCGGGCTGGGGCACTCCAAGCGCTCTTAACGGTCGATGTCTTCAACGAAGGCTTTGACGTTCCCTCCATCAACACAATCCTTTTCCTCCGCCCGACGGAAAGCTCAACCGTCTTCCTGCAGCAGCTCGGCCGAGGCCTGCGACGTGCGCGGGACAAGCCCGTGCTAACCGCTCTCGACTTTGTGGGGCATCACCGCAAGGAGTTCCGCTTCGACCAGCGGTTCCGCGCGATGACTGGCAGCACGCGTGGACAGCTTGAACGCGATCTCGAACACGGCTTTCCCTTCCTGCCTGCGGGCACGCAAATCGTCCTGGACCGACAAAGCCAGGAGCTGGTGCTGGCCAACATCCGGAGCCAGGTCACCAAACGCTGGCCCAACATCACCGGTGAGCTCCGCGCCCACCCGACACAGAACTTGGGGCGCTTCCTCGAGGAGTCAGGGGTCGACTTGGCGGACGTCGTGCGGGCCGACCGTTCGTGGGCGCGGCTGCGTCGCGAGGCAGGCTTGGACGTCGCGGCTGCTGGTCCACGTGAAGACACTCTGCTCAAGCGGGTCCGGGCACTGACTCACGTCGATGACCCTGACCGAGCAGCGGCTTACCTAGCTTGGCTGAGCGATGATGCGCCCAACTACGAGGATGCCGATCCGGCCTTCCAAGCCTTCGGTCGGATGCTGTTCTTCTCTCTGTGGTCCGACGGGGGCGGCTTCGAGTCGTATGCCGCGGGGCTGTCGGCGCTACGCAACGAGCAGGCAGTTCGCGAGGACCTCAGGGCTGTCGTCGCCCTCGGGCTTGAAGGGGCGGCGCGCCTCAGCTCCCGGGTCGGAGGCGAACTAGCGCTGCGCCCCCTCCGGGTGCACGCCCGCTACACCCGCGAAGAGATCGTGGCTGCGCTGGACTACGTCGCCATCGATGGACGCAAGCCCAACAGCTTCCGCGAAGGAGTCTTGTTCTCCCAGGCCGCGAACTCCGATGCGTTCCTCGTGACGCTGCACAAGTCCGAGGCTGAGTACTCCCCCACGACCATGTACCAGGACTACGCAATCAGCCCTGAGCTGTTCCACTGGGAGTCGCAGTCGGGGACGACCGTTGCATCGAAGACCGGGCAGCGCTACCTCGGCCACCGCAGCTCAGGCAGTCACGTCCTGCTCTTCGCTCGGCCCCAGAAGGTGACCGAGTTCGGGTCGGGCGCTCCCTACCTCTTCCTGGGCGAAGCCGACTACGTGGAACACCGCGGCGAGCGCCCCATCGCCATCACCTGGCGACTCCGAACGCCCATGCCAGCAGCCGATTTCACAGTCGCGAGCGTCGTCGGCTGAGCACCTTGATCCTCCGTGCCGGGCCGGAGTCCTCCGTGCCGGGCCGGAGTCCTCCGTGCCGGGCCGGAGTCCTCCGTGCCCTAGGCGCGACACCGCCGTATATGCGTCACCGGCCGGCCCATCGGGGCGGGACGCACGCCCATGCAATAACGGTGGGCCCGGAGCGAGTTCGCTCCGGGCCCACCGTCTTTAGCTGGCTAGGTCAGCTGCAGCCGCTGGTGCTTCCGCAGCCTTCGCAGACGTAGCAGGAGCCGGCGGGGCGCATCTTGGTGCCGCAGGTCATGCACATCGGGGCGTCGGCGGAGATGCCTTGGAACTTCTCCAGGAGCTCAGCGGACGAGTGGACCTCGACCGAGACCTCACGGGCACTGGCTGCACCCGCTCCGGACTTCACCTTGTCGGCGTCCAGTGCCTTGCCCTCGACCGCGGGGGTCGAGGTCGCAGCGGCAGCGGCCGGCTTGGTGACGGGCGCGGACTGGCTGAGGTTCTCCAGCTCGTCCTCGAGCTCCTCGTCCGACTCGGAATCGGCGTCGATGGCCTGGTACGACCCGGTCTCGAGCTGGCGCGCACGCTCCTCCGCGGTGTGGATGCCCATGAACGAACGGGTGTCGAAGTCCATGTGGTCCAGCGCCAGGCGACGGAACACGTAGTCCATGATCGACTGCGCCATCCGCACGTCGGGGTCGTCCGTCAGACCAGCAGGCTCGAACCGCAGGTTGGTGAACTTCTCGACGAAGGTCTCCAACGGCACCCCGTACTGCAGGCCGATGCTGACCGCGATCGAGAAGGCGTCCATCACGCCGGCCAGGGTCGAGCCCTGCTTGCCGAACTTGAGGAAGATCTCGCCCAGGTCGCCCGACTCGTACGTGCCTGCCGTGAGGTAACCCTCGGCGCCACCCACCGCGAACGACGTGGTCTGCGACGTCCGGCGCTTGGGCAGACGCTTGCGCACCGGGCGGTACTCGACGACCCGCTCGACCTTGGCCTCGGCCGCAGCCGCGTCCTTGGACGCGGCGTTGTCCTTGGCGGTCGAGCCACCGTCGGACAACGGCTGACCGACCTTGCAGTTGTCGCGGTACACCGCGATCGCCTTCAGGCCCATCTTCCAGCCCTGCATGTGGACGTCCTCGATCTCCTCGACCGTGGCGTTCTCGGGCAGGTTGACCGTCTTGGAGATCGCGCCGGACAGGAACGGCTGGACCGCCGCCATCATCCGCACGTGACCCATGGCCGAGATCGACCGCGCACCCATGGCGGTGTCGAAGATCTCGTAGTGCTCGGTCTTGAGGCCGGGAGCGTCGATGACGTGACCCTTGTCGGCGATGTACTCGACGATCGCCTCGATGGTCTCGCCGGTGTAGCCCAGCTTCTTGAGCGCGCGCGGGATGGTCAGGTTGACGATCTGCATCGAGCCGCCACCGACGAGCTTCTTGAACTTCACCAGCGAGAAGTCGGGCTCGATGCCGGTGGTGTCGCAGTCCATCATGAAGCCGATGGTGCCGGTCGGGGCGAGCACCGACGCCTGGGCGTTGCGGTAGCCGTTCTTCTCGCCGACCTTCACCACGTCGTCCCACGCCTTGGTCGCGGCGCGGTGGATCGCCGTGTCCATCGTGTCGAGCGGACGGATCGCGTCGTTCGCGCTCTGGTGCTTGCGCATCACGCGCTTGTGGGCGTCCGCGTTGCGGGCGTACCCGGCATACGGACCGACGACGCCCGCGATCTCGGCGGAGCGCTTGTAGGCGGCACCGGTGAGCAGCGACGTGATCGCCGCGGCGAGGCTGCGGCCACCCTCGGAGTCGTACCCGTGACCGGTCGCCATGAGCAGCGCGCCGAGGTTGGCGTACCCGATGCCCAGCTGACGGTAGTCACGCGTGGTCTCGCCGATCGCCTCGGTCGGGAAGTCCGCGAAGCAGATCGAGATGTCCATCGCCGTGATGACGAGCTCGGCGACCTGCTGGAACTTCACGGCGTCGAACGTGTCGTCGTCCTTGAGGAACTTGAGCAGGTTGAGCGACGCCAGGTTGCACGAGGAGTTGTCGAGCGACATGTACTCCGAGCACGGGTTGGATGCGGTGATCCGGCCGGTCTCGGGGTTGGTGTGCCAGTCGTTGATGACGTCGTCGTACTGGATGCCCGGGTCGGCGCACTCCCACGCGGCCTCGGCCATCTTGCGGAACAGCTCACGGGCGTCGATCGTCTCGATGACCTCACCGGTGTTGCGGGCGCGCAGCCCGAACTCGGTGCCGTCCTCGACCGCCTTCATGAACTCGTCGCTGACGCGGACCGAGTTGTTGGCGTTCTGGTACTGGACACTCACGATGTCCTTGCCGCCGAGGTCCATGTCGAAGCCGGCGTCGCGCAGCGCGCGGATCTTGTCCTCCTCGCGCGCCTTGGTCTGGACGAACTCCATGATGTCGGGGTGGTCGACGTCGAGCACGACCATCTTGGCCGCACGACGGGTCGCGCCACCGGACTTGATCGTCCCGGCGGACGCGTCGGCGCCGCGCATGAAGGAGACCGGGCCGGAAGCCGTGCCACCCGAGCTGAGCAGCTCCTTGGACGAACGGATGCGGGAGAGGTTGAGGCCGGCGCCGGAGCCGCCCTTGAAGATGAAGCCCTCTTCCTTGTACCAGTTGAGGATCGAGTCCATCGAGTCGTCGACGGCCAGGATGAAGCAGGCGGAGACCTGCTGGGGGCTGTGCGTGCCGACGTTGAACCACACCGGCGAGTTGAAGCTGAACACCTGGTGCAGCAGGGCGTAGGTCAGCTCGTGCTCGAAGATCTCGGCGTCCTCCGCGGAGGAGAAGTAGCCGTGGTCCTTGCCCGCCTTGACGTAGGTCAGCACGACGCGGTCGATGAGCTGCTTGAGCCCCGTCTCACGCTTGTCGGTGCCGAGCGCGCCACGGAAGTACTTGGTGGTCACGATCGTCGAGGCGTTGACCGACCAGAAGTCGGGGAACTCGACCCCGCGCTGCTCGAAGATCGTCTCGCCGGTCTTCCAGTTCTGCTGGACGACGTCGCGCTTCTCCCACGTGACCTCGTCGTACGGGTGCACACCAGGGGTGGTGTAGATCCGCTCAACCTTCACGCCTTTGCCAGCGCTCTTGCGAGCACCTGCGCGCGCGCCTGCGGTTTCAGTCATTCTGATGGCCTCCCTAGCCCCTGGTGTTGCATGAGTTGATTGTCTCTCGGGGCACTGACAGTGCCTCGGTCGTGCGGTGGGTGCGTATGCCGCGGGGCTCAGCCCGGCGGCATACTCCCCTGTCGTTGTCGGTCGGTGCGGTCTGGTTCGGTGCCGGTGGCGTCGCGCTCCGCGCGCAGCAGGGTGATCGCACCCTCGAAGTCCTCCAGGCTGTCGAAGGCCTGGTAGACGCTGGCGAACCGCAGGTAGGCGACCTCGTCGAGCTCGCGCAGCGGTCCGAGGATCGCCAGCCCGACCTCGTGGGCCTCGACCTCGGCCTGCCCCTGCTGGCGGATGCACTCCTCCACCCGCTGGGCCAGGATCGCGAGGTCGTCCTCGGTCACCGGACGACCCTGGCAGGCCTTGCGGACCCCGACGAGGACCTTGCTGCGGCTGAAGGGCTCGTTGGCGCCGGAGCGCTTGGTGACCGTCAGGCTGGCCGTCTCGATGGTGGTGAAGCGGCGACCGCACTCGGGGCACTGACGACGCCGGCGGATGGAGCTGCCGTCGTCGGTGGTCCGTGAGTCCATCACGCGGGAGTCGGTGTGACGGCAGAACGGGCAGTGCATGTCGGTCTCCTCCCGCTGGAGTTCGACCCCAGTCGGGGTCGGATCTGTGGACTGGTCTGTGGACGTGCTGGGGACAACGTGTGGACAAACCGTCTCGTCCTGTGCACTACATGTGGACGAACTACAGCGGTGTAACCACTAGATGTAGGGATAGTCTGCCCCGATGTGACCTGCGACGCAAGCCGTTCCCGGAAACTGTTGTCGCAGTGTGCATCTGCGCAGGTCAGCGGCCAGCGGCGGCGCGGCGCGACACGCCGACAGGGCTCCGAAAACGGTACTGGTGTGACTGGTGTGACGTCAGAGGCGACCACATGTGGGGTTTGTCCAACCTTGACTCCCCCACATGTGGTGGACACCCTCCGAGTGGCCGCATGCCAGGCGACGATGACGCACCTTCATGCAAACAGACGATCACGCCCGCAAAGCGACGGAGGATCGTCGGACCATGGCCACGATCCCCCAGGACGACTGGCGACGGCGACCGGGCATCTTCTTCGCCGTCAACGTGATCTCGATGTCGTTGCTGCTCGTCGCCGTGCTGGTCTACTCCAGCAACCCCGGGCCGACCCGGCTCTACTGGTCGTTCTCGTTCCAGTCGGTCGTGCCCCTCTGGGTGCCCTGGGCAGGGGCGCTGGGCGGGGCGACGATCAGCCTGGTCGGGATCGTCAAGCACGCCCACGACTGGGACCCCGACTACTACCTCTGGCACATCGCCCGCCCGCTGCTCGGGGGCGTCTGCGGCACCATCGGCGTGCTCATCGTGGTGCTGCTCATCAAGAGCGTCACCGCCTCCCCCGCGACCCCGCCCAGCGGTGGCTCGGCAGCCGCCGTGCCGGTGGCCTACGACGGGCCCGGCATCGCCATCCTGGCCGTCATCGCGTTCGTCATCGGATTCCGCGAGGAGACCTTCCGACACCTCATCGAACGCGTCGCCGACGTGATCCTCGGTCCGGGATCAGCCACGGCCAAGGACATCGTGGCCTTCGTGCCGCGCAGCCTCGACCTCGTCACGACGGGCACCACGCCCGTGAGCAGCACGGTCCACCTGTTCAACGGGAGCAAGGACGCGCTCGGCATCGCGGCGGCCTCGCTGGTCGTCGAGCCATCCACGGCCGGGTTCGTGGCCGAGCTCCAGAACGAGGGCGCCGTCGCTCCCGGCGACGCGGCCTCGGTGACCATCACGTGGACCCCCACAGGACCCGGCACCGTGACGGCCAAGCTCACCGCCCAGCTGGGCGGGTATGCCGCGGACCTCCAGCTGCGGGGCGTGAGCACCTGAGGTCGTGGAGCCCGTCCACCGAACGGCGGCTAACGCGAGTCTGGACTCGCAGCGCGCCTTGAGCCCGGCCGACTCCATCGCGAGGTAGCGCTCGGTGAGCCCCCGGTAGAGGCGTCCGACCAGCGAGCCGAGCAGCCCATCCTGGTCCACCGAGAGCCGCACCCGGCTCCCTCCACCCGGCAGCGCCTCCACCGAGTGCCTGGCGGTGGTCAGCGCACCGGGTGCCACCGACACCCAGGTGAACGCCCGCCCCGGGTCGAGCTCGGTGACCACCCAGTCCGCCGTGGGGACCTTGGGCTGGCTGATCCTGGCCGTCGAACCCTGCCGCAGCGGGCCGTCCTCGAGGCGGCGCACCCACCGCACCGACGCGGTCCAGTCCGACCAGTGCTCGACGTCGGTGAGCACCTGCCAGACCAGCTCGGGCGGGGCCGCGATGTCGACGGTGGTGCTCTGCTCCACGCCTCCATGGTCGCGCACCTGTCGGTGGTATTCGACAGGATGGCGCCATGGATCCCGCCAGCGTCCTCGCCCAGCGGCTGGCCACACAGCGGCTCAGCTCGGCGCCCCTGCCCCGGGCGGCCGATGCCGTGCGCCTGCTCACCTGCGTGCAGAGCCAGGAGCGTGACCACGCGTTCTTCTCGCTTGCCCTGCGCTCGCGCAAGGACCGCTATGCCGCGGTGCGGCGCGAGTTCGACGAGGGCGCCTTCGTGCGCACCCACATCCTGCGGCCGACGTGGCACTTCGTCGCGCCCGAGGACCTGCGCTGGATCCTCGCGCTCACCTCCGCGCGGGTGCTGTCAGGCATGGCAGGGCGGCACCGGCAGCTCGGTCTGGACGACGTCCGTCGCCTTGACGACGGCCTGGACCTGCTGGCCATCCTGTTGCAGGACAAACACTTCCTCACCCGACGCGAGCTGGGTGAGGCGTTCGTCGAGCGCGGCTCCCCCATCAGGCCCGGCGAGCAGCTCGGCCACCTGCTGCTCGTCGCCGAGCTGCGCGGGCTGGTCTGCTCCGGCCCGATGAAGGGGGTCCACCACTCCTACGCCCTCGTCGACGAGGTGATCGCGCCGACCCCGGAGCGCAGCCGCGACGAGGCCCTCGTCGAGCTGGTGCGCCGGTTCTTCAGCGGACACGGACCGGCCTCCGTCAAGGACTTCACGCGCTGGGCCACGATGACCGTCAGCGACACCAAGGCCGCCCTGGCACAGATCGACGACCTGGAGGAGGTCGTGGTCGACTGCATCCCGCACTGGTTCGACCCGAGCCAGGTGCGCCGGCGCAGCCCGGCCGCGCCCGCGGCATACCTGCTCCCCACCTATGACGAGGTGGTGCTGAGCTATCCAGGCGTCAACTTTCCCGCGCTGCCGGACCATCCCTACTCGGCTCACCCCGACCCGTTCTGGGCCACCGTGGTCCTCGACAGGACCAACGTCGGCCTCTGGAAGAGGACGGTGCGCCCCGACGTGGTCGAGGTGGAGGTGCGGCTGGCCCCCGGGCTGACGGCGCCGGGACGGGAGAAGGTTCGGCTCGCGGCGCAGCGGCTCGCCGGGTTCCACGGTCGCGACCTGTCCTACGTCGAGGCCACGGGGACCCCACACCTGTGGGGAGGTGACCTGGGTCACCCAGCGCGGCGCGAGCGGCGGGCCGCCAGGTGACCCGCTGCTAGAGTCGTGGCCCACATGAGCACGACCCGGCCGCCCTCTTCGTCGTCGAGCGCCACCCAGTCCCTCCCTCGGACCCAGCCCTCCACGGCACCCGTCCCACCCGGTCCCTCCGCGGGCCGGGTTGACGCCTACCGGCCCGAGATCCAGGGCCTGCGTGCCGTCGCCGTCGGCCTCGTGGTGCTCTTCCACCTGTGGCCGTTGCGCGTCAGCGGTGGATACGTCGGCGTCGATGTCTTCTTCGTGATCTCGGGCTACCTCATCACCTCGCACATCTACCGCGAGATCGCGCAGACCGGCACCCTCCAGGTCACCAGGTTCTGGGCCCGACGCATCCGGCGACTGCTGCCCGCATCGCTGCTGGTCCTGGCCCTGTCCGCGATCGGGGTGCTGCTGTGGGCCCCGGCCACGGTGTGGCCGGCCTCCGCGCGACAGCTGGGCGCGAGCGCGCTCTACGTGCAGAACTGGGCCCTGGCCTTCGACTCGGTCGACTACATGGCCCTCGACAACGTGCCGACGGTGGTCCAGCACTACTGGTCGCTCTCGGTGGAGGAGCAGTTCTACGCCTTGTGGCCCCTGCTGATCGTCGGGCTGCTCGCCCTGCAGGGCCGGGCCCGGCGACGCACCTCGGCGGTCTCGCCCGCGAGCGCCGACCAGAAGCGTCGGCTCATCATGGGTGGACTGGCCGTGCTGGCGGTGGCTTCGCTGGTGTGGTCGGTCATCAACACCGCGGACGACCAGGCCTTCGCCTACATGAGCACCTTCACCCGCGCCTGGGAGTTCGCGGCGGGGGCGATCACGGGCCTGGTCACCCTGACCGTCACCGGCCGCAGGGCCCAGGTGCTCGGGTGGCTGGGGGTCGTCGCTGTCCTCGTCTCGGGCTGTCTCTACACCGAGCGGAGCGCTTTCCCCGGGTGGATCGCCCTGGCGCCGGTGCTCGGCACGGTCGCGATCATCCTGGCCGGAAGGGGGGCGCCGACGACGGCGGGCTGGTGGCTCTCGCTGCGCCCAGCCCGGTTCATCGGCGACATCTCCTACTCGATCTACCTCATCCACTGGCCCCTGATCGTCCTGATCCCCTACGCCACCGGCCACAGCCTGGTGTGGACGGAGAAGGTGGGGCTGCTGGCTGTCACGGTCGTGCTCGCGTGGCTCAGCAAGACCCTCGTCGAGGACCCGCTGCGCACTCGCCCGCTCCTGGCCGCCGCACCCTGGCGGGCCTTCGCGTTCGCCGCCGCCGGGATGCTCGTGCTCGTGGCCGCCACGGTGGGCATCAACGCCGAGGTGAAGCACCGAGAGGCCATGGTCGCCACGGCCGCGAAGGCCCGGCTCGCGGCCGGTGTCACGTGCCTCGGGCCGGCCGCGCTCGACCCGGCCAACAAGTGCGGGAACGTCGCGGGCGACGGTGCCCCCGTGGTGCCCCCCGAGATGGTGGCCCTCCAGTCCAAGAACGACATCTTCGCCCGCTGCCAGCAGCAGCTGGAGAGCGCTGACCTCAAGACCTGCCACCTCGGTCAGCAGACCAACCCCCGCCGGACCGTCGCCCTCCTGGGCGACTCCCACGCCGGCGCACTGACTCCGCTGTTGGACGAGCTGGGCAAGCAGCTCGGCTGGGACGTGGTCGCCGCGACCAAGGCCTCCTGCCCCACGACGACCAGCCGCCGCGTGGTACCGGGCGAGACCGGCCACAGCAGGCAGGCATTCTGCGAGAGCTTTAACAGGGCCGTCGCCCGGGAAATCCTCGGCAACCCGAAGATCACCGACGTCTTCGTGACCTCCTACAGCTCGGCCTACACCTGGGCGAACGCACCCGGCGGCACGCTCGCCGACCCCGGCCCCGACGGCTTCAAGGCCGCGTGGAAGCAGTTCACCGACGCCGGCAAGCGCGTCCACGTGATCCGGGACGTCCCCGGCACCGGGAAGCGCTCCATCCCCGACTGCCTCGCGCTCGTGCAGCACCCGGACGACTGCGCCGTGGCGCGCAAGAGCGCCCTGGCGAAAGACGTCGCCGTCGCCGCCGCCAGGTCGCTCGGCGACCCGAACGTCACCGTCCTCGACCTGACCCCACAGTTCTGCGACGACGTGACCTGCTTCGCGCAGGTCGGCAACGTCATCGTCTACCGGGACAGGTCGCACCTGAGCATCGAGTACGCGAGGCTGCTGGCGCCCTACCTCGCGCGCCAGCTCGGCACCCTGCCGAAGTAGCGGAGGCTCACCTCGCGCCTGGTTGCCGGACTCGCCGGTGCACGTCGTCGACCCGGATGGTCCAACCACGGCGGTCGAGGTGTTCCAGCAGCGGGACCGCGACCCGCCTCGTGGTCTCCAGCGCCGTGCGCGCCTGGCTGAGGGTGAAGGGCTGCGGCAGGGCGGCGAGCACTCGCATGGCCAGGGCGGGAGCGTCCGGACGCAGCACCACGCCGTCAGCCAGACGCAGCAGTCGGCCCGCCCGCACCGCGGCCGCCACCTCCCGCGGGCCGAGACCCGCGGACTCGAGCTCGGGGTGCTCGGGAGCCGCGAACGGCTGCAACGTCAGCGTCTCCTCGAGCCTGCGCACGGCCTGCTCGGCCGGTCCGAGCTCGCCCCGGACTCCCGGCTGCCACACCCGGCCTTCCTGAAGCGTCAGACCCGCCCGGTCGACGACGATCCCGAGCAGGGACCGGTCGATCACGCCGGCGCTGAGGCGGACCGCCTCGGCCGTGAGGCTGGGGTCGAGCGGCTGGTCCGCGGCCTGCCGCCGGACGGCCTCGGTGAGCGCCTGCGCCCAGCGGTCGACGGCTTCCTGCGAGACGAGCCAGTCTCCGTGGCGCCGCACGCCGCTCGGCAGCTCGGCGGCGGCCCCAGCGACAGCCTCGGCGGCGGCCTCGGGGACGGCTATGCCCAGGGCGCGGGCGTGGTCGACCTGCATCGCACCCCGCCGACCGACCTCGACGGCGGGGTCCGGGACGCCCGTCGCCGTGGCCAGCTCGGTCGCGCGCTTGGCCGCCGCGCCTCGACGGTTCAGCTCGGGCGGGTCGGCGTCGAGGACCACTGCTCCCGTCACGACCTGCTGCGCGCCCGGGTCGCGCAGGATGAGCCGGTCACCCGCGACGAGCGGCAGCGCTCGGGCCAGGGTGAGCCGCACCGCGTCCCCGCCCAGCGGCCGGACATGGACCGGCACCGCCGCGGTCCCCACGTGCAGGGTCAGCTGCTGCGGCAAAGGGTGGCCGGGCATCGCTGCACACCGCACGTCGAGCAGTGCCGTCAACCGCCACGCACCAGGCGTGAGCAGGGCGTCGCCCCGCGTGACCGCGCCCGCCGGCAGGCCTCGCAGGTTCGCGGCCACGCGGCATACCGGGGTGACGCGCTCGCGGGGCAGCCCCAACGACTGCAGCGACCGAACCCCCACCACGCTGTCCCCGAGCTGGAGCTGGTCACCGACCTCGATGCTGCCCTCACCCAACGTGCCGGTGACCACGGTGCCGCTGCCACGGATCGTGAAGGACCGGTCGACCCAGAGACGGACCCTGCCCTCCGACCGCGGGGGCTCGAGGGCGCCGACCAGCTCGTCCAGCGCTGCCCGGAGCCGCGGCAGTCCGTCGCCGGTGCGAGCCGAGACCGCCAGCGCGCGCACCTCGCCCAGGCTGCTGGCGCGCAGTCGTTCCGCCCCGTCGGCCAGGGCGGGGCCCGGGTCGGCGAGGTCGCTCCTGGTCACGACGAGAAGCCCGTGCCGGATGCCGAGGGCGTCCACCGCGGCCAGGTGCTCCTGCGACTGCTGGCGCCACCCCTCGTCCGCAGCGACGACGAAGAGCACGGCGGGGGCCGGTCCGAGTCCCGCGAGCATGTTGCCGATGAACCGCTGGTGCCCCGGCACATCGACGAACGCGACCTCAGCGCCGGAAGCCAGCGTCGTCCACGCGTAGCCGAGGTCGATGGTCAGGCCCCGCCGGTGCTCCTCGTCCCACCGGTCCGGCTCGATCCCGGTCAGGGCCCGGACCAGCGCCGACTTGCCGTGGTCGACGTGTCCGGCGGTGGCGAGGACGTGCACCGGGACGGACCTCCTTGCGTGAGCGTGTGGCGGAGGTGGACGGGAATCGAACCCGCCAGACCGAGATGCTCGGTCTCACCGGTTTTGAAGACCGGGGGGACCACCAGGAACCCTGACACCTCCGGTCCCACCGTATCTGTGCAGGTGGGGCCTCATGACGGGGGCCGATACCCGACATAAGGTCGAGTCATGACCCTGACCGGTACCGGCACGCGACTCACCCAGTTCGCCCACGGCGGCGGCTGCGCCTGCAAGATCCCGCCGGGCGAGCTGGAGCAGATGGTGCGCGGGTTGACCGGGGTCGCCTCCCCCGACCTGCTCGTCGGCCTCGACGACGGCGACGACGCCGCCGCGGTGCGGATCGAGGGCGGACTGGCGATCCTGGCCACCGCCGACTTCTTCACGCCCGTGGTCGACGATGCCTACGACTGGGGCCGGATCGCCGCCGCCAACGCCCTGTCCGACATCTATGCCATGGGCGGCAGGCCGGTCGTCGCCGTGAACCTGTTGGGGTGGCCGCGTGACGTGCTGCCGCTCGAGCTCGCGGCGGAGGTGCTGCGCGGGGGCCTCGACGTGGGGGTGCTCGCGGGCTGTCCGGTCGCCGGTGGCCACAGTGTCGACGACCCGGAACCCAAGTACGGCATGGCGGTGACCGGCATCGGCGACCCGGACCGGTTGCTGCGCAACGACGCGGCGCGCGCCGGCCTGCCCATCTCCCTCACCAAGCCGCTCGGAGTGGGCATCCTCAACAACCGCCACAAGGCGACCGGCGAGGTCTTCCCTCACGCGGTGGAGAGCATGGCAGCGCTCAACGACCAGGCGTCGAGGGCGGCGCTGGCCGCGGGTATCGAGGCCGCCACCGACGTCACCGGGTTCGGGCTCTTGGGGCACCTGTTCAAGATGGCCCGCGCCTCCGGGGTCACGGCGGTGGTCGACGCCGCCGCGATGCCGTACCTCGACGGAGCCCGGCAGTCGCTGGCGGCAGGCTTCGTCCCAGGGGGCAGCAGACGCAACCTCGACTGGGTCCGTCCGCACCTCGACGCGAGCGTCAGCGACGACGAGCTGATCCTCCTCGCGGATGCCCAGACCAGCGGTGGACTACTCGTCGCCGGCGAGCTCCCGGGGGCCACCGTCGTGGGCGAGTTCGTGCCGCGTGGTGACGCGGTGCTCCGGGTGCGGTGACGGCCAGATGAGTGAGGGGCGCGGGGTGAGCACGGTGAGCGAGGCGAGCTCGGTGAGCGAGGCGACCGAGGCGGCCGGGGCGAGCGCCGGGGACGGCGCGGGGTATGCCGCGGTGGATCGGCTGCTGGCCGCGGCCCGTGAGGGGGTGGAACCGCTCGACCCCCATGCGGCCCTGGCCGCCCAGCGGACGGGCGCCCTGCTGGTCGACACCCGGACAGCGGCCCAGCGAGCCCGACAGGGAGACCTGCCCGGCGCGATCGTGATCGACCGCACCGTGCTGGAGTGGCGGCTCGACCCCACCTGCGAATGGCGCATCCCGGAGGCCGACCCCGACAGGGTGGTCGTGGTCGTCTGTCGCCAGGGCTACAGCTCCAGCTTCGCAGCGGCCGGCCTGCGGGCCCTGGGCTTGCACCGAGCCACCGACCTGGCCGGCGGCGCGGAGGCGTGGTTCGCGGCCGGGCTGCCGAGCCTGGAGGGGCCCGCCGACGTCCGGGAGTGAGACCTCGCCGCTCAGGTGGGCAGGCGTTCGGCGACGGCGCGCCCCTTCGGCTTCTTCGTGATCAGCGGGATGAGGATCGACACCGCGGTGATGATGCCGATCACCGTGAACCCGAGCGAGTAGTTCTTGGTGTTGCCAATGAGGTTGGCGACCAGCAGCGGTCCGACGACACCACCGATGCTCCAGCCGACGAGCATCAGACCGTAGATGGCGCCCACGTTCCGCACTCCGAAGAAGCGCCCGGCGGTCGATGGCATGGTGCCGAAGGCTCCGCCGTAGCAGGTGTAGACGAGCGCCGCGAGGACTGCGAAGAGCACCTTGTTGCCCACGTGCGGGATGAGCAGCAGGCAGATCGCCTGGATGCCCAGGATCCCCATGAACGCGGGCATCTTGCCGATCAGGTCGGAGAGCCAGCCCCACAGGATCCGCCCGCCACCGTTGAAGACGGCGAGGATCCCGACCAGGCTCGCCGCCGCGGTCTTGGAGTAGGAGGCGATGTCGGTGGCGCTCCCCGCTGCGACGGAGATGAGGGAGATGCCGGCGGTGACGCTCATCGTGAGGATGAGGGTCAGCAGGTACCACTGGACCGTGCCGAGCGCCTCCTGCTGGGTGAAGTCGGCGACTGCGCTCGCCGGTTCAGCCCTGTCCTGGCCCGCGACGGCCACCGGGGCGCGCGACGCTGTCTCCTCCTCAGCGAGGTCCTTCGGCGGGTTGGCGAAGAACGACGCGCCGATGAGCAGGGCGACGAGGTAGCCGATCCCCAGCCAGAGGAACGCCTTGGTCGGGACCGACGGCGTGTGGTCGATGAGTGCCTGGCCCACCGGCGCCGTGATCACCGCACCGAACCCGAACCCCGCCACGGCCAAGCCGGTGATCAGTCCGGGCTTGTCCGGGAACCACTTCTGCAGCATGGCGATCGGCACGATGTAGACCATGCCGAGGCCGAAGCCCCCGATCACCCCGTAGCCCACCACCAGCACCCAGAACAGGTCGGGACGGCTCGCGAACGACGCCATGATGACGCCGACGCTGTAGATGATGCCGCCGGTGAGGGCGACGACGCGCGGGCCTCGCGCGTCCTGGATGCGGCCCCCGACGTAGCTGCCGATGAAGATCATCCCGATGACGATGCTGAACGGCACCGCCGCCTTGCCCTTGGACCAGCCGAACGCGTCCGGGCTCTGCAGCGCCTTGCCGAACACGCTCCAGGCGTAGACCGAGCCGATCGACAGCTGCACGAGGATCGCGGCCACGAGGATGACCCACCGGTTGCTCGTCCTGACCCCCTGCACCTCCCTCGGCCGGCCTGCCACTGCGAGGTCCCTGCTGGATTCGCTCATCGTCCCCTCCTTGGCGCCGGCGTCGTTGCCGGCTGGTGGTGCCCGGCGTCAGTGCCGGCGATTCGTGCCCGGCGTCACTGCCGGCTGGTCGTGATCGAGTCGTGGGTGACTCCTTGGGCCCGGCGCCGCTCCAACCGCTCGCGCTGGGGCGTCACCGTGTAGCGGGGGTCCTTGGCCGACTCGATTCCGGCCTCGAAGATGCCGAAGCGAGTGCAGGCCGACCCGGCCATGAGCGCCAGGCCGCTGACGGCGGCGGCCGCGCGGTTGCGCCCGAACAGGGCCGCGCCGAGGGCGCCCCCCACCGTGAGGATCTTGCTGGCCTTGAGCAGCGCTCCGGCCCTGCCCGAGTGCAGTGGCTCGGCGACGAGGTCCCCCATCGTGCGCTCCATCTGCGCGAAGGCCACCAGCTCCGTGGCGGCGCCGGCCACGGCGAGCTTGCGGGCAGGTCCGGTCTGCGAGGTCGGCGCCGTCACCAGTGCCAGGCCGGCTGCGGCCGCGTTGGCGGAACCGACGAAGACGAAGGGCAGCTCGCGGTAGGACTCGTGCCACGAAGGCGTCGCGGTGTCCGCGAGCAGGACGGCGGTGTAGGCCGCGAGGGGTGGCGCGAGCAGGGCCGAACCGGTTGCGGCGACAGGATCGGCAAGCCTGCGGACCCGCCCCAGGCCGGAGTCGTCGTCGACCAGGTGGCGACCCGCCTCACTGGCTGCGGCCAGCCCGGCGAACGCCCCGAACGCCGTGAGGATCCACGAACCCACCGACATGGGTGAGGTGAGCTTGACGGTGCGCATCATGTTGAGTGCGCGGCTGGGCTTGCCGAGGTCGCGCACCAGGGCGATCCCGCCGGCCGCCAGCGCCGCCAGCGCGGCATACCGGCTGTTGCGGCGCAGCGCGGGCAGGTCCCGGGCCGTCGCGCCCGCCCCCAGCAGCCCGGATCCCGCGGCCAGGCCGCCGAGGAAGATGTATGCCGGGATGTCGGACTCCCAGGGCGCCGGCTTGACGACCTGGCGACCGTAGTAGCTGTCGAACTGGACGTCCGGCACCATCAGGGAGTCGTCGCGCCGCCTGCCTCCACCGCGACGTCGGCGACCTCCGGTCCGACTCACCTCGGGCGGTCGGTCGGCGTCGAACGGGTTGACCGTCACTTGCGGCCTCCGATGAACGCGCCGGCCGCCATCGCCAGCATCGCGGCCGCAGCGAGCCCGGCCTTGCGGAACATGTCGGGAAGGTCTGCGGTCGTGACCCGGGGGTCCGGTGGCAGGCCGTAGACCTCCGGCTCGTCGAGCAGGAGGAAGACGGAGCCCGTGCCGCCCACACCGTCGTGCTCGTTGCCGCCGTAGACCCGGGCCTCGGGAAAGCCGTTGTCGTGCAGGGTTGCCACCCGCTCCTGTGCCTGCGCCTGCATGTCCGCCAGGTCGCCGAACTTGATGGAGGTCGTCGGGCAGGCCTGGGCGCAGGCCGGGGTCTGGTCGTGACCGATCCGGTCGTAGCAGAGCGTGCACTTCTGGGCGATTCCCGCGTTCTTGACCGTGTCGTCGCCGTCGCGCCGCTCGATGACCCCGAACGGGCAGGCCGCGACGCAGTAGCCGCAGCCGTTGCAGACGTCGTCCTGCACGACGACGGTGCCGAACTCGGTGCGGAAGAGGGCACCGGTGGGGCAGACGTCGAGACAGGCTGCGTGGGTGCAGTGCTTGCACACGTCCGAGT
The DNA here is from genome assembly GCF_013408925.1 of Pedococcus badiiscoriae. Lineage (NCBI taxonomy): Bacteria > Bacillati > Actinomycetota > Actinomycetes > Micrococcales > Intrasporangiaceae > Pedococcus > Pedococcus badiiscoriae. The sequence goes on from NZ_JACCAB010000001.1 coordinate 283,380, forward strand.
CCATCAGCCACCGGAAGTCCGGCACGCTGCCCAGCTCTCGCGCCGCGGTGGCTTGAGCCGCCGCGAAGTCGGGGTCGGAGAGGTCCCCGGCCGGCGCGCTGGACGTGCCGCTGGACGTGCCGCTGGACGTGCCGCTGGACGTGCCGGTCGCGGGTGCCCCGACGGACGGCATACCGAGCTGGACGAGGCGCCGACCGGACTCCCGGGCCTGCTCGATCCGGTCGCTGGTCTGCTCGATGAAGGCGACGTGTCGCCACGTGCTGGCTCCCAGCGAGCCGGTGTTGTCGTAGGACGAGCCGAGCAGGTTGAGCTCACCGTCCTGGGGGATGGCGTTCCACTCCTTGCAGGCGACCTCGCAGGCCTTGCAGCCGATGCAGATGGAGGTGTCCGTGAAGAAGCCCTTGCGGGGCTCCGGCTCGCTCCACGCCGCGTCGCGCGCCGGGTCGGTGGGACCCGTCAGCTGGTTGCGCCATGACCCCATCAGGAACCGTCCTCTGTCGTCCGCAGCTCGTTGCCGGTCAGGGCGGTGGTGCCCGACCGGGACTGGTACTGCTCGACCAGGCGCAGCAGCGCCTCACCCCGGGGCCGCCGTCCGGCGATGATGTCGCAGGAGCCGGCCTTGCTCTCCTGGATCTGCACGTTCGGGTCCAACGCCACTCCCAGCAGGTCGTTCGCGGCGTCACCGGAGACGACGGCGTCGCGCCCCACGCCCCAGTGGTACGGCAGTCCGACCTGGTGGATGGTCTTCCCGCCGATCACGAGCGGCACCATCCGCTCGGTGACCAGCACCCGGGACTCGACAGCGGCCCGGGCGGAGATGATGGTGGCCCAGCCTCCGTTCTCCAGGCCTCGCTCGGCCGCCAGCTCCGGCGACACCTCGCAGAAGAACTCGGGCTGCAGCTCGGCCAGGTAGGGCAACCACCGGCTCATGCCACCCGCCGTGTGGTGCTCGGTCAGGCGGTAGGTGGTGAACACGAACGGGTAGACGTCCGACCCGGGCTGGTTGCCCGATGGAGCCCACAGGTTGTCCTTGCGCGGGAAGACCTTGCGCGAGGGGTTGGACTGCTGGCTGTAGAGCGGGTTGGCGACCGGGGACTCCTGCGGCTCGTAGTGCGTCGGAAGAGGGCCGTCGACCATGCCCTTGGGGGTGAAGAGCCAGCCCTTCCCGTCGGCCTGCATGATGAACGGGTCGTCGCCGGCAAGGCCCTCGGGGCCTCCGGTGTCCGGCTCGGGTCGGAAGCTCGGAGCCGTCGTCGCCGGGAAGTCGGGGACGTCCTCACCGGTCCACTTCTTCTCCGCCTCGTCCCACCAGACGTAGCGCTTGCGCTCGCTCCAGGGGTTGCCCTCGGGGTCGGCCGAGGCGCGGTTGTAGAGGATGCGCCGGTTGGCCGGCCACGCCCAGCCCCAGTCGAGGGCGGTGAGGTTCTGTTCCCGGCCGGGGCGGCGGCTCGCGGCATGGTTGACGCCATCGGCGAAGACGCCGGTGTAGATCCAGCAGCCTCCCGAGGTGGAGCCGTCCGGCTTCATGTCCGTGTACATCGACAGGGGCTGGCCGGCCTTGTCACCGCTCAGGTGGACGCCGTTGATCTCCCGGAGGACCGCCTCGGCATCGGGGTCGCCGTGCTCGTCCTGCGGGTAGTCCCAGGTCAGGTCGAGCAGTGGCCGGTCCCGCTCGTCGGTGGAGTCCGCGAGGGCGGCCTTGAGGCGCTTGCCCAGGTCGAAGAAGAACTGCAGGTCGCTGCGGCAGTCACCCGGCGGCTGGACAGCCTTGTGGTGCCACTGGAGCATCCGCTGGGTCTGGGTGAAGCTCCCGTCCTTCTCCACGTGCGAAGCCGGCGGCAGGAAGAAGACCTCGGTCTCGATGTCCTGCGGCGACAGCTCGCCGGTCTCGATCTCGGGCGAGTCCTTCCAGAAGGTCGCGGACTCGATCATGTTGAGGTCGCGCACGACGAGCCATTTCAGCTTGGCCAGTCCCTGGCGTTGCATCCGCGCATGGGCGGACCCGACAGCGGGGTTCTGACCCAGCAGGAAGTAGCCCTCGACCTCGCCATCCAGCATCGCCATCGTCGTCTGGTAGGTGCCGTGGGCACCGCTGAGCCGGGGAAGGTAGTCGAAGGCCCAGTCGTTCTCCGCAGTTGCCTTGTCCCCCCACCACGCCTTGAGCAGGCTGATGGCGTAGGCGTCGGCATGGGTCCAGAAGCCCTTCTGCTTCTTGCTCCCGATGGCCGACAGGTAGTCGTGCCAGGTGTCGTGCTGGCCCGCCACCGGCATCGCGAGGTAGCCGGGCAGCAGGTTGTACAGCGTGGGGATGTCCGTGGACCCCTGGATGCTGGCGTGGCCACGCAGGGCCATGATGCCCCCGCCGGGACGGCCCATGTTGCCCAGCAGCAGCTGGAGGATCGCGGAGGTCCGGATGAACTGGGCGCCGAGGGTGTGCTGTGTCCAGCCCACCGCGTAGACCCAGGCGGTCGTCCGCTCGCGGCCACTGTTCTCGGTGACCGCCCGCGCGACGTATTCGAAGTCGTCCACCGAGATGCCGCACGTGTCAGCCACCATCTGAGGGGTGTAGCGGGCGTAGTGCCGCTTGAGGATCTGGAAGACGGTGCGGGGATCCTGCAGCGTCTCGTCGCGCAGCACGCGCGCGTGCTCCAGCGGTGGGCCGCCCGAGCCGTGCTGGTCGCCGGCCGAGTGCTCCGACCGCTGCTCACCGTGGACGTGACCCGAGTCGGGGTCGCCGATCTCCCCGCCCGACCGGTCGTCCGATCCGCCCTCCTGCTCGGCGTCCGCCGACGCGTAGGCCCAGCTCTTGGAGTCGTATGCGCCGCGCTCGTCGTCGTAGCCGGAGAACAGGCCGTCGAGCTCCTCGGTGTCCCGGAACTCCTCGCTGACCAGGGTCGCGGCGTTGGTGTACGAGACGACGTACTCCCTGAAGAACAGCTCGTTGGACAGCACGTGGTTGATCAGTGCACCGAGGAAGACGACATCACTGCCGGCCCGGATCGGGACGTGCCGGTCGGCTGTCGCGGACGTGCGGGTGAACCGCGGGTCGATGTGGATGACCTTGGCACCCTTGAGCTTTGCCTCGGTCACCCACTGGTAGGCGACCGGGTGGCACTCGGCCATGTTGGAACCCTGGATGACGATGCAGTCAGAGTTCGACAGATCCTGCACGTATTGGGTGGCGCCGCCGCGTCCGAACGAGGACCCCAGACTGGGGACCGTGGAGGAGTGTCAAATACGAGCCTGGTTCTCGATCTGGATGGCGCCCGCCGCCGTGAACAGCTTCTTGATGAGGTAGTTCTCCTCGTTGTCGAGCGTCGCGCCTCCGAGGGAGGCGATCCCCATCGTCCGACGCAGGGGTCGACCATGCTCGTCCCGGTCCTGCCAACCCGCCCTGCGGCTCGCCACGAACCGGTCGGTGATCATCTGCATGGCCGTCTCGAGGTCGAGGCTCTCCCACTCGGTGCCGCGGGGCCGACGGTAGAGCACCTTGCGCTGTCGTCCGGGGCTGTTGACGAGCTGCTCGCTCGCCGAACCCTTGGGACACAGCCGTCCACGGGACACCGGCGAGTCGGGGTCGCCCTCGATCTGCACCACCCGCGCGTCCTTGACGAAGACGCGCTGCCCACAGCCGACCGCACAGTAGGGGCACACGCTCTGCACGACCCGGTCGGCCGTGGAGGTGCGGGGCTCGAGCTCGCGAGTCTGGCGCGATGTCACCGACGGGCCGCGACCGAGGAGGTCCCCACTGGTGACCTGACGCACCACGGGCCAGGACAGGAACGTCCGCCTTGCATCCACCGCAACCTCCAGCGCCTGGTCCGCCACGTCGTCCGAACGACCTCGATCCGAACATGCCACACATTTGCGACGTGAGCACCTCGGACACGGCCACTCAGTTGCGCACTCGCACGCCTCCGACCAGCGACGATGCACTCCGAGCGCGCATCACGGCGGGCCGACGGTCAGCGGCTCGCCCCGGCGGATCAGCCAGCGCTGGGGATGAGCAGCGTCTGCCCGGCGTGGACGTCGGTGCCGGTCAGGTCGTTGGCGATCTGGATCTGGGCGACAGCCTCCGCCATCGGCAGCTGGGGCAGCTGCTGGACAGCGATCTGCGACAGCGTCTGCCCTGACTGCACCGTGGTGGAGTGGTCGATCACCATGGCCGAGGCGCCGCCGGAGAACAGGGCGAGCGCCAGCGCGACGGCCGCCACAACCACGGTCAGCGTCAGCGCCAGACGCGCCGCGCGGGTCAACCGCAGCGGCGTGGCCGGGGTCGTGACGGCGCGCCCGGTGGGCACCGAGACCAGGTGGGGCCGAGTCGGGCGAACGGGAACCCGCACCGGTGCGGGGGCGACGTCCCAAGCGACTGCTGCACTCATCAGGTCCTCCATCGTGGCGATCTCTGCGGCGTTCCTCGAACGGATGTGCGAAGAACTGCGTAGCTGATTTCTAGCACGCATGTTCGAACCAATCAAGACACGCGTCGAACACATGTTTGGCACAGACGTTCGAAGGCCATACGCTGTGTTCATGCCGCAAGCACATCAGAGGCCACTGACAACGCCTCGCCGAGCACCCGGCATACGGCACCTGACCTGCGGAAACGAGGAAGCGGCATGAGCGACGACAACGTCAAGGAACTCCCCGACCGCGATCGCGGCGACGGACTCACCGTCCGCCAGCGACGGGTGCTCGAGGTGATCCGCAACTCGGTCGACCGGCGCGGCTACCCGCCGAGCCTGCGCGAGATCGGCGAGGCCGTCGGGCTCACCTCCCCCAGCTCTGTGGCCCACCAGCTGTCCACCCTCGAGCGCAAGGGCTTCCTGCGGCGCGACCCCAACCGGCCGCGTGCCATCGAGGTCGTCTCCCCCGACTCCCCCGCAGACATGCGCGGCTACCGTGGCGGCGCCTCGGCCGAGGACGAGACGGCGACCTACGACGAGACGGATTCGGGCGACCAGCGCCCTGCGGCGACCTACGTGCCGGTGCTCGGTCGCATCGCCGCCGGCGTCCCGATCCTGGCCGAGGAGACCGTGGAGGACGTCTTCCCGCTCCCCCGCCAGATCGTCGGCGAGGGGCAGCTGTTCCTGCTCCAGGTCGTCGGGGACTCGATGATCGACGCCGCCATCTGCGACGGCGACTGGGTCGTCGTGCGTCAGCAGCCCACGGCCGACAACGGCGACATCGTCGCGGCGATGCTCGACAACGAGGCCACCGTCAAGACGTTCAAGCGCAAGGACGGCAAGGTGTGGCTGATGCCGCACAACACCGCCTTCGACCCCATCGACGGAGACCACGCCACCATCCTCGGCAAGGTCACGGCGGTGCTTCGCCGGGTCTGAGCTCGCCTGTTCGGCCGATGGCCAGTCCGCCGAACGGTCCGAACCACGGCGGGGACGGGTGGAAGCGGTGCCTGCCCCGTGACGGGTGAGCGCGCCGGGACGTTGACCCGACATGCAGAACCATCCCGATGCCGAGCTCACCGACCAGGTGCTCGGGTCCGAGATCGAGCTGCTCGCGGACCTGATCGACGCCGCGAGCCGGGCCTGCGCGCACCTGGACCCGGACCAGATAGATGCGGCGCTGGGGCTCTGTCCGCAGCTGGGTCCGGCCCCGAGCCTCGCCGCAGCGTCCCCCGGGACGTCGGCCAGCCAGTCCCTCGGCTAGTCGCGCAGCAGGTCGCCGGGCAGATTCTTGGACTAGTCGCCCAGGGCGTCGAGGTAGTGCGTGAGCTTGGTGGCGAAGCGTTCGCCGCCATCACCGTCGGCCCACAGCTCCCAGAGCTCGTTGTCCTCGGACTGGAGAGCCCGGTGCAGGGCCTGGGTGGCGAGCTCCTCGAGCTCCTCGTCCACGTCGATGGGTTCGTCGTCGACCCACCAGGGCACATTGCGTTCTCCGACAACGGATTCGAGGTCGTCACAGGCAGCCACGAGCACGGCGGCAGCCACCGCCTGCGACATGGCCGGCGCCTCGATGTAGCCCGACGCGCGGACCACGCTGTCGAGCGCCGACTCGACCCTCTTGCGCCGGACGTCCGGCTCGGACTCCTCGAGCTCGTCGAGGAAGTCGAGCGCGTCGTCGTTCTCGAACGGCCCCGCTCCGCTGGCGCCCATCTCCCAACCTCCCGCGTGCGACTAGCTGCTGCTTCGAGGGTGCCAAGAGACGCGGCGACACGCCAGCCCTAGTCGTGCGGACTCATCCGTTGGTACCAGGCGGTGTCGACGTATCGACCGAACTTGTGTCCGACCTCCCGCAGCACTCCCACCCGCTCGAAGCCACACGACAGGTGCAGGGCCACGCTCGCGTCGTTGGGCAGGGCGATCACCGCGACCTGGGTGTGCACCCCGGGGGCGGCGTCGAGCCGTGCCAGCAACGCGGCATACAGGGTGCGGCCGAGGCCTTGGCCGCGGGCGCCCTCCGCGAGGTAGACGGACACCTCCTTGGTGCCGTCGTAGGCCGGCCGCGGGCGGAACGGGCCCGAGTACGCGTAGCCGAGCAGCGCGTCGTCCGCACAGGCCACCAGGACGACGTTGCCCTCGTCGGTGGCCGCGACCTTCTCGCTGAGGTATGCCGCGCCGCGGGGCTCGGTGTCGAACGTCGCCACCGAGGTGCGGACCTGCTCGTCGTAGATGGCCGCCATCGCGGGCAGGTCGTCCCCGGTCGCGTCCCGGACGAGGACTGACGCGTCGCTGGTCGGGCCGATGCTGCTCATGTCGGCGATGCTAGGGGGATGGACCACGAGCCCGGGCACACCCATGGCACCGACGCCTCGAGCGGCGGGGCGAAGCTCCCTGACCCCGACCGCGGTACGCCCACGGACCGCCAAGCCCTCTGGGACGAGCGGTATGCCGCGCACGAGCACGTCTGGAGCGCGACGCCCAACGCCGAGGTGGAGCGCATCGTGGGCAGCTGGGCACCCGGCCGGGCCCTCGACCTGGGCGCCGGCGAGGGTCGTCACGCCGTGTGGCTGGCGGAGCTGGGCTGGCGGGTGACGGCCGTCGACTTCTCGGCGGTGGGCCTGGCCAAGGGCGAGAAGGAGGCCGCCCGCCGCGGGGTCCGGGTCGACTGGGTCGTGGCGGATGCCCGGTCCTGGCACCCCGCTCCCCAGACCCGCTTCGACCTCGTCCTGGTGTCGTACCTGCACCTGCCCTCGGACGTGGTCTCGCGCACGCGGACCTGGCTGGCGCCGGGCGGTGCACTCGTGGTCGTGGGGCACGGGCTGCGCAACCTCACCGAGGGCGTGGGCGGCCCCTCCGACCCTGCCCTGCTGCACACCCCGGAGCAGCTGCGCGCCGCGGCGGGAGACCTGCAGATCGAGCGTTGCGAGGAGTACGTGCGGCCCACCGACCAGGGTGACGCGATCGACGTCGTGCTGGTGGCCCGGCGCCTCACCTGAGTCCCGGTGAGCCCCCGATGAGCCCCGCGTCGGGCCCCGGCGAGCCCGGCCTGAGCCCCGCCTGACGTGGGTCAGGCGGCCAGGCGACGGAGCAGGGTCTCGAGAGTCGGCGCGAGGGGTGCGTCGACCTGTGCCATGGCTTCGCCGTCGCCGCGGGTCGGCCCGCGGGTGATGATCGCGACGGGGATGTCGAGCGCGGCAGCCCGGCGGACGAACCGGTATCCGCTCATGACCTTGAGGCTTGAGCCCAGCACCACCAGCGCGCTGGCTTGCTCGGTGAGGCGAAAACACCTCTCCACCAAGGGTTTCGGCACGGACTCGCCGAAGAAGACGACGTCGGGCTTGAGGGTGTCGTGGCCGCAGACGAGACACAGCGGTGTGCGGAAGGCGGTGACGTCGAGGTCGTTCAGCGCGATGTCGCCGTCGGGGCGGATCTCGTCACTGGTGACCGAATAGGTCGGGTTGCTCTCCCGCATGCGCTCGTCGAGGTCCCAGCGGGAGGTCCGGTCCCCACAGGTCAGGCACACCACGCGGGCCAGCGACCCGTGCAGCTCCTCGACGTCGGTCGCGCCGGCGCGCTGGTGCAGCCCGTCGACGTTCTGGGTGATGACGGACGCGACCAGACCGCGATCCTGGAGCCTCGCCACGGCCTCGTGGCCTGAGTTCGGCCGAGCGCGGTTGAACCGCTGCCACCCGACGTAGCTGCGTGCCCAGTAGCGCTGCCTCGCCTGCGACGACCCGACGAACTCGGAGTACTGCATGGGCGTCACCCGACGGGTGCCATCCGGGCCGCGGTAGTCCGGGATGCCCGAGTCGGTGGAGATGCCTGCGCCGGTGAGGACGAGGACGTTCCCCCGCTCGAGCAGGCCGGCGATCACAGCCAGCTGGTCGGTCACGGCGGCGGTCTGCGTCACGGGGCAAGGCTACGTCGGGCGGCGCACACGTCGCGGGGCGGAGGCACGTCGCCAACGGTGAACCATCACGAATGGATCGACAACTAACGATCTGGATAACGAGCCGTTATGCTTTAACCATGATCGACGCCGCAGGTCTCCGTGTCATGAAGGCCATTGCCGATGAGGGCAGCTTCACCGGTGCAGCCCTGTCACTGGGCTACTCCCAGCCAGCGATCTCGCAGATGGTGCGCCGCCTCGAGCAGCGCACCGGCACCGTGCTGGTCGAGCGCGTCGGACGCAACGTCCGCCTGACCGAGGCCGGGCAGGTCCTCGCGCGCCACGCCGTCGCCGTGCTCTCCGCTCTGGACGCCGCCGAGGAGGAGGTCGCCGCGATCGCCGGGCTGCGTGCCGGGCGGGTCCGCCTGATGGCCTTCCCCTCCAGCTCGGCCACGCTCGTCCCCCGGGCGCTCGCCCTCGTGAAGCAGCGGTTCCCCGACGTCCAGGTCACCTTCACCGAGGCCGAACCGCCCGAGTCCCTCGCCGCCCTCAAGGCCGGCGAGTGCGACCTCGCCGTGGCCTTCGCGTACGAGGGCACTGACGTGGGCCGCGGCGAGGAGGATCTGGAGCTCTTCGTCACCCACAAGCTCCTCGATGACGAGGTCCGCCTCGCCCTCCCCCGTGAGCACCCCCTCGCGGCGCTGGACATGGTGGACCTGTCCGCGCTCGCGCAGGAGAACTGGATCGCCGGCTGCCCGCGCTGCCGGGGCCACCTGCTGCAGATGTGCGCGACCGCCGGCTTCTCTCCCCATGTCGGGTTCGAGACCGAGGACTACGTGGCCGTCCTCGGCCTCGTCGCCGAGGGGCTGGGGGTGGCCCTGATCCCCGATCTCATCCTGCGCACGGCCCACCACCGCGACGTCGTCACGCTCCCGATCAACCCGGCCTCCCGGCGGTCCATCAGCGTGGTCACGACGGCCGACCTGCAGCGCGTGCCAGCGGTCCAGGCCACCATCGACGCCCTCGTCGAGGCGGCGAAGGCCAAACCCCGCGTCCTGGCGAGCACCTGAGCCTCATCGGCGACGCCACGTGACCGCCACGCCGTCGCCGTCCGCCACCACGGCGACGTCCCCGCGCTGGTCGGTGCGGTAGACGGCATACCCGTTGCGCTGCAACACCTCCAGGGCCTTGGGTGACGGGTGTCCGTAGTCGTTGTCTTTGCCCACGCTGATCACAGCCAGCGGCGCGCGGACGGCCTCGATGAGTCCCTCGTCGAGGTTGCCCGAGCCGTGGTGGGCGACCTTCACGACGTCGAACGCGGACGCCTGCGTCGACATCGCCTGGCTGCGTCTCAGCTCGAGGAGCACGGCGTGGGCCGCCTCGCGCTCGACGTCCCCCAGCAACAACAGGTCGACCGGACCGGAGCGCACCGCCATCACCACGCTGGCATTGTTCGGCACGGACCCGGAGGCGATCCGTCGTGCCGGCCACCACACTTCGGCCGTCAGACCCGGCCAGGTCAGGTGGTCACCGGCGGACAGGTCGCGGACCGGTATGCCGCGTGCCCGGGCCCACCCCTGCACCTGCACCCACTGGTAGGGAGGGTCGCGAATCGGAGTCGCGAGGATCTCACGGACATCGCGGCCCGCCAGTACACCGGGAAGGCCATCGACGTGGTCGGCGTGGAAATGGCTCAGGACAATGGAATCCAGCACTGACACCTCAAGTCGACGCAAGCACGCGTTGATCGCCGCCGGGTCCGACCCGGCATCCACCAGCACGGCATGACCGGGCGTCGTGGCCAGGACCAGGCCATCGCCCTGCCCGACGTCGCACGCCACGAAGCGCCAGCCCGTCGGCGGCCAGGTGACCGCCGACGTCGGGGCAGCCCCTGCCAGGACGAGCAGGCACACGCTGGCTGCGATGACCGGGTGCAGCCGCGCTCGGTGCGTCCACCACCTGCCACTGACCAGCACGAACACGGTCAGGACGGCGAGGAGGATGGCTCCGGGCGCACCGTCCGGCCACGGCAGCGTGCCACCCGGCACGGTGGCGCAGGTGCGGGCCACCCAGGCGATGCCCAGCGCGGGCAGGGCACCGACCCAGCACAGCAGCGATGCCCCGAACGGCCAGAGCGGGGCCACGGCGGCGGCCGTCACACCGGTGACCGTCGCAGGGGCCACCAGCGGAGCGGCGAGCAGGTTGGCCACCACGGCGACCACCGACACCGATCCCTGGAGCAGCACGACGACAGGTGCGCACATCGCCTGTGCCGCAACGGGAATGGCCATGGCGGGACCCCAACCTCGGATGCGGGTCGGGAGCCGTCGCCCGACCGCGTCTCCCCAGCTGCGGGTGAACAGCAACAGCCCCAGCGTGGCGAGCGTGGACAGGGCGAAGCCGTACGACCTGCTCAGCCACGGGTCGACGACGAGCAGAGCGACCACCGCCGCGGACAGGACGGGTATGCCGGCCGCCCGCCGCGACCGGCTCAGCCCGATCAGCCCGATGGTCCCCATCGTCGCGGCCCGCAGGACGCTGGGCTCCGGCCGGGCGAGGACGACGAACCCCGCCAGCACCACCACCGCCACGAGCGGCCGCCAGCGACGGCGTACGCCCGCCAGCGAGGCGCCTCCCAGGGCGAACGCCAGGATCACGCTGACATTGCTCCCCGAGACCGCCGACAGGTGGGTCATCCCGGTCGCGAGCATCGCGTCCGTGAGGTCCTGCGGGGTCCGGCTGGTGTCCCCGATCACCAGCGCGGGGAGGAGGCCACGGGCGTCGGCAGGCAGTGGCGCCGCCGCCTCGCGCAGTCCCGACCGGAGGTGCTCGGCGCCTCTGGCGACCAGTCCCGGAGCCGCGAGCGAACGCGGTGCGCCACGGGGGCGCAGGACGGCCACCACGCCGTCACCCGGTGCGGCCGCGACCAGCGTCCCCTGCACCCGTACCCGTTCGTGCCAGCGCACCGTCTCCCAGCGCTGGTCGGCCACGACGAGCACCGGCGTGGAGACCCGGGCCACCCTCCCCCGTCCGACGACCTCCTCCACGCGGAGGGTGAGACGCACAGTCGCGCCGTCCAGCCGTCGGCCGCCCACGACCACCGGATCGCGGGTCACGACGCCCGTCATGGTGACCGAGGCACGCTCAGCGGCCAGGGCCCGCACCGGTCCGGCCTCGCGCGAAGAGACCTGCCCTGCCGTCGCCGCCAGGACCAGGGTGATCGCACCCAGGACGATCGCGACGAGGCTCGCCGAGCGCCCGGAGCGTCCGGAGCGCCGACGGGGCGGGCCCCACACGAGGACGCCCGCGACGACGGCGCTGCACACGGCTGCCACCGCCAGGACCCGGGGCGCGATACCGAGCGTGGCGGCGCTGACGACCCACGACGTCAGAGCCGGGACGAGCATCCGCAGGTCGAGCAGGCGTGGCTGGACGGCACCGTCCCGGACCTGCCCGGGCCGGTCGTTCACACCGTCACCTTGGGTTGCAGCGCGGCGAAGATCTTCTCGCCGATCCCGCTGACCTCGCCGAGCTCGTCGACGGATGCGAACCGACCGTGCTCGGTGCGCCAGTCGAGAATCCGCTGGGCCAGGACCGGCCCGACCCCTGGCAGTGCCTCGAGCTCGGTGGCAGTCGCGGAGTTGAGGTTGACCCGCCCGGCCCCGGCACCCCCGCCCGCGCTCCCTCCAGCGCTCCCTCCCGCGCTGCCGCCGGTGCTCCCGGTGCCTGCGGACCCCGCCGCCGAGCCGGCTCCCCCAGCCACTCCCAACAGGACCTCGCCCGGCTTCGGCACACGGATCTGCTCGCCGTCGACCACCGGACGCGCCAGGTTGATCGCGGCCAGGTCGGCGCCAGCGCGCGCGCCCGCCTTGGCCACGGCGTCGGAGACGCGGGAGCCCGCCTGCAGCCTGAAGACACCTGGGTGGGCCACCTGGCCGACCACGTGCACAGTGACGGCGGCGGGCGGCCCACCACCTCCTGAGGCGGTGTTCGACGAGGCGAACCCGCTGCCGGTCGACGCACCGGCGCCCAGCGCCGAACCGGGTCGCGCCGGCGCCACGACCTGCGGGGTGCTGGCCGCCTTGGCCCAGGCCACCCGGACCCCGAAGCCCGCCGCGGCCACGAGCACCACCAGCAGCAGGCCTGCCGCAGCCGCACGCGGCCCGCTGAGGCGTGCGCCGCGCAGGGACGCGGGGATGGTCAGGAAACGCGGGCCGGGCGGGACCGGTCGCCGATGGCGGCCGCCGCGCGCGACCTCCGGCTTGCCCGACCGCCCCTGCGGCTTGCCCGCGCGCCCCTCGGACTTGCCCGCGCGCCCCTCGGACTTGCCCGACCGCTCAGGCGCGCGACTCGTGGTGCCCGTCTCGATCCACCCTCGGTCGGGCAGCCACGGCACCACCGCAGCAGGGGGCGACGGCAGCACCCCGGGTGACGCAGCGGGCCCCGCCGCGCGCTCGGCTGTGCGCTCGGCTGCACGGTCTGCGGACTCCAGGAGGGCCCGCACGCGGACCGAGGACTCGGACGGTCGACGACGAGACGGCATACCCGCACGCTAGGAAGGCGGCACCGCACGGGGCACCTCGCTGGGGCGGCCCTGTGGACGGCGAGCCACGCCACCTCAGCCTGTGGACGAGGCATCCCGTCGCGCCGAGATCCACAGCTCGATGTTGCGCCGGTGCCGGTAGATGACGAGCAGCGCGAGGAGCACGCACCAGACCCCCGTCTCGCGGGTGCCCACCGGCACCCACCGGAACCACGTCAGCACCCCCAGCACCAGCAGCACGAGGCACGCGGACACCGAGGCCCCGGCGACCCAGCGCGTCCGCCACAGCAGCAGGCCGAAGACCACGAGCATCCCCAGCCCGAACCACGGCTGGACCGCCAGGATCGCTCCGAGCGACGTCGCCACGCCCTTGCCGCCCTGCCCGCGCAGGAATGGCGACCAGATGTGGCCGAGCACCACGGCCAGCCCGACGCACAGGGCGGTGACCGTGCCGAGGAAATGCTGGGCGACGAGCACGGGGACCAGACCCTTCAGCACGTCGAAGACTCCGACCACGACTCCCCACCGCGCCCCGAGCACCCGGCCGGCGTTGGTGGCGCCGGGGTTGCCCGAACCGGAGTGCCGCAGGTCCTTCCCAAAGATCGTCGCCAGGATCGTCGCCGGGTTGACCGCACCGATGACGAAGGCCACGGCCGAAGCGAGGGCGGCTTCGACGAGCCCTGACGCCGACAGCCCCGCGACTGCGGTCATGGGTTCGGTCGCGGACAGACCGCGACGGCGATGGTCCCCGGACCGACGTGGGCTCCGACGACAGCGCCCAGCTCGACGACGCGCACGGCACCCCCGTCCGGCAGCCCGTCGAGGCGATCGGCCAGTCGGGCTGCCAGGGAGTCGGCGCGGGACTGCGAGTCCAGGTGGTGCACCGCGATGTCGACCGCCGACCCTGCCTTGTCGACCGCCGACATGGCGAGCTCCTCGAGCCGGGCCAGCGCGCGGGACGAGGTGCGCACCTTCTCCAGCGGCCTGATCTGCCCGTCGACGAGGCCCAGGATGGGCTTGATCGCCAGGGCCGAGCCCAGGAACGCGGAGGCCGAGCCGATCCGGCCACCGCGTCGCAGGTGCTCCAGCGTGTCGACGTAGAACACCACCGTGGAGGCCTCGGCTCGCGAACTCGCTTGAGCCGCAACGTCTTCCAGCGACCCACCCTGTTCGGCCAGCTCTGCGGCGGACAGCACGGCAAACCCCATGGCCATGCCGAGCGACCGTGAGTCGACGACCGTCACGGGGACCGGGGAGCGTTGTGCCGCAAGGTGCGCCGACTCGATCGTCGAGGACATGTCGGCCGAGATGTGCACGGAGACGATGCCGTCGGCGCCGCTTGCGGCTGCCTTCTCGTACGCGTCGAGGAACGACTGCGGTGAGGGTCGCGACGTGGACACCGGCTTGAACGCACGCAGCGCCGCCGCAACCTCCGCGGTCGTGATGTCCACACCCTCGCTGAACTCGGTGCCGCCCACGATGACGTGCAGCGGCACCACCTGGATCGCGTGCGCATCGAGCTCCGCGGCCGGCAGGTATGCCGTGGAGTCGGTGACGATCGCGATGCTCACGAGCGCAGGCTACCGGTGGCGGTCATCGGTGCAGCCCAGCCTCACGAGGCGACGATCCTCACAGGGGGACGATGTTGACGAGCTTGGGGGCCCGGACGATGACCGTGCGGATGCCGCCCTCGGTCGCCGCGACGACCTTGGGCAGCGCCAGGACCTGCTCGCGCAGGGCGTCCTCGGTGATGTCGGCGGGAACCTCCAGCCGGTCGCGGACCTTGCCCTTGATCTGCACGACGCACGTGACCGTGTCCTCGACCAGCAGAGCCGGGTCGGCCACCGGGAATGCCTCGAAGGTGATCGACTCGTCGTGACCCAGCCGCTGCCACAGCTCCTCCGCGATGTGCGGAGCCAGTGGCGCCACCATGACGACCAGCTTCTCGGCCGCCTCGCGCGGCACGGCGTCGAGCTTGGTCAGCGCGTTGTTCAGCTCGATCAACCGTGCGATGGCCGTGTTGAAGCCCAGGGTCGCGAAGTCCGTGGAGACGGCGTCGATCGTGCGGTGCAGCGTCCTGGCCGTCGCGTCGTCCAGCGGCGCGTCGGCCACCCTCACGTCTCCGGTCTCCTCGTCGACGACGTTGCGCCACAAGCGCTGCAGGAACCGCTGCGCCCCCACGACCGCACGGGTCTCCCACGGCTTGCTGAGCTCGAGGGGACCCATCGACATCTCGTACACCCGAAGCGTGTCGGCGCCGTACTGCTCGAACATCTCGTCCGGGCTGACGACGTTCTTGAGCGACTTGCCGATCTTGCCGAACTCACGGGTGACGGGCTGGCCGTGCCACGTGAACGACTGCTCGCCGGTGGCCGGGTCGACCACCTCCTCGACCTCCGAGGCCTCGACGGGCTGACCGCGGTCGTCGCGGTAGGCGGGCGCCTGGATGTACCCCTGCGAGAAGTACTTGCGGAACGGCTCGTCACTGGTGACGTGGCCCAGGTCGTAGAGCACCTTGTGCCAGAAGCGCGCATACAGCAGGTGCAGCACGGCGTGCTCCACCCCACCGATGTAGAGGTCCACACCACCGGGGTCGACGGCGCCGTCCGGTGCGCCCAGGACGGGAGTCGGGCGGGGGCCCATCCAGTAGGCCTCGTTCTCGGGGTCGACGAAGGCCTCGTCGTTCGCCGGATCGAGGTAGCGCAGGTAGTACCAACAGGACCCGGCCCAGTTGGGCATCGTGTTGGTCTCGCGCCGGTACTTGCGGACGCCCCGGCCGTCCCCCAGGTCGAGCTCGACGTTGACCCAGTCCTCGACCCGGCCCAGCGGCGGTTCGGGCTGGCTGCTCGCGTCCTCGGGCTCGAACGTCTTGGGCGAGTAGTCCGGGACGTCGGGCAGCTCGACCGGCAGCATCGAGTCCGGCACCGCGTGGCTGACACCGTCCTCGTCGAAGACGATCGGGAACGGCTCGCCCCAGTAGCGCTGCCGGCTGAACAGCCAGTCGCGCAGCTTGTAGCTCACCGTGGGCTCGCCGAACCCCTTCTTCGCCAACCACTCGATGATGGTCGCCTTGGCCTCCGGGACCGCCATCCCGTCCAAGGACACCTCGTCGTTGGACGAGTTGATCGCGGGTCCCTCACCGGTGAACGGCTCGTCCTCCGGGTGGCCTTGCGACGGTTGCACCGTGCGGATGATCGGCAGGCCGTACTGCTTCGCGAAGTCCCAGTCGCGCTGGTCCTGGCCCGGCACGGCCATGATGGCCCCGGTGCCGTAGCCCATCAGCACGTAGTCGGCGATGAACACCGGGATCCGTTGTCCGTTCACGGGATTCGTGGCGAAGGCGCCGGTGAACACGCCGGTCTTGTCCTTGCCCTCGGTCTGGCGCTCCACGTCGCTCTTGCGCGACGCCGCCAACCGGTATGCCGCGACGGCGGCTGCCGGGGACGACTCGCCGCCCGTCCAGGCCGGCTTGGTGCCGGCGGGCCAGTCGCCCCGGGACACGATCGCCTCCACCAGCGGGTGCTCCGGTGCCAGCACCATGAAGGTCGCACCGAAGAGCGTGTCGGGACGGGTGGTGAAGACCTCGATCCTCGCGTCGTGACCGACCACCGGGAAGGCGACCCGGGCCCCTTGGCTGCGCCCGATCCAGTTGCGCTGCATGGCCTTGACCTTGTCCGGCCAGTCGACGCGGTCGAGGTCGTCAGCCAGCCGGTCGGCATACGCGGTGATCCGCATCATCCACTGGCGCAGGTTGGTCTTGAAGACGGGGAAGTTGCCGCGCTCGGAGCGGCCGTCGTTGGTGACCTCCTCGTTGGACAGCACGGTGCCGAGCCCGGGAGCCCAGTTCACCGGCGCCTCGGACGTGTAGCTCAGCCGGAACTCGTCGAGGATGTCGGAGCGCTCGGCAGGCAACAGCGCAGCCCACTCCCGACCGTCCGGGGTAGGGCGGTCGCCGGACTCGAACTGGGCGACGAGCTCCGAGATCGGCCGGGCGCGGCCCTGCCCACCGTCCGGACGGACGGCCTGCGGGTCGTACCAGGCGTTGTAGATCTGGGTGAAGATCCACTGCGTCCACTTGTAGTAGCCGGGGTCGATCGTCGCGATGGTCCGACGGTCGTCGTGACCGAGCCCCAGCCTGCGCAGCTGGCGCTTCATCACGACCATGTTCTCCTCGGTCGTCTTGCGCGGGTGCTGGCCGGTCTGCACGGCGAACTGCTCCGCGGGCAGGCCGAAGGCGTCGTAGCCCAGGCAGTGCAGGACGTTCTTGCCGGTCATCCGGTGGTACCGCGCGAAGACGTCGGTCGCGATGTAGCCCAACGGGTGACCGACGTGCAGGCCCGCACCGCTGGGGTAGGGGAACATGTCGAGGACGAGCAGCTTCTCGCGACCGGCAACCTTGTCGGGCTCGGCCCAGGGCCCCGCAGGGTTGGGCGCGTGGAAGGTGCCCTCCTGCTGCCAGCGGTCCTGCCAGTCCAGCTCGATCGTCTGGGCCAGCTCGGCGGTGTAGCGGTACGGCGTCTCGCTCATCTCATCCTCACGTCTGTTGGTCGTGCCCGCTCCCCTTCGTCCTGCGCACCCGAGCCAGTGCGAACCGGGCCGTTACACAGAACAACCCCTCACGCAGGAGGGGTTGGCCGCGGTGACGTGGACCTGGTGGTCCGGATCGTCAACGCGGCTCGGGAAGAAGCAGCGACCGTGCCATGGGCACAGGCTACCGCAGGGCTCGGGCGACCGCCGGAGGGTCAGGCGGCGTAGGCCGGGTCCGCCAGCCCCTCGCGCAACGTCGCGAGGATGGAGGTGAGCAGCCGGGAGACCTGCATCTGGCTCACTCCGAGCACCCGTCCGATCTCCGACTGGGTGCGCTCCTCGACGAAGCGCAACCGGAGGATGAGCAGCTCTCGGTCGGTGAGGACCCCGAGTGCGGTCTGCAACGCGCTGAGGCTGAGCATCCGGTCGATGTCGGCGCTCTCCTGCGCGAACACCTCGACCCGCGCGGCGCCGCGGTCGTCGGGCTCGTCCAGGGACACGGCCGAGTAGGCCGAACCGCACAGCTTCGCCGAGGTGACCTCGCTCGGGTCGATCCCGAGCCGCTCCGCGACCTCGTGACGCGTCGGGGTGCGATGCAGCTGCTGGGCGAGCTGCTCCTCCTCGGCACCGAGCAGGGCGCGCACCTCCTGGAGCCTGCGGGGCGGACGCACGGACCAGCCGCAGTCGCGGAAGTGTCGCTTGACCTCTCCAGAGATCGTCGGCATGGCATAGGCGGCGAAGCAGCTGCCGATCCCGGCCCGGTAGCCGGCTGCGGCCTTCACCAGCCCGAGCCGACCGACCTGGACGAGGTCGTCGTGCTCGATCCCGCGGCCCGCGTAGCGCCGGGCCACCTGCTCGGGCAGGTCGAGGGTGAGCAGCACGGCCTCGTCGCGCAGGGACTCGGCGTCGCGCTCGTCAGCGGCGCTCAGCGCGAGCAGCAGCAGGGCGTCCGCGCGGTCGTGCGGAGTCGTGGGCTGGGTCGTGGGCTGGCTCGTCGGCGGGGTGGGCACCGCGTCGAGAGCGGCCGTTCGGGCTGTCGCCGCCGTGGTTGTTCGGGCTGTCGCCCGGGTGGTCGTGGACATGGTGGTCCCGTCTCTGGAGAGGACGGTGGCACCGCTGTTGGACCACGTGGTTTACCCCTCAACACAACCACGTCGGGCCGACAATGGCGACCCGAGGACCTGGAGGACCCTCGACCGGGGCCGCTCGTCGGAGCCTGTTTCGCCACCACGTTTGCCCTGCCGCAACTCGGGGTAGGGCACAGCTCCGGGACGCGAACGACTCTGCGCCCGGACCCCTTTCACTGCCCCCTTCACATCCCGCTCCACCCCTTCACCGCCCCCCTAACGCCAGGAGAACCCATGTCCACCGACGCCATCGTCATCCTCAAGGACGACCACAAAGAGGTCCGCGCGCTCTTCCGCGAGTTCGAGAAGTCCACCACGACGAAGGCCCGCAAGGGCGCGATCGTCTCGAAGGTCATCGAGCTGCTGACCGTCCACACCTACATCGAGAACGAGGTGATGTACCCCGAGGTACGTCGCCTGCTCCCCGAGCTCGAGGACGACGTGCTCGAGTCCTACGAGGAGCACCACGTCGCCGACGTCCTCGTGATGGAGCTCTCCACCCTGAAGCCCGGTGACGAGCGCTTCGAGGCCAAGACCACGGTCCTCATCGAGAGCGTCCGGCATCACATGGAGGAGGAGGAGCAGGACTGGTTCCCGAAGGTGCGGGAGGGGCTCGGTCGCAACCAGCTCCAGGACCTGGGCGCGCGACTCCTGGAGGCCAAGCGCAGGGCACCGCGCTCGCCGGCCCAGCCCAGCGCCCTCAAGAAGGCCGTCGACGCGGTGGTGTCCTGAGAGTGGGCCAACCCGCCCATGAGGGTCCCGACCTGCCGGAGCTCCTCGAGCACCTGGCCCGGGCGCACGACGCAGACACTCCGCCCGACGAGATCGCCGCTGCCGTCGAGTCGATGGTGCTCCACCCCGACTACCCGTGCCTGGGGGCTCGCTCGGTCTTCAACCGAGACCGTGCCACCCTGGTCGTCCTGGAGCGGATGGCGACCGAGGAAGCCACGGAGACGCTCCTCCAGGCGTTGACGGACTTCGGCGCCGAGACCGACCGCAGCGCCGGCTTCGCCTCCCTCGTCGCCGTCTTCCGAGCCGCCGAGATCGCGGACGAGGCCGGTTTCGAGACCCTGCTGTGGCGGCAGCTGGAGCTCCTCTACGAGGCCGACAGCCAGCCCTGGGACCCGCGGGTGTCCGACGACCCCGACAACCCGCACTTCGCCTTCAGCGTGGGCGGCACCGCGTTCTTCGTCGTCGGGCTGCACCCGCAGTCGTCCCGCATCGCACGACGGACTCCGCTGCCCACGTTGGTCTTCAACCTCCACGAGCAGTTCGAGGAGCTGCGCGCGTCGGACCGGTTCAGCCGCATGCGCGACACGATCAGGCGGCGCGACACCGAGCTGCAGGGGTCGCTGAACCCCATGGTCGCCGACCACGGACGCAGCTCCGAGGCCCGGCAGTACTCGGGACGTTCCGTGCCGGAAGACTGGGAGGCGCCGGCCAGCTTCGAGGACGAGGAGACGTCAGCATGAGCGAGACCACCACCCTGGCACCCCAGACCGGTACCGGGTTCCTGCTCCGGGCGGGCGACGTGCTGACCGTCATCGACCCGCAGGGCGGGCAGGTCAGCGACCTCTTCTGCTTCGCGGCCGACGACCACGACGAGAAGCTGTCCAGCGGACGCACGATCGACTATGCCAACACGATCTTCCTCACGACCGGCCACCTTCTCTACAGCAACCGCAGCCGCCCGATGCTGACAGTGGTCGAGGACACCTGCGGCCGCCACGACTTCCTCCTGACCCCGTGCAGCCAGGACACCTTCGACCTGCTCTACCCGGAGTTCGACGGCGCCTACCACCCCAGCTGCCTGGAGAACCTCTCGACCGGTCTGGAACCCTTCGGGGTGAAGCCCGACCAGATCGGCACGACCCTCAACATCTTCATGAACGTGTGGCCCGAGCCGGGTGGCGAGCTGCACATCGACCCGCCGACGTCGGTGGCCGGTGACCGGTTCGTGGTGCGGGCCGAGATGGACCTGCACGTCGGGCTCACGGCCTGCTCGGCCGAGAAGTCCAACGGCGGCGTGTGCAAGCCCATCGAGTTCTCGGTGACGGCTGCAGGAGACGCCGGCGCGGCCGCGACCGGGACGGGGGTGCCGGGCGCGTGAGCGGCGACCAGCTCACACCCGAGGTGCGCCTTGTGGAGGACGCCGTGACCGGCGGAGGCCTGACGGGGGATACTGACGCCATGCAGAAACCCATCCCCCGGGAGGCCACCGAGGCGTTCGCCTCCCTTGCCAAGCTCGTCTACGCGGGCGGCGGCACGGAAGAGATCCTCTCGGCGATCTGCCAGACCGCGCTGGAGGTGATCCCGGGGGCGGACCACGCGTGCATCTCGACCCTCGACGACAGCAGGAAGCTGCACACCCAGGGTGCCACCGACGACGTCGCCGCCCTCATGGACAAGCTCGAGTCGGAGGCCGACGAAGGTCCGTGCCTCGACAGCATCCTCGAGGACTCCGTCCAGCACGACGCCGACATCACCGACGGCACCAAGTGGCCCCGCCTGGCCGAGCTGACCGTCAGCCGCACGCCGGTGCGCGGGATGCTGGGCTACCAGCTCCTGGAGGGTCTCGGGAGCCGGGCGGCCTTCAACGTCTTCTCGGACACGCCCGGAGCGCTCACCCAGGAGTCGGTCGACATCGGCGCCGTGCTCGCCGCGTTCACCTCTGTCGCCCTTGCCGCCTCCGAACGCCAGGCCACTGCGGAAAACCTCCGGAAGGGACTGGAGAGCAACCGGGAGATCGGCAAGGCGATCGGCCTGCTGATGGCTGCCCACTCGGTCTCCGCCGAGGAAGCCTTCGAGATCCTGCGCGGCGCCTCCAGCCGCACGAACACCAAGCTCGCGGCACTCGCGGACAAGATCAACGAGAGCCAGCAGGCCACGTTGCCCTGAGCCCCCGAGCTCCCGAGGGCGACGAAGCGCCGACGTCACGCCGGTGCGGTGGTCAGCCGGCCTCGGAGGTCAGCTGCGCCATCACCTTCGGGATCCACGGAAGCACCTCACGGGCAAGGAAACCCAACGGCGCCTGCTGTTCGCTGACGGCGCTGCCCGCGGCCCGGTGGAGCATGACCCCCCAGGCTGCGGCGCCCTGGGCCGGGACGCCCCGGGCGAGCAGTCCGGCGATGACGCCGGCCTTCACGTCACCCGACCCTGCCACGCCCAGCCCCGGCACCCCGGGGTGGCGCCACACGACGTCCGAACCGTGGGTGGCAACGTAGGTCGTCTCGCCACCTGCCACCACCGTGGCACCGGATCGCCGCGCGAGCTCCGCGCAGCAGTCGGCGGTGTGGTCCGCGACCCTGGCCTCGTCGTACCCCAGGGTCTGGGCGAGCTCGGAGTCGTTCGGCGTCAGCACGACCTTGCCGGCCAGGTGCGCGACCCCTTCGGGGTGTTCGGTCAGGTAGGCCATCGCCAACGCGTCCAGCACCACCGGGCACGCCAGCTGTGGCACCAGCGCCTCGAGCAGGTCGCAGGCGGACTCGGGCGACAGCAGCCCAGGGCCCAGCAGCAGAGCGTCACAGCCGTCGGCGAGGTCGAGCACCTGCCCGGCGGCCTTCGCCGCGATCTCGCCTTCACCGGTCTCCTCCAGGTCCGTCACCAGGGCTTCGGGCAGCGCGACGCTCACGGCGACGGCCACGCTCTCCACCGTGGCGACCTGAGGCTTCCCGGCCCCTGCCCTGATCGCAGCCTCCGCCGCCAGCAGTACGGCGCCAGGGGTGCGACGGCTGCCACCCACGACCACGACCCGTCCTCGCCCCTCCTTGCCCCCGGCCGGGTCGGGCAGCGGCCACTGCCTGAGCCGGTCGACCTCCAGGTCGCGGACCTCGAGGCTCATGACGTACTCCCACGGCCGGCGTGCTCGGGTTCGTGCGTCGACGGGGCGCCGGCCGCCTCCACGGCGCCGGACGACGCGTAGTGCACCAGCTCGGGCACCCCGGAAGGACCACGACGGTAGGTGGTCGTGGAGGCGTTGGGGACGGCCACGGTGCGGTCGAGCTCGAGGACGGCCGCCTCGTCCATCCCCTCGAGCACGTAGCGGAAGCACGAGATCACCGCTTGGTGCGTGAAGACCCACAGGCGGTCCGTCGTAGGTTCGGCGCCCACGTCACGCAGGAAGGACCGGACCCGCAGCGCGACGTCGCACCAGCTCTCGCCTCCCGGCGGCCGGTAGTAGAACTTTCCGAGGTGCTCGCGGCGCTGCGCCTCGGAGGCGTACTCCGCCCGGATCCCGGTGCCGGTCAGTCCATCGAACACACCCAGCTCGCGCTCGCGGAGCCGTTCGTCGTGCAGCACCGGGACGGTCGACCCAGCCGTGTCGAGCGCCAGTCGGGCCGTGTCGGCGCTGCGCCGGTAGGGCGAGCTGACGACGGCAGTGGGCCGGGCCGTCGCCGGGAGGTCCGCGACGTGCCGACCGAGGGCCTGCGCCTGCTCACGCCCCGTGTCGGAGAGTGGGACGTCGGCGTCGCGCTCGTGCAGGTCGAGTCGGGACTGTCCGGCCTGCCTGGCCTTGGCGTCCGCGAGGTTGCCGATGCTTTCGCCATGACGGACCAGGACCAGGCTGGCCGGTCCGAGTCGCTGGATGTCGAGCACGTGACTTCCCTCCTCGGGGACGTCACCGCGTTGGTGGTGGTGCACGGTGGGCCGCCCTCACTGTCTGGATGTCCTGTCGTGCTACCCGGTCGTCCCCTGCGCAAACGAGCCCGCACGGCGGAGGTATGCGCTCCAGGTCACGTGCGCGTGCCCGTTTCCCGGCGTGGTCCGGGGGTAGGGGGCTTCCTGGGGCGCGTCGCCCGTCTCCAACAGCGCGGGAGGGGTGGCGCGTCACCCCCGTCGGTGCGACCGTTTGAAAGGTCGTGCGTGCGGGGAATGGCCGAACAGCACCATGGAGCACGCCGGGTGCCAACGGGACCCAAGGAGACGCATGGCCACCCCGACCCGACCAACGGACCAGGACCCGGACTGGGCGGACCAGCTGGCTGACCACCTGGGACCGGGCTGCTTTCCCGCGACGCATGACCGACTGGTCGCCATCCTGAGCACCCGGCACGCCCCCAGCCACCTCCTCTGGCGCCTGGCGGCCCTGCCCCGGGCCCGCGAGTTCTCGTCCCTCGCGGAGCTCCTGGAGCACCTGGGGCAGACCGACGGCCCCTCGGGGCCCAGGACCAGTACGGACCCCTCCTGACCCATGACGCGAACCTCCGGCCACTCACCCACGGGGAAGCCTGACGTCCCCCGCGGCCCGGGCGGCTCGGGGTCGGTCCGCCCGCGAGAGGTCCGCTCGGGAGAGGTCCGCTCGGGAGAGGTCCGCATCGGCACGTCAGGGTGGCGGTACCCCTCGTGGCGCGGGGACTTCTACCCGGCCGGGCTGCGGCAGCGCGACGAGCTGGCATACCTGGCCAGCCAGCTCACCGGCGTCGAGCTCAACGGCTCCTTCTACTCGCTCCAGCGGCCGAGCAGCTACGCGTCCTGGGCGGAGCAGACACCCGACGACTTCCTGTTCGCCGTGAAGGGTGGGCGGTTCATCACCCACATGCGCCGGCTCGCCGACGTGGAGGCTCCCCTCGCCAACTTCTTCGCCTCCGGGGTGCTCGCCCTGGGTCCCAAGCTCGGACCCGTCCTCTGGCAGCTGCCCGCCAGCCTGCCGTTCGACGAGGAGCTGCTCACCGACTTCTTCCAGCTGCTCCCGCGCACCACCGAGGCCGCTGGTGAGCTGGCGACGAAGCACGACGCGAAGCTGGCCGAGGGCCGCACGCTGACGACGCCTCTGGTCAGCGCTCCGATCCGTCACGCCCTCGAGCCGCGACACGAGAGCTTCCACGCGCCCGAGGTTCGCACCGTGTTGGAGCGCAATGAGATCGCCATGGTCGTGTCGGACAGTGCGGGCACCTGGCCGCAGTTCGACGTGGTCACGAGTGACCTCGTCTACGTCCGCCTCCACGGTGACACCGAGCTCTACCACAGCGGCTACTCCCAGGCTGCCCTGGAGGCCTGGGCCTCCCGCATCCGCGAGTGGCAGCGGGACGGCAGGGACGTCCATGTCTACTTCGACAACGATGCCCGGGGCCACGCGCCGCATGACGCCGGGACCCTTCTCTCGCTGCTGGGCGACGATCCGGGGGCCGATCGAAAATCGGACGTTTCGACGTTTGCGCAGGTCAGGACGGGGCATCCCTCCTGAAGCAGCGGCCGCACAGACCGCGCGTCCAGCACTCGTTGACAGAACAGGAATGGACATGAGCGACAACTACGGAACGACCAGCACCCCCGCCGACCCGAGCCGAGACCTGGGCACGGTGGACGTCTCCCCCGCCTCCGGCACGGGCTCCCATGACACCGGCTCCTACCGCACGGACGCCTATGGCACGGACACCCATGGCACCGACAGCGCGATCGCCTCCGGCACCACGACGGACGTCGCGAAGGAGGAGGCCAAGGCCACCGGCCAGCAGGCCAAGGAAGGCGCCCGCCACGTCGCCGAGGTGGGTAAGGACGAGGCCAAGAACGTCGCGCAGGAGACCGGCCAGCAGGCCAAGGAGCTGTGGGAGCAGACCCGCAGCCAGCTGCTCGAGCAGAGCGCCCAGCAGCAGACCCGCCTCGCCGAGGGACTTCGCTCCCTGAGCCAGGAGCTCTCCGGCATGGCCCGCCAGAGCGAGCAGCAGGGCGTGGCGAGCGACCTGGCGCATCAGGCCTCGCAGCGCATCGGCGATGTGGCCGGCTGGCTCGACCAGCGCGACCCCGGCTCCCTGGTCACCGAGCTCAAGCAGTTCGCCCGCCAGCGGCCGGGGGCGTTCTTGGCGACCGCGGCCGTCATCGGTCTGGTCGGCGGACGGCTCAGCCGCGGCCTCGTGGCCGACCACCAGGACCAGTCGGCCGACGACCACCGCGCCGCCTCCCCGGGCTACGACGCCTCCACCGGCTACAGCACCTCCACCGGCTACGGCGCCTCCACGGGCAACGGCGGCGGCGCTGTCAGCGGCGCCTACGGCGGGAGCCCGACCAGCGGAGTGTCGGCCACGGCGGACCCCGAGGCGTACCCGGCATGAGCCAGGAACCACGGCTCGACGAGTCACCGCCGCGGTCGCTGAGCAACGTCGGCGAGCTCTTCGCCGACATCAGCCGGGACCTGTCGACCCTGATCCGTCAGGAGACCGAGCTGGCCAAGGCCGAGGTGCGCCAGTCGGCCACCAGGGCAGGCAAGGGCGCGGGCATGCTCGGCGGCGCGGCGCTGGCGGGCCACTTCGTGCTGCTCTTCCTCTCGATCACCGTCTGGTGGGGGCTCGGCAACGAGATCGGCCGCGCCTGGTCGGCCCTCGTGGTGGCAGCCGTGTGGGCCGTCATCGCGGCCGTGCTGGCCAGCATCGGACGACGAGAGATCAAGCAGGTCAAGGGAATTCCACAGACGACTGAGACGGCACGGGAGATCCCGGACGCGCTCAAAGGGAACGAGGAGAAGCGATGACGAACAACCCGGATGACATCCGTCGGGAGATCGAGGACACCCGTGGCCGGCTGAGCAGCGACGTCAACGCGCTCACCGAGACGGTGAGCCCGTCCAACGTCGCCCGCCGCCAGGCCGACAAGGTGGCAGGCGTCGCGGCATCGGTCAAGGATCGCGTCATGGGCACGGCAGACGACCTGGCGAGCACTGGGTCCGACGCCGCGTCCAGCGTGGGTCACGCACCGGCTGCCGCGGCCACCAAGGCGCGCAGCACGACGCAGGGCAACCCGCTGGCTGCCGGGCTCATCGCCCTCGGCGCGGGCTGGCTCCTCGGCTCGCTGCTGCCCGCCAGCGAGAAGGAGAAGCAGGCCGCGAGCACGCTGAAGGACAAGGCCCAGCCGCTCGTCGACGAGGCCAAGAGCGTGGCTCAGGACACCGCCCAGGAGCTCAAGGAGCCGGCCAGGCAGGCTGCCGAGAGCATCAAGCAGACGGCCACGGACGCGAAGGACACGGTGGTCCAGGAGAGCCAGAGCACCGCTGCGGACGTCAAGGCCCAGGCGCAGGACTCCGCAGACACGGTGCGCTCCGCGCAGTAGGTAGCTCCACACAGGAGGTAGGTGCCTGAGGTCCTGACGGGGGCCGGGCTCCCCACACCGGCGGTTGCGTCGCCCAGCACCAGCTGGGGCGCCAGGGGACAACCGCCGGTGTGCGGGTCGGCCGACGCGCCGAGGTGGGTCCCTGTCGGGGTCACGTCCTACGCTCACGACCATGACCGCACCCGTCTCGACGCCGTCCGACCTGCGCACCGTGGTGGACGCCATCATGGTTGGCTTCGCACAGGTCCCCGACGACGGCTGGGCGCGCCCCGCCTTCGGTCTCGCGTGGGACTGCCGCGACACGGCTGCCCACCTCGTCGACGACCTCGCCTCCTACGCGCTGAACCTCTCCAGCCGTGAGGTCCACCTCGACGGCTACATCCCCCTCGTCAACCCGCCGCAGTGGCAGCCCACCACCCCGCCGAACCTGGTCTGGCCCGACCCGGCCGGCGGCACTGCGGCCATCGTCCGGTGTGTCGACGCTGCGGGAGGGCTGCTGGTCGCCGTGACCACCACCGCTCCCCCGGGCCACCTCGGCTACCACCCCTGTGGCAGCTCCGACGCGTCCGGCTTCGCGGCCATGGGCATCGTGGAGGGGGCAGCCCACGCCTGGGACGTGCTGAGCGCCCACGACCTGGACTTCCGCATCGACGGCGACATCTGCGAGCGCGTCCTCAACCGGCTCTTCCCCGGAGCCACCCGCACGGGCGACGGCTGGCACGACTTCCTCACCGCGACGCACCGCACCCCCGACAACCGTGCACCGCACTGGCGCTGGGACTCGACGGTGCGCGACACCTACGGCGACTGAGGTCGGCGCAGCCGCGAGACCACGGCCAGCAGGCGATCGGTCTCGTCGTCGGTCACCGTGGCTGCGCGAGACCGAGGGCCACGTCGAAGACGTGGGCCATGGCGGCATACCCCGCGTCGTTGGGGTGGAACGTGTCGGCCGCCAGCTTGCCGCGCCAGCTGCGGGGTCCGTGGGCTCGCATGTCGGCCACGACCAGCCGCCCCTCCCCTTCGCGCTGACGCAGCAGCGCCTCGACGCGCCGTGCCTCGCGGTGCGGGTTCGGGAGGTTGGCCACCACGGCGCCGTCCGGGAGGCCGTCGAGCAGCACGCTGAAGCGCTCAGTCAGACCGGACCGCCACCGTGGGGAGACGACGTCGTTGGAGCCGATGACCACGGTGACGAGGTCGGGGGCGAGCCCCGCGTCGAGCAGGTCACGCAGGGCCGGCAGCTGCTGGTCGATGACGTCCTGCACCCGGGCGCCGGTCACCGCCAGGTTGACCACGCGGTGCGGACGACCCGCGGCCGCCAGGTGGTCGGCCAGCTGGCCGACCCAGCCCCGGTCAGGGGCGGACGCGCCGATCCCCTGGGTCATCGAGTCACCCAGGGCGACCCATAGCGGGTCCGCCCCCGGTCCGTCAGCCGCGAGGGCCGCGGCGTTGCCGGCGCGCCACGCCGCGGCATACGGCTGGGTCTGGCTGCCCACGCTGGCAACACCGGGCAGCACCGCCGACAGCACCCTCATCACGACGCCGGGTGGACGCCCACTGGTGTTGTCGTAGTCGAAGGCGGTCGCCACCTCGGCATCCTATGTCGGTGCCACCCACCTCAACGGTTGTAGACGTCGAGGCCGAACCGGTTGAGGCCTGCCTGGGCCGCATACCCGAGGTGCGCCCGGCCGAACAGGTCCTCGATGCTGGCCAGCAGCGAGTAGTGGTTGTACGAGGTGCTGCTGACACTGCCCGGGCGGACGAACGGTGACAGTGCGAGCGCGCCGACGCGACCGCCGCCCATCCCGGTGATGCCGGGCAGCGGGGTGTTCGGGCCGGGCCCTTCGCCGCAGCAGGCAGTGGCGTCGCTCTGCGGTCCGTCGGACTCGTCGAACGTGATCAGCAGGAGGCCGTCACTCCGGTAGGCCGGCGAGGCCAGGATGGCCGGCACCGTCGCCTTGAGCCAGGCGTCCGCCGACGTCAGCCCGCCGGGCTGGCCGTCCACACAGGGGGTGTCGTGCCCGTCGTGGCACAGGTTGGGCGTGATGTAGGTCAGGTTGCGCGTGGTCGCGACCGACGCGAGGTCCTTGGTGAGCGCCGTGCTGTCGACGACGTGGGCGGCGCAGGAGGCCGGGTTGTCGATGATGGAGTGGAAGTACATGAACGGGTTGTGCCGGGTCGCATACTGGTCGCCGACCTTCGCCTTCTGCGTGTCGTCAGCGGCGCCGACCGCGGGGTGCCGGCAGGGGGTGCCCATGTCCTCCATGTAGCCGCGCCAGGTCAGGCCGGCTGCCTGGAGCTGGCCCTGCAGGGTGGGCACCGTCGTGGGATAGACGCACCCGTCGCCGACGTACTGACCCGGGGCGACCGTGCCGGTCCCGGCGAAGTCACTGAACGCCTGGCAGTCGCCCTGCGTCTGGGGGTTGGGACCCTGCCCGCTGACCTGGGCGATGTAGTTCGGCAGGCTGTTGTGGGCTGTGCCGTAGTACTGGCTGAGCAGGTTCCCCTGCGCCCGGAGGGTCTGGGACAGGTAGGGCGCGGCCGACCCGGGTCCCCAGGTCTCGTCGTAGCCCTTGTTCTCGAGGTTGATGACGAACACGTGCTTGACCGGGGGCAGGTATGCCGCGGCCCTCGCCGCGGGCGCCGCCGCGGACTTGGCCGCGGGCTTGGCGGCGGGTGCGGCCGCGGCTCCCAGCGCGGTGGTCGTCGCGGTCGCCGCCACGACCACGAGGCCCACCAGGGCTGAAGCCACTGCGACGGCGAGGCGCCCTCGCCGACCGCGCAAGCGGCTACTCGGGCTGGTGCTCGGATTGGGGATGTGCGGGCTCGGGGTGCGGTCGGTCATCACAGGCTCCATCCGTGGGCTTTGGCGAGGTCCTTGAGCGCATGCCACTCCTCGTAGTCGGCCGTCCCCGCCGGCGGGCAGGGCGCGCTGACGAACGGGGGGACGGCATACCGGGGGGCGTGGGTGTTCGGCGCGCTGGCGAAGTCGAGCACCTCCGCGAGGTTGCGGGCCGCGGCGTCACGAGGGGTGAGCGCGGGGAGCCCCCACCGCCACTCGATCATCTTCAGCACCGACGTGTGGTCGTACAGGTTCTTCGCGACGTGGGCGCGACGCGCGAGGGGGGAGACGACCAGGCAGGGCACCCGGAAGCCGCGCATGCCCCATGCGGGGTGGGCATCCGGGGCTGCGGTGGGGGCGACGTGGTCGAAGAAGCCACCCCACTCGTCGTAGTTGACGACCAGGACGGTCTTGTCCCAGCCGGGACCCGTGGTCACGGCGTTGTACACCTGGTCGAGGAAGTGCTGCCCGGCGCGGATGTCGGCGTGCGGGTGGTCGTCGGCGCTGGAGCCGGTCCCTTCGTCGAGGAACTTCGGGTCGACGAAGCTCACCGCAGGCAGCGTGCCGGCCGCGGCGTCGGCCAGGAACTGCGGGTAGGGCTTGGAGATGTCGAGGTACTTGCTGCCCCACAGCGCGGTGAAGGGCGTGTCGTAGTAGTAGTAGGTGCCCTTGACGCCAGCGGCGGCGAGCCGGTCCCAGATCGTGGGCATGGTCGCGATGGCGGTCGAGTTGTGGATGCGGTCGGTCTGCGCGGCGTGCTGGTAGAAGCGGTTCGGGTAGGTCTCGGCGAGGATGGCCGAGAAGTAGTTGTCGCAGACGGTCCAGTCGCGGGCCGCGTGGCCGTAGAACGCGAGGTCGGCGTCGGTGTAGTACCCGATGGCGAAGGTGTCGTTGTCGCCTGCCTTGAGCCAGCCGTCGCAGCGCCCGTTGTTGTACTCGACGCGACCCCCCTCGAACGAGTGGTCGGGGTCGGGGTGCGCGCAGCCCTGGAAGTCGGTCAGGTGGTGCGTCGTGTGTGGCACCCCGTACCGGTCGGTGTACGTCAGGCCGGCCTGGCGACCGCGCGCTCCGGGCAGCCAGCCGAGGTAGTGGTCGAACGACCGGTTCTCCATCATGACGACGACGACGTGCTCGATGCCGCTGCGGGCCGGGTTCGGCAGTGTGGTGCCGGCGGCGGACGCGGACGAGGACTCGGGCACGCCCAGGGCGGCCCCGCCCAGCGCTGCGCCAGCGCCGGCGAGAAGGTGTCTGCGAGTGATGGTCATGCCGGGACAACGGCGCGCGCCGGTGGTGGTCACGGCCCGGACGGTCCTGTTCACCCGACGTTCATGCACGAAGGACCGGACACACGCCGTGTCCGGTCCTTCGTCATGCGGTGGAGCTGAGGGAGCCGTCGCTCGCTCGTTCCTCGCTCGTTCCTCCCGAATCCCCCCATACACATCAAGAAACGAAGAACGACCGGACGAAAAGCGTGTCCGGTCATTCTTCGTTTGTGGAGCTGAGGGGATTCGAACCCCTGACCCCTTCCATGCCATGGAAGTGCGCTACCAACTGCGCCACAGCCCCGGTCTCCCGAGTGGGACGCCCCCGTGAGGGGACTGCGGAAGTTTACCCAGTACCCCCACCCAATCTCCAAATCGGGGCACGGGTCGCGCCCTGTCCTCAGGCCGAGGCGTTCCAGGTCTGGATCCGCCACCCGTTCTCGGCCTCGACGACCTCGGCCCAGTGGCAGTTGCCGAACCCGCCCAGCACCCGCCAGGCCGTCAGCCGGTCGAGGTCGACGAGCTCGGCGATGACCACCCGCCCGGTCACGCCGTGCGTCGCCACCACCGCCGTCTGGCCCGGAGGAAGGCTGTCGAGCAGGTCGTCCAGGGCGGCACGGACGCGCTGCGCCACGTCCGACAACGACTCGCCGTCCACCCCGCGCACGAAGTCCTCCCCGCGCAGGTGCCGCAGCCGTTCCTCCGGGAACTCGCTGCTCACCTGCTCGGTGGTCATGCCCGCCCACTGGCCGACGTGGATCTCACGCCACCGCGCGTCATAGCTGATCGGCACGCCACACGCCCTGGCCACCTCCGCGCCGGTCTCCGCCGCCCGTTTCAGGTCGGAGGCGACCACCACGGAGGGCGCGTATGCCGCGAGCGCGCCGGCCGCGTCGCGCGCCTGCTCGCGGCCGAGCGACGACAGGTCGCTGTCGACCTGCCCCTGCCAGACGCCCCGGGCGTTGTCGTCCGTCTGGCCGTGCCGCAGCACGATGACGCGGCGCCGACCAGAGGTCCTCGGAGTCGTCGAGGTCGTCGCAGCGGTCGGGGTCGTCGCAGCGGTCGAGGCCGACGCCTCGCCGCTCATGCGTCCCGGCGCTTGGGCACGCCGAGGTCGATCTCGGGGCAGTCCTTCCAGAGCCGCTCCAGCTCGTAGAACTCGCGCTCCTCGTCGTGCTGGACGTGCACGACGATGTCGCCGAAGTCGAGCAGCACCCACCGGCCGTCCCGCTCCCCCTCACGGCGGATCGGCTTGGCGCCCTTCTCGCGGAGCTGGTCCTCCACCTCGTCGACGATGGCGCCGACCTGTCGGTCGGTGCTGGCGGAGACGATGACGAAGACATCGGTCAGGGCGAGCTGTTCGCTGACGTCGATGCCGGCCACGGTGGTGGCCAGCTTGTCGTCGGCGGCTTTGGCGGCCGTGATGGCCAGGTCAAGGGATCGTTCGGTGGCGGGCACTGCACTCCTACGTTCGTGCCGGTGCGCCGGCAGGTGAGCCGGCGGCATACAGGCGGTATTTGTTGACGTACTGGACGACGCCGTCGGGCACGAGGTACCAGACGGGTTCGGCGCGCTCGACGCGCGCCCGACAGTCGGTGGAGCTGATCGCCATGGCGGGGACCTCCTGCAAGGTGACCCGGTCGGCGGGCAGGCCGGACTCCGACAGGACGTACCCGGGGCGGGTGACACCGATGAAGTGCGCGAGCTCGAACAGCTCGTCGGCGTCCTTCCAGGACAGGATCTGGGCCAGGGCATCGGCGCCGGTGATGAAGAAGAGCTCTGCGTCGGGCCGTTCGTGGTGCAGGTCGCGCAGGGTGTCGATCGTGTAGGTGGGTCCCGGGCGTTCGATGTCGACCCGGCTCACCGTGAAACGAGGGTTGGAGGCGGTCGCGACGACGGTCATGAGGTACCGGTGCTCCGGCGCGCTCACCTCGCGCTCGTCCTTCTGCCAGGGCTGGCCGGTGGGCACGAAGACGACCTCATCGAGCCCGAACCGGGTCTGGACTTCGGAGGCAGCCACGAGGTGGCCGTGGTGGATCGGGTCGAACGTCCCGCCCATCACCCCGAGCCGCATGGTCAGTGGTGTCTGCCCTGGTGCTCGGTGTGCGCGCCGTGGGCGTCGTGCTGGTGGGCGCGGCCGTGTGCCTGGTGGCCGACGGCGATCCTCTGGGCGGTGCCGCGGAACATCCACACGACGCCCAGGAGCACGAGGAAGCACACGAACGCGATGGCCCCGAAGGCGTAGGGGGACATCGGAAGCTCGCGGGTCTGCCCCTCGGCGACAACGACGACGTGCGAGACCGACGACAGGGACACGGAAGACAACGACATGCGCCACAGCGTACAGCCCTGCCTGTCCACGGATGTTGTGCACAGGGGTGTGCACAACAGCGCGTGCGAGCACGGCCGGATGTGGACAAGCGTGTGGGAAACCCGTGGACGAATAATCTTTCGCGAAACCTATTGCGGCGCAGTGGATGCGGGCACTAGAAATCTCTCACGCGCTCCGGTCGGAGGGTCGAAACGGGGAGACCCGGGACGGCCGTGAGACAGGAGCACAGGTCAGCCGGATAACGGACGACCGCCTCGACCGGGTTCGCTCGGAAGGGGTCCTCGAAGCCCTCGGGCTGAGAGGTTCGCGGGCGACGCCGCGGAGGAACGCCGGGCCCGTTGACCAGATCGCATCGCCGTGGGTGCACCGGTTCGCCGGGGCAGACAGGGCGCCATCGTCGCAGTGGCCACATCGTCCGGTTCGCCGGAAGAGGTGGGCGATCGACAGGGGCAGAGTCATGGCCGGTCCGCCGGCCCAGGAGCTGCACCATCCGTGGGGAGGGCTGTCACCTCGGTGACGGCAGCACCCGCACCGGTGATCCACCCAGCAGCTGGTTCTGCCAGCCGCAGGGAGGATCTCCACCCGAGGGCCCCTCGAACTCATACTTCGAGGGGCCCTCACCTTTCCCCCCGCGACGCGTCCACCCCGATGACGGCGCCGAGCCCCGTAATCTGGTGCTCATGCCCCCCGAGCTCAGCATCGTCATCCCCGTGTACAACGAGCAGGAGGTGCTGCCCCTGCTGGCCGCCCGCCTCCGGCCCGTCGCCGACGGGCTGGGCACGACGTACGAGGTGGTCGCGGTCGACGACGGCAGCGACGACCTGTCCCCTGCCGTGCTGGTCAGGATGGGACGCGAGTGGCCCCAGCTGCGGGTCGTCCGGCTGCGTGCCAACGCCGGGCACCAGGCCGCCATCTCCGCAGGGCTGGCGAGCGCCCGGGGCGCCTACGTGGTCACCCTCGACGCCGACCTGCAGGACCCGCCCGAGGTCATCCCCGAGATGCTGGCCCAGGCCCGGGCCCAGAAGGCCGACGTGGTCTACGGCGTGCGGTCGGACCGGTCGAGCGACTCGACCTTCAAGCGGCTCAGCGCGCGAGCCTTCTACCGGCTCATCCGCATCCTGTCGGGCACCCACGCCCAGGTCGACGCCGGCGACTACCGGCTCATGTCCCGGGCCACCGTCAACGCCATCAACTCGCTCCCGGAGCACCACCGCGTCCTGCGGTTCGTCGTGCCCACCCTCGGCTTCCCCTCGACGTCGGTGACCTACCGCCGCGACGAGCGCGCCGCAGGCAAGTCGAAGTACCCGCTGTCGAAGATGATCCGGCTGTCCCTCGACAGCGTGACCGGCTTCTCGACCGCCCCGCTGCGCGCGGCCACGTGGCTCGGGCTGCTCGGTGGGCTCGGGGCCCTCGCCCTGCTCGCCTACGCCCTCATCGCCGGCGCGCTGGGCCAGACCCTGCCCGGCTGGACGTCCACGGTCGTGGCGGTCGCGGGAGTTGGCGCGGTGCAGCTGTTGTGCGTGGGCATCCTCGGCGAGTACGTCGGGCGGATGTACGCCCAGCTGCAGGCCCGTCCGACCTACTACATCGCCTACGACTCGCTCACCGGGCCGGCCACGCCCGCGGACGAGCCTGCCCCGCTGGTGGCCGAGTCGGCTCCGGGCGCGGGCGAGGGTGTCACACCCGCGGACGAGCCCGCACCAGCAGCGTCACGCCAGGCATAGCCTTCACGGGCAGGTAGCGCTCGACGGTCACGATCGAGCTCAGCGCCAGGTTCACGAGGGGGTGGACGGTGTCGAGGTCCGATCCCCTGGTCCTGCGCCGCCGCAGTGCCACGACAGGTCGCAGTAGGACGTTCCACGAGGTCATCGAGTCGAGCTCGAAGCCGTTGCGCTCCAGCACCGCCCGCAGCGTCTCGCGGGTGTAGCGACGGACGTGGTCCACTGCGACGTCGTGGTCGGACCAGAGCCTCGGGTCTGCGGGCACCGCGATCAGGAACGTGCCGTCCGGGCGCAGTGCCCGGCGGACCTCGGTGACGGCGAGGTCGTCGTCGAGGATGTGCTCCAGCACGTCGAAGGCCACCACCAGGTCGAGGCTGGAGTCGTCCACCGGCAGCGCGGTCGCATCACCGCGAACCACCGGAAGGCCACGCTCGGCGGCCACCTCGGCTCCGTCCGCGCCGTACTCGAGCGCACTCACCGACCAGCCACGGTGCTGCAGCACGCGGGTGTTGCCTCCGCCGGCCGCCCCGATGTCCAGGGCGGTGCCGGGACGCAGCCCCTCGACCATCTGGCCCAGCAGGTGCCGGCGCTCGCGGTACCACCAGTGGGTGTCCTCGAGCGCGGCCAGCTTGCGTACCTCAGTGCCTTCCACGGGGGTTCATCCTGCCAGTTGGCGGTGGGGCAGCCCGACATGCCCGGGTATGCCGCGTCGAGACCTCACGCGCGGACCTGGCCGTCGCCCTCCACTATCCACTTGGTGGTGGTGAGCTCCGGGAGCGCCATCGGTCCCCTGGCATGCAGCTTCTGGGTGGAGATGCCGATCTCCGCGCCGAAACCGAACTCACCACCGTCGGTGAACCGGGTCGAGGCGTTGACCATGACGGCGGCGGCATCCACCTCGCTGGTGAACCGTCGGGCTGCCGCGCGGTCCTCGGTCACGATCGCCTCGGTGTGGCCCGAGCCGTAGGTCCGGATGTGCTCGAGGGCCGCATCGAGGTCGGGGACGACCCGGACACTCATCTCCAGCGCGAGGTACTCGGTGGCGTAGTCCTCCTCGGTGACGCCCTGGTGGGCCACGCCGGCGGCATCTGCCGCGCCGCCCGACTCCGCGTCGGTGTGCAGGACCACCCCGGCACCTGAGAGCTCGGCCAGGACCTTGGGCAGGAAGTCCGCCGCGACCGCTTCGTGGACGAGCAGGGACTCGGCCGCGTTGCAGACGCTCGGCCGGTGGGTCTTGGAGTTGACCGTGATGGCCAGCGCCTTGTCGAGGTCCGCCGCCGCGTCCACGTAGACGTGGACGATGCCCACGCCGGTCTCGATGACCGGCACCGTCGACTCGGTCACGACGGTCTGGATGAGTCCCGCTCCCCCACGCGGGATGATCAGGTCGACGAGCCCCCGGGCGGTCAGCAGCGCACGCACGGCGTCACGGCCTCCCTCCAGCAGGGTGATCGCGTCGGCGGGCAGCCCCTGCGACTCCAGCCCGGCGCGCATCACGTCGACCAGCGCCCGGTTCGTCGACTCGGCGGCCGAACCTCCGCGCAGGATGACGGCGTTGCCGGACTTCAGGCCCAGCCCTGCCGCGTCCACGGTGACGTTCGGCCGAGCCTCGTAGACCATGCCGACGACCCCTATCGGCACCCGGACCTGGCGGATCTGCAGGCCGTTGGCCAGCGTCGAGCCCCGCACCACCTCGCCCACCGGGTCCGGCAGGGCGGCCACGTCGCGCAGTGCCTGGGCCACGCCGGCGAGCCGCTGCGGGTCGAGGGCCAGGCGGTCGAGGAGGCCCTGCGGCATACCCGACCCGCGGCCGCGCCCGAGGTCCTCGGCGTTGGCTGCCACGACCTGGTCCGTGGCGGCGTCGAGGCCGTCGGCGAGCGCGACCAGGGCCGCGTCCTTGTCGGCGCGGGACAGCAGCGCCAGTCGGCGCGAGGCC
The DNA here is from genome assembly GCF_013408925.1 of Pedococcus badiiscoriae. Taxonomy (NCBI): domain Bacteria; kingdom Bacillati; phylum Actinomycetota; class Actinomycetes; order Micrococcales; family Intrasporangiaceae; genus Pedococcus; species Pedococcus badiiscoriae. The sequence continues at coordinate 319,999 of NZ_JACCAB010000001.1, forward strand.
ACCCGCGCGGCGCGCGCGGCGGTGGCCACCTGCTCGACGGCAGCCTGGTCGATCTCAGCCATGCCCCAAGGGTATGCCGCGTCGGCGGACGCGAGTGGCGCCCGTCCGGACCGCAGGACGACAGGGCGGGGTGGTCCAGGGGCAGCCGGCTGGTTGAATGCGGGCGTGAGCATCCTGTCGATCCAGTCCTCGGTCGCCTACGGCCACGTGGGCAACAGCGCCGCCGTCTTCCCGCTCCAGCGGCTGGGGGTCGAGGTCTGGCCCGTGCACACCGTGCACTTCTCGAACCACACCGGGTACGGCGAGTGGCGCGGACCGTTGCTGGCCGCCGACGACGTGCGCGCGGTCCTGCGGGGCGTCGAGGAGCGGGGGGTGTTTCCCGGGGTCGACGCGGTGCTGTCCGGCTACCAGGGCGGTGAGGACATCGGCGACGTCATCCTCGACGCCGTCGCCCGGGTGAAGGAGGCCAACCCTGCGGCCATCTACGCGTGCGACCCGGTGATGGGCAACGCCAGGAGCGGCTGCTTCGTCCACCCCGCGATCCCCGTCCTGCTGCGCGAGCGCGTCGTGCCGGCCGCCGACCTCGTCACGCCCAACCAGTTCGAGCTCGGCTACCTCACCGACACCGAGCCACGGACCATCGAGGAGACGCTCGCATCGGTCGAGCTGGTCCGGGCGATGGGACCGTCCACCGTCCTCGTGACGAGCGTCGAGCAGCCGGACGCACCGCAGGACACCATCGAGATGATGGCCGTGACCGACGACGGCGCGTGGATCGTGCGGACCCCCCGGCTGCCGATGAAGGCCAACGGGTCGGGCGACGTGACAGCGGCCCTGTTCACCGCCCACCTGCTCTCGACCGCGGACCCGGCGGTGGCCCTGGCGCGGACGTCGAGCAGCGTCTTCGACCTCCTGCAGCTCACCCTCGACTCGGGCGAGCGCGAGCTCCAGCTCGTCCAGTCGCAGGCCACCATCGCCGAACCGCGCCTGCAGTTCGAGGTCACCCAGCTGCGCTGAGCTTCCTCGCAACCTTCCGGCCGGACCCGACGTCCTACCGGGTATGAGTTGGCTCCCCCGCGTCGGCAGCGTGCTGACGACCTCCCTGCTGGTGGCCACGCTGGCGGCCTGCGGGTCGGTCGGCACGGACGCGTCGGGCGGTTCCCCGGCGCCGAGCCCCTCGGGCGACCAGGACCTGGCCCACCGGGCGGCCCAGCTGGCCGACCGTTATGCCGCCGCGAAGGCGGAGGCGGCTCCCCCGGCACTCGACCTCGGGGACCAGCTCGAGCAGCAGGACGGCGACTGGGAGCCGGCTGTCGGCGAGAACGACAAGCTCGCCTGGCTCACCGGGCACCTCGTGGCGGTCGCCACACTCCCGGCCGCGCCCGGTCCCGTCATGGTGCTCACCGGGGCGGGGCAAGGCGTCTCCTCCACCGTGATCTCGGCGGGTGCCGCCCTCGCCGCGATGACCGCGCGGCGCAGCAGCTGCGGCGGGTGCACCGACCTGGAGGTGACCGGGGCGACGCTGACCACGATGGACGTGCGCACCGCGGCCGGGACCGTCACCGTGCCAGCCTGGCGGTTCTCGCTGCGGGGCACCGCCGTGACGCTTCGGCGGGTGGCGGTGCCCCCGTCCGCGCTGGTTCGCACGCCAGTCCCCTTGACCCCCGCGCCCGGCGACGGCCTGCGCGCGGAGTCGTTCGAGCAGGCCCCCGGTGGCCGGACCCTCACCGTGAGCTTCACCGGCGCGCACGACGAGCCGGGCCCGTGTGGGGCCGACTACCGCGGGGTCGCGTTCGAGTCCGACCGAGCCGTCGTCGTTGCGGTCCTCGAGCTCCCGCGGAAGTCGAGCGGCCAGGAGATCGCGTGCGCGGACGTCGGCGCCGGGCGCAGCGTCGAGGTCCCGCTGCGCCGTCCGCTGGGCGACCGGACCGTGCTCAGCCTGGCCGACGGGCAGTCGGTGGTGCAGGGACCAGCCCGGTGACCTGCCGGGGCCGGGCCAGCGGATCCGGCCGGGCTAGAGGATGACGAGGTCGTCGCGGTGGACGACCTCGCGCTCGTACTCGGGACCGAGCTCCTTGGCCAGGTCGTGGGTCGAGCGGCCGAGCATGCCCGGCAGCTCTGCCGAGCTGTAGTTGACCAGCCCCCTGCCGACCACGCGCCCCTCGGGGGCGCACAGGTCCACCGGGTCGCCGTCGGAGAACGTGCCCTCGACGCCGGTGATCCCGGCAGGCAGCAAGGACGTCCGCCGCTCGGTCACGGCGCGGACGGCTCCGGCGTCGAGCAGCAGCCGGCCCATCGGAGTGGTTGCGTGGGCCAGCCACAGCTTGCGCGACGTGCGCCGCGAGCCGGTGGGGACGAACACCGTGCCGACGTCCTCGCCGGCGAGGGCCCGCTCGACCTGCGACGCGCTGGTGAGCACGGTGGTGATCCCGGCCGCGTTGGCGATGGAGGCCGCCTCGACCTTGGTGATCATGCCCCCGCTGCCGACGCTCGAACCCGTGCCCCCGATCGTGATCGCCTCCAGGCCCGCCCCACCGACCACGGTCGGCACGCGCGTCGCGCCCGCGCGACTCGGCGGCCCGTCATACAGCGCATCGACGTCGGTGAGCAGGACGAGCCCGTCCGCGTGCACGAGGTGGGCCACCAGGGACGCGAGCCGGTCGTTGTCGCCGAACCGGATCTCGTGGGTGGCCACGGTGTCGTTCTCGTTGACGATGGGCACGATGCCCAGCTCGAGCAACCGGTCCAGCGTGCGGCGGGCGTTCGTGTAGTGCGACCGCCGGGTCACGTCGTCGGCCGTGAGCAGCACCTGCCCCACCGTCAGCCCGTGGACGCCGAAGGCCCGCTGGTATGCCGCCACGAGGGCTCCCTGCCCCACGCTGGCCGCCGCCTGCTGGGTCGCGAGGTCCCACGGTCGCCTGGTCAGCCCCAAGGGCGCGATCCCCGCCGCGATGGCGCCCGAGGAGACGAGCACGACCTGCTGCCCGGCGAGGCGCCGGGCGGCCAGCACGTCCACGAGGGCCACCAGCCGCTCCTCGTCGAGGGCTCCTCCCCCCACGTCGGTCAGGCTCGACGAACCGACCTTGACCACGAGGCGCCGGGCACGCGCCACGTCGCCCCGGCGGTCAGCGGTGCTCATGCCGCCGAGCTCATTCTTCGGCGTCCTCGTCCTTCGCCGTGGCCCAGTGACCGGCCCGGCGCTCGGCCGCGAGCTCGTCGCGAGCGGCGGTCTTGGCCGCACGTCGCTCGGCGTAGTCGGCGCGCTTGTCGTCCCGGGTCGGACGGGCGGCCTCCTCCAGACGCAGGTCGGTGCCCCGCGCCCCCAGCAGCTCGGCGCCCGCCACGAGGGTCGGCTCCCAGTCGAAGACGACGGCGTTGTCCTTGGGACCGATCAGCACCGTCGCTCCGGCCACGGCACCGGCCTTGAAGAGGGCTTCCTCCACGCCGGCCCGGCCGAGCCGGTCGGCCAGGTAGCCCACGGCCTCGTCGTTGGAGAAGTCGGTCTGGCGGACCCAGCGGGTGGGCCGCTCACCCTCGATGCGGAAGACCTCGCCGTCGGCGGTGTTCTCGCGGATGATCGTGAAGCCGGTGTCGTCGACGGCCTTGGGCCGGATCACGATGCGCTGCGGGGCGGCCGCTGCGGCAGCCTCGATCTCGGCCCGGGCGGCCTTGACCTGCCGGGCCATCGCGAAGGTCAGCTCGCGCAGGCCGGTGTGCGCCACGGCGGACACGACGAACACCTCGATGCCGCGCGCCTCGAGGTCGGGCTTGACCATGTCGGCCAGCTCCTGGGCATCGGGGACGTCGGACTTGTTGAGCACCACGATGCGGGTCCGCTCGGCCAGGGGGCGGCCCCCCAGGGTCGCATCCGGCACGTACTGGGCGAGCTCGCGCTCGATGACGTCGAGGTCGGTCATCGGGTCACGACTGGGCTCGAGCGTCGCGCAGTCGATGACGTGCACGAGGACCGAGCACCGCTCGACGTGGCGCAGGAACTCCAGGCCGAGGCCCTTGCCCTCGCTGGCGCCGGGGATGAGGCCGGGCACGTCGGCGATGGTGAACCGGGCGTCCCCGGCCTGCACGACCCCGAGGTTGGGCACCAGGGTCGTGAACGGGTAGTCGGCGATCTTCGGCCGGGCGGCGGACAGCACCGACACGAGCGAGGACTTGCCCGCGGACGGGAAGCCGATCAGCGCGACATCGGCCAGCGACTTGAGCTCGAGCACGATGTCCAGGGCATCACCGGGCTCCCCCAGCAGGGCGAAGCCGGGGGCTTTGCGGCGGGCGGAGGCGAGCGCCTTGTTGCCCAGGCCCCCGCGCCCCCCCTTGGCGACGACGAACTCAGCGTCGAGGCCGACGAGGTCCATCAGGACCTCCCCGGAGGCGTCCTTGACGACGGTGCCCTCGGGCACGGTGAGCACCAGGTCGCCGCCGTCAGCGCCGTTGCGCTCGTCCCCGGCGCCGGGCTTGCCGTTGGTCGCCTTGCGGTGGGGGTGGTGGTGGTAGTCGAGCAGCGTGGTGACATTGGGGTCGACGCGCAGGATGACGTTGCCGCCCCGCCCGCCGTTGCCGCCGTCAGGCCCACCGAGCGGCTTGAACTTCTCGCGCTTGACCGAGGCAACTCCGTGTCCGCCGTCGCCGGCAGCGACGTGCAGCACGACGCGGTCGACGAACGTGGTCATGGGGCTCTTCTTTCTGGTCGGGTGGGGCAAATCCTAGGTGTGCCCCGGAAGACGTGCGGAGGGGGCGGGCCCGTGTCGGGCCCGCCCCCTCCGGTGCGGTGCGGCGCGTGGCGGGGCCACGCGGCATACCGAGGATCAGCTGGCGTCCGAGGTCTCCAGCGGGACGATGTTGACGACCTTGCGCCGACGCTTCGTGCCGAACTGGACGTTGCCCGCGACGAGCGCGAACAGCGTGTCGTCGCCGCCACGGCCGACGCCGTCACCGGGGTGGAAGTGCGTGCCACGCTGGCGGACGAGGATCTCGCCCGCGTTCACGAGCTGGCCGCCGAAGCGCTTGACGCCGAGGAACTGTGCGTTCGAGTCGCGACCGTTACGGGTCGAGGACGCACCCTTCTTGTGTGCCATGTCAGTACCTGCCTATGTCTTGTTCTGGTCCGAAACTCAGGCGTCGATCGAGGTGATCTTGACCTGGGTCAGGTGCTGACGGTGGCCCTGACGCTTCTTGTAGCCCGTCTTGTTCTTGTACTTCATGATCGTGATCTTCGGGCCCTTGGCGGGCTTGACGACCTCGGCCTTGACGGTCACCTTGGCGAGCTTGTCAGCGTCGCTGGTCACGGTCGAGCCGTCGACGACGAGCAAGGGGGTCAGGTCGATGCTGTCGCCGGCCTTGCCGCTGACCTTGTCGATGATGAGGACGTCGCCGACGGAAACCTTCTCCTGGCGACCACCAGCGCGAACAATCGCGTACACGTGGAACTCTTTTCTTCTTCGGGAGGCACGCGCTCTCTGTCTGGACCAGCCGACAGCTACCCGCTCGCGCGGACGCCGGATGGTGGGCGCACCAAGGATGAAGATTACCGGCTAGGGGCCTTGCCGACCAAACCCGCGGTCGTGCGGCACACGGGCAGGTCACCCACCCGTATGCCGCAACGGCTCAGGCCTGCTCGGCCGCCGCCTCCGCGGACGGGCCGCCGTCGGCCTCGCCGGCCACCGCACGGGGCGGTCCGGCCGGTGCCACGACGCGGCCGCGCTTGCGGCGCTTCGGGGTCTGTGCCACCGGCTCGGGGGCTGCTCGGACCGGTTCGGGGGTCGGTTCGGGGGTCGGTTCCGGCGTCGGTTCCGGCGCCGGCGCAGCCGCGGCCTCGGGAAGCGCCTGCTCGAGGTGCTCGCGCACTTCGAGCACAGGAGTGTCCTGCCCGACCTCGCCGAACCCGTGCTCCTGCGGGTGGTCGTCGTCGTGGCCGTGGTGGTCGTGGTCGTCGTCGTGGCCGTGGTGGTCGGCGGACTTGAGGGCCGCCGCGTGGGCCGCGGCGGCGATCTGCGCCGGGGTGGGACCGGAGTGGACCGGCTGCGGCGGGGCCTCTGCCTCGGGAGCCGAGGAACCGGAGCGCCCGCGCCGGCCGCGGCCGCTGCGGGAGCTCTGGCCGCTCGAGCCGGCACCCTGACCGCCACCGCTGTCACGGCCGTCTCGGTTGTCCCGGTTGTCCCGGCCATCGCCGCCGGACGACCTGTCGACCGGGTCGGCGTGCACGATGATGCCGCGTCCGCCGCAGTGCTCGCAGGTCTCGGAGAAGACCTCGATGAGGCCCGATCCCACGCGCTTGCGGGTCATCTGGACCAGGCCCAGGGAGGTCACCTCGGCGACCTGGTGCTTGGTCCGGTCGCGGCCCAGGCACTCCAGGAGGCGGCGGACCACGAGGTCGCGGTTGCTCTCCAGGACCATGTCGATGAAGTCGATGACGATGATGCCGCCGATGTCGCGCAGCCGGAGCTGACGCACGATCTCCTCGGCTGCCTCGACGTTGTTCTTGGTGACCGTCTCCTCGAGGTTGCCACCCGAGCCGACGAACTTGCCGGTGTTGACGTCGACGACCGTCATCGCCTCGGTGCGGTCGATGACCAGCGAGCCGCCCGAGGGCAGCCAGACCTTGCGGTCCATGGCCTTGGCGATCTGCTCGTCCACGCGGTAGTGGGTGAACAGGTCCTCCTCGGAGGTCCACCGCTGGAGACGCTCGGCGAGGTCGGGGGCGACGTCGCCGAGGTAGTCACTGACCTCCGCGTAGGCCTGGTCGCCGGCGACCACGAGGGACGTGAAGTCCTCGTTGAAGACGTCGCGGATGACCCGGACGGTGAGGTCGGGCTCCCCGTGGACGAGGGACGGCGCCCCGCCCTTGGCCTTGCCCTTGGAGTCCGCCTTGGCCTTGATCTTGTCCCACGTCTTGGTGAGGCGCTCCACGTCCGCGCGCAGCTCCTCCTCGCTGGCCCCTTCGGCGGCAGTGCGCACGATGACGCCGGCCCGGTCCGGGACGACCTCCTTGAGGATGCCCTTGAGGCGGCTGCGCTCGGTGTCCGGGAGCTTGCGGGAGATGCCGGTCATCGAGCCCTCGGGCACGTAGACCAGGTAGCGGCCGGGCAGGGAGATCTGGCTGGTCAGGCGAGCGCCCTTGTGGCCGATCGGGTCCTTGGTCACCTGCACGAGCACGGTGTCACCGGACTTGAGGGCGTTCTCGATGCGCTTGGGCTGGTTGTTCTCCAGGCCGGCGGCATCCCAGTTGACCTCACCGGCATACAGCACGGCGTTGCGGCCCTTGCCGATGTCGACGAAGGCGGCCTCCATGGACGGGAGCACGTTCTGGACCCGACCGAGGTACACGTTGCCGGCCATCGACACGTTGGTCTCGCGGGACACGTAGTGCTCGACCAGGACGTCGTCCTCGAGCACGCCGATCTGGGTGCGGCCCTCCCGCTCCCGGACGACCATCACGCGCTCGACGCTCTCGCGGCGGGCCAGGAACTCGGCCTCGGTGATGATCGTGCGGCGACGGCCGGCCTCGCGGCCCTCGCGGCGACGCTGCTTCTTGGCCTCGAGGCGGGTCGAGCCCTTGACGCTCTGCGGCTCGTCGCGACGAGCCTCGCGCACGCGGGTCACGGTGCCGGGCGGGTCGTCCCCCTCGGCGGAGGACCCGCTGCGGCGACGGCGACGACGACGACGGCTCGACGAGGCATCGCCGTCCCCGGGCTGGTCGTCTCCGGCGTCGGAGTCGGGGCCCTCGGTCGAGGACTCGTCGCCCTCTGCGGACTCGGAGTCCGCGTCGGAGTCGGTCTGCCCACGGCCACGGCCGCGGCCCTTGCCGCCGCGGCGACGCCGGCGGCGACCGCCGTCGGAGCCGCCCTCGGTGTCGTCGTCCGCGTGGCTGTCGTCACCCTGGTCGGCGCCCGAGGCGTCCTCGGAGCCGTCCGCGCTGTCGCGCGTGGCCTCAGCCGGGGAACCGGTCTGCTGCCTGGTCCCGCGGCCGCGGCGACGGCGCGGAGCGGGGCCCTGCGCCACCTCGTCGACCGCGACGTTGTCGGTGTCGGTGGTGTCCTGGTCGGCCGTGGCGGCCTCGTCGGGCGCGGTGGCCGGGGCGTCGGCTGCTACCTGCGGCGGTCCGGCGGCCTTGGTGGCCGCTCTCCGGCGGGTGGGACGGCCAGCCGCCGGGTCCGGCGCCTGGAACAGCACCCCGAAGCTGGGCACGACGGCGGTCGCCTGGTCAGTCGCGGCCTGCGCCGTGTCCTCGTCAGTGACCTCGTCAGTGACCTCGTCGGTGACCTCGGGGTCGTCCGTCGCCTCGTCCTCGGAGGTGCCGACGACGCCCTGGGAGGGCGCCGGCTCGGCCGCGGCGGAGCGCGCTCGACGGGACCTGGTCCTCGGGGCACGGGCAGCGGAGTCGGTGTCGCCTGCGGTATGCGGCTCGGCGCTCGTGTCGGTGCTCGTGTCGGTGCTCGTGTCGGTGCCGGCGTCCGCCGCCTCGTCGGCCGCGGCCGACGAAGCCTTCACGGCCTTGGCAGCCTTCGCGGGCGCCGCCTTCGTCGCCGCGGCCTTCTTCGTGGTCTTCTTCGCCGCGGCCTTCTTGGCCGTCTTCTTCGCCGGCGCGGGCTCGTCGGCGGCGTCCGTCACGTCGGCGGAGCCGGCGTCAGAGGCGTCAGAGCCGGACTCGGAGTCGACGGAGGCGTCGACCGTCGCCGGGGCGGACGCCTTCGTGGTGGCCCTGCGGGCGCGCTTGCGGGCCGGCGCCGGGGCGCTCACGTCGCCCTCGGCAGCGGGCTCCGGCGCCGCAGCGTCGGCAGTCTCCGCGTGGTTCGAGGCGAACAGGTCTTCGTTGGAGGCCATCCGTGGCGCCCTTCCGTCACCCACGGGCGAAGGCCACACCGAGAGTCCGGAAGACTCTCCCATCGGCCATGTGGTGCGCGGTGTTGCGTCGTGTCGGTGGCGGGTGCCGTCGGCACGGAAGTCGGGTGGGCTACGCCCGTCGAGGCTCGCGCAGTTCGCGCGGCACCACGTCAGGCGCCGTCGTCGTCCTCGTCGGCAGCCAGTGGATCAGCCACCCCAGCGGTTGCGGGTCGCAGCGGGCCTTGCGCCAGTCGAGTCACCAGGGGTGGCATCGGTGGCGTGAGCTCCGTGGCTGCTCGCAGCGCGGTCAGGACGTCGTCGGGGCGTACGGCCGGTGTGGTGTGCCGTACAACCACCCGCAGTATCGCACAGTCAGGGCGCTCGGACGGCGCGGTGGTCATCGACACGACGGCCGATCTCACGTCGAACGTCCTCGGCCCGGTCTTGAAGGTCCTGCTGACCTCGACCCGGTCGAGCGCGAGGAGCTGGTCGGCGGCCTGCTGCAGCTGTGCCTCGGTCAGGCCGGGGAAGTCCATCACCCAGTCGCTGCCCTGGAGCCGGTCGGCGAGTGCGCCCTGGGCGGCCTCGACGACCTCGAGCACGTCCAGCCCCTGGGGCAGTGCCTCGTCGAGGGCCGCCCGCACCGACTCCGGGTCGACCCGTTCGGTCACCGAGATCTCGAAGTACTCGGCCTCGCTGGCCGTCCCGGTCGGGGCCGCGTTGGCGTAGCTGATCTTCGGGTGCGGGTGGAAGCCGGCGGAGAACGCCATCGGCACCCCGGCCCGGCGCAGGGCGCGCTCGAGCGCCCGCTGGAAGTCCCTGGTGGAGGAGAACCTGAGCCGCCCCCGCTTGGCGTACCGGACCCGCAGCTTCTGCACCGCCAGGGCGGGTGGGGGTCCTTCGGGAACGCGCTGCCTGGCCATGGGGAAAGCCTAAGGGGCCCCCGCAGGCGGCTTCGCCACGCGGCATACCGGACTGGCCACATCGGGCCATGGTGGGGCGGAGCAGACCGTGCCACCGTGGACTCGTGGCGGCGGGAGACGTCCTGCGCGACGTCGTGGAACGCACGGTGGTCTCCGACCACGTGGGCAAGTCGGGGGCCGGACTCGAGCGGGTCCGGCTCCGGGACGGCCGTGCGCTGGTGGTCAAGCGGGTCGATCCGCAGCACGACGTGACCCTCGCCCTGACGGGCGGCGGCCCGTCCCGGGAGTTCCTGCTGTGGCGCGACGGGGTCTTCGACCGGTTGCCGGCGGGGATCGGTCACGCGGTCGTGGACGGCTGGGTGGAGGGCGACTGCACCGTGCTCGTGCTTCGCGACCTGGGTGACCGCGTCCTGTCCTGGGACGACAGGCTGTCGGCCGACCGAGCCGCACGGACGATGACGGCGATCGCCTCGCTGCACCGCTCGTTCCTCTGCCATCCGCCACCCGGCCTGGCACCCCTGGACCTCGTCGTGACGCTGTTCACGCCCCGGCGCATCCGGGAGGCGGCCGTCGCCGACGTCGACCTGATGCGGCTGGCCCTGCGGGGGTGGGAGCTGTTCGCGGACGCCGTCCCGGCCGATGTAGCCGGCCCCGTGCTCGCCCTGCTCGACGAGCCCGCACCCTTGGTCGCCGCCCTGCGGCGGGCGCCGACGACGCTGGCGCACGGTGACCTCGCCACGGTCAACATGGCCTTCGAGGGCGATGACCTCGTCCTCATCGACTGGGCGATGGCGACGCAAGGACCCGGCACCCTCGACGTGGCCAGGTTCGTCGCCGGGTGCTCCTCCGTCGTGGATGCGACGAGGGAGGACCTGCTGGGCTGGTACCGCGCGGCGGCCGGGCCGGCCTGCGACGACCAGACCATGCACCTCGGGCTCCTGTCCGCCATGGTCTGGCTGGGGTGGAACAAGGCCCTCGACGCGGTGGAGCACCCCGACCCGGTGGTCCGGGCCCGGGAGCGCGCGGACCTCGACTGGTGGGTGCAGGCAACCCGAACGGCACTGCAGAGCGGAGCGATCTGATGGACCTCAACACGCTGTACCACCGCACCCTGGAGCACTGGGCGGACGTCGTCGTCGCCGTCCGGGACGACCAGTGGGACGCTCCCACGCCCTGCAGCGAGTGGAGCGTGCGCGACCTCGTCAACCACGTGACGTCCGAGGACTTGTGGACCGCTGAGCTCATGGGCGGCAGCACCATCGAGGAGGTCGGTTCGCGCCTCGACGGGGACCTGCTCGGCGACGAGCCGGTAGCCCGGTCCATCGACGCGGCGAAGGCGGCGACCACGTCCGTGGCCGAACGACTGCCCCGCGGTGGCACGGTGCCGCTGTCCTTCGGCGACACCGACGTGTCCGAGTACGTGTGGCAGCTCGCGTCCGACCATCTCGTCCACGCCTGGGACCTGTCGGCGGCGACCGGGACCGACCGGCGGCTGGACCCGGCGCTCGTGGCGGCCGTGGCCGGCTGGTTCGCCGAGCGCGAGGAGGCCTACCGCGGCGCCGGGGCCGTCGCACCCAGGGGCCTCTCCCACGGCGGGGGCCAGAGCGACCTGCTCGCCTCCTTCGGACGGGACTCGGAGTGGGGACCCAACCATGCCTGCGCAGCGCGGTTCCTGCGTGCCTTCGGCAACGGCGACCTGGATGCGATCATGCTCGAGATGACCCCGGACTGCGTGTTCGAGGCCACCGGTTCGGCGCCCGACGGCGTCCGCCACGAGGGAAAGGATGCCGTCCGCAGCGTCTGGGCCCAGATGTTCGCCGACACGACCGACCCGCTGTTCACGACGGAGGAGCAGGTCGTGGCGGGCGACCGCGCGCTGTTCCGCTGGTCCTACGGCTGGACCGAGCCGGACGGCGGACGCGGCCACGTCCGCGGGGTCGACGTCATCCGCTTCCGGGACGGGCTGATCAGCGAGAAGCTCTCCTACGTCAAGGGCTGACAAGCGCCGCAACGGATTCCGCACTTGCCTGCGACCGGCTCGGCCGGGGTCCTAGCGTGGGCGCATGCCCTCCATCGATCGCGCCCGGCTCACCATGCTCCTGGACCGTGAGCAGGCCGCCTACACCGACAACCACCCCCGCAGCCGCGCCCTGTTCGAGGAGGCCGGCAACCTCTTCGGCCGGGTGCCGATGACCTGGATGAACATGTGGTCCGGCGGCTTCCCGCTCTACCTCGACCGCGCCACCGGCAACCGGGTCACCGACGTGGACGGCCACACCTACGTCGACTTCGCCCTCGGCGACACCGGCGCGATGGCAGGCCACTCCCCCGCCGCCACGGTTGCCGCCGTGCAGGGCCGGGCCGGCGACCTCGGCGGGATCACGACGATGCTGCCGACCGCGGACGCCCAGTGGGTGGGTGCCGAGCTGGAGCGCCGCTTCGGTATGCCGTTGTGGAGCTTCACGCTGTCCGCGACCGATGCCAACCGCTGGGCGATCCGGCTGGCGCGGCTGGCCACCGGCCGACCCAAGGTGCTGGTGTTCGCGTACTGCTACCACGGCTCCGTGGACGAGGCGTTCGCGCTGCCCGGCCCCGACGGCAAGGCCCAGAGCCGTCCCGGCAACGTCGCTCCCCCGGTCGACCTCGCGGTCACGACCCGCGTCGCGACGTGGAACGACCTCGCCTCCGTCGAGGCGGCCCTGGCGCACGGCGACGTCGCAGCGATCCTGACCGAGCCCGCCCTGACCAACATCGGGATCGTGCTCCCGGACGAGGGGTTCCTGTCCGGTCTGCGCGAGCTCGCCACCCGTCACGGCGCCCTGCTGATGATCGACGAGACGCACACGTTCTCGGCCGGGTGGGGCGGCGCGACCCGCGAGTGGGCACTGGAGCCGGACATCTTCGTCATCGGCAAGTCCATCGGTGGCGGCATCCCCTGCGGCGCGTACGGCATCTCCCGCGAGGTCGCCGACGCGATCACCCGCCACACCGACGCCGGGGACGCAGACATCGTCGACGTCGGAGGCGTGGGAGGGACGCTGGCCGGCAACGCGCTCTCGACGGCGGCCATGCGCGCGACCCTCGGCGAGGTGCTCACGGAGCCCGCGTTCAGCCACATGACCGAGCTGGCGACGACCTTCACGGCAGGGGTCCAGGCCACCCTCGACGAGTTCGAGGTCCCCTGGTCGGTAAGCCAGCTGGGCGCGCGCGCCGAGTACCGCTTCGCGCGCCCGGCCCCCCGCAGCGGTGAGGAGTCGGCAGCGGCGGCCGACGACGTCCTGGACGCCTACCTCCACCTCGCCCTGTGCAACCGCGGCATCCTCATGACGCCGTTCCACAACATGGCCCTGATGTGCCCCGAGACCAGCCGGGCCGACGTCGACCTGCACACCGCCACCTTCCGCGAGGTCGTCGGAGCGCTCTACGCGTGAACACCCCCGGGCCGCGCCGGGCGGGCGACCGCTCGGCGCACGGCCCGGTATGTCCGGTGACGTCGCCCCGCCCCCGGCGTAACTTCGACAGGTGGACCACTTCAGCAGGAAGCGGCCCCTGCAACAGAGCGGAGGGTTGAGGTGTTCATCCAGATCATCCAGGGAAGGTGTCGCGACGCCGACGAGATGCACCGGCTCACCGACGAGTGGCGCGAGACCCAGGCGCCACGGGCCCAGGGCTGGCTCGGCGGGACCTACGGGATCACCGACGACAACGAGTTCGTGGGGATCGTGCGGTTCGAGAGCCGCGAGGCAGCGGCCAGGAACTCGACCAGACCCGAGCAGGGCGAGTGGTGGAGCCGCATGGAGCAGTGCTTCGACGGTGACGTGACCTTCCACGACTGCGACAACTCCATGATGTTCCTCGACGGCGGATCCGACGATGCCGGGTTCGTCCAGGTCATCCAGGGCCGGCTCGAGGACCCGGAGCGGTTCCGGCACTTCATGGAGCAGCCGATGGACATGCTCCACGAGCAGCGGCCCGAGATCATCGGCGGCACGGTCGCCATCGACGAGGACGGCTGGTTCACCGAGACCATCTCGTTCCGCAGCGAGGCCGAGGCGCGCAAGGGTGAGCAGCTCGAGATGCCCGACCCGCAGCGTGGTGAGTTCGAGCAGGAGATGGCCCAGGTGAGGGACATGCGCTACCTCGACCTGCACCGTCCCTGGTTCGCCAGCGCACCGGCCGCCGGGATGGCGATGAGCTGACGACCCGCACGGAGATGAGTGCGCCGCCCGCGTCCCGGCCTTGGGCCTGGGCGCGGGCGGCGCCAGATCCGGTGGCTCTCCGCACGAGCTTCCCGGGGTCCGGTGCGGAGAAGGGGTCCGCGACCGGGTGCGGTCAGGAGGAAACGACCGCTGCACTCATTGGACAACGGCGACAGCGACGGCCCCCATGACAACTGTCACCCGTTTCATGTGAGTTCCCTGGGGGCACTCAGCGGACTCTCAGCGTGGTATGCCGCGGGAACGCTGGGTCAGTGCGAGTGCGGTGCGCTGCTTGCCAGCATCGCGTCCCGACCCGCACCGAGGACCGTCAGCGGCAGCAGCGTCTTGCCCGTCGGGCCGACCTCGATGTCGGTGCCCATCTGGGGGCAGACGCCGCAGTCGAAGCACGGGGTCCAGCGGCAGTCGTCGACCTCGGTCTCGTCGAGCGCGTCCTGCCAGTCGGCCCACAGCCACTCCTTGTCGAGCCCGGAGTCGATGTGGTCCCACGGGAGCACCTCGGTCTCGCCTCGTTCGCGCGTGGTGTACCAGGCGACGTCGACGGGTTCCTGCGCCAGGGCCACGTCCGCGGCCTGCATCCACCGGTCGAACGAGAAGTGCTCGCTCCAGCCGTCGAACCTCCCGCCGTCACGCCAGACCTGCTCGATGACGCGGCCGACCCGCCGGTCTCCCCGCGACAGCAGTCCCTCGACGATGCCGGGCTTGCCGTCGTGGTAGCGAAACCCGATGGAGGAGCCGTAGCGGCGGTCGGACCGGATCGCCTCGCGGAGCTTGGCCAGCCGGGCATCGGTCTCCTCGGCCCCGAGCTGGCCGCACCACTGGAAGGGCGTGTGCGGCTTGGGCACGAACCCACCGATCGAGACGGTGCAGCGGATGTCCCGTCGACCACTGACCTGGCGGCCGGTCTCGATGACCTTCTTGGCGAGCTCGGCGATCTGGAGCACGTCCTCGTCCGTCTCCGTCGGCAGGCCGCACATGAAGTAGAGCTTCACCTGGCGCCAGCCGGCCCCGTAGGCCGCGGCCACGGTGTTGATGAGGTCGTCCTCGGACACCATCTTGTTGATGACCTTGCGGATGCGTTCGCTGCCGCCCTCGGGGGCGAAGGTCAGGCCGGAACGGCGACCGTTGCGGGTGAGCTCGTTCGCGAGGTCGATGTTGAAGGCGTCGACCCGCGTCGAGGGCAGCGACAGCCCCGTCTGGGTCCCCTCGTAGCGGTCGGCCAGTCCCTTGGCGATGTCGGCGATCTCGGAGTGGTCGGCGGACGACAGCGACAGCAGGCCGACCTCCTCGAACCCGGTGGCCGCGAGCCCGCGCTCGACCATCTCGCCGATGCCGGTGATCGAGCGCTCCCGCACGGGACGGGTGATCATGCCGGCCTGGCAGAACCGGCAACCACGGGTGCAGCCACGGAAGATCTCGACCGACATCCGCTCGTGCACCGACTCGGCCAGCGGGACCAGCGGCTGCTTGGGGTAGGGCCACGCATCGAGGTCCATCACGGTGTGCTTCGAGACCCGCCACGGCACTCCGTGGGCGTCCGCCTGGGGAGCGACGCGCTGGATCCGCCCGTCCGGCAGGTAGGACACGTCGTAGAGCGACGGCACGTACACCCCGCCGGTGCGCGCCAGGCGCAGCAGCAGCTCGCGCCGGCCACCCGGCATACCCTGCGCCTTCCACGCGCCGATGTGGTCGGTGACCGCGAGCACGGCCTCCTCGCCGTCGCCCACGATGGCGGCGTCGACGAAGTCGGCGATGGGCTCGGGGTTGAAGGCGGCGTGGCCGCCCGCGACGACGATCGGGTCGTCGTCGGTGCGGTCCGTGGCATGCAGGGGTATGCCGGCGAGGTCCAGTGCGGTGAGCATGTTGGTGTAGCCGAGCTCGGTGGAGAACGACATCCCCACGACGTCGAAGTCACGCAGCGAGCGGTGGGCGTCGACGGTGAACTGGGGCACCGCGTGCTCACGCATCAGGGCCTCGAGGTCGGGCCACACGGCATACGTGCGCTCGGCCAGGGCATCGGGCTGCTCGTTGAGCACTTCGTAGAGGATCATGACGCCCTGGTTGGGCACACCCACCTCGTAGGCGTCGGGGTACATCAGGGCCCAGCGGGTGGTCAGCTCCTCGCCGCCGGGGCCGTGACCGCCGCAGTTCCAGTCCTTCACCGTCGAGTTCAGCTCGCCCCCGACGTACTGGATGGGCTTGCTGACCTGCTCGAGAAGGGGCTCGAGCAGCGGGAAGACGGAGGCACCGGGGGTCTGGGTCATGGTGGTACAAGGGTAACGGCGGCAGCCTCGGGCGCCGAAAACGAGCCGGTCAGGGCGCGGGGCCCCGGCCGAGGGTCGGACTTCTCACGTTTCTCACAGCAGCGCCCCCTAGCATCCGGCGGGTGCCCCGACACCACCCACCGCGGGACGGAGCCCCCGAGCCGATGGTCCGCACGTCCGCCAGGCACCGAGCCAGGCGGACGGCCTCGACGGTCGCCCTCGCGGTGAGCGTCCTGACCGCGGGGGTGGCCCTCGCGGCGACGCTCGGCGGGGTCAGGCCGCCCGACCCGGTCAGTTCGGCGTCGGATGCCTCCCCGGCGAGACCGAGCAGCCCGTCGGCCTCATCCCGAGTCGCGAGGTCGTCCGCCCCGGCCCCGCTCTCGGTGGTCGGTCTCGGCGACTCGGTCACGGCCGGGTCGAACTGTGCATGCGCATCGTTCGTGGAGCGCTACGGCACGATGCTCGCGGCCCGCGACGGACGCCCCGTCACGACGACGAACCTCGGGGTACCGGGCCTGACGACCGCGTCGCTGGCCCAGCAGCTGAGCGAGCCGGCACCCTCTGCCGCGGTGGCGGCCGCCGACACGGTTCTCGTGACCATCGGCGCCAACGACCTGAGCGCCCTCGAGGACCAGTGGGACAGCGGAGGGTGTGACGCAGCCTGCCAGGGGCCGGCGGTGGCTGCGATGGCGAGCAGGCTCGCTCCCGACCTCGCGCGCATCAAGGCTCTCGGCCACCCCGGCCAGCGGGTCGAGGTGACGACCTACTGGAACGTGTTCGAGGACGGGGACGTCGCGGACCAGCAGCGCGGGTCGGGGTTCGCCGACTGGAGCCACGGCGTGACCATGGCCGCCAACCAGGCGATCTGTGCGGCCGCACAGTCCTTCGGGGACATCTGCGTCGACCTCTATGTGCCGTTCCTGAGCGCTGACGGCACCCGCAACCCCACCCCGCTGCTGGCCGACGACGGCGACCACCCGAACGCGGCAGGTCACGACGTGATCGCCCGCGCCCTGCTCGACGCGACCCCCCGCTGAGGGCGCCACCCCGGCACCGGACCATCGAGCCAGGGCGGCCGTGGGTCAGGTGGTCCGCAGGTGGTCGGACAGGAAGTCCAGGGCCCGTGGCATCAGCGCCGACCACGTCGCGAAGTTGTGTCCCCCACCGGGGACGACCACGCTGGTCACGGACATCGGGGCGTGGACCAGGGAGACGAACCGGCGGGTGTCACGGATCCCGGTGGGACCGTGCTCACCGGAACCGATGGTCGCGAACAGCGAGACGGGGGGCGGAGGCTGGTGGCGCAGCAGCCAGACCGGGTCATTCAGGTCGCGCACCACCGGCGACCCACCCCAGAGATCGCCGGTCGTCCCGTCCTTGATGGTGTGGTAGTAGCCGGAAAGGGCCGCCCCCGTCGTGAAGACGGACGCGTGGGTCAGCAGGAGCTTGGTGGCGCAGTAGCCACCCGTCGAGTCACCGATCGCGCCCCAGCCCACCGGGGCGACACGCAGGGCCCTGGACACCGTCCTGGGGACGTCCTCACCGAGGTAGGTCAGCGTCTGGGGCCCGGCCGGGACGTCGGTGCACTCGGTGTCCCGTGGCGGCGCCACGGTCGGTCGCAGCATGACCAGGACCATCGGGCGCGCCCGGTGGGCAGCGATCTCCGACAGCAGCACATCGGGGTACTTGAACCGTGACACGAGCGCCCGCGTTGCGCCGGGATACCCCGTCAGCACCTCGACCCCCGGGAACACCGACCGGGCGTATGCCGGCTGGAAGTACTGCGGCGGCAGGTACACGAGGGCGGGCTCGGACAGCCCGCTGTGGGCTCCGGTGAGCCTCGTCGACTCCACCCGACCCCGCCTCGCCCACTGCGACGGGGGCGACCAGGTGTCCAGGCCCGACAGCGACGCGTCCTGGGTGAGCGACAACGGCAGCCCTGCGTGGTCCGGCACCGGGGCGGGGACGCTGGTGTGGGCCACGGGGACGGCCACGGTCGGGGTGCTGACCAGGTCGGACCACGTCCCGTAGAAGTAGCCGTAGTTGTTCAGGGCGGCGGCAACCAGCAGCACCGCGGTGACCTGCCCCGTCACGACCAGGGCGACCCGCTGGGCCACCCGCAGCGGCGCCGGACCCCGCACCCGGGACCACAGCACCAGGGCAAGGACGGTGCAGAGCACGGTCGCCATCCCCAGCGTGGCCAACAGCGGCCAACCCAGCAACGGCATTGAACTCTCCTCGAAACGGGCCCACGACGGGGCCACCCCCTCCAAGCATGCGTCATGGCTGTTGAGAGCAGGCTGATAGCCGGGCGGTGGGTCCCTGACCGACCCCTGCGGCGATACTGGCAGGGTGCCGAGCACGGCCGAACGAGTGGCTGAGGCGATGCAGGCTGTGCCCCGTCTGGCCTTCCTGCCGCTGGACCAGCGACCCCACAGCGAGCGCGACGCGCCGCTCCCGATCGGTCACGGGCAGACCAACAGCCAGCCGACGACCGTCCGCCAGATGCTCGAGCTGCTCGACGTCCAGCCCGGCGACCGCATCCTCGACGTCGGCTCGGGGTCGGGCTGGTCCACGGCCCTGCTCGCACACCTGACCGGCCCGACAGGCGGGGTGACGGGCATCGAGCGGGTCCCCGCCCTGGTGACCTTCGGGGCCGCCAACCTCGCATCGAGGGGTATGCCGTGGGCCCACGTCGAGGCGGCGGTGCCAGGGGTGCTCGGGCACGCGGCACACGGTCCGTTCGACCGCATCCTGGTGTCGGCCCAAGCGCGGACCCTACCCGCCGAGCTCGTTCGGCAGCTGGCACCGCGCGGGGTCCTCGTCATCCCCGTCGCGGGACGGATGCTGAGGGTGGTGGCACGCGACGACGGGCCGACGGTCGAGGAGCACGGCTGGTACCGCTTCGTGCCCCTCGTGACCGACTAGCCCTTCCGCGCGGTCTACTGGGTGTCGTAGAGCGCGTCGAGGGTCGCCTGGTACTTCTCGCTCACGGCCTTGCGGCGCAGCTTGAGGCTGGGGGTGAGGTCGCCGTCCTCGATCGTGAGGTCGTGGTCGAGGATCGTGAACTTCTTGATCTGCTCCCAGCGGTTGAGGGTGACGTTGAGGTTGTCGATGTACACCTGCACCATGTCCCGCACCGCCGGGGAGGTGACGATCGCGCGGTAGTCGCCGGTGACGCCGTGCACGGCGGCCCACTCCTTGATCGCGTCGGCGTCGAGGGTGACCAGCGCCGTCACGAAGTTGTGGTCGGCCCCGTAGACCATGAACTGGCTGACGTACGGGCACAGCCCCTTGAAGGTCGACTCGATGAGGGACGGCCCGACGTACTTGCCTCCGGACGTCTTGAAGAAGTCCTTCTTGCGGTCGGTGATCGTGAGGTAGCCATTGGCGTCGAGGGTGCCGATGTCACCGGTGTGCAGCCAGCCGTCGGGGTCCTTGGCCTCCGCGGTGTCCTCGGGCTTGTCGTGGTAGCCCTCCATGACCCCGGGCCCGCGCAGGAGCACCTCACCGTCCTCCGCGATCCGGACCTCCGTGCCGGGCAGCGCCCAGCCGACCGTGCCGATCACGTTGCTGGCCGGGCGGTTGACGAACGACGCGGCACTGGTCTCGGTCAGGCCGTAGCCCTCGAGGATGACCAGGCCGACGGAGTCGAACCACGTCGCGATGTCCTTGTTGAGCGCCGCGGAGCCGGAGATGAAGAAGCGGATCCGGCCGCCGAAACGCTCGCGCACCTTGTGCAGCACCAGGCTGTCGGCGACGGCGTGCTGACGGGCCAGCAGGCCGGTGGGCTCCTCGCCCCTGGCGCGCAGGTCGGCGACCTTGGCGCCCACACCCGTAGCCCACCCGAAGAGCTTGGCCTTCACGCCACCCTCGGTGGCGACGGTGGTCGTGATCCGCGCGTAGGCCTTCTCGAAGATGCGCGGCGCCGCCCCCATGAACGTCGGCTGCACGACGGCCAGGTTGTCCACGATCTTGTCGACGCGACCGTCGATCGCGGTCGGGAAGCCCACCTGCAGTGGCAGCGTCAGCAGCACCTTGCCGAAGACGTGCGCCAGCGGCAGCCAGAGGTACTGCAGGTCGCGGGGGTTGAGGATCCCGATCGAGTCGACTGCCGCGGCCTCGTAGACCCAGGCGTCGTGGCTGAGCCGGACGCCCTTGGGGCGCCCGGTGGTGCCGGACGTGTAGATGATGGTGGCGAGCTGGTCCTTGGTGAGGGCGTCGATCCGGTCGTCGACCGCCGAGGAGTTCGTCGTCAGCAGCTCGGCGCCCATCTGCTCGAGCTCGTCGAGGCTGATCACCCAGTCGCCGTCGGACGTCCCGTCGATGGTCACCACGCGGGTGATCTCGGGCAGGTCGACCCGCCGCTCCCACAGCTTGCCCACCTGGTCGTCGTCCTCGGCGAACACGACGACACTGCCCGAGTTGGCCAGGATGTACGCCACGTCCGGGGCGATCGTCGTCGGGTAGATGGTCGTGGTCGCGCCCCCGGCACACATCACGGCCAGGTCGCTCAGGGCCCACTCGTACCGCGTCGACGACGCGATGGCCACCCGGTCCTCGGGCCGCACGCCCAGGGCGATCAGGCCGGCCGCGAGGCGGTAGGCGCGCTCGCGCACCTGCGTCCAGGTCACCGACGACCAGGCCCCGTCCTCGGCGAAGCGGAACGCCTCCGCCTGCGGCGTCGTGGCGACCCGGTCACGGAACAGGTGGGCGACGGTGGCGGCGCGCTGCTCCAGGACGGCGGTGTTGACCCGCTCGTTCGAGGCGGCGGCTCTGGTGGCGATGGCCTGGGGTGCGTGAGTCGACATGGACCGTCCTCGGCTCGGTGACAGCAGTGCGGTGCTGACAGCGGTGTGCGTGCGACAGGGGCTTGCCGGGATAGTGCCATGCACCGGCGGCCCACGGGAGGGATCCTCCGCGATTGTGGCCAAAGAGTTTGCAGGTGTGCTGCCCGGGGGGTCAGCGCCGACCCGCCGCCGCCACGTGGGCGTTGTTGACCAGGCCGACCGCCAGCCAACACGCGAACATCGAGGAGCCGCCGTAGGACAGGAACGGCAGCGGCAGTCCCGTGACGGGGGTGATCCCCAGGTTCATGCCGACGTTCTCGAAGACCTGGAACAGGAACCAGACGGCGACACCCGAGGCCATCAAGCGGCCGAAGGCGTCCTGGGCCCGGGCCGCGACGAGCACGGCGCGAAGCACGACGAACCCCAGCAGCACCAGCAGGCCCGCGGCACCGAGGAACCCGAGCTCCTCCCCCGCCACCGAGAACACGAAGTCGGTCTGCTGGTAGGGGATGAACCCGCCCTGGGTCTGTCTCCCCTCGAACAGTCCCTGCCCCTGCCAGCCCCCGGAGCCGATCGCGATGCGCACCTGACGGGTCTGGTATCCGATGCCCTGAGGGTCCGCCTGCGGGTTGGCGAAGGCTGTCAGCCGGTCACGCTGGTAGGCGCTCAGGACGGGCGTGGTGAGCGCGACGACGACCCCGGCCACCACGAAGGCGGTGGCCGCGGCCAGGTAGCGCTTGGGGGTGCCCGCGACCGCGATCACGCCGAAGGCCAGCGCGCCGAGCACGGTGGCGGACCCCAGATCGGGTTGGAGCATCACGAGCCCGATGGGAACGGCGGCGACGACGACCGCCAGCAGCAGGTCACGGACGTCGGGCTCGGCCTGTCGGTCGATCCGCTCCCCCAGGATGATCGCAAGGCCCAGGCACAGGGCGACCTTGGCGAACTCCGACGGCTGCACCGAGAAACCCCCGGGCAGCAGGATCCAGGAGTGCGACCCGTTCACGGTCGAGCCGACCGGCGTGAGCACCAGCACCAGCCCCGCGACCGACACGAGGTAGAGCAGCGGCGCCAGCGCTCGCAGCAGCTGGTAGCCCGTCCTGGTCACAGCCGCGGCGAGCGCGACCCCCAGGACCGTGTTGAAGAGGTGCCGGACCAGGTAGGCCGACCCCGCCTGGTGCCGGGTCGCCGACCAGACGAGCAGTGCCCCGACCAGGGAGAGCCCCAGGGCCGCCACGACGAGCCCCCAGTCGCTGCGGCCCCACAGCGCCGCGCCGCCGCTCGCCCTGGACCAGGTCCCGCCGGGGCGGGACCTGGTCATCAGGACGGGACGATCGAGGCGAGGACCTGCCGGCACTTCTCGATGTCCCCGGCCATGGCCGAGAGCAGCTCGTCGATGGAGTCGAACCGCAGCGTGGGACGGATGTGCTCGACGAACTCGAGCGTGACCTCCTCGTCGTAGAGGTCGAGGTCGGTGCGGTCGAGCACGTAGGCCTCCACGGTCCGCACCGTCCCGTCGAAGGTGGGGTTGGTGCCCACCGAGATCGCCGCCGGCAGGGTGCGCTCGGGGTCCTCGGCGGGCTTGGCCACCCGGGTGAGCCACCCGGCATACACGCCGTCGGCTGGGACGAGTCCGAGCGAGTCGGCGGCGAGGTTGGCGGTGGGGTAGCCCAGCTCGCGACCCCGGTGGGCGCCGTGGACGACCGTGCCGGTCATCCGGTGCGGGCGCCCGAGGATCGCCGCGGCGGCTGCCACGTCGCCGGCGGCAAGGTGGCGGCGGACCGCCGAGGACGACCACCGCTCGCCGTTGCCGAGGTCGTCCAGGACGATCACGTCGAAGCCGTGCTCCTCCCCGAGCGCAGCGAGCGTGGAGACGTCACCGGTGTAGCCCCGGCCGAACCCGCGCGCGTCCTCACCGACCACGATCGCGCTCACCCCGAGCGTCTCGACGAAGGTGCGGACGATGAACTCCTGCGCCGTCTGCTGCGCGAAGTCCTGGGTGAACTCGAGCACGAGCAGGCCGTCGATGCCGGTCGTCGCGAGCAGGTCGTCCCGCAGCCGGCCGGGCGCGATGAGCTCGAGGGTCTCGGGGTGGAAGATCGTCGCCGGGTGCGGGTCGAAGGTGACGGCCACACTCGGCAGGCCACGCGCGCTGGCCTCCTCGACCAGCCGCGCCAACACCGCCCGGTGGCCGAGGTGGACCCCGTCGAAGTTGCCGAAGGTGGCGACGGAGGGCCGGAGCCCCTCGGGGGTCTGGGCGGGATCGGTCCAACGGTGCACGGAGGACACTCTACGAACCAGCCGGGGCAAACACGACGTGCGCCCTGGCCTGTCGGCCGGACTCGTCGAGCACCGCGACCAGGCGGCCGTCCGGGGCGAAGGCCGCGACGGGCTCGGTGCGGCCCGGCTCGGCGGAGTCGACCCGCTGCCCGTAGCCCACCGCGGTGGTCTCGCGATCGGTGAGCTCGCGCACGGCGAACTGGGCTCGGGCGGCATCGGCCAGCAGGGTGACCGGGATCTGCTCGGGGTCCTCGATCCTGCCCAGGGCGTGGAGGCCGTGGGCCCGGTCGAGCGTGAACGCCCCGACCCGGGTGCGGCGCAGCGCGGTCAGGTGGCCCCCGACGCCGAGGTAGGCCCCCAGGTCGCGGGCGAGCGCCCGGACGTAGGTGCCGGAGCTCACCGTCACCTCGACGTCCACGTCGAGCACGGGTATGCCGGCCACCTCACCGGGGCGGGTCGCCAGGATGTCGAAGCGGCTCACCGTCACCGGCCGTGCGGGCAGGTCGACGTCCTGGCCCGAGCGCACCCGGTGGTAGGAGCGCTCGCCCTTGACCTTGATGGCCGACACCGAGCTCGGCACCTGCTGGAGGTCACCGGTCAGCCGTCGGACGGCCGCCTCGAGCTGTCCCGGGGTGACGGCGTCGGCGGCCGCGGACGAGGTCACCTCCCCTTCGGCGTCGTCCGTGAGGGTGGCCTGGCCCAGCCTGATGGTCGCGGTGTAGTCCTTGTCGCAGCCGACCAGGAAGGTCAGCAGCCGGGTGGCCCTGCCGATGCCGAGGACGAGCACCCCGGTGGCCATCGGGTCGAGGGTCCCGGCGTGGCCCACCTTGCGGGTGGCACAGAGCCGACGGGCCCGGCCGACGACGTCGTGGCTGGTCCAGCCGGCCGGCTTGTCGACGACCAGGAGGCCGTCAGGCGCGGGCATCCGCGCCGGTGTCCTCGATGCCGGCGGGCTCGACGTCCTCGTCGGACTCGGCGTCCTCGTCGGGCTCGGGCTTGCGGTAGGGGTCGGCGTCGCCGGCGTAGGTCGCACCGGCGGCCGCAGCCGCCACGGCCTCGTCGCGCTCCTTGGCCTCGCGCAGGAGGTCTTCCATGTGCGCCGCGGTCTCGGGGATCGCGTCGGCGAAGAAGTCGAGGCTCGGGGTGAGCCGGATCTGGATCTGCTGGCCCACGAACGACCTCAGACGGCCCTTGTTCTTCTCCAGCAGGGCGGCCGTCTTCTCACGCTGGGTCTCGTCACCGAAGACCGTGTAGAAGACCGACGCGTGCTGGAGGTCGCCCGTCACGCGGACGTCGGTGATGGTGATGAAACCGAGGTCCGGGTCCTTGACGATCGACACGACGTTCGCGGCGATGAGGGTCTTGATGCGGTCGGCGATCTTGCGGGCGCGTCCGGCGTCAGCCATGCGGGACTCCTTGGTGGGTTCGGTGAGGATGAGGC
The DNA here is from genome assembly GCF_013408925.1 of Pedococcus badiiscoriae. Lineage (NCBI taxonomy): Bacteria > Bacillati > Actinomycetota > Actinomycetes > Micrococcales > Intrasporangiaceae > Pedococcus > Pedococcus badiiscoriae. The sequence continues at coordinate 344,746 of NZ_JACCAB010000001.1, forward strand.
TCTCAGGCGAAGTCGGGGGCGACCAGCGGCCGCCCCCGACCCACACGGCATACGTCAGGCGCGGGGCTTCTCGCGCATTTCGTAGGTGGCGATGAGGTCGCCGATCTGGAGGTCGTTGTAGGACCCCAGGTTGATGCCGCACTCGAAGCCCTCGCGGACCTCGGTAACGTCATCCTTGAACCGGCGCAGTCCGGCGATCTCGACGTTCTCGGAGATGACCACCCCGTTGCGGGTGATCCGTGCCCGGGTGCCGCGCTTGATCTCGCCGCTGCGCACGATGGAACCGGCGATGTTGCCGAACTTGCTGGAGCGGAAGATCTCGCGGATCTCGGCGGTACCGAGCTCCACCTCCTCGAACTCCGGCTTGAGCATGCCCTTGAGGGCCGCCTCGATCTCCTCGATGGCCTGGTAGATCACCGAGTAGTAGCGGATCTCGACACCCTCGCGCTCGGCGTAGTCGGCGTTCTGACCCTCCGCGCGCACGTTGAACCCGATGATCACGGCGTTCGAGGCCATCGCGAGGTTGATGTTGTTCATCGTGATCGCACCGACGCCGCGGTCGATGATCCGCAGGTCGACCTCGTCGCCCACGTCGATCTGCAGCAGCGCGTCCTCGAGGGCTTCGACGGAACCGGACACGTCACCCTTGAGGATGAGGTTGAGGGTCTCGACCTTGCCTGCTGCGAGGGCCTCGGTGAGGTCCTCGAGCGAGATGCGCTTGCGGGCCTTGGCCAGCGAGGCCTGACGGTCCGCGGCTTCGCGACGCTCGGCGATCTGACGGGCCGTGCGGTCGTCCGGGGCCACCACGAAGGTGTCACCGGCACGCGGCACGGAGGACAGGCCGAGCACCTGCACGGGACGGGACGGACCCGCCTCGGTGAGGTTGTTGCCGTGCTCGTCCAGCATCGCGCGGACGCGGCCGTAGGCCGAACCCGTGACGATCGCGTCCCCGACGTGCAGGGTGCCGGCCTGGACCAGCACCGTGGCCGTGGCGCCACGGCCACGGTCGAGGTTGGCCTCGATCGCGACACCGCGGGCGTCGCGGTCGGCGTTGGCGCGCAGGTCGAGCGCGGCGTCGGCGGTGAGCAGGACGGCCTCGAGGAGGGCGTCGATGTTCTGGCCGGCCTTGGCCGACACGTCGACGAACATCGTCTCGCCGCCGTACTCCTCGGCGACGAGGTTGTACTCGGTGAGCTGCTGGCGCACCTTGGACGGGTTCGCACCCTCGACGTCGATCTTGTTGACCGCCACGACGATCGGCACGTCCGCAGCCTGGGCGTGGTTGAGCGCCTCGATGGTCTGCGGCATGACGCCGTCGTCGGCCGCGACCACGAGGATCGCGATGTCGGTCACCTTGGCACCGCGGGCACGCATGGCCGTGAAGGCCTCGTGACCCGGGGTGTCGATGAAGGTGATCGGACGGTCGACGCCCTCGTGCATCTTGTGCACCTGGTAGGCACCGATGTGCTGGGTGATCCCACCGGACTCGCCACCGGCGACGTCCTCGTTGCGGATCGCGTCGAGCAGGCGGGTCTTTCCGTGGTCGACGTGGCCCATGACTGTCACGACCGGCGGCCGCGGCTGCAGGTCCTCGTCGTCCTCACCCTCGATACCCGTCTCCAGGTCGATGTTGAAGGCGTCGAAGAGCTCCTTCTCCTCCTCTTCGGGGGAGACGACCTCGATGTTGTAGCCGAGCTCGGCACCGAGCAGCTTGAAGGTGTCCTCGTCTAGCGACTGGGTGGCCGTGGCCATCTCGCCGAGGTGGAACAGCACCGTCACGAGGGCGCCGGGGTTGGCGTTGATCTTGTCGGCGAAGTCGCTCAGGGACGAGCCGCGACGCACCCGGATGAGGGTGTCGCCGTTGCCGCGGGGCACACTGACGCCACCCAGCGACGGGGCCTGCATCTGCTCGAACTCCTGGCGCTTCGCGCGCTTGGACTTGCGACCACGCACGGGACGGCCACCGCCGCGCCCGAAGGCACCTGCGGTCGAGCCGCGACCGGCGCCACCACGGAAGCCACCACCACCGGGACGACCGGCGAATCCGCCGCCACCGGCGGGGCCACCGGGGCCACCGGGCCCACCCGGGCCACGACCACCGGCACCACCGGGGCCACCGGGTCCACGGGCGCCGCCGCGGGCGGGACGGTCACCGGGACGGCCGACCGCGCTGCGGTCGGGCATCATGCCGGGGCTGGGGCGGGGTCCGCCGGGACGCGGGCCACCGGGGCCCGCCGTGCCACCGGGCCGCGGACCGGCAGCACCGGGACGGCTCTGGGGACGCGGCATACCCTGGCTGGGCGCGAAGGGGTTGTTGCCCGGACGGGCAGCGTCGCGGCCCGCACCCTCCCGAGGCGCACCCTCGCGCGGTGCGCCCTCGCGGGGCCCACCCTCACGGCCGGTGCGCATGCCCTGGCTGGGCGCGAACGGGTTGTTGCCCGGGCGCGGCGCGCCGGGACGCGGGGCGCCCGGAGCTGCACCGGCCGGGCGCGGGGCGCTGCCGGGACGCGGGGACGCGGGTGTCGCCGGACCGGCCTGGTCGCCGTCACGGGCGGCCTGGACGTCGGCTCGCGCGGCCGGAGCCTGCGGGGCTGCGGGAGCCTGCGGGGCCGGGCTCGCCTGGGCAGCGGCGGCCGGAGCCGCCACGGTCTCGGCAGCCGAGGGCGCAGCTGCGGCGGGCGCGGCCGGAGCCGGGCTCGAGGGGGCAGCAGCCGGAGCCGCAGCAGCCGGAGCCGCAGCAGCGGGGGCCGCGGCGGCGGGAGCAGCGGGAGCAGCCGGACCGGCCGGCTTCGCTGCAGCCTTCTTGGCGGGAGCCTTCTTGAGGTCCTCGGGGAATGTCTCGGTCGCCTTGCGGACGACGGGTGCCTCAATGGTCGAGCTGGCGGTCTTGACGTACTCGCCAATGCTGTTGAGGTGGGCGATCAGCGTCTTGCTGTCGGTGCCGAGCTCTTTGGCGAGCGCGCTTACACGGACCTTGGCCACGTTTCTCCTGTTCCTGGTCCGTGTGTCAGGTGACAGGCGCGGACCGTCGTTAAAGCTGGGGGCAGCTCATTGCTGAGTTCTCATCGAATGCTCATCAGCGTCAAACCCAATCTCGGTTCGATGGACATAGCCGGTTCCACGGGGCCAGTTGGTCCCCTGGAGGTGGACGGTCCCCTCAGGTGAGGGGCTTAGGTGCTCGTGGTCGTGCCCAGGCCCTCGACGTATGCCGTGACCGCCGCCGGATCAGGCGCGGCGCTGACACGCAGCGCGCGACCGAACGCCCGGCGGCGCAGGGCCTGCTCAAGACAGTCGCCCGTGGGGTGCAGCCAAGCGCCGCGCCCCGGCAGGCAACGCCGCAGGTCAGGAGTCAGCCGGATCGCTCCGGTCTCGTCCGTCTCCGCGACCACTCGCAGGAGTGCCGACCAGCTATCCGTCCGGCGGCATCCCACACACGTCCGGGTCGGTTGCCCGTGCGGGGTGTGGAGGGTCGTGCTCGATGCCGCTGGCCGGAGTCCAGTCCGGTCGGTCACCACCAGTCTAGCCCCTACTGCCGATCGGACGCGTCATCCGCATCAGCGGTCGACGCCCCGACGGGGGCAGTGTCGGGGCGGATGTCGATGCGCCAGCCGGTCAGCTTCGCGGCCAGTCGGGCGTTCTGGCCCTCCTTGCCGATGGCCAGCGACAGCTGGTAGTCGGGCACGATCACCCGCGCGGAGCGCAGGGTCGGGTCGACGATCTCCACCGACTGGACGCGTGACGGCGACAGGGCCGCCGCCACGAAGGTGCGAGGGTCCTCGGAGTAGTCGACGATGTCGATCTTCTCCCCGTGCAGCTCGGTCATGACGGCGCGGACGCGCGCCCCCATCGGCCCGATGCAGGCGCCCTTGGCGTTGAGACCGGCCACCTTGGAGTGGACCGCGATCTTGGTGCGGTGGCCGGCCTCCCGCGCGAGCGCGGCGATCTCGACCGAACCGTCGGCGATCTCGGGCACCTCGAGGGCGAACAGCTTGCGCACCAGGTTGGGGTGGGTGCGGGACAGGCCGATCTGGGGCCCCTTGGGTCCACGCCGCACCGAGACCACGAAGCAGCGCAACCGCTCGCCGTGGACGTACTTCTCCCCCGGCACCTGCTCGGCCAGCGGCAGGATGCCCTCGACGGTGCCGAAGTCGACGGTCACGACACGCGGGTCCGGGCTCTGCTGGATGATGCCGGCCACGACGTCTCCCTCGCGGCCCTTGAAGTCGCCCATGATCGCGTCGTCCTCGAGGTCGCGCAGCCGCTGCACGATGACCTGGCGCGCGGTGGAGGCGGCGATCCGGCCGAAGCCGGTGGGGGTGTCGTCGAACTCCGGCCCGTACTCGCGGGGTGCGCGCTCGGCGGGAACGGACGGGGCGCCGGTGTCGGCGTCCTCGTCGGCCTCCGCGCCGCGCTCGGGCTGGGGCTGCTCGAGCTCCTCCCTGGCCCAGACGACGACGTGCCCGGTCTTGCGGTCGAGCTCCACCCGCGCCGAGCGGTAGGCCCCGTCGGTGCGGTGGTAGGCCACGAGGAGGGCCTGCTCGATCGCGGGGATGAGGATGTCGAGGGAGATGTCGCGCTCGCGCTCCAGCGCCCTCAGTGCAGCCAGGTCGATGTCCATGTCAGTTCTCCTCAGAGTTGTCGTCGTCGCCGGCTGCCCTGGAGAACTCGACCTGCACCACAGCCCTGGACACGTCGGCATACGCCAGGTCCACGGACTGGGCGGGCGCCTGCTTGACCCCGGGCACCTCCAGGGTCACACCGGTCTCACCTGCCGCAGTGATGCGGCCGGTGACAGCAGGACCGTCGAGCGGGGTGATGGTGACCAGCCGGGAGACGTTGCGCCGGAAGTGGCGAGGCTCGGTGAGCGGGCGGTCGATGCCCGGCGACCCGACCTCGAGGGTGTACGGCTGCTCGCCCATCGCCCCCGTCTCGTCGAGGGCATCGCTGACGGCTCGGGTGGCGTCGGCGACCTCGTCGAGGGTCAGCGGGGGCGTGGTGGACGTCGTGTCCCCGGTCGTGTCGAGGATGCGGTCGATCCACAGACGGACGAGGCGGCGCTTGCCGGCAGGGGTCACGGCGACGTCTTCGACCAGCAGGCCGAGGTCACGCAACGGGCCCTCGACGGCGGGACGAATCTGTTCCTTGACGCTCACTGACTCGTCCTCTCTGAAGTTTGGTGGCCGTGCACCAGTCACTCTATCGGCGGCGTCAGTGGCACGCATGCCCGCACCCGCGGGCATGCCATGATCGGCCCATGCCCCAGGACGACACCCGTATGCCGGCGTGCCCCTCCCGGCGCCGCGTGCTCACCCTGGGCCTGGGTCTGGGACTGGGCGCGGTGACGGCGGGCTCGCTCGCCGCCTGTGGGATCCGGCTCGAGGACAACGCCCCGCAGCTTCCACTCATCCCGAAGCGCCCACCGGTGCCGAGTGAGTCGTTCCTGCTCGCCCTGTGGCGGCACAGTGAGGACCTGGCCATCCGCGCGGCGTCCCTGCGCGGCCCGGCGACCAGCGTGCCGGCCCGGCTGGCCGCCCTGCACCGCCGGCAGGTGGTCGTGCTGGAGACCGAGCTGTTGAGGCTGGGCGTCCCTGCCACCGCGCTGGACGCCGCCGCCCGCTCGTCCACCCGACCGACGGGGACGTCGACCGCGGCGTCGACAGGATCGAAGGCGACTGGGGCGGCCGGCACGGCCTCCGCGCTCCACGGGCCGAAGGGCCTGGGTGCCGAGGAGGCCAGCGACCTGGGGCCGACGGCCATCTCCTCGCTCGCGAAGGTGCCCACGGCCGCCATCCCCCTCGTCGGCAGCGTCCTGGCCCAGCGGTCAGCGGCGGCCGCCCTGCTGGGCGCTCCCGCCCCGTGGCCGGGGTCCAACTGGTCGGCCACCTCCCTGGCGGCGTCCTACCTCGAGAGCACCCGGGCCGCGGTCTACGCGTTCCAGGTCGTCGCCGCACAGTCGCCCAGTGGTGCCCAGCACGCGCAGGCGCTGGCCACCCTCGCCACGCTGGAGGCGCGCGCGCAGGACCAGGAGTCACTGGCCGGCGCCTCTGCCGGACCACCCGCCCTCGGTTATCCCCTGCCGTTCCCGGTGACGACCCCCGCGGCCGCCCGCAAGCTCGCCGTCCAGGTGCTCACCGAGCTGCGCGCGTCCGTCGCCCGGGACCTGGGCTCCACCGGCGGCGACACCGGTCCCCTGGGCGCGCTCGTCCAGTGGCTGGCCGACACGGAGGTCCTGGCGTCCCGGTGGGGCGTCCCGCTGTCGGCCTTCCCCGGCCTCACGTGACCCGTCCCGGCGACGTCGCACCACTGGTCCCCGAGCAGTTCACTGCCGCACTGCAGCGCTTCTCGGCACAGGACGGGACGGTCGGGGGGCCGTCCGGGTCCGACTGGGCCGCGCGACTTCCACGACTGCTGGCCGAGGTCCTCGACGACTGGCGGCTGGAGCCACTGGGGGTGGGCGCCACGGGGCACACCTCCCTCGTCGTCCCGGTCGATCGCGACGGCGAGCGGCTGGCCCTCAAGCTGGTCTGGCCGCACCTCGAGGCCCGTGACGAGCCGCTCGTGCTGCGTCACTGGGAGGGGCGCGGTGCGGTCCGCCTGGTCGCCGCCGACCCCGGTCGGGGCGCCCTGCTGCTCGAAGCCCTCGACGCCGACCGCGACCTGGGTCACATCGAGGTCGACACGGCCTGCCAGGTCGTCGGCGAGCTGCTCCGGGAGCTGAATGTCCCTGCGCCGCACGGGCTCGCGACGCTGTCGTCGTTCGCCCGGGACCAGCTCGCGCGGCTGCAGGGCTCGGACGGGGCGCTCCCCCGCCGGATGCTCGAGCGCACCACCGGGCTGGTGCGCGAGCTCTCCTGCGACCCACTCTGTGACGCCACACTGATCCACACCGACCTGCACTACGGGAACGTGCTGGCGAGCCTGCCCGGGTCTGGTCGGCCCGACTGGCTGGCGATCGACCCGCACGCGATGGCCGGACACCCGGGTTTCGAGCTCCAGCCGTTGCTGCGCAACCGCGTCGAGGAGCTGGGCACCGGATCCACCTTCCGCTACCTCGTGCGGCGTCGCCTCGAGATCTGCTGCGAGGCCGCGGGCATCGACGAGGACGAGGCACTGGCGTGGACCTTCGTGCACACGGCCTTCCAGGCCGGGTGGGCGGCGGCCGACGGTGACCGTGACGCGGTCTCCTTCAACGTCGCACTCCTGAAGGCCCTCGACGGCTGAGCCTCGCCAGATCCCGACCGGACGCTCAGATCCCCGTCAGATCCCGGTCAGACCCCGGACAGCCAGCGGTACTCCACCTCGGGACGCCCGGCACCGGCATACCGCTGGGTGCGCATGGCGAGCCGGTTGTCGCAGAGGTGTTCGGCATAACGGCGCGCCGTCACCCGGCTCACGCCGCTGGCCTCGCCGAGCTCCGTCGCGGACAGGCCGGAGCCGGCGTCCCGCAGCGCCCGGGTGACGCGCGCCAACAGGTCCTCGCTCATGCCCTTGGGCAGTGCGGTCGGGGTGTTGGTGCGCACCCCGGCGACGACCTCGTCGACCTCCGCCTGGGTCGACAGGTGCCGGGTGTCGCCGAGCTGGGTGCGGTAGGCGCGGTAGGCCTCGAGGCGGTTGCGCAGGGTCGCGAAGACGAAGGGCTTGAGGAGGTACTGCACGACGCCGAGTGACACCGCGGCGCGGACGACGTCGAGGTCTCGGGCCGAGGTCACCGCGATGACGTCGGCCTGGTGCCCTCCGGCGCGCATGGCCCGGATGACGTCGAGGCCGTGCCGGTCGGGCAGGTTCATGTCGAGCAGGACGACGTCGACCGGGGTGGACTGCAGCGCGCGCAGCGCCTCGTGGCTGGTGGTGGCCGTCGCCGCGACGACGAAGCCGGGCACCCGCCCGACGTATGCCGCGTGCGCCTCGAGGGCGACCGGCTCGTCCTCGACGACGAGCACGGTGAGCACTGCAGGCTGAGCGGGCCCCGCGGGCTGGGCGGGTCCGGCGGGCTGGGCGGGTCCGGCCGGACGGTCGTCCTCAGGCATGGATCTGCGCCCCCAGCGGCAGCCGCACCGTGAACTCCGCACCCGGTGGGCCAGCCACCTCCAACGACCCGTCGAGGCGCGCCACGGACTGGGCCACGAGGGCGAGCCCGATGCCGCGGCGACCCGCTCCGCCCTGCTCCTTGGTGGAGAACCCCCGGCGGAACGCCTCGTCGGCGGCGTCGGGCGGCAGCCCCGGACCCGAGTCGGCGACGCTCAGCACGACGTGGCCGTCCTCGATCCGCGACGACACCTCGACGCGCCGTTGTCCCGGCGCGGAGGTGACGGCGTCGAAGGCGTTGTCGATGAGGTTCCCCACGATGGTCACCACGTCGCGCACCGGCGCGACGTCCTGGGGCCAGACCGCATCATCCGAGATCCGGAAGTCGATCCCCCGCTCCCCGGCCTGGGCCGCCTTCCCCAGCAGCAGGGCGGTGAGCGCCGGTTCGCCGACCGAGCCGACCACGCTGTCGGTGAGGCGCTGCGACACCTGGAGCTCGTCGGTGGCGAAGGCCAGCGCGCGGTCCGGGTGCCCGAGCTCGATGAGCGACACGATGGCGTGCAACCTGTTGGCCGACTCGTGCGCCTGCGAGCGCAGCGCCTCGGTGAGCCCCCGGGCCGAGTCCAGCTCGCCGGTGAGGTGCTCGAGGTCGGTGCGATCGCGCACCGTCGCGACGAGTCCCAGCGCGCGCCCTTGCCACTGGGCCCTGGCCGTGTTGAGGACGAGCACCCGGGCCGAGGTGACGTGCAGCTCGTCCTGCCGAGGCTCCCCGTCCGTCAGTGCGGCCAGCAGCGGGGCCGACAGGCCCAGCTCCGCGAGGGGGCGGCCCCGCGCGTCCTGCGGCAGCCCCAGCAGCCTGACCGCCTCGTCGTTGGCCAGGCGCAGCCGCCCGTCGAGATCGGTGAGCAGCAGTCCCTCGGTCACGGCGTGCAGGACGGCGTCGTAGTACTCGACCATCTCCTGGAGCTGTCGCTCTCCCAGTCCGTGTGTCTGGCGGCGGATGCGGCGGGTGACCAGCGCCATGCCGAGGCCGGACAGCAGGGCGGCAGCCAGCCCCGCGAGCAGCAGCGCCGGGAGCTGGCTGCGGAGCCGCTCGCTCACCGCCGACTTGCGGATGCCGACCGCCACGAGACCGACGACGGAACCGCCGCCGTCCCGGACCGGCACGACGACGCGGCGGGACGGGCCGAGCGTGCCGGTGTAGTCCTCGACGACGGTCCCACCCGCGCGCGCCGCGGCGATGTGACCGATGAACTGGCCGCCGATCTGGCGGGGGTCGGGGTGGGTGTAGCGGACACCGTCGGGGCTCATCACGACGACGAAGTCGGTGCGCGTCCGGCGGCGGACCTCCTCGGCGAACGCCTGCAGGCCCGGTCCGGGCGCACCGCCACGCACCCCGGCGACCACCGACGGCGTGCTGGCCACCGTCTCGGCGACGGCGGTGGCTCGCGCGGTCGCCTCCTGCGTGCCGGCCCGCTGCGCCTGCGCATAAGCCGCCAGGGTCCCCACCCCGACGACGAGGAGGGCGACCAGCACCTGGAGCGCGAAGGTCTGCGCCGCCACGCTCCAGCGCGCCGGCGCGGTGAGCCACCGTGGTGCGCTCACCGGCATACCGGGAACTCAATGAACACAAACGTGACCCTAGCCACTGCGGGGCCCACGCTCGTCCTTGTTCACCGCTCCCGGGCTCGGCCCGGGACCCGAGCCCCTGGAGACCACCGTGAGCACCAGCGCCGACACCGTCGTCGACCGCCCCGCACCGAAGCGGGACCGCACGCACTACCTCTACCTCGCCGTCATCGTGGCGATGGTCCTCGGCATCATCGTCGGGTTCGCCTTCCCCGAGTTCGGGGTCAAGCTGAAGTGGCTGGGCACCGGCTTCGTCAGCCTCATCAAGATGATGATCACCCCGGTCATCTTCTGCACGATCGTCCTGGGCATCGGCTCGGTGCGAAAGGCCACCCAGGTCGGCAAGGTCGGCGGTCTGGCCCTCGCCTACTTCGTCACCATGTCGACCTTCGCCCTCGGGCTCGGCCTGCTGGTCGGCAACGTCGTCAAGCCCGGCTCGGGGCTGCACCTGACCAAGGAGCTCGCCGCCACCGGCCAGAAGCAGGTGGGCGAGGCCCACACGACGACCACGGACTTCATCCTCGGGCTCATCCCCGACACGGTCGTCTCGTCGCTGACCTCGGGCTCGGTCCTGCAGGCCCTGCTCGTGGCGCTGCTCGTGGGCTTCGCGCTGCAGAAGATGGGTCGCGCGGGTGAGCCGATCCTGGTCGGCATCAAGCACTTCGAGCGGCTCGTCTTCCGCCTGATGGCGATGATCATGTATGCCGCGCCGATCGGTGCGTTCGGGGCCATGGCCGCGGTGGTCGGCGCCACCGGCGTGGACGCGCTCAAGAGCCTCGCCCAGGTGATGGTCGCGTTCTACGTCACCTGCGCGCTGTTCGTCTTCGTCATCCTCGGGACGCTGCTCAAGCTGGCGACGGGCATCAATGTCTTCGCCCTGCTGCGCTACCTCGCCCGCGAGTTCCTGCTCATCCTCTCGACGTCGTCGTCCGAGTCGGCCCTGCCGCGCCTCATCGCCAAGATGGAGCACGCGGGCGTGTCCCGTCCGGTCGTCGGCATCACGGTGCCGACGGGCTACTCCTTCAACCTGGACGGCACCGCGATCTACCTGACGATGGCGTCCCTGTTCATCGCCGACGCGATGGACAAGCCGTTCTCGATCGGCCAGCAGCTCTCCTTGCTGGTGTTCATGATCATCGCCTCCAAGGGCGCCGCCGGGGTGACCGGTGCTGGCCTGGCCACACTGGCCGGTGGCCTGCAGTCACACCGCCCGGACCTCGTCGACGGCGTCGGGTTCATCGTCGGGATCGACCGGATGATGAGCGAGGCGCGTGCGCTGACCAACTTCGCCGGCAACTCGATCGCCACGGTGCTCATCGGGCACTGGGTGGGCGAGCTGGACCGGCCACGGCTCGACGCGGTGCTCGCGGGCAGGCTGCCGTTCGACGAGTCGACCCTCGTCGACGACGACCACGATGCCGACCTCGTCGGTGACCCGGACGCTGGCCCGGGTCCAGCCACGGTCCCTGACCCGCACCTGGTCACGCAGCGCCGCTGACCGCGGCCGCATTCCGCCTGGTCGCCTCCCGGTCGTCAGGGACGGGCCCCACGGCCCGTCCCTGCTCGGCCGGGCGGCGACAGGTGGGAGTCGACGGTGAAGAGGCCGCGCAGGTGTCGCGGGGGCACGAAGGGTCGCCAGTCACCCGGGTCCTGCGCCAGCCGGTCGGCCACCACCCACAGGGCGGTGGGGCTGTGTCCGAACCCCAGGTGCGAGGCGGGGACCGCGATGCTCTCGCGCCGCTCCCCGACGTCTTCGCGGCAGACGCGCCACGAGACGATCCCGTCCATCCGTGAGTAGACCGAGGTCGTGGGGACGGTGAGCGGGGTCGTCACGTCGGGACCGCGACCGGCCGCATCGCCCGCGTGCCGCCGCGAGAGCATCCGGTAGGCCGCGTCGGCGTGGGTCTGTCCGGAAACCGTTGAAGCGTAAGGGCTGCCGAGGGTGATCACCTGCCGGACCAGCTCGGGCGAACGGACCGCGAGCGCCCTGGCGAAGATGCCACCGAGAGACCAGCCGATGACCGAGACGGTGGAGCCTGCCTCGCGGCCATCGGCTCCCTCGGGCCCCTCGGGTCCGGCGGTGGGCTGGCCGGCCAGCTCGCGCAACCGCAACGGGAGCTTGCGCACGACGCGGCTGGTCGGCCCCGTGTTGACCCCCAGCCCCCACCCGGCCGTGCGGTAGCCGAGCCTGTCGAGGAACCGCCGCAGGACCAGCGTGGAGGCGTCGGATGCGAGCAGTCCCGGGATCACCAGCACCCGGTGTCCGTCGCCGCGGGGGGCGCGCGCGAGCTGCGGAGCCGAGACGGTGAGCGCGCCGAGGTCGAGCACGCTGCGCAGGGGCTCGCTCAGCAGGAGCAACGACGAGGGGCGCCTCGGGCCAGGAGCGGCGGCGCGGTCGAAGGCTGTCACGACTGGTCGGCGACCTGACCCTCGCCCACGGCCGCGGCGTCGATGAGCTCGTCGAAGCCAGCCCGGATGCCGTCGGCGATGACGTCCACGTCGGGGAAGCTGTCGAAGTCGGCGGTGATGCCGAAGCTGAAGGTGTCGAGGTAGGAGAAGATCCCCGTCGCGACCCGCACGCCCGCGAACACGGGGACGTACGGGTGCGACTCGACCAGCTGGTGACCCAGCAGGTAGAGCGGGACCCGGGGGCCGGGGACGTTGGTGGTGCCCGTCTGGGTGAGCCGGTTGGGCATCCGCGACATCGAGCGGGCGCCCAGGGCGAGCAGCGTGGGCGCCGCATAGTCGGCCAGCCCCACGATGGCGGCGGCGTCGACGGCCCCCATCCCCCGCTTGTTGCGATCCATCTGTTCCCGGATCAGCTGCAGGCGACGCACGGGGTCGTCCTCCGCGACGGGTAGGTCGACCACGACGCTGGTGACCTGGTTGTTGACCTGGCCCCGACCAGAGGCCTGACGGGTGGAGACCGGCACGAGCGACCGCACGACCATGCCGGGGACGAGCTCACCCCTGCCGGCCACGAGGTCCCGGTAGCCGCGCGTCACGGCTGCGAGGATCACGTCGTTGACGGTGCCACCGAGAGCGGTGCGGATGGTCTTGACCTCGGCCATGGTGGCATCGGTCCAGACCCAACGTCGGTTGGGGCCGAGTGGCCCGTTGAGGCTCTTGGGGGTCGGCTGCCCACCCCCGGGCACCAGCTGGGCGAGCTGCTGCGGCACGAGCTCCTTGATGGCGACGGCCACTCCTGCGAGCGCCGCGGGGAGCTTGGCCAGGTCGTCGAGGCTCGGGACGCCGATGGCCCGCAGGGGTTCCTGCACGGTCTCCACGAGGGACTCGGCCGTCAGGGAGAGCGTCGACGGGGCCGCCGAGGGCGTCCAGTCCGAGGGCTCGTGGCGGACGGGTTCGCGTTCGAGGTCGAAGATCACCTGCATGAGTTCGGTGCTGCCCTCGCCGTCGATCATGCAGTGGTGCGCCTTGGAGATCAGCGCCCACCGGTCGTCGGCGAGCCCCTCGACCAGCCATGCCTCCCAGACCGGCTTGGTCATGTCGAGGCGCTGCGCGAAGACCCGTCCGGCCAGGTTGCGCAGCTGCTTCGGCCCGCCCGGTTTGGGCAGGGAGGTGTGCCTCACGTGGTAGAGCAGCTGGAAGTGCGGGTCGTCCACCCAGATGGGTCTGCCGAGCTGGAACGGCACCGGCTTGATCACCTGCCGGTAGCGCGGGACCTGGTCCATCTTGGCGGCCAGCAGCCGGACGAGGTCCCCATAGGCGGGCGCGGGACCCTCCAGGACCGCCACCCCACCGACGTGCATGGGGGTGTTCTCGCCCTCCATGTAGTAGAACATCGCGTCCATCGCGCTCATCCGGTCCACGACGACTCCTCAGGCTGGCGTGACGGTGATCGGGATGCCGTTCAGGGCGGCTGTTCCCGTGAGGGCGTCGACGAACAGGTCGTCGGCGAGGACGTTGCTGTTGACCCCGGCATGCTCGGCGGCGACCGTCGTCCGCGCTCCCGAGCTGGTGTGGCCCCAGCCGTGCGGGATGCTCACGACGCCCGGCCGCACGGCATCGGTGACCTGCACCGGCACGGTGACCACGCCCGTACGGGAGCGGACGACCGCGGAGTCGCCGTCGCGCAGCCCGATGCGCGCGGCGTCGTCGGGGTGCACGTGGGCGGTGCAGGTGTTGGCGCCCCGCACCAAGGGCGTCAGGTTGTGCATCCAGGAGTTGTTGGAGCTGAGCTGACGCCGCCCGATGAGCACCAGGCCATCAGCCGGGGTGGTGGCCAGCACGGCGACCAGGCGTGGGACGTCGGCCGTGATGGCCGGCGGGGTCAGCTCGATCGTGCCGCTGGCGGTGCGCAGCACGGCGGGGACGCGTGGCGCGAGGGGCCCGAGGTCGAGCCCGTGGGGTGAGGCTTCGAGGTCGGCAAGGGTGAGGTCGTAGGGACCACCGCGCAGCATGAGGTCGAGCAGCCGCGCCGGTCCGCGGCGAGGCGCACTGACCGACGGGTCGAGCTGGTAGCGGGTGGCTGTCTGCGCAGCCAGGAGGTTGTCCAGCGCCTCGGTGTCGGCCCGGGGCCCCTGCCCTGCTGCGATCCCCGCCAGCCGCAGCAACGTCTGCCACTCCTGCGGCAGGTCGGTCTCGAGCGGCGCCGGCGTCCAGTTGGCCACATTGCGCACGGACAGCTGCGTGAACGTCAGGTCGAAGTGGTCGCGCTCGAGCGGGGTCGGTCCCGGGAGGATGACGTCGGCATGCTCGCTCGTCTCGTTGAGGTAGACGTCCAGGGAGAGCATGAAGTCGAGGGTCTGCACCGCCTCGCGGAGCCGGTCGGCGTGCGGGGTGCTCAGGCAGGGGTTGCCTCCGACGACCACGAGGGCACGCACCTGGCCGGGACCGGGCGTGAGGATCTCCTCCGCCAGGGTCGCGACGGGCAGCTCCCCCATCACCTCCGGGAGCTGTCGCACCCGGCTGTGCCACCTGCCGTGCCGCCAACCCTTGCTCGTCGGACTGCCTTGCCGCACAGTGCTGTTCGCCTGACCCGCGGCAGCCAGCGGGAACATGGCGCCACCGGGGCGGTCGAGGTTGCCGGTGATGACGTTGAGGACGTCGACCAGCCAGCTCGCGAGGGTGCCGAACTCCTGCGTGGTCGTGCCGATGCGTCCGTAGACGGCGGCGCTCGGGGCGGTCGCGAGCTCGCGAGCCATCCGCTCGATCTCGGTGGCGCCGATGCCGGTGTGGTCGGCAACGGCCACCGGGGTGAACGGGGCAGCCAGTCCCGGCAGGGCGTCGAGCCCCGACACGTGGTCGGCGAGGCGGCCTAGGTCGGCCAGACCCTCGCGCAGGATGACGTTGACCAGCGCGAAGAGCAGGAGCGCGTCGGTGCCCGGCCTGATGGCGTGGTGCTCGTCGGCCACCTCTGCCGTCCGGGTGCGGCGCGGGTCGACCACGACGACCTTGCCGCCCCGCTCGCGGATGGCCTTGAGCCGACCCCTGGCGTCGGGGACCGTCATCAGGGACCCGTTGGACACCAACGGGTTCGCCCCCAGGAGCAACAGGTGCTGGGTGCGGTCGAGGTCTGGCACCGGGATGCTCAGCGGGTCGCCGAACAGGTAGCCGGACGAGTAGTGCTTCGGCAGCTGGTCGACGCTGCCGGCCGTGTAGAGGTTGTGCGTCCCCACGGCCTTGTAGAGGGCCCGGCCGTAGAGCGTCACCCCGAGGTTGTGCGACGACGGGTTGCCCAGGTAGAACGCGACCGCGTCAGCGCCGTGCTCGGCGATGATCGGCACGAGCCGTCGGTCGACCTCCTCGAAGGCCTCGTCCCAGCTCGCCTCCTCCCATCGCCCCTGACGCTTGACCATCGGGCCTCGCAGCCGGTCGGGATCCTCGTGCAGCGCCTTGAGCGAGGCGCCCTTGGGGCAGATGAACCCGTGCGAGAACGCATCCTGGTCGTCGCCACGCACCGACGTCACGGTTTCGCCGTCGAGGGTGACGGCCAGGCCGCACGTCGCCTCGCACAAGGGACAGGTCAGGTATGCCGTGCTCACAGGGCGTGCTCACCCAGCCAGGTGGTGATCCGCTCCCTGACCTGCTCGGGCACCTCGAGCTGGGGGGTGTGGCCCACCCCGGGCAGGAACATCGTCTCCCAGGACGGGTTGTCCGCGGCCACGGCCCGCGCGGCCGCGACGGGTACCAGCCGGTCCAGCTCTCCGTGCACCAGCAGGACCGGCTTGTCGATGCTGCGCATGGTCGACCGGTAGCGGCGCGGGACGGCCAGCACCTTCATCAGGGACCGCGCGGCACCGAGGAACGCCGCCTCCTGCCCGGGCACCGTGCGGCGGTGGGTCGCCAGCACGACTCCCGCGTCGACGACGGCCGGGTCGGCCAGGCTCGGGTCGGCGAAGCACAGGTTGACGACGCTCTGGACCCGTTGCCGGTCACTGGTCCGCCTGGTCATCAGCTCCATGTACCGCTCACCGACGAACGGGGTCGCGTAGACGAGGAAGGTGGCGCTGACGGCGAGGTCCGGCCGCTGGCGCGGCACCGGGATCGACGGGTCGATGAGGACCAGCCCCTCGACCAGCTCGGGATGGGCGGCCGCCATCAGCAGGGACACCATGCCCCCCATGGAGTTCCCGACGAGGACCGCGGGCCGGCCCACGACCTCCCTGACGAACCGCGCCAGGAGGTCCGCGTTCGCGTGCACCGAGGTGGACCTGTGGGTGCCCGGCGTGAGCCCGAACCCCGCTTGGTCGATCGCGTACACGTGGTGGCGTCGGGACAGCTCCGGCGCGATCCCGACCCAGTTGAGGTGCGACCCCCCGAGGCCGTGGACCATGACGATCGGCACTGCCGCGGCGCCGTCCTCGGACCCGTCGGGTCCGCCGTAGTCCACCCAGTGCACCGGCCCGCCGAGGTCGACGACCCAGCCCGCCCCGCCCCACGGCTCGGCCAGCTGCAGGCTCGCCGGCCGGGATGTCGTCTGTGCAGTCACCTGAGCCTCACCGTCCGCACCGCCTCACGTCCGGAGCTCGGCGGGCGCCGCGCGAGGTGAAAGAGTTGGGTCATCACGCAGCATACGGTGAGGCATGGCCAACCAGGCCAACCGTTGAGGACGCCAGGAAATGGCGGGTGGTCAGCTTTGGGTAGACCCGTCCCTACCGAACGAGTCTGACGGGAGCGCCCTCAAGATTGGCGGTCCACGATGTCGTATCGCTCGGTTGGTTTCCCGCTCCGTAGGCGTACTGCAACTTGAACCAACATTGGGTGGGATCGGTGTCGTCGCAGCTGTACCCGGCGGGAATGGGAACCGCGATCGTCTCCCACTTGCCATTGAAGCTGGAGTTGGCGGTGATGGAGCAGCTGCTCAGCGCCCCCGTGGCCGGGCCGGTTCCGGTGCATCCGCTCAGAGACGCACCCGACGGCGGCAGGATGGTGATGGCGCCGCTGCCGGTGGAGTCTCCGATGTCGAAGAGCTTGACGAGCAGGACGCTTCCTCCGGAGCCATTGGGGATTCTGGCGAGGTGGAAAAGCGTGGTCGCACTGGGCAGGTTGGCGTAGATGGCCATCTTCTGGAAGCCGGCGATCGAGATCGCGTCCTTGGCCGAGACGTCACTGCTGGAGTAGGCGCGTAGACCGAAACGGTTGTGCCCGGCGGCCCCGTCGGTGCCAAGCCCATTGGTGTTCACCTGGATCATGTACGTCCCGGCCGGGGCGTACCCCACGCTGCACAGCGTCACCCATTGACGAAATACCGGGGCGATGCTGGCCGGCACCGGGTTGAGGCTTCCGCTGTATCCCGCGTACTGGTTGGTGCATCCGCCGATTGCCCGGGTAGCTGTTCGGATCCCACGGATTCGAGGTGGACACCGGTTGGCGGACGGTGAACTTGGTCGTGACATCTCCGGTCCCGCCGTACCGGATGTCTCCGGTGCAGTAGGGGCTGTTCGCGCCGGGTGCGTATCTGGTCCCGGCGGCTCCGGTGAGGGAGCCGTTGTCACACAGGTCCCCGACGGCGATCAGGGCAGGGTCAAACGCCTGGAACGTCAGGTTGGCCACGGGCCGGGACAGGGTCACGGTGTAGAAGTACCCGTTGGGGTCATAGTCGGTGTTCGTCGATCCGCTGCAGCCGTCACTGCCGGGGCAACCGCCGTCCTGGTAGGCGTCGCCGTAGCTCTTGGCGGAGGCGAGGCTGCCGACGTTGGCCCAGAACTGACCGGTATTGGCGCAGTTGCTGCTGCGGACGGTCGTGGATTCGGGGTCGTTTCCGAACTCGTTGCAGGGGCTGCCCATCGGCACAGGGCCCTGGTAGTCGGCTACAGCCGTCTTGGTGATCGTCGTCTGGGGCAGCCCCAAGATCGGGCCGAAGAAGCTGTCGACGGTCTTGCTGATGGTGACCCTGAGCCGGGTCGGAGACCCATCCAGTTCGGGCTTGACCGACACCGTGTTGAGACCGTTGGTGAAGTCGTTCCGGGCCGTGAAGGTTTGAGCAGTCGAGTAGGCGAGCGCCTGGTTCGATGGCAGATTCGGGACCCCGGCCAGTGCGGCCGCGTCGGCGGCCCGCTGCTCCTGCAGCCCGACGAGGTACCAATGACCGACATCGATGGTGAAGGCGCAACAAGCAAGCAGGACAAAGCTGAGGATTGCGACAAGCACGCCGACATAGCCGTCCTCGCGGCGGCGGCGGTTGCGACGCTTGGCCATTACCGGCACCCACTGGTCACAGGCACCGGCTCCAGGGACATCACGGTGTTCGTTCAGGGTGAGGGTCTGGAAGAGAATCCCTGTGATGGCCTGGTGCTTCACCTCGAGGTAGACCCCGATGGCATCATGTTGGGGGTCACCGGCGCAGGCATTCTGGGTTGTGTACGCCCACGTGTTGGTCACCTGGACGAAGCTCTGGGTGCCGGCGTCCCAGCGGAATGTCACGCACGTGCTGCAACTCGCGAATGAACCGCCTCCCCCCACCGGGAACCCCTGGGCATCTGCCTTGTAGACCCACAGTTTCTGTATCGAAGCAGGGTTCAGCGCGGTGGAACTGGTCGCGACCTGATTCGCGGCGTCTTGCGCGAAAGAGGCGTTCCGGGCTCGGCCGAGGCGGTACGGGCCCCGGCTCGAACCGACGTCGAAACAGTCAGGGTGTCCTTGAACACCATGCCGAACTCCATGATGCCGAACACGATCAGGAGAATCAGTGGCGTGACGATTGCGGCCTCGACGGCGGCGGCCCCTCGATCGGGATGCCGGTGCGCGCTGGCGTGCCGACAGTCCGGCGTCCTCACAGGCAGTACCAACCCTTCCGATCGGAACCGCCTTCCCATCGGAGAAACCCACATCTCTCGGCCAGTCCGCCTACGACCTTCGCCTCCCCTCGCGACAAGTCTCAGTTGACGGCCCGACTGAGACGGTTTCGCAAATTCGCCCGCCACTCCCCCGAACGTGCTAGCCGGAATCTGCGTTTCAACGCCGGTAGCACCCGCTGGGGTTCGGCGAGGACATGTTTCTGTGGGCCAAGTACGGGAGACCTTCGGTGTTGGCACCTGTATGCGATCTCTTCCGTCCGATACGCCGGCGGGAAAGCGCTCAGGGTCGGCGATACCCCCTCTCGCTGTCACCGTGACCTGTGAGGGAGAGTGGGACGCATGCCGAACCGTCTGGCCGACTCGACCTCGCCGTACCTGTTGCAGCACAAGGACAACCCGGTCGACTGGTGGCCCTGGTGTCCGGAGGCCTTCGCCGAGGCGCGCGAGCGTGACGTCCCCGTCCTGCTGAGCGTCGGGTATGCCGCGTGCCACTGGTGTCATGTGATGGCCCACGAGTCCTTCGAGGACGATGAGGTGGCGCGAGTGCTCAACGCGGGTTTCGTTGCGGTGAAAGTGGATCGCGAGGAGCGACCGGACATCGACGCGGTGTACATGGCGGCCACGACGGCCCTGACCGGCCACGGCGGCTGGCCGATGACCTGCCTGCTCACTCCCGACGGCGACCCGTTCTTCGCCGGCACCTACTTCCCGAAGGCACAGTTCCTGCAGCTCCTGGCCGGCGCCACCGACGCCTGGACCACCCAGCGCGCCCGCGTCCTCGACAGCGGCGCCCACATCGCCTCGCGGTTGCGGGAGCTGTCCGACGCCGGCGGTGGACAGGTCCTCGACGCCGACGCCCTCGACGCGGCCGTGCTGCAGCTGCGCGGCCAGTTCGACCATGGCGCGGCGGGCTTCGGCGGAGCGCCGAAGTTCCCGCCCTCGATGGTGCTGGAGTTCCTGCTGCGACACCACGCCCGGACCGGCTCCGAGGACGCCCTGGCCATGGCTGCCAGCACCTGCGAGGTGATGGCACGGGGCGGCATCTACGACCAGCTTGCGGGTGGCTTCGCGCGGTACTCGGTCGACGCACGCTGGGTGGTGCCGCACTTCGAGAAGATGCTCTACGACAACGCCCAGCTGCTGCGGCTCTACACGCACCTGCACCGGACCACCGGCGACCCCCTCGCTCGACGGGTGGCGCTGGAGACGGCCGAGTTCCTGCTGCGCGACCTGCGCACCGACGAGGGCGGCTTCGCCTCGGCGCTCGACGCCGACACCGACGGGGTCGAGGGCCTCACCTACGCCTGGACCCCGGCCCAGCTCGTCGAAGTGCTCGGCGAGGACGACGGCCGACGGGCCGCCTCCCTGCTGTCGGTCACGGACGCGGGCACCTTCGAGCACGGGTCATCGACGCTCCAACTGCTCACCGACCCCGAGGACGACGCCTGGTGGGCGGTCACCCGCGAGCGCCTCTTCGAGGCCCGGAAGCTGCGTCCGCAGCCCGGTTGCGACGACAAGGTCGTCACGTCGTGGAACGGCCTGGCCATCGCCGGGCTGGCCGACGCCGGCACCCTGCTCGAGCGCCCCGACCTCGTCGACGCAGCCGTGCGCTGCGCCGAGTTCGTCACCGCCACCCACGTCGTGGACGGGCGTCTCCGCCGCACGTCGCGGGGCGGCGTGGTCGGCACCGCGGCCGGGGTCGCCGACGACTACGGCAACCTCGCAGAGGGGCTGCTCGCCCTTCACCAGGCCACCGGCGATGCCACCTGGCTTGGGGCGGCCCGCGGCCTGCTCACCACCGCGGTCGAGCGGTTCTCGGCCGACGACGGCGGGTTCCACGACACGAGCGACGACGCCGAGGTCCTGTTCACCCGCCCACGAAGCCCAGCCGACAACGCGGAGCCGTCCGGGCAGTCGGCCCTGGCCGGCGCCCTGCTCACCTGCTCGGCACTCACCGGCGACCCGGGGCTGCGCGATCGGGCCGACGCGGCCCTGGCCGTGGCGGGACGGCTCGCCGTGCGCGACCCGCGCTTCGCCGGCTGGACGCTGTCGGTGGCCGAGGCGGCGCTCTGCGGCCCCCTGCAGGTAGCCGTCGTCGGGACCGGGGCAGACGCCGACGCCCTGGCCGAGACCGCGCGTCGCTCGGCCTCACCCGGCCTGGTCGTGGTGCAGGGCGCACCCGACGCAGCGGGCCACCCGCTGCTCGCGCAGCGGCCTCTGGTCGACGGCCACGCCGCGGCATACGTGTGCCGGGGATTCGTGTGCGACGCGCCGGTGACGGACGTCGCCGCGCTCACCGCCGCGTTGGCTCGCTGACGAGCTCCGCCAGCGAGGCCGCGTCCCAGGCGGGAGCGATCCCCGGTCGCCCGAGCAGGTAGGTCACCAGCGCCTCGTCCGAGAGGTGGTGCGCCTCGCGCAGGCCGGCGACGATCGCCCGCAGGTAGGCGGCGGTGGGTGAGCTGCGTTGCAGCGCAGCCAGGTTCGGCGTCGTGAAGGTGAGGACCGGAGCCCCCTCGAGCTCGCCGACGAGGTGGAGCGACTCATAGCGCCCGGGGCCGAGCCGGTGCCGGGCCTCGTGCAGGACCTGGGTGAGGTCGAGATCGACCCCGGGCGCGCGATGCATCTCCTGGGCCGCGACGTCAGCGAACTGCTGCTCGGTCACGAGGTAGGCCCGCGCGAGGGTCACGCCCGGTGTGTCCGCGTCGTAGAAGGCCACTCCGCCGCCCCACGTGGGCGAGTCCCAGGCGAAGACCATCTCCCCGGGCAGGGTGAGTGCCCGGTCGTCCTGTGGTGGACTCTGGTCTCGGGCGCCCGGGTACGTGCGGCTCGCCCCCTCGGGCCGGCCGCCCGTCAGGTAGCACAGGAAACGGGAACGGGACAGGTTGCTGCCGTAGCCCGCGTACCAGACCTGCACGCCCACCACTGTTTCATGCCACCCCGCGTCGCCCCACCGCCGGACCGTCCCCCGCGCCGTCTCCCCGCCGTGTGCCGCCACGCCTCAGTTCAGCAACGCCTCAGAGCAGCAACGAGCGGTATGCCGGCTCCGCGGCTTCCAGCGCGCGCTCCCCCGCCAGCGGGTCCACGAACAGGGCAGTCGCCCAGACGTCGGCCCACAGCAGGCTCGGCCCCCAGACGGTCGCCGAACCGTCGCGGGCGATGACCCTGCCGGTCCGGGGGTCCACGATGTGCGCCCCCCGGGCGGCCGTGCCGGAGGTCGCCAACCCACCGCTGCGCAGCGGGATCGTCGCGGCGACCTCCCCCGCCTCGCGGGGGTCCTGCACCCCGACCAGCCAGGTGCTCGGTGAGGTCGCGTGGCCGGCGCCGGCGAGGAGGTCTCCTCCGGCGTTGACGCACCAGGAGACTCCCGGCACGTGCCGCAGGTGCATCGCGGCCTGCTCGACGGCCCACCCCTTGACCAGCCCCGTCGGGTCGTAGGCGGCCCCGGTGGCGGCCCTGTCGAACGAGGCGCTGAACAGGCCGTCCGTGCGGCGTTCCGCCTCGGCGCACAGCCGCTCCACCTCGGCGAGCCAAGGATGTGCCTCGGCCGGGTCGAGGTCACCGCGCCGCAGCCGCATCAGGTCGGAGTCCTCGCGCCACGTGCTGAACACCGAGTCGACCCGGCGCAGCACGCCGAACACCTGCTCCACCGCCGTCGCGACCTGCGGATCCTCCAGCCCCGCGTCCGACTGCGCCCGCACGTGGATGGAGACCGGCATACCCATGACCTGTTCGACAAAGGCCCGCCGCGGGGTACTGCTCGCCACGGTCACAGGTGGGCCTTGTCGATCGCCGACTGCAACGACGACAGGTACCCATCGGAGGTCACCGTCGCGCCGGAGACCATGTCGATGTTGGCGCTCTGGTGCTGCACGACCTCCTGGCTGAGGATCGGCAGGGCCACGGAGTTGATCTCCTCGTCCCGGCCGTTGCCACTGGGGTAGACGACTGCCTGGGACGCGGTGATCTTGCCGTTCTTCACGGTGATCTGGACCTGCACCGGGCCCCAGCGGGTCTGCACCGTGTCGCCGGTGTACGTCTTCGCCGCGGCGGTGCTGCCTGAGCTCTTCGTCACCGAGGTGCTGCCCGAAGTGCTTCCGGAGGTCGCGCCCGAGGCGCTTCCGGAGGTGCTTCCGGAGGCGCCGGAGCCGGTGCTCGTCGGCCCGCCGGACGACGTGCCGCCGGCGGCCGGGGCCCGCACGGAGGTGCCGGCGCCCAGCGTCGTCCCCGAGCCCGCGGTCGAGGTGTGGTAGCTGAAGAGCAGCACCAGGGTGGTCAGGGTGGACAACGCCCACAACGTGATTCGTCGCATGGGTGCTCCTAGTACTCGAACCGTTCGAGGTGGACGTTGGCGGCCGGGACCCCACAGTCGAGGGCGGCCTGCCGGGCAGCCTCCATCCAGGCGGGCGCCCCGCAGAGGAAGACATCGCGCTCGGCGACGTCCGGCACCAGCTGGGCCAGCCCGGCCGCGTCGGTCAGGTGCGCGGCCGCGGCCGGCAGCCAGGTGTCGCGTCCTGGCACCCGGTGCCCTTCGACGGTCACGTAGCGGGCGCCCCGGGCAGTCGCGAGCCGGAACATCTCCTCGCCGAGCACGAACTGCTCGGGGGTGCTGGCGCGGTGGATCACCACCACGTCGCCTGGGTCCTGGTCGAGGCCCTCGAGAAGGGCCCGGATCGGCGTGATCCCGATCCCGGCACCCATCAGCAGCACCTTGCGGCGGGTGCGGACTCCGGGGTGCAGACGGCCGTACGGCCCCTCGACGAGGACCCGCGTCCCCGGCTGCAGACTGGCAAGGCGCTGCGTGCCGTCCCCGACATGCGCCGCAGTCACCCGCAGGTGGCGTCCGTCCGGGGCCGCCGACAGCGAGTACGGGTTGGCCCGGGTCCAGCCGGGTCCGTCGACGAAGCGCCACTGGAAGAACTGACCGGCTGCGGGGCGCATCCGGGCCACGCCGGGGCCACCGACGACGACCGTGGTCACGCCGGGTGCCTCCTCGTGCACCGCGACGACCCGCAGCGGCGCCCGCAGGGACCGGACCAGGGGCAGCCCCACCCGGAAGACGAGCACGGTCGCGGCGCAGGCGGCATACAGGCCCCACCAGAAGACGGTCGACGCCGTCGAGGCGAGGAACTCCTGCCCGGTCCACAGCTGGTGCGGGAGGGCCAGCCCGGCCCCGAGATAGCCGTAGAGGTGGATGAGGTGCCAGGACTCGTACCGCAGCCGGCGGCGGGCCTTGCGCACCGAGGTGACGACGACCAGGCACAGGGCGACCGTGCCGGCCAGCGCCAGCAGCATCCCGGGGTAGTTCAGGACGAAGTCGACGATGGTGCCCCACAACCCCAGCGGCGAGGCCGCGGCATACCCGAGGGTGATGAGCACGATGTGGGCCCACAGGAGGTTGAAGGACGTGAACCCGACGAGCCGGTGGGTGCGGGCGAGCTCGTCCTGACCCCAGGCCTGTTCGAACCACGGCACCCGGGCCATCAGGAAGACCTGCACGAGCAACAGAGCCGAGGCGACCAGCCCGGTCAGCCGCCCCGTGCTGGTGAGGGCGCCCGAGAGCGAGCCGAGATCCTGGATGCCGCCGTGCTGCACCCACAGGGCGGTGACCCACAGCAGCACCAGCCAGAACGCGCTGAGCGACGCATCGCGCCACCAGCGGGGCACGACGCGGACGGGGCGCCTGACGGCACGACGCTCATCGGCGCGGCCGGCTTCGCTGCGGTATGCCGCGTGCGCGGCGTCTGTGCGGCGCGGCACCGCGTGGGGCGGCAGGTCGGTGGTGGTCACGTCGGAAACTCTGGCTCGCCAGTCTGGGTGTTTGCTGTGCATCGGCCATGACCGTTTCGTGAGTCCCCCCCAACGGCGCGGAAGTCAGCGGGTGGCGGGTTTCGCCACGATCCGGCCGTCGACCAGCACCAGGTCCGCCGCCTCGTGGCCGCCGACGACCAGCCGGGCATTGGCCTCGTCGGACCGGTCGACCCAGGCCGTCGCCTCCTGCGGCGGACGTCCGCTCTCCACGTGACGGTCGATGAGGCGACGGCGGCGTTCGTCGCCGGGCAAGGCACAGAACCACACCTCGTCGAGCAGTCCCCGCACCGGACGCCACGCCGGGTCGTCGAGCAGCAGGTAGTTGCCCTCGGTCACGACCAGGTCCGCTCCGGAGCCGACCTCGATGGCCTCGGCCTCGGGCTCCCCCACCCCGTGGTCGAACGCCGGAGCCCGCACCACCGCGCGCGGCGAGGCACGGACGGCGGCGAGCACCGCGGCATAGGCCTCGACGTCGAAGGTGTCAGGCGCTCCCTTGCGACCCAGCCGACCCAGGCGCTGGAGCTCGGCGCCGGGGAGGTGGAAGCCGTCCATCGGCACGTGCGCGACGCGGCCGGCCAGCCGGGGGTCGGCGGCGGCCGCGCGCAGCAGCGTCGCGACCAGGGTCGTCTTGCCCGCGCCGGGTGGCCCCGCGATGCCGAGGACCCGACGGCGGCCGGCGGAGGCCTCCGACACGAGGCGCGCGCACCGCTCCAGGAGGATCACCAGCGACGGCACTGATGGCACAGCAGGCGGCGCCGGTCCCAGCGGCGCTGGAGGTGCAGACGGCGCTGGGAGGTCCGGATCGCCCATGCGTCCCACCGTAGGTCAGCTCCACCAGCCGAGCACCGAGCCACCGATCCTCACGATGAAGGCGACGAGCACGACGACGAAGACCACGCGGACGAACCTGCTGCCCCGTGCCACGGCGGTCCGGGCCCCGACATATCCACCCGCGATGTTGGCCACGGCCATCACGAGCCCGATCTTCCACATCACATGGCCACCGGGGACGAAGACGGTCAGCGCCCCGAGGTTGGTGGCGAAGTTCGCGATCTTGGCCTTGGCGCTCGCCTCGAGGAAGGCGTACCCCATCAGCCCGACGAGCGCGAAGACGAGGAACGATCCGGTGCCCGGCCCGAGGGCCCCGTCGTAGACCCCGATGGCGAACCCGGTCAGCATCGCCACGAAGGTGTGGCGGTGGCCGTCGAAGCGCAGCGCGGTCTCGTGGCCGAGGGAGGGCCTGGCGACGGTGTAGGCGCCCACGACGAGCAGCATCACGAGGATGATCGGGTTGAACGCACTCTTGGGGATGTGCAGCCCGAGCAGGGCACCGCCCACCGCCCCGAGGTAGGCCACGGCGGCCATCGGCAGGGCGGTGCGCAGGTCGGGACGCACCCTGCGCCAGTAGGTCACCGCGCTCGTCGTCGTGCCGAAGATCGAGGCGATCTTGTTGGTGGCGAGCAGCTGCGCGGGAGCCGCCCCGGGGAAGCCGAGCAGCAGGGCGGGCAGCTGCACCAGCCCTCCCCCGCCCACGACTGCGTCGACCCAGCCGGCGCCGAACCCCGCGAGCACCATCAGCAGGACCGTGGTCGGGTCGAGGTGGGGCACCTACCTGCCCAGCCAGCCGTCGACGATCGCGAGGACGTCGAGCAGCTCGTGGGCCTGTGCGTCAGGGGTCACGTCGACGGGCACCACCTGGGACGCCGGGATGTCGCTGTGCGGCACCCAGATCGCGCGCATGCCGATCTGCTGCGGGCCGTGGACGTCCTCGTACAAGCGGTCGCCGACGTAGACGGCCTCCTGGGGCTGCACGCCGACGGCCGCGCAGGCCGCGCGGAAGGCGTCCGGGTGCGGCTTCACCACGTGGATCTCCGAGGAGTACACGTCGCCGTCCACGAGGTCGAGGACGCCGTCGCGCTGGAACACCTCCCGGTGGTACTCACGGCTCCAGATCGTGTTGGAGAGCACCCCGACCTTGAGCCCTCGGTCGTGCAGCCCCTCCCACAGCGGGCGGACCTGCGGGTCGGTGTGCGTGTGCGGCTCCCAGAACCGCCGGTATGCCGCGAGCGCGAGCAGGTGCCGGTCGTGGTCCGGGTCGACGCCCGCGTCCTCGAGGATCGCCTCGATCGACGCGCTCTCGTGGCTGTCCCTCCCCCGGGCCCAGGCGCGCTCCTCGGCAGCGTGGATCCGCAGCGCCAGCGAGTCCGCCTCGGCGAGGTCGTCGACCGGCATCTGCGGGTCCTCGACGGGCAGGCCGTGGACCTGGCGGGCGAACACCCGCCACTGCTGCGGGAGGTCGACGTCGTGCCAGGGGGTCAGCGTCCCACCCCAGTCGAAGATGACCGCCCTCAGCGGGGCCGTCGGGGACGCCGCCATCAGGACGCGCTGCCGGGCACCCCGGCGCCGCTGACCTCGCGGACGACCTCGGACACGACGTCCTGCACCGGCACCTCCCGGCGCTCGCCGGTGGCGCGGTCCTTGATCTCGACGACGCCGTGCTCCAGGGACTTGCCGACCACGACGATCGTCGGGACGCCGATCAGCTCGGAGTCCTTGAACTTCACCCCGGGGCTGACCTTCTGGCGGTCGTCGTAGAGCACCGACAGCCCGGCCGCCTCGAGCGCCCGGGTGATCTCCTCGGACTTGGTGAAGACCTCGGGGTCGCGGGTGACGTCCTTGCCGGTGGCCACCACGTGCACGTCGACCGGGCTGATCTCGCGCGGCCAGCGCAGCCCCAGCTCGTCGTGGTTGCCCTCGGCGACGCACGCCACCGCGCGGGACACCCCGACGCCGTAGGAGCCCATGACGACCGTCTGCAGCTTGCCGTTCTGGTCCAGCACCTTGAGGTCGAGCGCCTCGGCGTACTTGGTGCCGAGCTGGAAGATGTGTCCCATCTCGATGCCGCGCGCGGACTCCAGACCGTGGCCACAGCTCGGGCACGCGTCGCCGGGCCGCACGTCCGCGGCCTCGATCGTGCCGTCGGCAGTGAAGTCGCGGCCGGCCACCAGGTCGATGACGTGCTTGCCGGACTCGTCGGCGCCGGTGACCCAGCGGGTGCCCTCGGCCACCCGCGGGTCGAGCAGGTAGCGGATCTTCGAGGCGGACTCCGACCCGAGCGCGCCCGGCCCGATGTACCCCTTGACGAGGGCCGGGTTGGCCGCGAAGTCCTTCTCCTCGAAGGCTTCCACCGCGGCCGGGTCCACCTGCGCGCCGAGCCGCTTCTCGTCGATCTCGCGGTCGCCCGGCACGCCGATGGCCAGCGGCTCACGGGTGCCGTCGGGGTGGACGAGGGTGACGATGACGTTCTTGAGGGTGTCGCCCGCCGCCCAGGGCCGGTCCTCGCGCGGGAAGTGCGCGTTGAGGTGGGCCACCAGCGTCTCGATGGTGGGGGTGTCCGGAGTGGCCTCGACGTGCGCTGCGGGCACGTCGGCATACGGCACGGGGTCCGGGACCGGGACCCGGACGGCCTCGACGTTCGCGGCATACCCGCAGTTCGGGCAGCGGACGTAGGTGTCCTCGCCGTTCTCGGCGGTGGCGAGGAACTCCTCGCTCTTGCTCCCGCCCATGGCGCCGGCCATCGCCTGGACGATGACGTAGTGGAAGCCGAGGCGGTCGAAGATGCGGATGTAGGCGTCGCGGTGCAGCTGGTAGGCCTTGTCGAGGCCGGCGGCGTCGAGGTCGAAGGAGTAGGAGTCCTTCATGACGAACTCGCGGCCGCGCAGCACGCCGGCCCGCGGACGCGCCTCGTCGCGGTACTTGGTCTGGATCTGGTAGATCGCCAGCGGCAGGTCCTTGTAGGACGAGTACATGTCCTTGACCGCGAGCGTGAACATCTCCTCGTGGGTCGGGCCGAGGAGGTAGTCAGCGCCCTTGCGGTCCTGCAGGCGGAAGATGTTGGGGCCGTACTCGGTCCAGCGCCCGCTCGCCTCGAAGGGCTCCTTGGGCAGCAGCGCCGGGAACAGCAGCTCCTGGGCGCCGATCTCGTCCATCTCCTCGCGCACGATGGTCTCGACCTTGCGCAGCACCCGCAGCCCCAGGGGCAGCCAGGTGTAGATGCCCGGGCTCACCCGACGGATGTAGCCCGCCCGCACGAGCAGCCGGTGGCTCGGCACCTCGGCATCGGCCGGGTCCTCGCGAAGGGTTCGCAGGAACAGGGTCGACATGCGCAGGGCCACGTGGCACTCCTCGGTTGGTGGACAACCCCCAGAGGATATCGGTGGGTATGCCGTGGGCTCACCACGGTTTCCACGGCGCCGTGCGCGGGGGTGCGCTCAGGCGCCTCTCGAGAACTTGGCGTCAGCGTCCCGCGGCCCGCAGGGCGGTGCGGATCAACGGGAGCTGCAGTGGCAGCCGGGCCACGGTGCCGGCGAAGGCGGCCCGGGCGGCCGGGGTCGCCCTGCGCTGGGCCCGCTTGCCGTAGTTGGCGCTCATCTGGACGTTGCCGGGCAGGATCGCCAGGAGCAGCCCGGCACTGGCCCAGCCGGCATACCGGCGGGTGCGGGGGTGGAGCAGTCCTGCCGCACAAGCCAGCTCGGCGACCCCGGAGAGGTAGATCAGCTCGCGCCGGCGGGGCAGCGAGTTCGGCACCAGGGGTTCGAACACCTCCGGCTTGACGAGGTGGGTCGTCCCCGAGGTGATGAACAGACCGGCCAGGCCGACGATGTCCTTGGTCAGGGGCGCGACAGAACGGGGCATGGCTCCCATCCTGTCAGTCGCCCGGATGCTCTCGCAGGTACGACAGCCGCGACCGGAGGGCGAGCGCGAACGTCACGCCGCCCACGACGAGCAGGACCAGGCCCACCCAGAGCCAGGTGCGTCCCGCGGCCTCCCGGCCCGGCACGGCGACGAGGAACCCGCCGAACAGGGCCAGCGTGCCCGTGAGCCAGAGCAGCGCGTTCCCTGCGGCGGGGGTGTCCGGGCGCGGTTCGGACTGCAGCGAAGGATCCATGGCAGGGCGGGTCAGAGCAGCACGGTCGAGAAGGTGCCGACGTCCTCGAAGCCGACCCGCGCATACGTGGCCCGGGCGCTCTCGTTGAAGTCGTTGACGTACAACGTGACCCAGCGTGCGCGGGTCTCCATCACCTGCTCGACCACCGAGGCCATCAGCGGCACGGAGAGGCCCTGCCCGCGCAGGTGCGGGGCGAGCCAGACCCCCTGGAGCTGCGCGCAGCCGAGCGCGACGGAGCCGACGTCGGCCTTGAAGATCACCGCGCCGTCCTCGATCGCGACGAACGTGTGGCCACGGTCGATGAGGGCCAACAGCGCGGACCGGTATGCCGCGCCGGAGCCGGAGTAGGGCGGGTACCCGATCTCGCCCTCGAACATGTGGGCAGCCGCGGGCATCACCAGGTCGACCTCGTGCTCGCGGGCCGGGCGCACCCTGGGGTCGAGCTCGATGCCCAGGGCGGAGGGCCGGTCCATGGTGCTCATCAGCGGTTGGCTCGCCCGAACTGCCCGGGCGGGTCCCCACGCCGGCGCGAGCTGTCGCCAGAGCTCGGCCACCTGGTCGGCCGGTCCGAGGATCGACGCACAGTGTCGGCGCCACCGTCGGACCCGGTCGGCGAAGAAGCCCAGCGCCTGCTCGTCGGCCTCGACCGGGACGAGGTTGGCGCTCGACCAGCACAACGCCTCGAGGCTGCCACCGACCTTGTGTCCCAGGACGGTGCCGGGCTGGCTGCTCAGGACGCCTTCGAGCAGGCGAGCGGCCACGAACACGTTCGCCGGCAGGTTCCGCGCGCACACCTCCAACGCGGCGTCGCGGTCCGAGGGCGACAGCGCGTGGACCGGGTTGCGAGTGCGCAGCACCCTGTCAGCCTAGGCCGTGCAGTGGGCCCGGCGCGCAGCATTGCCACGGAACACCCGGTCCGGTCCCGGCCTGGGGCGCCCCGGGGCCCGTCCCCGGCGGTTTGTCGGACGATTCGTCCGGCGGTTTGTCGGGCAGTTTGTCGGCGATGTGTCGGGCGGTTTGTGGACGGCTTGTCGGGCGGCTTGTCGGGCGGCTCCGTGCGCTGAGGCAGGCCGTGGTTTCCGTTGCGCTGCAATGACTTCCGCCCGCTCGCGGGGACGGAGGACTGTCGGTGGTGGCACCTAGAATGGTGGTCATGGGGGAAGGCGTGAGTCTGGCACAGCATCGCGAGCGGATCGCCGCCGCGCGTGAGTCGCTGGGCGCACTCGGCACCGTCCTGTGGCAGGCCGGGTCCGGTGGGTGCGCCGGGGACCACTCCGAGGACCAGCGCGCGGATGGCGGCGGCGGCCTCGCCGGGCTACTGGGAGAGGTCGACGCACTGGGCGGCGCCTGCGATGCCGCTCGGGTGGCCGTCACCGCCGAGGCCCTGGACCGGGGCGAGACGTCGTCCGGGCCCCTGGCGCTGTCGCCGGTCCAGTGGGTTCGCCGACACGCTCCGACCACCCGCGCGGGTGGCGCCGGTCAGGTGGTCGCGTTGGCGCACGCCTTCGCCAAGCCCGTCAACGAGGCGGTCAAGGAGGCCGTCGACGCCGGTCGTCTGCCGGTGAGGTCGGCGGCTGCCGTGGTCGTCGAGGCGGACAAGCTGCGGCCGCTGCTCGCCGATGGCGCCGACGCTCCCGTCGTCGCGGGACTGGTCGACATGGCTGCGGAGCACGGTCCGCGGGGTTGCCGGCTGCTGCGGTCGGCCCTGCTGGCTCGGTATGGGCGCGACGGGGTGCTCCAGGACGAGCAGGACGCCGGCAAGACGTTCGTCTCGCTGTCCCAGCCACACGACTCCCCCGGCGGCATCAGCGAGTACCGCCTGAGCCTCGACGCCGAGGGCCGCGCCGTCCTCGAAGCCGCACTAGGCCCCTTGTCGGCACCCCGGCCGGTGGAGGGCGAGCGCGACCTGCGCAGCTCCGACCGGCGCCGAGGAGACGCCCTGGTGCAGCTCGTGAGGCGGGCGGTCGCCGCCGACGGGACCGTGGGCAAGAACTCGAGCACCACGCTCTTCCTCACGATGGACTGGGAATCCCTGCGCGATGCGGTGGGCGCCGCGACGACGCTGGGCAGCGTGGACTCAGGCAGCCACCTGGCCGCCGAGACGGTGCGCCGGCTGGCCTGCGACGCATCGGTGATCCCCGTCGTCCTCGGCTCGCACGGGGAGGTCCTCGACCTCGGCCGCAACGTCCGCCTGTTCACCCCGGCTCAGACGCGCCGGTTGTGGCTGCGCGACGGTGGGTGCACCTTTCCGGGCTGCGACGCACCCCCATCCTGGACCGACGGGCACCACCTGGTGCACTGGGCCGACTTCGGCTCCTCCGACCTGACCAACGCTGCCCTCCTGTGCGAGCGGCACCACACGATCGCCCACCAGCGACGCCTCGCCGGCCGGGTGGTCCTGAGCCCCGAGGGCGAACGCGTCGTGTGGGACCTCGCTCGAGGCTCCTACGACGAGCTGCTCGCGCTCCGCGCTGCACAGGAACGAGCGTGATCTCGCCCCACACCCCGCCAGGACGGCGGGGTCATCGGCATGTGCTGGGGTGAGTGGCGGCTCGCATCAGCCGACACACCCGCCGCACGCGCAACCGACCGACCGACCGATCGGCACGCTCCACCCGGCGATGCTGGCTACGTTTCCCATCACGGACCCCTGTCCTCGGTCACGAGCCCGGTCTAGCGCTCAGCACCGGTAAAGGGGAACACCGTTCGGGACCGGCGCGCGGTAGTGGCTGCGCATTTTCTCAGGTTGATCGTGCCCTAATAGTGCTCGTGCATTTCCATGACGTTAGAACGCCGCCCTCGCGGTCGGCCATGAGCGCGTGGGAAACCCCCGGCGAACCAGCGCCGCACTCCAGCGGATCACGCTCAACCTGCTGCGGGCCTTCGCCGCACCCCGGGCCGGGCGCGTGCACCCGAGTGTCGCGTCACCCCTATGTGCCGACGACCCAGCTCGCGGCCGAGCTTCCCATGGGCGGCCCGATGCGGTAACCGCCCAACGGTAGCCACCCTGCGGTGGCGTCCCCACGTCGCCGTCAACACCACGAGATCGCACCGTTCTTCGCGGAGGACTGAATGCTCCACCAACACCCCATGAAGTGGCCCCCACGCCGGCCGACCGCGCTGCCGCGACCCTGCCGGCACCAGGAGCGGCCATGTCGCTGATCGGCTGGCCCTTCCTCACGCTGGTTGTCGCGGTGACGGTGGCCGCGTTCGTCGTCGCGGTCGTGCTGTGGCCGGCGATGAGTCGACGATCCGCGGGCAACATCGCGGCACGGATCGGAACGCTCACCCTCGTGTCCGGGCTGGTCCTGATCACGGCGGCGACCCAGCTCAACGCCCAGTTCCTGTTCTTCGCCGACTGGAGCGACCTGCAGGGCGCCCTCAACGGGACCGTCACGAAGACCGCCCTGAGCGGCGGTGCCCGTGCGGCCGAGGCGGCCAAGGGGTCGGCCAGCGGGGCTGCCGCGCCTCTGGGGCCCCTTGTCCGGTCCCTGCCTCCCGGCGGGCGGCAGGACGGCGACGTGATCACCTACTCCGTCAAGGGCCCGCTGAGCGGGATCGTGGGCACTGTCGTGGTCAAGCTGCCACCCGGGTACCTCGACCCGGGCAGCGCCACCACTCGCTATCCGGTCCTGGAGACCTTCCAGGGCTACCCGAGCACCCCTCGTCAGTGGATCCAGACGATGCACCTGGGCGACGTGATGGCGCAGCAGGTGGATGCGAAGCGGATGCGATCGGCACTGATCGTGTCGCCGCAGGTCGAGGTGCCGCCGGGCGTGGACACCGAGTGCGTCAACGGCGGGCAGGGCTCCCCGCAGCTGGAGACGTGGCTGGCCCGGGACGTCCCCGACTGGGTCGCCCGAAGCTTCCGGGTGCCCGCCGACCGCTCCTCCTGGGCGACGATCGGCCTGTCCACCGGCGGGTGGTGCGCCGCCATGGTGGCGATGCTGCACCCCGCCCAGTACGGGGCGGCGATCGTCATGGGCGGCTACTTCCGCCCCGAGTTCAGCCCCCTCTACGAGCCCTACGCGCCGGGAAGCGCCCTTGCGGCCCGGTACAACCTCGTGACACTCGCCGTGCACCACCCCCCGCCCGTCGCCCTCTGGGTGGAAACCTCCCACTCCGACCCGGTCTCCTACTCGTCCACCCGGGCCCTGCTGAAGGCGGCGCGGGCGCCGATCGCGGTGGACGCCGTCGTCCTGCAGCATGCCGGACACCGGATCGGGCTGTGGAAGGGCCTGCTCCCGCAGAGCCTGTCCTGGCTCGGCACCAACCTGAGCGGGTTCCGGCAGACGGCGTGAAATCGCACCGACAAGCCGGAACCGCGCGCAACCAGATCGTGTGTGCGAATACGGGGTCACAGGATTCGCATCGGACCTCTACGAGTTTCGTTGCTACTTCAAGTCAAGGGCGCGCGGACACCTCAGGTTGGTGCGCATGATCCGAGAGACGCGTCCACCAACGAGGAATGCAACCTAGAGCGTGATCTCGCCCCACACCCCCGCCAGGACGGCGGGGTCATCGGCCTGCGCGGGGGTGAGTGGCGGTTCGCGTCAGCCGACGGTGACCGACGGTGCTCCGGCGCTGGCCTCGTCGATGGGCTCGCCCATCTCCTCGGCGATGCGCATGGCCTCCTCGATCAGCGTCTCCACGATCTGGCTCTCGGGCACGGTCTTGACGACCTCGCCCTTGACGAAGATCTGGCCCTTGCCGTTGCCGGAGGCCACCCCGAGGTCGGCCTCGCGGGCCTCCCCGGGACCGTTGACGACGCAGCCCATGACGGCCACCCGCAGCGGGACGGTCATCCCCTCCAGCCCGGCGGTGACCTCGTCGGCGAGCTTGTAGACGTCGACCTGGGCGCGACCGCACGAGGGGCAGGACACGATCTCGAGCTTGCGGGGCTTGAGGTTGAGGGACTGGAGGATCTGGTTGCCGACCTTGACCTCCTCGACCGGAGGAGCCGACAGGGACACCCGGATCGTGTCACCGATGCCCTGGGACAGCAGTGCCCCGAAGGCGGTGGCCGACTTGATGGTGCCCTGGAATGCCGGCCCGGCCTCGGTGACCCCGAGGTGCAACGGCCAGTCGCCCCGCTCGGACAGCATCTCGTAGGCCCTGACCATGACGACCGGGTCATTGTGCTTGACCGAGATCTTGAAGTCGTGGAAGTCGTGCTCCTCGAAGAGCGACGCCTCCCACACGGCCGACTCGACGAGGGCCTCGGCGGTCGCCTTGCCGTACTTCTCCAGGAGGCGCGGGTCGAGCGAACCCGCGTTGACGCCGATCCGGATCGAGACGCCGGCGTCCTTGGCCGCCGCCGCGATCTGCTTGACCTGGTCGTCGAACTTGCGGATGTTGCCCGGGTTGACGCGCACCGCGGCGCAGCCGGCGTCGATCGCGGCGAAGACGTACTTGGGCTGGAAGTGGATGTCCGCGATCACCGGGATCTGCGACTTCCTGGCGATCGCGGGCAGCGCGTCGGCGTCGTCCTGGCTCGGGCAGGCGACGCGCACGATGTCGCAGCCCGAGGCGGTGAGCTCGGCGATCTGCTGCAGGGTGCTGTTGATGTCCGTCGTGGGGGTGGTGCACATCGACTGCACCGAGATGGGGGCGTCGCCGCCGACCTCGACCTTGCCGACCTTGATCTTGCGCGTCTTGCGACGGGGCGCGAGCACGGGCGGGGGCAGGGCCGGCATACCGAGTCCAACTGTCATGCGTCGAGTATCTCCCAGAGCGTGGTGGACGCCGACGCCGGCAGGTGGCCGACGCCGGGCAGGGTCAGGCGAGAGACAGCCAACGCGTCAGCCGAGCTTGACGGGCTTGACGAAGTCGGCGTAGATGAGCAGCGCTGACATCACGATGAGCACCGTGGACACGGCATACGCGATGGGCAACGCCTTGGCGACGTCCACGTGGCCGGGGTCGGGGCGGTTCAGCAGCCGAGCGGCGTTGCGCTTCAACCCTTCCCACAACGCTCCCGCGACGTGGCCACCGTCCAGCGGCAGCAGCGGGATCAGGTTGAACACGAAGAGCGCGAGGTTGAGCCCTGCCATCAGGCTGACCAGGATCGCCAGCTTGCCGGCGAGGCTCTCGTCGACTCCCTGGATCGAGCCCGACGAGATCTCGCCGGCCATCCGGCCCACACCCACGACGGACATCGGTCCGTTGGGGTCGCGCGCCTTGGAACCGAAGGCGGCCTCGGCGACGTCGGTCATCCGCTGGGGGATGTGCACGAGGACGCCTGCGATGTGCGAGATCTGCTGACCGAGGATGCCGGGCACCACGGTGACCGGCTGGCGCTCCAGCGCCTGGACCGGGGCGGAGGAGACGCCGAGGAACCCGGCGGTCACCACCACGGGGTGTCCGGATGCGTCCACCAAGGGAGCGCCGTTCGGCCCGACCTGCTGGACCGTGTTGCGGATCGGGCTGACCTCGAGCGTCTGCCGGGCTCCGCCACGCAGCACCACGATCTCAGTCGGCTGGCCGACCCGAGGTCGGATCAGCCTTCCCACGTCGGTCGTGCGCTTGATCGGCTGACCTGCGATCGACACGATCCGGTCACCGGGGCGCAGGCCCGCGCGATAGGCGGGGGTCTTGGGGTCGGAGGGGGCGCAGGTCGTCTTGGCGGTCGCCTGGCTCGCGGGCACGACGCACTCGCTGACGGACGCCACGAGGGCCCCGTCCTTCTGCACCTCCTGGCCGTAGAGGGTCACCAGGCCCGTGAGCAGCACGACCGCGATGACGAGGTTCATCACCGGGCCGCCCATCATCACGACGACCTTCTTGGGCACCGACAGCTTGTAGAAGACGCGGTCCTCGTCCCC
The DNA here is from genome assembly GCF_013408925.1 of Pedococcus badiiscoriae. NCBI lineage: Bacteria > Bacillati > Actinomycetota > Actinomycetes > Micrococcales > Intrasporangiaceae > Pedococcus > Pedococcus badiiscoriae. Next base: position 381,240 of record NZ_JACCAB010000001.1, read on the forward strand.
CGGCTTGATCTCCTCGAGGCTGAGCTGACGTGCCTCGTCGGCGAGCTGGGAGAACCGGCCCGTGCTCGACACCCGCAGCGTCCCGGGCTTGTCACCCGGACGGGGCGGGAACATGCCGATCATCCGGATGTAGCCCCCGAGCGGGATGGCCTTGATGCCGTACTCGGTCTCACCCCGCCTCGTCGACCAGACCGTCGGACCGAAGCCGACCATGTACTGGGTGACCTTGACGCCGAACTTCTTGGCCGGGAGCAGGTGACCGATCTCGTGCAGCCCGATCGACAGGCCCACCCCCAGGGCCACGAAGAGGACGCCGAGCACGTACAGCAGGACGGTCATCAGCGAAGCGCCCCCTGCGTCGTCGACGACGCCGCTGCGAGCGGCGCCTCCGCCATCGATCCAGTCTGCAAACCCAGCACCTTCCGCGCCTCGTCGCGAGCCCACCCGTCGGCGCGCATCACGTCATCAACGGACAGTGTCCCTGATTCGATCCCCGGCGCGCCGCCCGACCCGTGGATCTCCACCACCCTGGCCACCGTGTCGACGATCTCGACGAACCCGATGTGGCCGTCGTGGAAGGCGTCCACCGCGACCTCGTTGGCGGCGTTGTAGACCGCCGGGCTGGTGCCCCCGGCCTCGCCGACCTGACGGGCCAGGCGCACCGCCGGGAAGGCCTCGTCGTCGAGCGGCTCGAACTCCCACGACTGCGCTCGCGTCCAGTCGACCGGGACGTCGACGTCGGCCAGCCGGTCGGGCCACGAGAGTCCGAGCGCGATCGGCACGAGCATCCGCGGGGGTCCGGCCTGCGCCATGGTGGACCCGTCGACGAACTCCACCATCGAGTGGATCAGCTGCTGCGGGTGGACCACCACGTCGATCCGGTCGAAGGGGATGTCGAAGAGCAGGTGCGCCTCGATCACCTCGAGTCCCTTGTTGACGAGGGTGGCCGAGTTGGTCGTGATCACCCGCCCCATCGAGAAGTTCGGGTGCGCGAGGGCCTCGGCAGGGGTCACGTCGCGCAGCGACTCGCGGCTGCGCCCGCGGAAGGGGCCGCCGCTGGCCGTCACCACGAGTCGGCGCACCTCGTCGGCGCGCCCGCCACGAAGGCACTGGGCGATGGCCGAGTGCTCCGAGTCCACGGGCACGATCTGGTCCGGTCGTGCGGCCGCCTTCACCAGCGGGCCACCCACGATGAGGGACTCCTTGTTGGCCAGGGCAAGGGTCGACCCCTGCGCCAGCGCCGCCAGCGTCGGGCGCAGCCCGATGGCGCCCGTGATCCCGTTGAGGACGACCTCGGCGCCGCACCCCGCCGCCGCGACGGCGGCGTCCTCGCCCACCACGACCTCCGGCCGGTATGCCGGGCGGCCGGCCCGGGCGGCATACGCACCGATCGCCTCGGCGACCTGCTCGTGGGTGCCGCGGGCGACCGCGACGAGGTCCACCTCGAAGGTGACGGCCTGCTCCGCCACGAGGTCGAGGTTGGAGCCCGCGGACAGGGCGACCACCCGGAAGCGGTCGGGGTGGCGCGCGATGACGTCCAGGGCCTGGGTGCCGATGGAACCGGTCGAGCCGAGGACGGCGACGCTGCGCGGGGAAGTCACCGGTTCATTGTCGCCCATCACCGGTCGAGGATGGTCACCACGAAGCTCGCGTGGTCCTGGCTCACCTCGTCCAGGACCCCCGCGATGTCCTCGAACGTCTCGAGGTGACCACGCCGCAGCTGCGCGGCACCGTCCCAGACGAGATGCCGGGCGCGGGCGCCGCCCAACGGCTGTTCGGCGAAGTCGTGGAGGCAGTCGGCGAGGGCATCGAGGTTGCGACCGAACCAGTCCGGGAAGTCCAGCACCTGCGCGAACAGCTCAATGCTCTCGGCCTTGGTGGCGCCGGCCGGGACGACGCAGACGTCGTGGCCGCGGTCCCGCGCGCCCCGGACGACGTCGTCGAAGGTCACCTCAGGCCCCAGGATGCGGATCACCGGGGACCACCCTCGATCACCCGGAACGATGCAGGGGGCTCATCGGTCCACCCGAGCCCCAGCACCCGACCGAGGCCCGCGAGCTCGAGGCGCACGGCTCTGCTCTGGACGGCGGGCATGCTCCCGACGATAGGGCAGCCGTCGCCGTCCTACCCGGCGAGCGGACGGCGTCCCAGTGGGCTACTCGCGGTAGACGCGCTCCTCGATGAGCTGCTCCTCGACGACCCGGCCCTCGGGCTCGAACCGGCCCTGGTCGAACCGCTTCTGGAACTCCAGCTCGAGGTGGTCGGCGCCGTTGCGGTTCTTCTCGATCGACATGACGACCCAGTGGCGGAACCGCTCGGCGTTGCCGAGGTGGTAGACGAGGTGGTGCTTGGCGACGATGTCGTACTTGTCGTTGAGGATCAGCACCACGTCGGCCTCGTAGGCGAGGGCGGACGAGCCACGCAGGTCGTTGACCCGCATGCGCCGACCGGCGACCAGGCTGGACTTGTCGGCGGCCACGATCGCGACGACCGGCACGCCCAGCTCGAGCGCCATGTCCTTGAGCCGCTCGACGACGACGGCGACCCGCTCGTCCTCGTTCAGGCCCCCGGGGACGGGCACTTTCTGCAGGTAGTCGACCAGCACGAGCGGCGCGCGCCCGTCGGTCTCGATGATCTGCATGACGGAGGCGCGGATGGCGTCGAGCGTGGTGTGCATCCCGCTCGAGGTGTGCACGTGCAGCCGGTCGCCGTAGGACTCGAGGGCATCGACGGCCTCAGCGCCGCCCTGGGTGTCGGCGAAGCGCTCCCGCATCGACTTCGCCCGGCTGTGCCTGGCCTCGAAACCGGCGCGGATCTTGGCGAGCCCGGCGGCCTCGGCACCCGCGATGGCTCCCGCCTCGATCGCGATGAGCCGCTCGAGGATGCCGTGGGCGTCGTGCTCGTAGGAGAACAGCACGCCACTGCGGTTGGCAGCGACCGTGTTGCGGAGCATCTGCAGGGCCATGGCCGTCTTGCCCAGACCCTGGGGGCCGCCGAGCAGCACCAGCTCACCCGAGCGGAAGCCGCCCGTCAGCGCGATGTCGAGGGCGTCGAAGCCGGTGGGCCAGACCCGCGCGCCGGCGATCTGCCCGAGCCGGAGCTTCTCGTCGGTCTCCACGAGCACGTCGGTCAGCGACCGGAGGCGGCCTGTGTTGCGCGACGCCGGCGCGTCGCCGTTGATCGAGACGACACTGGCTCCCGCTGGGTCCGCACTGGTCATGCCACAGATTGAAGCGTCGATGTGCGTCCGGTGGTACCCGTTCGGTCAACTTTGCCCCGAACGGCTGACCCGCGTTCGGTCCTTAGGGGGCAATCCCGACATAGGTCGTCTCGAGGTACTCCTCGATGCCCTCGAACCCGCCCTCGCGGCCGAACCCGGACGCCTTGACCCCGCCGAAGGGCGCGGCCGGGTTGGAGATGATCCCCTGGTTGATGCCGATCATCCCGTACTCCAGCGCCTCGCTGACCCTGATCACCCGACCCAGGTCGTTCGTGAAGACGTACGACGCCAGGCCGAACTCGGTGCTGTTGGCCCTGTCGATGGCCTCGGCCTCGGTGCGGAACGTGGCGATCGGGGCCACCGGTCCGAAGATCTCCTCGCTCATGACCCGCGCCGTCATGGGGACCCCGCTGATCACCGTCGGCTCGAAGAAGTAGCCCCGGCCGGCGACCTGTCCCCCGCCGGTCAGGACGGTGCCGCCCTTGGCCTTGGCGTCCTGCACGAGCTCGCTCACGCCGTCGCGCGCCTTGGCGTCGATCAGCGGCCCCACGTCGACACCCTTCTTGGTGCCCTTGCCGAGGGTCAGTCCGGCCATCCGCCCGGCGAACTTCTTGGCGAACTCGTCAGCGACGCTCTCGTGCACGAAGAAGCGGTTCGCCGCCGTGCAGGCCTCACCGATGTTGCGCATCTTGGCCAGCATCGCGCCATCCACCGCGCGGTCGAGGTCGGCGTCCTCGAACACGATGAACGGGGCGTTGCCACCGAGCTCCATCGAGACCCTCAGCAGCTGCTCGGCCGACTGCTCGACGAGCCGGCGACCGACCGCGGTCGACCCGGTGAAGGTCAGCTTGCGCAGGCGCGGGTCACGGATGAGTGGCTCCATGACCTCACCGGTGTGCGTGGTGGTGACCACGTTGAGGACGCCGTCCGGCAGGCCGCACTCGCGCAGCAGCTCCGCCAGGGCGAGCATCGTCAGCGGCGTCTGGCTGGCCGGCTTGACGACCATCGTGCAGCCGGCCGCGATCGCCGGCCCGATCTTGCGCGTGCCCATGGCCAGCGGGAAGTTCCACGGGGTGATCATGAGCGTCGGACCGACCGGTTTCTTCATCGTGAGCAGCCGGGTCGCGCCGTTGGGCGCCGTCGACCAGCGACCGTGGATCCGGACGGCCTCCTCGGAGAACCAGCGGAAGAACTCTGCGCCGTAGGTCACCTCGCCCCGCGACTCGGCCAGCGTCTTGCCCATCTCGAGCGTCATCAGCGTGGCGAACTCCTCGGCCCGCTCGGTGATGCGTTCGAACGCGGCGCGCAGGATCTCGCCACGGTCCCGCGGCGGCGTCCCGGCCCAGTCCGCCTGAGCCGCCACGGCTGCGTCGAGCGCGGCCTTGCCGTCGGCCACCGTCGCGTCGGCGACGTGGGTGAGCGTGGCGCCGCTCGAGGGGTCCTCGACGGCGAGGGTGCGGCCGCCGGTGGCGTCGCGCCAGGTGCCGCCGATGAGGAGTCCCTTGGGGACCGACTCGATGAGGGACTTCTGAGTGGTGGCCATCAGTCCTGGACCTCCGGTGAGTGGTCGTGTGTCTCATGGGTGTGGTGGTGGTGCGGGAGGTGTCCCTCGGGGATGGCGCCGTTGCGCCCCGCGAGCAGAGGTTGCGAGGGGTCCCAGCGGGTCCCGTCCCGCTCGTCCCGCCGTTTGCGCGCGATGGCCGAGAGAGCCTCCAGGACAACGCGATTGGCGAGCGCGGCGGTGATGTCGGCGTGGTCGTAGGGCGGACTCACCTCGACGACGTCGACGCCGACGACCGGCAGCTCCAGGCAGATCCGCCGCACGGCGTCGAGCAGCTGGCGGGCCGTGAGGCCGCCGGGCTCCGGGGTGCCGGTCCCCGGCGCGTGGCCCGGGTCGCACACGTCGATGTCCACCGAGAGGAAGACGCCGTCGCACTCGTCCGTGGCGATGGTGAACGCCTCGGTGAGGACCTCGTCGAGACCGCGGTGCACGATCTCGGTCATCTCGAACGACCTCATCTCCTGGCCGGCCATCCAGTCGAGCGTCTCCGGCGGCGGCCAGTACCCCCTCAGCCCGACCTGCAGGAACCGGTCGCCGCGCAGCGCACCCGACTCGATGAGGCGGCGCATCGGCTGGCCGTGGCCCCACAGCGAACCGAACTCGATGTCACCGGTGTCGGCGTGCGCGTCGAAGTGGATCATCGAGACGCGGCCGTGGCCGATGACGTTGGCGACGCCCTTGGCGTCCGGGAACGCGATCGAGTGGTCGCCCCCGAGGACGACGGGTATGGCGCCTGCCCGCGTCACGCGCTCGACCGCGGCCTCCAGCTTCGGCAGGGACCGCTCGATGTCACCGGAGTACATCTCGACATCACCCGCGTCGACCACCCTGAGGTCGACGAGGCCGTCGGTCCGCAGGGCCAGCGACGGCCGGGACCCGTCGTGCGGCAGGTAGTCCGTCATCCGGATCGCCTGGGGTCCGAACCGCGTGCCGGGGCGGTGCGAGGTGCCCCCGTCGAAAGGCGCGCCGAGGATCACGACGTCCGCATCGGCATACGTGCTCTCGTCCTCGAGGTCACAGCGGTCCACGCCGAGGAAGGTGAAGTCGGGGCCGTACTGCTGCCCGTATCGCGTCATGATTCGACCCTAGTGCCGTTGCGAGGTCATCGACTCAGCGGTCTTCCATGCCCCAGGGCGAGCCGTAGCCCTCGGGCTTGGGTGCGGCCAGCAGGTCCAGGAACGGCACGGCGTCGAAGGCCTCCGGACCGAGCACGCCGGATCCGCCCCAGGTGCCGTTCGCGAGCAGCTCCAACGCGACCACGGGGTTGACGGCGGTCTGCCAGACGACGCACTGGGCGCCGTACTCGCGCATCGTCTCCTCGTTGTCCACGACGTGGTAGAGGTACGTGCTCCGCGGCTGGCCGTCCTTGCCGGTGCCCGTCACCCAGACCCCGGCACAGGTCTTGCCCTTCATCCGCGGGCCGATGGTGGCGGGGTCGGGCAGCACCGCCGCCACGACGTCGCGGGGTGACACCTCGACCCCCTTGACCGTCACCGGGTCGGTGCGGTCGAGGCCGAGCGTGTGCAGGGTGCGCAGGATGGAGATGAGCTCGTCGCCGAGGCCGTACTTGAAGGTCACCCGTTGCGCGTCGAGCCAGCGAGGCATGAGGAGCACCTCCTCGTGCTCGACGTGGACGCACTCGACGGGGCCGATGCCTTCGGGGAACTCGAACACCTCGGGCTCGCTGAACGCCGGCAGGGTGAAGAACCCGGCCTCGAGGTCTCCCCCGGCGGCCTCGGCCCGCGAGCGTTCCCACACCACGGGCGGGTTGAGGCACTCCTCGATGATGGTCCACATCGAGAAGCCCGGCGCGAAGGTCTCGTTGCCGTCCTCGTCGTAGACGGCGAGGTTGGCCCCGTCGCGGGTGCCGAGCTCGTCGATCGACGAGAACAGGTGGTCGGAGGCGTAGCGGGCGAGCACGTCCGACAGCCCCGGCTCCACCCCGATCCCCAGCAGGGCCAGCTGACCCGCGTCCTCCCACTCACCCTTCATGGCGAACTGCTCGTCACCGAGCTTGACGTGGACCTTGGCGTAGGGCTCGTCGGGGTGGCGCTGGGACAGGCTCATCGCCATGTCGAGGTAGCTCGCACCCGCCGCGAGGGCACCGCGGAAGATGGGCATGACGAACCGGGGGTCGACGGCGTTGAAGACGTGGGTGGCGCCGTGGTGGGCGGCCAATGCCGCGACGGCCTCGGAGTCGGAGGCGTCCACCTGGGCGGCGACGAACCGGCCCTCGCCCTCGCGACGAGCGGCCGCGGCCGTCACCGTCGCCACGGCCCTGGCCAGGTCGTAGTCGGCCACGACGAAGGACTCGAAGAAGTCACGTTCGACCGCGATGCGTGCGGCAGCGTCACCGACGCCGCCGGCGCCGATCATGAGGATGCGCATGGGGAATCAGGCTGCTTTCGCTCGACGGGCGGAGACGAACTGGCCGGTGAGGACGATCCCCACTGACAGCACGAACATCACCGTCCCGATGACGTTGATCTGGACGGGGGTCCCGCGCTGGGCGGCGCCCCAGACGTACATCGGGAAGGTCACCGAGTTCGGGCTCGCGTTGAAGTTGGTGATGATGTAGTCGTCGAAGCTCAGCGAGAAGGCCAGGAGGGCACCGGCCGCGATCCCCGGGGCGACCAACGGCAGGGTCACCCGCAGGAACGTCGCCACCGGCCCGGCCCCGAGGTCGGCCGCGGCCTCTTCGAGCTTGGGGTCCAGCGAGCTCACCCGCGCCTTCACGGCCACGACCACGAACGACAGGCAGAACATGATGTGGGCGATGAGGATCGCCGTCGCGCCCGCCGGCAGCCCCAGTGCCACGAACAGGGTGAGCAGGCTGGATCCCATCACGACCTCGGGCGTCGCCATGGGCATGAAGATGAGCATGTTCGTCGCGGAGCGGCCCCGGAAACGGTGTCGGCCCAGGGCGAACGCGATCATCGTGCCCATCACCGTCGCCACCAGGGAGGCTGTGATGCCGATCTTCAGGCTCAGCCCCAGGGCCTCACAGATCCCCGGGGTGCCACACGGGTTGGTCCAGGCATCGGCCGACCCCCGCACCCACTCGTAGTTGTAGCGGCCGTTGGGTTTGTTGAACGAGAACAGGGCGACCACCACGTTGGGCACCAGCAGGATGGCCAGCACCGCCATCGCGACGAAGGCGAGCAGGTGGCGTCGGATCCAGTTGGTCAGTGCCACTCAGACCAGCTCCTCGGTGCCGGCCTTGCGGACGTATGCCGTGACGAGGGCCAGGATCAGGACGAGCAGGACGAACGACAACGCCGCCGCGAGGGGGTAGTTGAGCACTCGCAGGAACTGGGCGTCGATGACCTGCCCGATCATGACGGTCTGGGTGTTCCCGAGCAGCCGGGAGTTGATGTAGTCACCCGCTGCGGGGATGAACGTCAGCAGCGTGCCGGCCACCACCCCGGGCAGGGACAGCGGCCAGGTGATGCGCCGGAACGTCTCCCAGGGCGTGGCGTACAGGTCCCGGGCGGCCTCGAGGAGCCTGCCGTCCACCCGGTCCAGGGAGGAGTAGAGCGGCAGGATCATGAAGGGCAGGAAGTTGTAGGTCAGCCCGCAGATCACCGCGAACTTGCTGGACAGCAACGAGTCGTTGTTGGTGAGGCCGACGAGCTGGAGCAGGTCGGTGAAGTGCGTCCACCGGGCGAACCCGGCCACCGGATACTTGTCGGCCAGGATCGTCTGCCACGCCAGGGTGCGGATCAGGAAGCTGGTGAAGAACGGCGCGATCACCAGCACGAGCAGGACGTACTTCGAGCGGCCCTTGCGGCTGGCGATGAAGTAGGCGAGCGGATAGCCCAGGAGCAGCGTGAGGACGGTCGCCGACGCGGCATACCCGATGGAGCGCATGAGCTGCTGCCAGTAGCTCTGCAGCGCGTCGCCGTAGATGGCGACGTTGCCGGTGAACGTGTAGCCGTTGTCGACGTCGCCCTCCTGGAGCGACTGCGACCCGAGGGTGATCATCGGCACGACGAAGAAGACGAACAGCCAGACCAGCCCGGGCAGCAGCAGGACGTACGGCACCCAGTTGCGCCGGCTGTCCCGCGGCTGCGGAAGCGGGTGCCCCGTGCCCGGGACCGCCGCGGCGATCTCAGCCATCTTCGTGCCCCAGTCCCGCGTCGGCCGGCTCGGCGGCGTCGAGGACGAAACCGTGGTGGCTGGCCCACGAGACGGTGACGTTCTCCCCCTCGAGCGCACGGGCGCTGCCGTCGTTCTGCTGGACGACCGTGATCTCCTGGTCCCACGGCAGCCGCACGAGGTACTGCGTGGCGACCCCGGTGAAGGACGCGTCGGCGACCACGCCGTGCAGCCGGTTGGGGCCGCCGCCCTCGCCCAGCCTGAGCTTCTCGGGGCGCACCCCCAGCCAGATCTCGCGGGCACCCTCGGGGATGTGCGAGGCGTCGGCCTCGAGCCGCTGGCCGTGCGAGCTGACCATCACGGTGCCCTCGGCTCCGGGGCCCTCGATCGAGGCACGCAGCAGGTTGGACTGGCCGAGGAAGTTGGCGACGAAGACCGACTTCGGGTGCTCGTAGAGGCTGGCGGGATCGCCCTGCTGCTCGATCCGCCCGGCGTTCATCACCGCGATCGAGTCGGCCATCGTCATGGCCTCCTCCTGGTCGTGGGTGACGTGGATGAAGGTCAGGCCCACCTCGGACTGGATCCGCTTGAGCTCGATCTGCATCTGCCGACGCAGCTTGAGGTCGAGGGCACCCAGCGGTTCGTCGAGGAGCAGGACGTCGGGACGGTTGACGATGGCTCGCGCCAGGGCGACCCGCTGCTGCATGCCTCCAGAGAGCTGCGCCGGCTTCTTCTTGGCGACCGCGCCGAGCTGCACGAGCTCGAGGGACTCCTTCGCCTTGGCGACGGCGTCCTTGTCGCCACGGCGCTTGAGCCCGAACGCGACGTTCTCCAGCACCGTCATGTGCGGGAAGAGGGCGTAGGACTGGAACACGGTGTTGACGTTGCGGCGGAAGGCCTTGGTGTCGGTGATGTCCTGGTCGCCGATGAGGATCTTGCCCGTCGTCGGCTCCTCCAGCCCGGCAACCATCCTCAGGGTGGTCGTCTTGCCGCAGCCACTCGGCCCGAGGAGGGCGAAGAACGACCCCGCCGGGACCTCCAGGTCGAGCGGATGGACCGCCGTGAACGTCTCGAACTCCTTGCTGATCCCGACGAGACTCAGGTCGCCGGATGCTTGCGCCGCCACGTCACCCGGCCGTCAGCTGGGCGAAGGCGGCGTTGTACTTGGTCTCCTCCGCGGCGGTGAGCCCACGGAAGACGTGCGCGCGCTGCAGGGTCGCGGCATCCGGCTCGATCAGGGTGTTCTTGGCGATGGCCGGGTCGAGCTTGGTCAGGACCTCCTTGGTGCCCTTCACGGGGGAGATGTAGTTGACGTAGTCGACGACCTTGGCCATGACCTGGGGGTCGTAGTAGTAGTTGATGAGGGCCTCGGCGTTCTTCTTGTGCTTGGCCAGCGCCGGGATCACGAAGTTGTCCGACCAGAGGGTGCAGCCGGTCGAGGGCAGGACGTACCCGAGGTTGGGGTTGTCGGCCCGCAGCTGGACGACGTCGCCGGTCCACGCGAAGCAGGCGGCGGTGTCGCCGGCCGCGAGCGGCTTGGTGTAGTCGTTGCCCGTGAAGCCCTTGATCTGGCCGGCTTCCTTGGCCTTCGTGAGCTCGTCCATGGCGGCGGTGAAGTCCGCGTCGGTGAAGCTCTCGACCTTCTTGCCCATGGCCATCAGGACGAGTCCCACCGTGTCGCGCATCTCGGTCAGCAGCGTCACCTTCCCCTTGAGCACCGGGTCGGTGAGCAGCTGGTCGACGGACTCGATCTTCTTGCCGCCGGTGGCCTTGGGGTTGTAGGCGATGCCGGCGAACCCGCTCTGCCAGGGCAGCGAGTACAGCCGGCCCGGGTCGAACTCGACGTTGAGCAGCGAGCCCTCGACATTGGCGTGGTTGGGGATGTTGGCGAGGTCGAGCTTCTGGACGAAGCCCTGACGGATCAGCCGGGCCACCATCCAGTCGGTGCTGCACCACACGTCACGGCCGGTGTCGGTGCCCCCCGCCAGCAGGGGACGCACCTTGGCGTAGAACTCGTCGTTGTCGTTGTAGTCCTCGGTGTAGTTGACCGTGATCCCGGTCTTCTTGGTGAAGGCCACCAGCGAGGGTCGGGCCTTGGTCTTGTCGTCGACGTCGATGTACTCGGGCCAGTTCGACCAGTTGACGAGCTTCTCCGAGTCCGACATGTCCTGGGCGGCCTTCGCGGTCGCGGTGCTCGAGCCGCTCTTGGCGACGGGGTTGCGGCCCTTCGAGCCACACGCCGCAAGGGCCGTGATCCCGGCGCCCGCAGCGCCGACCATCAGGGTCCGGCGCGAGACGAGGCCGCGGGCGAGCGCCGCGGTGAGGATCGGGGGAAGCGGTTCGTTCATGGTGGCTCCTGCTGGTGGCGTTGGGGAGAGGGCGGGGGCGGATGGGGTGGGTGCCGGGGGGCGCCCGCGCTGGCGCGGGGCGCTGGCGCTGGCTTCAGCTGTCGATGTTGGCCATCACGTGCTTGATGCGGGTGTAGTCCTCGAAGCCGTACATGGACAGGTCCTTGCCGTAGCCGGACTTCTTGAACCCACCGTGGGGCATCTCGGCGACGATCGGGATGTGCGTGTTGATCCAGACGCAGCCGAAGTCGAGCGACTTGGACACCCGCATGGCGCGACCGAAGTCCTTGGTCCAGACGCTGGAGGCCAGGCCGTAGTCGACCCCGTTGGCCCAGCGCAGCGCCTCGGCCTCGTCGGTGAAGCGCTGGACGGTGATGACCGGGCCGAAGATCTCGTCCTGGATGACCTCGTCGTCCTGACGCAGCCCGGACAGCACGGTCGGCTCGAGGAAGAAGCCGTCGCCCAGGGCGTCGAGGCGGTGACCACCGGCGGCGACGGAGGCGTGGTCGGGCAGCCGGGACAGGAAGCCCTGGACCCGCTCGAGCTGGTTGCGGTTGTTGACCGGGCCGAGGAGCGCGTCCTCGTCGTCGGGCAGGCCCACCTTGGCCGAGTTCTTGGTGTACTCACCCAGCGCTGCGACGAAGTCGTCGTGGATGTGCGGCGCGGCCAGCACCCGGGTCGCCGCGGTGCAGTCCTGGCCCGCGTTGAAGTATCCGGCAACCGCGATGCCCTCGACCGCGGCCTCGATGTCGGCGTCGTCGAACACGATCACCGGCGCCTTGCCGCCGAGCTCGAGGTGCACACGCTTGAGCTGGTGGCTGGCACTCTCGGCCACCTGCATGCCGGCTCGGACGGAGCCGGTGATGGCGACGAGGGCGGGCGTCTTGTGCTCCACCACGGCGCGGCCGGTCTCGCGGTCACCCATCACGACGTTGAAGGTGCCGGGGGGCATGAACTCCGAGGCGATCTCGGCCATGAGGAGCGTCGTCTCGGGCGTGGTGTCCGAGGGCTTGAGGACGATCGTGTTGCCCGCCGCGAGGGCGGGACCGATCTTCCAGACCGCCATCATCATCGGGTAGTTCCACGGGGTCACCTGGCCCACGACGCCGATCGGCTCGCGCCGCACCCAGCTGGTGTGCCCCTTCATGTACTCCCCCGCGGCCCGGCCCTCGAGCACCCGCGCGGCGCCGGCGAAGAAGCGCAGCTGGTCGACCATCGGCGGCAGCTCCTCGCTCGCCGTCAGGGCGTGCGGCTTGCCGGTGTTCTCCGACTCGAGCCGGACGAACTCGTCGGAGCGCTTCTCGATCGCGTCGGCGAACTTCAGCAGCGCCTGCTGGCGCTCGCTCGGCGTGGTCTGCCCCCACTCCTCGAAGGCCTTGCTGGCCGAGGCGTATGCCGCGTCGACGTCGGCCGCCGATGAGATCGGCGCCTTCGCCACGACCTGGGCGGTCACCGGGCTGACGATGTCTGACGTCGTGTCGGTCTGCGCCTCCACGTACTCGCCGTTGATGAAGTTGCGCAGCTGGCGCGGGGTCGAGGTCACAAGAGCTCCAGGGATTTCTGTGCGGTACCGGTACGGATTCAGGTGTGAGGAACTGTATCCCCAACACGGCGGATTTCAATAGGTTCCAGACCCGATATTGCGGAAATCAACAGCGATTTAACAAAACTGGCACGGAATCCGTGGTGCAGGGACTTGCGCGGAACGCCACCAGAGGCCACCATGGCGGCGTGACCCGCGCTTCCCACAGCACCGCCGATGTGCGCCTCGACGACCTGTCGAAGGCGATCATCGAGCAGCTCCAGGAGGACGGGCGGCAGTCCTACGCCACCATCGCCAAGCGAGTCGGCCTGTCCGAGGCGGCCGTGCGCCAGCGGGTGCAGCGACTCCTCGACTCCGGCGTGATGCAGATCGTCGCCGTCACCGATCCCCTCCAGGTCGGCTTCCGCCGCCAGGCCATGATCGGCATCCGCGTCGACGGCGACCTGACCTCCGTCGGTGACGCACTCACCGGCATGAGCGAGGTCGACTACGTCGTCACCACGGCGGGCAGCTTCGACCTGCTGGCCGAGGTCGTCTGCGAGGACGACGCCGAGCTGCTCGACCTGCTCACCCGGCGGATCCGTACCCTCCCGGGGGTGCAGACCACCGAGACGTTCGTCTACCTGAAACTCAACAAGCAGCACTACAACTGGGGTACTCGATGACCACTGACCTGTCCATCTCCGAACCGTCCAGCGACACGCACACCCCGCTGGGCAAGCTGCACAGCGAGGCCGCCCGCGACCACCTGTGGATGCACTTCACGCGCCACTCGGTCTTCGAGGACCGCAGCGACGGCGGACTCGGCCACAGCGTCCCCATCATCACCCGCGGCCAAGGCCACAAGATCTGGGACGACCGCGGCAACGAGTACATCGACGGGCTGGCCGGGCTGTTCGTCGTCCAGGTCGGTCATGGCCGCGAGGAGCTCGCCGAGGCGGCCGCCAAGCAGGCGAAGGAGCTGGCCTTCTTCCCGCTCTGGTCCTACGCCCACCCCCGCGCCATCGAGCTCGCCGAGCGCCTGGCCGCCGGTGCCCCCGGTGACCTCAACCGGGTGTTCTTCACCACGGGCGGCGGCGAGGCCGTCGAGACGGCCTGGAAGCTCGCCAAGCAGTACTTCAAGCTGACCGGGAAGCCCACCAAGCACAAGGTGATCAGCCGCGCGGTCGCCTACCACGGCACCCCCCAGGGAGCCCTGTCGATCACCGGCATACCCGCGGCCAAGGAGATGTTCGAGCCGCTCGTGCCCGGCGCCTTCAAGGTCCCCAACACGAACTCCTACCGCGCGCCGGAGCACCTGCGCGACGACGAGAAGGCCTTCGGACGCTGGGCCGCCGACCGGATCGCCGAGGCCATCGAGTTCGAGGGCCCCGACACCGTGGCGGCCGTGTTCCTCGAGCCGGTCCAGAACTCCGGTGGCTGCTTCCCGCCGCCGGCCGGCTACTTCGAGCGGGTCCGCGAGATCTGCGACGAGTACGACGTCCTGCTCGTCTCGGACGAGGTGATCTGCTCGTTCGGCCGCATCGGCTCGATGTTCGCGTGCGACGACTTCGGTTACGTCCCGGACATCATCACCTGCGCCAAGGGCATGACCTCGGGCTACTCCCCCATCGGCGCGATGATCGCCAGCGATCGCCTGTTCGAGCCCTTCAAGAAGGGGACGACCTACTTCCCGCACGGCTACACCTTCGGTGGCCACCCGGTCAGCGCGGCGGTGGCGATGGCCAACCTCGACATCTTCGAGCGCGAGGGGCTCAACCAGCACGTGAAGGACAACGCCCCCAAGTTCAGGGCCACCCTGGAGAAGCTGCTCGACCTGCCGATCGTCGGCGACGTCCGCGGCGCCGGCTACTTCTACGGCATCGAGCTGGTCAAGGACAAGGAGACCCGCGAGACGTTCAACGACGAGGAGTCCGAGCGACTCCTTCGCGGCTACCTGTCCAAGGCGCTCTTCGACGCCGGCCTCTACTGCCGCGCGGACGACCGCGGAGACCCGGTCATCCAGCTCGCGCCGCCGCTGATCATCGGGCAGACCGAGTTCGACGACATCGAGTCACGCCTGCGCTCGGTGCTCACCGGCGCCGAGAAGCACCTCTGACCGCGCCCGTCGCCTCGTGACCCAACCCCTGTGGTGGGAGGGCGCGTCTGCCGCGTCGCCGGCAGCCGGGCCCTCCTCACCTGACGTGCCCCGCAAGGCCGACGTCGTCGTCGTGGGCGGCGGCTTCACGGGACTGTGGACGGCCCACTACCTGCTCCTGGCGGACCCCTCGCTCGACGTCGTCGTCCTCGAGGCCGAGCACATCGGCTTCGGGGCGAGCGGACGCAACGGCGGCTGGGTGTCCGCGCTGTGGCCGGTGGGTCCGCAGACCCTGGAGCGCCGTGGGGGTCGCGCTGCGGCCCACGCCATGCTCGCGGAGCTGCGGCACACCGTCGACGAGGTCGGCCGGGCCACGGAATCCGCGGCCATCGACTGCGGATTCCGCAAGGGCGGCTCGCTCGTCCTGGCACGGTCCCGGGCCCAGGTGGCCAGGGCTCGGGCCGAGGTCGCCGATGCCGAGCAGTGGGGCACCGCCACCCGGTGGCTCGACGCGGCGGAGGCGACGCAGCGGATGGCTGCCAGCCGCGTCCTGGGCGCGACGTTCACCCCGCACTGCGCCCGCGTGCATCCCCGACGGCTGGTCGACGGGCTGGCCGCGACGGTCCGGTCGCAGGGCGCGCAGGTGCTGGAAGGGGTGCGGGTCAGCGCCATCGAGCCGGGACGCGTCACGCTGGCGGGCGGCGGTCAGGTCCAGGCCAGCCACGTCATCCGGGCCACCGAGGCCTGGACCCCGACCCTGCCCGGGACACGCCGCCTCATCGCGCCGGTCTACTCGCTGGTGGTCGCCACCGAGCCGCTCACGGCTTCCCAGTGGGAGTCCGTTGGGCTCGCCGAGGGCGAGGTCTTCAGCGACCACCGCCATGTCATCATCTACGGCCAACGCACGGCCGACGGCCGACTCGCCTTCGGCGGACGCGGGGCGCCCTACCACTACCGGTCGCGGATCAAGCCCGAGTTCGACCACGAGCCAACGGTTTTCGCCGACCTGCGCGCCACGCTCACGGACCTGCTCCCGCAGATCGAGGGCGTCCGGTTCACCCACGCGTGGGGCGGCCCACTGGGGATCGCGCGCGACTGGCACCCCTCCGTCGGACATGACCCATCCACCGGTCTGGGCTGGGCGGGCGGCTACGTCGGTGACGGCGTGGCCGCCGCGAACCTTGCGGGCCGCACGCTGGCAGACCTCGTCACCGGCCGGCACACCCCCTTGACCGAGCTGCCCTGGGTCGGGCACCGCAGCCGTCGCTGGGAGCCCGAGCCCTTGCGCTGGACGGGCATCAACGCCGGCCTCAGGCTGGCCCATGCGGCGGACCTCGAGGAGGCCCGCACCGGCCGTCCGGCGCGCCTCGGCCGCGTGCTCACCGCCCTCACGGGTCACTAGGGAAGACTCCACGCGTGTCGACCGCCCCCGCAGACCTGTCCCCTGCCGCCCTCGAGTTCGTCACGGCCCGACACCTGGCCACGCTGACGACGCTGCGCGCCGACGGTTCTCCGCACGTCGTGCCGGTCGGGTTCACCTGGGACGCCGGCGCGCTGGTGGTCCGCGTCATCACCAGTGGCAGCAGCCGCAAGGCGCGCAACGCCGCCCTGGGCGGCCGGGCGGTCGTGTGCCAGGTGGACGGCCGCCACTGGCTCTCCTTCGAAGGCAGCGCCCGAGTCCTCACCGACCCGGCGGCGGTGGCCGACGCGGTCGGCCGGTATGCCGCGCGGTACCGCGTGCCCCGCGAGAACCCGGAGCGCGTCGTGGTCGAGATCGCGGTCGACCGCGTGCTCGGCAACGTCTAGTACCCGACCACCCAGCCGTGGCCCGCCGGTGATCCGTGCCCGCGTCTAGAGTCAGCCCATGGACGGCGCCCGCAGGAGCACCCCCCGCCCCGACGTCGAGAACCTCGCGGATCTCGACGCCGTGCTCTCCTCGGGCCGTCCCCTCAGGGGCCTGCGCCTGCAGGACCTCGACCTCACGGCCTACGAGGACCGCCTGCTCGCCCGCACCGACGTCGAGGGCCTCGTCGTCCTCGGCGGGCGCCTCTCTCCCGCCCTCGGTGCCCACCTGGGCGCGCACCACGCGCTGGTCTTCCCCACCGACCCCCACGCGCCCGTCGACCCCTACCGCGCCACGCTCTACACCGCCGACGAGCTCTACGCCGGGCTCGACCGGGACGGTTACGAGGCGACACCGGATTTCCTTGCGTACCAGTGGATGAAGTCCGGGGTGGCCCACCGTGACACCTTCGCCACGCTGCTGAGGGCGATCCACGACGACTCCATCACCGACGCCCTCGACGAGTTCGTGGCCCACCGCCCCGTCGTCGGGGTGATGGGAGGCCACGACCTGGCCCGGGGCACCACGGCGTATGCCGCGGCGGCGGGCCTGGGACGGTCCCTGGCCGCAGGAGGTCTGGTCGTCGCGACCGGTGGAGGCCCCGGCGCGATGGAGGCCGCCAACCTCGGAGCCCTGGCCCGCGACGAGTCCTCCGTCGCCGTCGCCCTCGAGGAGCTCGCGGGGGTGCCGTCGTTCCGGCCCTCGATCGACGCCTGGGTGGGCTCGGCCCTGACGGTGCGCGCGCAGCTTCCGCGCGCGAGCACCTCCGGCAGCCTCGGGATCCCCACCTGGTTCTACGGTCACGAGCCGCCGAACGTCTTCTGTGACGGCATCGGCAAGTACTTCTCCAACGCCATCCGCGAGGACGGGCTGCTGGCCCGCGCCACGGCGGGGCTGGTGGTGCTCGAAGGCGTCGCCGGCACCGTGCAGGAGATCTTCCAGGCGGTCACTCCCCTCTTCTACGCCCAGCCCGACACCCCGTGCCCGCCACTGGTCCTCGTCGGGCAGGAGTACTGGTCGGAGACGGTGCCGGTCTGGGCCGCCGTGCGCGCCCTGGGCCAGGAGCGCGGGATGGGTGCGGTGACGCACCTGGTCGAGACCGCGCAGGAGGCCGCCGAGATCGTGCTCGGCCTGGCATCCGAGAGGGCCAGGCAGCCCCGATGAAGCTCGCGGACCTGGCCAGCCTCGAGCTCACATACGCGCCGCGCGGCCTCACCCTCGACGGCCCCCTTCCCGCTGGCTACCAGCACCTCGAGGTCGAGCGGCGGCTGGGAGCCGGCGACGCGGCATACCGGCGGGCCTGTGAGGCGGTGATGACCTTCGGGGCCCAACGCGGAGTCGGTCTGCGCCCCCAGACCACGGCACCGCGGGCCGCCGTGGGCGTGGAGATCCTGAGCCGCCTCGTGCTCCTGGGTGTGCCGTGCAGGGTCGTCTGGACCGTCGAGGGCACGGAGCGCACCGGGTTCGGCTACGGCACGCTCGAAGGTCACGTCGAGAGCGGCGAGGAGGGCTTCCTCGTGGAGCGCCGTGGCACCCAGGTGTATGCCGTGGTGCGCGCCTACTCGCGACCCGGGGGCCGGCTGATGCGGCTCGTCGGCCCGGTGGGCCGGTGGCTGCAGCACATCGCGGCGCTCGGGTACCTGAACGCCCTCAAACGCGCAGCGCGGGAGGATGGCTGAATGCCGCAGCGCCTCAGCCTCGTCACCCTGCTCGTCCGCGACTACGACGAGGCGATCGCGTGGTTCCTCGACCTGGCCGGGTTCGAGCTCGTGGAGGACACCGACCGCGGCGACGGCACCCGATGGGTCGTGGTCCGTCCCGGCGGCTCCGACGGCACGAACATCCTGCTGGCCCGTGCCAGCACGCCCGAGCAGGAGGCCCGCGTCGGCGACCCCGGCGGCGGCCGGGTGATGCACTTCCTCGCCACCGACGACTTCGCCGCCGACCACGCGCGGATGGTCGAGGCGGGAGTCCGCTTCCGCGCGGAGCCGCGTCACGAGACATACGGCGACGTCGTCGTTTTCGAGGACCTCTACGGCAACGCCTGGGACCTCATCCAGCCCCGCTGAGGGGTCGTGTCAAGGAGCCGAGCGAGCTGCCGGTCGTGACGCGGGTCTTGCATGAAGCCGTAGGCTGGTTTCATAAATCTTGCGATAGCGATAGAATTATGAGCATGTCAAAGTTGTCCGTACCCGAAGCTGCTTCACGGCTGGGAGTCTCGCCTGCGCGAGTCCGGCAGCGGATCGCCGATGGGTCTCTGGTGGCCGAGAAGGTGGGCGGCCGCTGGCTCGTGGACCTATCCGTGGTGCAGAGCAAGCCGCGCAGGGGCCGTCCGGCCAAGAGCAGTGTGGTGTGGGACGCGATCCGCCTAGCCGATGTGGCGCTCTGGGAAGGAGGCCCGTTGGAGCAATTCTTCCCCCAAGCTCTGAGCCAGGCGTTTTCCTCAGGCCCCGAGGGCTTCAGTGGCCAGGAACGTCACGGGCCAGATCTGATCCTTCCCAATGGCGCCCATCTCGAAATCAAATCCAGCCGCTCCTCCCGCAAACGCGCCCTTCAACGACTCTTGGACGCAGCTGAGGCAGCACAAGCACCATCGAGCGCTGAAGACTGCTTCGACGCCTTACTGGAATTCATGTCGCACCGAGCCGAACGCCACATCTACCGCGTGTCGGAGCCAGATTTTCAGCCATTGAGCGAGGATCCGCGACTCATCCCATCCGGCGTCTCACACCCAAAGTCAGGGTTGCAGGACCCAAGGATCGTCGAGGGTTATGTCGCGGCCGGCGATCTTGAAGGGCTCCTCCAAGACCACTGGCTGGACCCCGTTGGCGTGGACCAGAAGCCCAACGTGGTGCTGCATGTAGCTCCGGGGCGACCCAGTGACGTTTCGCCATTGATGCTTGCCGCCGACCTAGCGGAGGACGGGGGGCCTCGGGAGATTCGGCGCGCTCACGAGCTCCTCGCAGAAGCGCTGACATGAGCGTCATGCCTGCAATGGCCGAGGCCCAAGAAGCGGCGTGGCATGCGCTCCTAGAACTGCATGAACGACACCCGGATGGCTGGACACTGGTTGGCGGACAGTTGGTACACCTCCAGTGCGCTGAACGCGGATATGACCCTCAGCGCCCGACCGACGACGGCGACGCAGTGGTGGATGCACGCGTCCCAGAGGTTCTAGGTGCTGTCACCGCGGCCCTGACCGAAATGGGCATGGAGCCCGAACCGAGTGCCGACGGAGTGCAACATCGCTGGCGGCGCGGGGCTGCGGTCATTGACGTTCTCATCCCTGAAGGCACCGGCGACCGAACGGCGAACAAGCACTCAGCGAGCGGGTTCCCGACCGTAGCGGCCCCTGGCGGGACGCAAGCCCTCCATCGCTCCGAAGTCGTCGCCGTCCAGATCGGCACCCGCACGGGCCGAATCAGGCGTCCTAGCCTCATCGGGTCAATGGTGATGAAGGCGGCGGCGCGCCTCGAAACATCCGGCCCTGCCCGCGACAGGCATTGCTATGACTTCGCCGTCCTCACAGCGATGCTTGGCGCCGCCGATCTTCGTGCTGCAGAACTCAACAAGAAGGATCGCCAAAGGTTGCTCAAGATGGTCGAGAAGACCGACAGACGCCAGGTGCTGTTGACGCTGCCCGCGGCGCTGCCACCCAGCTTGACCGCTTGGAACGCTTCCTCAAGGCGTAGGACTGCCGACAACAGGACCCCAGCCCTTCATCCGGGTGGCCCGCCAGGCCTGGTCAGTCGAAGACGATGGTCCGCCGCCCGCGCAGCACGACCCGGTGCTCGGCGTGCCAGCGCAGCGCCCGGGCGAAGGCCATGGCCTCGAGCTCCTGGCCGACCGAGGCGAGCTCGGCCGGGCTCATCCGGTGGTCGACCCGCCGGAAGTCCTGCTCGATGATCGGGCCCTCGTCGAGGTCGGCCGTGACGTAGTGCGCCGTCGCGCCGATCACCTTGACCCCGCGGTCGTGCGCCTGGGTGTAGGGCCGGGCGCCGCGGAAGCTGGGCAGCAGCGAGTGGTGGATGTTGATGATCCGACCCGGGAAGTCGGCGCACAGCTCCCCCGACAGGATCTGCATGTAGCGCGCCAGCGCCACGGTGTCGGCGCGGTAGTGCTCCACGAGCCGCCGCAGCTCCGCCTCCGCCTCCGGCTTGGTGTCAGGGGTGACCGGGACGTGGTGGAAAGGGATGCCGTGCCACTGCGCGAGCGCCCGGAAGTCCTCGTGGTTGGAGACGATGGCCGGCACCTCGACCGCCAGTGACCCACTCTCGACCCGGAACAGCAGGTCGTTCAGGCAGTGGCCCTGCTGGCTCACCATGACCAGCACCCGACGCCGCTGGGAGAGGTCGTGCGCGGCATACGCCATGGCGAACTCCGTTGCCACGCCAGCCATCGCGGCATCCACGGCGGCCACGGGCACCGCGGGACCTTCGCGCACGACGTGCATCCGCAGGTGGAACTCCCCTGACGTGACATCGGCGAACTGCTGGCTGTCGAGGATCGTCATCGACAGGTCGAGCATCACTCCGGAGACGGCGTGCACGATGCCGCGCCGGTCGGCGCACGAGACGGTCAGCACGAACTCCCGGCCGGGTTCGCGGGGCGCAGCAGAATCGTCGCTCACGACCTCAGCCTAGGGGTGGGGCACCGGCGCTACGGTCGGGTGACCATCACGATGCCCAGGCACATCTCGTCGGTGGTGCCCTCGCCCCACACGACATAGCGCTCCGGCCGGCCCGCGAAGAACGGCAGCTTGTCGCGCAGGCTCTGGTCGTGGGTGCACGACACGGTGAGGGTGTCGCCGATCTTCACCCGCACGGGCGGGTCGACGGGGCGGCTGCCCTGGTTGTCGAAGTCCCAGACCGGGATGTCGAGGACGGTGCGCTCGGTGGGCCTGCCCTTGTTGACGACGATCGAGATCTTGGTGCCGAGCAGGTGCATGTGCCCGGCCACGGCCCGGAACGTCGATCCCTGGGTCACCGTCCGGGTGCACGACTGGGTCGGACCGGCGGGGTTGCCCGGGCACAGCAGGTGCAGCGCGTCGCCGGTGCCGCCCGCGATCCCGAAGCGCTGCTGCACGTCGGCCATCGCTGCCGCTCGGTTGCACAGTGGACCGGTCTTGCCCGGTCGGCACGGCAGCTCGACGGGCGCCGGGAGCAGCACGGTCTGCAGGACCTGACGGGAGCCGTCGTCAGCGGCCACCCGCAGCTTTGCTGCGCTCTGGTCGGGCGCCCGTCCGGCGAGCAGGTTGTAGTGGACCTGCATGACGATGCGCGATCCGGCGGCGAGCGGCATACCCAGGTCGGGGGCAAGGACCCGCTCGCCACCGCCGGGCGCCCACGCGCCCAGCCACGGCGCGCTGTTGAGGCCCGCGCCCTGGCTCTGCACCCCGGTGCCGCCGAAGCAGGTCCAGCCCTGACCGCTCTGGCGACGGTCCAGCTCCTGCGCCGTGGCGACCTCGTCCGGCGGGACCCGGAAGAGGATGACGTGGTGGACGATGCGGGGGTTGCCCGGCAGCACGTTGATGCCGGTCACGACGGAGTCGGCGGTGAGCCCGGGGTCGAGCAGGAAGCAGCGGTAGTCGTCCGTCCCCGGGGCGGCCGGCGCCTTGGGGGTGTATGCCGCCGGCATCCGGAGCGTGATGAAGCGCTCGCCCTTGCGCAGCGGGGCTTCGGGCGGCGCGGCCTGGGTCGCGTGCTGGTGAGCCGACGACGTCGACGGCGCGGCCGGAGCTGACGAGCTCACCGGCGCCCCGGCCGGCGTGGGGTTCGTGGCGGCGCACCCCGTCAGCAGCAGGAGGACAGCCCCTGCCGTCAGGACGGGCGCACGCAGGATCACCGCTCGAGCATAGGCAGATCGCGGGTCGGGCGCGGCGGAAAACGGGTCACGGGCTGCGCAGGCTGGTCGCCCGCGGCACGGACTCGGTCAGGCGGTGGAGGCGGCGAGCTGGCCGCAGGCGCCGTCGATGTCCTGGCCGCGGGTGTCGCGGATCGTCGTCGGGATGCCGTGGGCACGCAGCCGCTCGACGAACTGCTGCTCCACGCCGGGGCGTGAGGCGGTCCACTTGGAGCCAGGCGTGGGGTTGAGCGGGATCGGGTTGACGTGCACCCACCCGCGGCCCCGGGCGTTGAGCTTGGTCCCGAGCAGGTCCGCCCGCCAGGCGTGGTCGTTGATGTCCTTGATGAGCGCGTACTCGATGCTCACGCGCCGCCCGGTCACCGCGTAGTAGCGGTGGGCGGCATCGAGGGCCTCGTCGACGCTCCACCGGGTGTTGATCGGCACCAGCTCGTTGCGCAGCTCGTCGTCCGGGGCGTGCAGCGAGAGGGCCAGCGTGACCGGGATCCCTTCGGCCGCGAGCTTGTCGATCGCCGGGACGAGCCCCACCGTCGACATCGTGATGCCGCGCGCGGACATCCCCAGGCCATCCGGTGCGGGGTCGGTGAGCCGCCGGATCGCGCCGATCGCGGCCTTGTAGTTGGCCAGCGCCTCCCCCATGCCCATGAAGACGACGTTGGAGATGCGGGTGGGCCCGGTGGCCTCGGCCGGGCGGTCCTCGCCGTCCTCGGTCCCGTCCTCGTCCCCGAGCTCGGCGACGTGCTCGCCGGGCTGGGCGGCGTGCTGGGCGCGCCCGGCGTCGCCGGCAAGGCCCTTGGCGAGCTCACCGCTGCGCAGCAGGCGCGCGCCATGGACGACCTGCTCGACGATCTCTGCCGCGCTCATGTTGCGGGTCAGCCCAGCCTGTCCGGTCGCACAGAAGGGGCAGTTCATGCCACAGCCGGCCTGGCTCGAGATGCAGATGGTGACGCGCTTGGGGTAGCGCATCAGCACGGACTCGACGATGGCGCCGTCGTGCAGCTTCCATGCGTTCTTGATCGTCATGCCGTCGTCGGCGGTGCGCTGCACCAGGGGGGTGAGCAGGGTCGGGAGCAGGTCGGCCACGAGGTCGTCTCGGATCGCCTTCGGGAGGTCGGTCATCTCCTCGGGTGAGGCGACCAACCGCTCGAAGTAGTGCGTCGACAGCTGCTTCGCCCGGAAGCCCTTGTGCCCCAACGCCTCGACGGCCTCCTTGCGCTCCGCGGGAGACAGGTCGGCCAGGTGCCGCGGCGGCTTGCCCCGGCGTGGGGCGGAGAAGGTGAGCTGGCCGGGTTGCGGGCGCCCGGTGGTGGGCTCGGGGAGGTCCGTGGTCATGGTGCCCCCAGTCTCTCAGGTGCCGGGGCGGACCGCGGGGTCAGCCCGGCGGGACCACCCAGGCCAGCACCGCCCACGCCACCGGGGCGACCACCACGAGGGAGTCGAGGCGGTCCATGACCCCGCCGTGCCCGGGCAGGATCGTGCTCATGTCCTTGATCCCGAGGTCGCGCTTGATGGTCGACTCGGTCAGGTCTCCCACCGTCGCGGCGACGGCGGCGCAGGCGCCGAGCACGGCCCCGCCCCACCACGGGCCGTGCAGCAGCAGGACCACCGCGGCGGCGCCTCCGACCACACAGGTGAGGACCGACCCTGCGAAGCCCTCCCAGGACTTCTTGGGGCTGACCGACGGTGCCATCGGGTGCCTGCCCAGCAGCACGCCGAACGCATAGCCGCCCACGTCGGACAGGACCGTGACGAGGATGAACACGATGATCCGCCGCGCGCCGTCGTCTCGCGCGGCCAGCATCAGGGCGGCGAAGCCGGCGAGGAAGGACGGGTAGACCGCGACGAAGAAGCCGCCCGCGATGTCCCGGACAGCGTCGAGCACCCCGTCCGCCACCCGCCAGAGCAGGATGCCCACGCAGGTCAGGCCGACGGTCACCACGAGCGCCTCGCCACCGCCGACGTATGCGGAGACGAGCATGCTCACGCTGCCGACGAGGCTGGGGACCAGGGGCACGTGGATCGAGACCTGCGCCAGCGCCCGGCGCAGCTCCCAGACGCCGACCCCGGCGGCCACGATGACGATCCCGAGCATCAGCTCCTTGCGCAGCAGCAGGGAGCCGATGATGAGGATGCCCAGACCGACCCCCACCCCGATCGCGGCCGGCAGGTTGCGACCGGCCCTCGAGGACCGGGCCGCCGTCGACCCCGGGGCGGCTGCCGCCGCCCGCGAGCGGGGCGCGGCCGCCCGCGACGACCGGGGCGCGGCTGCCCGCGACGACCGGGGCGCGGCCGACTGCGCGGAGGCGCGTGCCTCGCGTCGATCGCGTCGGGACTGGGGCGTGTCCATGAGGAGGGTGCTGTGCGTCAGAGCGGTCGGCGGGCGCTCAGACCTCGCGCAGCTCGGTCTCCTTGCCCTTCAGGAGCTCGTCGATGAGATCGACGTACTTCTTGGTGCTGGCGTCCAGCTCCTTCTCGGCGCGGTTCCCGTCGTCCTCGCCGACCTCGCCGTCCTTGACCAGCTTGTCCAGCTCGTCCTTCGCCTTGCGGCGGACGTTGCGGATCGAGACCTTGGCGTCCTCGCCCTTGTGCCGAGCCAGCTTGACGTAGTCCTTGCGGCGCTCCTCGGTGAGCTGGGGCAGGACGCAGCGGAGCACGGTGCCGTCGTTGCTCGGGTTCACGCCCAGGTCGGACTCGCGCAGCGTCTTCTCGATCTCCGCCATGGCCGACTTGTCGAACGGCGTGATCAGGATGGTGCGCGCCTCGGGGGTCTGGAACGACGCGAGCTGCTGGAGCGGGGTCGGCGAGCCGTAGTAGTCGACGGTGAGCTTGTTGAACATGCCCGGGGTCGCCCGGCCGGTGCGGATGCCCGCGAAGTCCTCCTTGGCGACCTCGACGGCCTTTTCCATCTTCTCTTCGGCCTCGAGGAGAGTCTCTTCAATCATGTCCTGCTCCTTCTCGGGCGCTCCCCAGGAGGGGCGACGCCGGTCGTGGTGTGGTCAGTCTGGTGGGTGGGCCGGCGAGATGCAGCCTCAGCCCGGGGTGACCAGCGTGCCGATCTTCTCACCGCGCAACGCCCGCACCACGTTGCCCTCGCCTTCCATGCCGAACACGACCATGGGCAGCTTGTTCTCCATGCACAGGCTGAACGCCGCCGCGTCGACGACCCGCAGGCCCTGCTGGAGGGCCTGCTGGTAGCTGATCTCGTCGAGCTTGCGAGCGTTCGGGTTGGTGCGGGGGTCGGAGTCGTAGACGCCGTCGACGCCGTTCTTGCTCATCAGCACGGCGTCGCACTTGATCTCGAGCGCCCGCTGGGCGGACACCGTGTCGGTGGAGAAGAACGGCATACCGGCGCCGGCGCCGAAGATGACCACGCGGCCCTTCTCGAGGTGACGGATGGCGCGGCGCGGGATGTAGGGCTCGGCGACCTGGCCCATCGCGATCGCGGTCTGAACGCGGGTCTCGATGCCTTCCTTCTCGAGGAAGTCCTGCAGGGCGAGGCAGTTCATCACGGTGCCGAGCATGCCCATGTAGTCGGCACGGGTCCGGTCCATGCCCTGCTGCTGGAGCTCGGAGCCTCGGAAGAAGTTGCCCCCACCGATGACGACGGCGACCTGGATCCCCTCGGTGATGGACTGGGCGATCTGGCGGGCGATCCCGCGCACGACCTCGGGCGCCAGTCCGACGCGACCACCACCGAAGACCTCACCCGAGAGCTTGAGCAGGACCCGTCGGCGCGGAGCCTGCGCCCCAGGGGTGGACGATCCGGCTGGGGCGGTCTGCTCCGGGGCAGCAGTCACGACAGATCCTCCTGGACGGTGGTGCGGGCGGTCACCGAATACTTCCACACTCCCGGGAACGGAATGGTGTCGGTTGCGTGACCGTCAGCGCCGCGTGGCAGGGTGTCACCATCCACCAGGCGTACCGACGGCAATGGTCCACCGAGGCACCAAAGGAGACACACGCATGAAGTCAGGCATCCTCCCGGGGCATCGCGACGAGTCGGTCCGCCCACAGGACGACCTGTTCGGCCACGCCAACGGCAGCTGGGTCCGCACCACCGAGATCCCGGGCGACCGCGGTCGCTACGGCACCTTCGACATCCTGCGCGAGCAGTCCGACGAGCGGGTGCGCACGATCATCGAGCGCGCAGCGGCCGACGACAGCGCCGCGCCCGGCTCGCCCACCCGCAAGGTCGGCGACCTCTACCGGTCGTTCATGGACGAGGCGCGGATCGAGGCGCTGGGGCTGACCCCCATCGAGCAGGACCTTGCCGACGTCGCCGCGATCGGCGGGGTCGACGACCTCTTCGTCACCCTCGGCCGCCTCCAGCGCCAGGGGGGACCGGGTCTCTTCGACTTCGGGGTCGCCCCCGACGCCAAGAACCCCGAGGAGTACGTCCTCTACCTCGGGCAGGGCGGCCTGGGCCTGCCCGACGAGTCCTACTACCGCGAGGAGCGCCACGCGGCCATCCTCGCGGCCTACCTGCCGCACGTGGCCAGGATGCTCGGCTTCGCGGGGGTCGGCGACGGCGCCACCGACGAGGACTCGCCGGCCGCCCGCGTGGTGGCGCTCGAGACGAGGCTGGCCGCCCACCACTGGGACAACGTCGCCACCCGCGATGCGGTCAAGAGCTACAACCCCCTGAGGTATGCCGCGCTGGTGGACCTCTCGCCGGCGGTCGCCTGGGACGCCTTCGTGGACTCCCTCGACGCGCGCGACGCCTTCGCGCAGGTGGTCGTGGGGCAGCCGTCATACCTCGAGGGGCTCTCGGCGCTGCTCGCGGACACCCCGCTGGAGGACCTCAAGCACTGGCTCACCTTCCACGTCGTCGCCTCGGCGGCCCCGCTGCTGACTGCCGAGCTGGTCGAGGCCGAGTTCGACTTCACCGGACGCGTCATCTCCGGGCTGCCCGAGAACCGCGAGCGCTGGAAGCGCGGCGTCTCCCTGGTCGAGGGTTCGATCGGCGAGGCCGTCGGTCAGCTCTACGCCGCGGAGTTCTTCCCGCCCGAGGCCAAGAAGCGCATGCTCGAGCTCGTCGGCAACCTCGTCGAGGCGTTCCGGCAGTCCTTCGAGGGCCTGGACTGGATGGGCCCGCAGACTCGTGAACAGGCCCTGGCCAAGCTCGCGTCGTTCACCCCCAAGGTCGGCTACCCCGACCGCTGGCGGGACTACTCCGCCCTGACCATCGACGACGACCTCGTGGGCAACGTCCGCCGGGCCAACGAGTTCGAGCTCCGACGCCAGCTGGCCAAGCTGGGCGGGCCCATCGACCGCGACGAGTGGCTGATGCTGCCGCAGACGGTGAACGCCTACTACCACCCGCTGATGAACGAGATCGTCTTCCCGGCCGGCATCCTCCAGCCGCCCTTCTTCGACCTCGACGCCGACGACGCCGTCAACTACGGCGGGATCGGTGCGGTCATCGGCCACGAGATCGGGCACGGTTTCGACGACCAGGGGTCGCGCTACGACGCCACCGGGGCGCTGCGCGACTGGTGGACGGAGGAGGACCGGGCGCGCTTCGACGAGCGGACCCAGGCCCTGATCGCCCAGTTCAGCACCCTGTCCCCGCTCGCGGCCCCCGAGGAGCACGTCAACGGCGCGCTGACGGTGGGAGAGAACATCGGCGACCTCGGCGGCCTGGCGATCGGCTACTCCGCCTACCGGATCGCCACGCAGGGCCAGGACGTGCCGGAGCTCGACGGCTACACCGGACCGCAGCGGTTCTTCCTCGGGTGGGCACAGGTCTGGTCGGGCAAGGCCCGCACCGAGGAGGCCAAGCGGCTGCTCGCGATCGACCCGCACTCCCCCACCGAGGTCCGGGCCAACGCCGCGCGCAACTGCGACGAGTTCCATGAGGCGTTCGGGGTCAGCGAGGGTGACGGCATGTGGCTGGCTCCGGACGAGCGGGTCCACATCTTCTGAGCGATCCGGCTGCTTCCCGCGCCCCTGGGTTCCCGCGGGTGGTTCCCGCGCCTCAGAAGCCCGCGTTGCGCAACATGAACTCGGTGTCGGTGTCCCGACCCCCGCGCGGGTCGGGACCCGGGTCGAGGTCCAGGGTGGTCCTCATGTCCTGCGGAGCGACTCGTTCAGGCAGGTGGGTGAAGTCCGGCAGCTCGTGCTTCGGCGACCTGCGGGGTGTGGGCTTGCGTCGCTTCCCCATGCTCGCCAGTATGCCTCGCCGGTCAGCCGGAGCGTCAGCGCAGAATCGGGAGCCAGCGCAGAAACAGGTATGCCGCCCGCTCTGGTGAGCGGGCGGCATACCTCATGCCTTGCGGGTGGAGCGGTGGTGCCGTCGATCAGCCGCCGACGCGGTAGCGCACGAAGGAGGTGACCTTCGTGCCGCCCTCGGTGAGGACCTTCTCGACGGTCTTCTTGGCGTCCTTGGCGAACGCCTGCTCGACCAGGACGTTCTCCTTGAAGAAGCCGTTCACGCGGCCCTCGACGATCTTGGGCAGGGCAGCCTCGGGCTTGCCCTCCTCCTTGGCCGTCGCCTCGGCAACGCGGCGCTCCTGCTCGACGGTGGCCGGGTCGACCTCGTCACGGGTCAGCACGGTCGGGCTGAACGCCGCGATGTGCATGGCCACGTCACGAGCGAGCTGCTCGTCACCCTCGGCACCGACGAGCACACCGATCTGCGCGGGCAGGTCGGGGCTGGTCTTGTGCAGGTAGGACACGACGACCGGGGCCTCGACGCGGGACACGCGCTTGACCTCGATCTTCTCGCCGATGGTCGCGTTGGCGTTGTCGAGCAGCTCCTGGACGGTCGAGCCGTCCTCGAGCGTGCTCTTGAGCAGTGCGTCGGCGTCGGCCGCGCCGGAGGCGACCGCCTGGGCGAGAACCTGGGCGGCCAGGGCGATGAACTTCTCGCCCTTGGCCACGAAGTCGGTCTCGCACAGGACCTCGACGAGGGTGCCCACGCCGTCACCGGCCTGGGCAGCGACCAGTCCGTTGGACGTGGTGCGACCCTCACGCTTGGTGACGCCCTTGAGGCCCTTCACGCGAAGGATCTCGGTGGCCTTCTCGCGGTCACCGTCGGCCTCGTCGAGCGCCTTCTTGACGTCGAGCATGCCTGCTCCGGTCGACCCGCGCAGGGCCTTGATGTCAGCGGCGGTGTAGTTCGCCATAGGTGTTGTCTCAGCTCTTCCGTTCAGAGTGGTGGCGTTCAGAGAGGGTTTGGAGGTGGCAGCTCAGGCCTTGGCGTCGGCCTCGGCCGGAGCCTCGGCAGCAGCCTCGGGGGCAGCCTCAGCGGCGGGCGCCTCGGGGGCGACAGCGTCAGCGGCGGGCGCCTCGGGGGCGGCAGCCTCGGCCGGGGCGGCCTCGGTCGCGTCGGCAGCGGCGGTCTCGCCGGCCTCCGGGGCAGCAGCCTCAGCGGCCTGCGCAGCGTCGCCACCGAGCAGCTCGCGCTCCCACTCGGCCATCGGCTCGTCGCCTGCGACGACACCCTCGGCCTGCTCGCCGGACTTGCCGGAGCTGCGGGCCATGAGGCCCTCGGCCACGGCGTCGGCGATGACGCGGGTCAGCAGCGTGACGGAGCGGATCGCGTCGTCGTTGCCGGGGATCTTGTAGTCGACCTCGTCGGGGTCACAGTTGGTGTCGAGGATGGCGATGACCGGCAGGCCGAGCTTGCGGGCCTCGAACACCGCGAGGTGCTCCTTCTTGGTGTCCACGATCCACACGGCCGAGGGGACCTTGGCCATGTTGCGGATGCCGCCGAGGGTCTTCTCGAGCTTGTCCTTCTCCCGCTTGAAGATCAGGAGTTCCTTCTTGGTGTAGCCCGAGCCTGCGACGTTGTCGTAGTCGAGCTCCTCGAGCTCCTTGAGGCGCGTCAGCCGCTTGGAGATCGTGTTGAAGTTGGTGAGCATGCCACCGAGCCAGCGGTGGTTGACGTACGGCATCCCGACCCGGGTCGCCTGCTCGGCGATGGGCTCCTGCGCCTGCTTCTTCGTGCCGACGAAGAGGATGGAACCGCCGTGGGCGACCGTCTCCTTGACGAACTCGAAGGCGTTGTTGATGTAGGTCAGCGACTGCTGCAGGTCGATGATGTAGATGCCGTTGCGCTCGGTCATGATGAAGCGCTTCATCTTGGGGTTCCAGCGACGGGTCTGGTGCCCGAAGTGGACGCCGCTCTCGAGGAGCTGGCGCATGGTAACGACGGCCATGCCGTGTCTCCTTGTGTCGTTGTCAGTTGCGTCGGTGTGCCGCATGGGTGCGGCCACCTGCCTGGCGTCTGCAACGCACCCCACCGGCATACTCACCGGACTGCTGTGGTGCGCCCCCGTTCGTCGGCGAGCCGAGTCAGCGGGCGGAAGACGCGCGAATTTGGTCTGCGCGTGCGAGCACACGTGGACCGCCGACCATCGTACGTGCTGGCGGTGGGGATCGGGAAATCGAGAGGACGCGACAGCCTCGGACGCCGCAGGTAGCCTGCGCCGCATGGTTTACCCCCTCGTGCACCGGATGTCGGGCCACGGCTCGACCATCTTCGCGGAGATGACGGCGCTGGCCACCCAGCACGGGGCGGTGAACCTCGGCCAGGGGTTCCCCGACACCGACGGGCCGCGGGAGATGCTCGACGCCGCCAAGGCCGCGATCGACGGCGGCCGCAACCAGTACCCGCCCGGCCCCGGCGTCCCGGAGCTGCTCGACGCCATCGCCGCGCACCAGTCCCGGTTCTACGGCCTCACCGTCGACCCCCGGACGGAGGTGCTGGTGACCGTCGGGGCGACCGAGGCCATCGCCGCGACCATCCTCGCCCTGTGCGAACCGGGTGACGAGGTCGTCACCTTCGAGCCCTACTACGACTCGTATGCCGCGTCGATAGCCCTGGCGGGTGCGGTGCGACGCACGTCGGTGCTGCGGTTCCCCGACTTCGCGGTGGACGAGGAGTCACTGCGGGCAGCCTTCTCGTCGCGAACCCGGCTGGTGCTGCTCAACACCCCGCACAACCCGACCGGCAAGGTCTTCAGCCGGGCCGAGGTCGAGCTGATCTGTTCCCTCGCCAGGGAGTTCGACGCCTGGGTGGTCACCGACGAGGTCTACGAGCACCTCGTCTTCGGCGGGGCGGTCCATGTCCCGGTGGCCACCCTGCCGCAGATGTGGGAGCGGACCCTGACGATCTCGTCCGCGGGGAAGACCTTCTCCGCGACCGGGTGGAAGGTCGGCTGGGTGTCCGGACCTGCGGCGGCGGTGGCCGCAGTACGCGCGGTCAAGCAGTTCCTGACCTTCGTGGGCTCCGGCCCGTTCCAGCCCGCCGTGGCCGTGGCGCTCGGCCTGGACGACGGCGTCTACGCAGGGCTGGCCAGCTCCCTGGAGGCCAAGCGAGACCTGCTCGTCGCGGGGCTCCGGTCCGCGGGGTTGGAGGTGTCGGTGCCCGGCGGGACCTACTTCGTCGTCGCCGACGCCGCTCCGCTGGGAGCCGTCGACGCCCTCGCGTTCTGTCGTGAGCTGCCCGCGCGAGCAGGGGTGGTGGGCGTGCCGGTGTCGGTCTTCCACGACGATGTCGAGGCCGCCCGGACCCTGGTGCGCTTCGCGTTCTGCAAGCGGGACGAGGTCCTGCATGACGCCGTGGAGCGACTGAGCAGGTTTTAGCTCGACCACTGCGCGGTATCGGCACCCCACATCCACGACCCCGCGCCGAGGTGGGCGCCATCCCCAGGCTGCCCGGCGCCCGTGGCCGCGCGAACCTTGGACGCGGAAGGTGGACGGATGAACGCCGTTGCCCTCTTGGTGCTCCCCGGCGCGGTGTTGGTCCTCGCAGGCACCACGCTGTCAACGGTTCCTGCCTCGTCCCCCGTCGCGACCCGGCCCCCGTCCGTCCCGCCCATGGTCGCGGTCGCCCCACCCGTGGGCACGCCTGCACCAGCGGTCGGCGGGGACGGCCAGCGTCCAGTCCCGGCCGGCCGGTGGGGATGGCCTCTGCGGCCCCCTTCCGCCGTGCTGCGGCCGTTCGTGCGACCCGCCAGCAGGTACGGCGTGGGACACCGGGGCGTGGATCTGGCGGGGGTGGCGGGGCAGGAGGTCCGCGCGGTCGAGGACGGCACCGTGACCCACGTGGGCACCATCGCAGGGCGCGGCACCGTCAGCGTCCTGCACCCGTCCGGGATCCGTTCCACCTACGAGCCCGTGGTGTCGATCGTGGCCAAGGGCTCCGTGGTCACGCGCGGCGCCGTCCTGGGCCGACTTCAGGGCACCGGGTCGCACTGCGCTCCGGCGGCGTGCCTGCACCTGGGGGCGGTCCGGGGCGACGCCTACCTCGACCCGATGACCTTCCTGCGCGGCGGCCAGCGGGTGCGGCTGCTGCCGCTGGCTCCTGAGTAGCTGCTGCCGCCGGCTCCTGGGCAAGGGGCTGGGCGTCCTGGGTCAGGAGTCCTGGCGGTCAGGCCCGCGGATGCGCCTGACGGTACGACTGCTTGAGCCGGTCGACGGAGACGTGGGTATAGATCTGGGTGGTGGCCAGCGACGCGTGGCCGAGCAGCTCCTGGACGAGCCGCAGGTCCGCTCCTCCTTCGAGCAGGTGGGTGGCCGCACTGTGGCGCAGGCCGTGCGGGCCGAGGTCCGGTGCCGTGGGGACATGCTCGAGGAGGGCGTGCACGGCGGACCTGATCTGACGCGGGTCGGCGCGTCGACCCCGACGTCCGAGGAGCAGGGCCGGTCCGCTGCCCTCCACCGCGACCTGGGGGCGCCCCAGCGCGAGCCAGGCCTGAAGGGCCTCGCGCGCGGGACCCCCGAAGGGCACGGTGCGCTCCTTGCCGCCCTTGCCCATGACGCGCACGACTGCCCTGTCGAGATCGACGTCGTCGATGTCGAGGGCCGTCAGCTCCCCGACCCGGATCCCGCTCGCGTACAACAGCTCCAGCGCTGCCCGGTCCCGCAGGTGCATCGGGTCCTGGTCGTCGCTGGCCACCGCCGCGATGTCCATGAGCGCTGTCGCATCGGACTGCCGCAGCACCTCGGGGAGGTGACCGGCGCGCTTGGGCGCGGCAAGTCGCAGCGAGGGGTCCTGCTCGATCCGCCCGGTGCGGGCAGCCCAGCCGAGGAAGGTTCGCGCGGCGGCAGACCGCCGGGCGATGGTGGAGCGAGCTGCGCCCGACTCCGCCTGGGCGGCCAGCCAGCCCCGCAGGTCACGAAGCCCCACCTCGGTCAGCTCGGTGATCCCGCACTCGAGGGCCAGGTACTCCACCAAGCCCCGCAGGTCGCCGAGGTACGCCCGGGTGGTGTGCTCCGACCTGCCCCGCTCGCTGCGCAGATGGCGCTCGAACGCGGCCAGCGTCTGCGCCGTGGACTGACTCACGCCGTCACCGTCGCAAACCCGGCGACGCCGCACAAGCCGCCACCCCGCAGCTCAGCGCGTCACTGCTGGTTTGCGCCAGCGACCTTCCTCGCGCAGCGCGAGACCGGCGACGTCGAGGATCCCCAGGGCGCTGCTGATCTCCTGGGGCGCGAGGCCGCACCGGCGGGCCAGCTCCTCCAGGGTGACGGCCTTGCGTGTCGGGAGCGCGGCCAGGACGGTCTGGTGGCTGGGCGCAAGGGCGTCCTCACGACGGGAGGGCCCCTGCTTGCGAGGAGCCAGCTCGCCCATCGGGCCGACTGCCTCGGCGACCTCGGCAGCGTCGGTCACCAGGGTGGCGCCGTCGCGGATCAGCTCGTGACAGCCCGCGGAGACGGCCGAGGTGACAGGGCCTGGAACAGCACAGACCATCCTGAGGTGGTCCCCCGCCAGCCGTGCCGTGTTCCGCGACCCACTGCGCAGCCCGGCCTCGACCACGACCGTCCCCTGGGTGAGGGTGGCGATGAGCCGGTTGCGGCTGAGGAACCGCCACTTCGTGGGAGCCGATCCCGGCGGCACCTCGCTGACGACCAGACCGGTCGCCCGGATGCGGTCGAGGAGGCCGGCATGACCGCTGGGGTAGGGCCGGTCGATCCCACCGGCCACGACAGCGATGGTCACTCCGTCGACGGCGAGGGCTCCCTCATGTGCGGCACCATCGATCCCATAGGCAGCACCGGACACGACGGCGAACTCGCGCTCGGACACGCCGGCGGCAAGCTCTTTGGCCACGTGGACGCCATAGCCGGTGGCCGCGCGAGCGCCGACGATCGAGACGCTGCGCACTGACGACGCAGCCAGGTCGGCAGGTCCCCGCAGCCAGAGGCAGAGCGGCGGCGCCGCGAGGTCGTCGAAGCCCTTCGGCCACTCGTCATCGCCCGGGACGACGATGCGCGCCCCCAACCTCTGGGCGATCTCGAAGTCCCGGTCGACGTCGAGCCAGGGCAGACGCCCGGCCATCCTCGCGCCGACGACCGGGTCGGACCCCGCGGCGCGCAGCGCCTCCTCCGCGCCGACGGCCGCGATCCTGGCCGCCACGTCGGGGTCGCCCGGCTCGACCAGGCGCGCCCAGGCCACTCGCGCGGCACGCTCGCCGCGCCGGGTCGAGGGGGCCGTCATGCCGGCACCGGACCCTGGTTGCGCAGGGACAGCGCGGTGCCGAGGTCGTCACGCACGGGCGAGTCGCGCCCACCCAGGTCGGCCAGCGTCCACCCGACCCGCAGCACCCGGTCGTAGCCGCGCAGGGTCAGCTGGCCGCGGTCGAGCGCGCGGTCGATGTCGATGGTCGCCGACGGGGGCAGACGCCACCGACCCCGGCGCAGCTGGGCCCCGGGGATCTCGCTGTTGACCCGCCACGGCGTCGAGCGCCAGCGCCGGCCCTGCGCGTCGCGAGCCTGTCGGACGCGCGCAGCCACGACGGCGCTGCTCTCTCCCGCCACGCCCGCCAGGGATGACCGCGTCACAGCGGGCACCTGCACCTGCAGGTCGACCCGGTCGAGCAGGGGTCCGGACAGCCGGCCGATGTACCCCCGTTTGGCGAGGGGCGTGCAGGCACAGCCGACTCCCTTGCCGAAGCCGAGCCCACAGGGGCAGGGATTCGCGGCCATGACCAGCTGGAAGCGCGCCGGGAACCGCACCGTGGCCCTGGCCCTCGAGACGACGACGTGGCCCGACTCGAGCGGCTGGCGCAGGGACTGGAGCGCCTGGGTCTTGAACTCGGGCGCCTCGTCGAGGAACAGGACCCCGTGGTGCGCCTGCGAGATCGCACCGGGGCGCACGGCACGGCTGCCGCCCCCGATGATGGCTGCCTGGGTGGCGCTGTGGTGCGGGGCGACGAACGGTGGCACTCCCTCGACGTCGAGCTCGGCGGCAGTCACCCCGAGGAGCGAACGAACCGCGAGCACGTCGATCGACTGCTCCCGGGTGAGCCGCGGCAGGATGGAGACCAGGCGTTCAGCGAGCATGGTCTTGCCCGAGCCCGGCGGCCCGAGCAGGAACAGGTGGTGGCCCCCGGCCGCGGCCAGCTCCAGCGCGGTCCTGGCCTCGGCCTGGCCGACGACATCGGCGAGATCGGGTGGATCGGGCCGGTCTCCGGCTGGCGTGGTCGCCGAGTCGGGGACGCCCAGACCCAGCGTCTGCGAGCTCCCGGAGTACGCCGCGATGAGGTCGGCCAGGTGGCTGACGGCATGCCCGCGGATGCCGGGGACCAGGCGTGCCTCGGCCGCGTTCGCGAGCGGGACCACCACGTCCTGACATCCCGCTCGCGCTGCGGACAGCACCGCCGGCAGCACGCCACGAACCGGACGGACCGAGGCGTCGAGCCCCAGCTCACCGAGGTGCACGACGTCGCGCACCCGCAGCGGCGGCACCATCCCCAGCGCGGCCACCACGGCGACGGCGATAGGCAGGTCGAACCCACTGCCGTTCTTGGGGATCGAGGCCGGCGACAGGTTGACCGTGAGGCGCTCCTGGGCCAGCGGCCTGCCGATGCTCGCCGCAGCGGCCTTCACCCGGTTGGGCGCCTGCGCACAGGCGGTGTCGGGCAACCCGCCCAGCATGAAGGCGGGCAGGCCTCCCGACAGGTGCGCCTCGACCTCCACCACAGCCCCGTCCAGCCCCTCCAGCGTCACAGACCGGGTCCGACCGAACGTCATGCGCCGACCCCGACCAGGTGCCGGACCCTGGCCGGGCCCGCGACCGGCCGCACGATGCCGATGACGTCGATCCGGATCCGTCCGGGGTGCTCGTCGTGGGCCTGCAGCCACGCGGTCGCGAGCCGCCGCAGTCGCACGACCTTGCGCCGGTCCACGGCCTCGACCGGAGCGCCGAACCGCTCGGTGCGGCGGGTCTTGACCTCACAGAAGACGAGGCAGTCGCCGTCCCTGGCCACGAGGTCGATCTCGCCGCGGGCGCAGCGCCAGTTGCGGTCGATGACCGCGAGCCCCCGCTCGCCCAGATAGCGCTCGGCCAGTCGCTCGCCGTACTCCCCCAGCGCACGCCGGGGATCTGTCTGGTCTGCCATCACCTCAGCCAAGTGCCATACCCGTCAACCGGGCAGCCGCTGGTCGCCGAGGTGTGGACCGGATGGACGCGACGAGGTGCGCTGTGCGCACCATGCGCAGATACGGCGCCGATGCGCCTCCGCGCCGCCGACCCAAACCAGGCCGCGCTGGACCTAGAAGCCCTGCCCCTTGGGCAGCTCAAGGTCGGACTTGGCCAGCTCCTCCACGTTGACGTCCTTGAACGTCACGACGCGGACCTGCTTGGCGAACCGCGCCGGCCGGTAGATGTCCCACACCCAGGCGTCGGCCATGGTGACGTCGAAGTAGACCTCGCCCCCGTCGGAACGCACCTTCACGTCCACGGAGTTGCACAGGTAGAAGCGACGTTCGGTCTCCACCACGTGGGAGAAGAGCCCCACCACGTCGCGGTACTCCCGATAGAGCTGGAGCTCCATCTCGCTCTCGTACTTCTCAAGATCCTCTGAACTCATCGCGCACTCATCTCCACCTGCGTCACGTCCGGTGCTCCCTGCGCACCCTGCCCTGCCCGATCGCCGAGGCCCGTCCCATCATCTCCCGACACCCCGGGGAGCCGCCACGACCTGCGGTGCAGGTCGGTCGCACCGAAAGCCTCCAGCGCCGCCATGTGCTCCGGCGCGGCATACCCCTTGTTCTCGTCCCACCCGTAGGCGGGGTGGTCGGGCGCGGCCGCCACCATCAGGGCGTCGCGCTCCACCTTCGCCAAGACCGATGCGGCGGCCACTGACGAACACTTCAGGTCGGCCTTGATCATCGTGGTGACCGGCGGGGTCACTGGTGCGGAGTCCGAGGCGAAGGCGAGCAGCCCCACCTCGTCGGGCGAGGTGAGCCAGTCGTGGTTGCCGTCGAGGATGACCAGGTCGGGCACCACCTCCACCGCAGCGAGCGCACGGCACCCCGCGAGCCGGAGCGCGGCGATGATCCCGATCTCGTCGATCTCCTGCGGGGACGCGTGGCCCACGGCGTACGTGAGGGCCCACCGCCTGATCCGCGGCACCATGGCGACCCGCGCCGCGGGCGTGAGCAGCTTGGAGTCCTTCACCCCGGCCGGCGCGCTGCGGCAGGTCTCGTCGATGAGGACGACGCCGACGCTCACCGGACCGGCGAGGGCGCCACGGCCCACCTCGTCCATCCCCGCCAGGATGCGGTGCCCGTCACGCTGGAGCTGGCGTTCCATGCGCAGGTTGGGTTTGCGGCTGCGTCGCAGGGGCGCCTGGGCCATCGGGGTCAGCCCCCTCCGGTGGGGGCGTCGGTGCCGCCGATCTCGCCGCCACCCGAACCGCCCGTCGTCGGGCCGCCCGAGGGCTTGGCCGGCGTGCGCGTGCTCCCTGCGGCCGCGGGCGCCGGCACCGTGGCGAACGTGCTCGTGGGGTTGGACAGCCAGGTCAGGTGGTCCAGCGGCCAGACCAGTGCCACGGCACGGCCCACGATGAGGCTCTCGTCGACCGAGCCCTGGCTGCCGTCGTTGGCGGGAGCGTCGTGGGCGCGCGAGTCGGCCGAGTTGGAGCGGTGGTCGCCCATCACCCACACCTTTCCGCTCGGCACGGTGATGTCGAAGTTCTGCTCACTCGCCGCGTCGCCCGGCTTGAGGTAGGGCTCCTTGATCGCGGTGCCGTTGATGGTGATCCGGCCACCCTCGTCGCAGCACACCACGTGGTCGCCGGGCAGACCGATGACCCGCTTGATGAGGTGGTTCTCGGAGTTGTCGGGCAGCAGGCCGACGAAGGTGAGGGCGTCGCTGACGACCGTCCCCAGCGGCCCACGCTTGACCGGCGTGGTCGCGTCGAGCCAGTGACCGGGGTCCGCGAAGACGATGATGTCGCCGCGTTTGAGGTCGATCGGCCGCGGGGTCAGCTTGCTGACGATGACACGGTCGTTGAGGACGAGGGTGTTCTCCATGGACCCTGACGGGATGTAGAACGCCTGCAGCAGCCATGTCTTGACCACGAAGGACAGCACCAGCGCCATCCCGACGACGATGACGAACTCCTTCAGCGCAGCACCGAGCACCGCCAGACCGCCCACGGGCTCCTCGTCGGCATGCCGGTTCTTCGGTGACGCGCTCCCCGTTGCCCCGGCCGGCGCAGCCGCCGTCTCGGAAGTGCGCTCGGACGCGGTGTGGGAAGCGGTGTCGGAAGCGGTCTCGCCCGACGCTGCAGCGCCTTGCGCCGTGTCGTCGCGCAGCCAGGCCGGGTCTGTGGTCGCCACGCGCTGCTCCTGGGGGTTCGGGTCGAGGTCGGGGGCCATGGGGGTCCCTGCGGTGTCGGGGGTGTGCGGGGCCTGGGCGACCGCGGGGGGCTCGGACGGCTTGTCGTAGCCCACCCACCCCGTGTCGCCGTCGCGTCCGTCCCGGCTCACGGCGTGCTCGCCCGCGGTATGCCGGCCAACGCCCGGGGGGTGGTGAAGCCACCCATCCGCGTCAGCGGCCAGTACCTCACGCTCGCGCGACCGATCACGTCGGTCAGCCGCACCGTGCCGCCGCCGGGGTCGCCGAGGTGCGAACGAGAGTCCGCGCTGTCGCTGCGGTGGTCACCCATCACCCACAACCGGCCGGCAGGG
The DNA here is from genome assembly GCF_013408925.1 of Pedococcus badiiscoriae. NCBI lineage: Bacteria > Bacillati > Actinomycetota > Actinomycetes > Micrococcales > Intrasporangiaceae > Pedococcus > Pedococcus badiiscoriae. The sequence continues at coordinate 420,721 of NZ_JACCAB010000001.1, forward strand.
ACGGTGACGTCGAAGGTGAGCTCGCTCGGCTTGTCCCCCGACAGGAGGTACGGCTCGCTCAGCGGGGTGCCGTTGACGGTGAGCCGGCCGTGGGCGTCACAGCAGACGACGTGGTCGCCGGGCAGGCCGATGACGCGCTTGACGAAGTCCTGCTCCCCCAGGTTGATCCCCACGAAGGAGGCAGCGCCGGACAGCGTGCGGCCGATCAGGCCGTTGTCCTGGTGTGGCGACCGGTCGGCCGCCGCAAAGCTCGTGGTGCCGTCGAAGACGACGATGTCCCCCCGGCGCAGGTCGCTGCCCGAGACCAGCTTGTTGACCAGGATCCGGTCGCCCGGCTGGATCGTCGGCTCCATCGATCCCGACGGGACGTAGAACGACTGCACGAGGAAACCCCGGACCAGCACCATGACCAGCAGGGAAACGCCCGCCAGCAGCAGCCACGAAGGGCCGCCGCGGGGGCGTTCCGACCCGTCCGCTGCATCAGCCTCGGCTGGGGCGGCGGGCGGGTCCTGCTGGGGTGATTCCGGTCCGGGGTTCATCGCATGCGGAGCCTAACCCTCAGGGCCTGGCCCCCGCGTGCCGGGACACCCGAGGCAGAGATGGGGCCGCCCTACTTGGCGGGGACCGTCTCGCGCTTCTCCTTGATCTTGGCAGCCTTGCCGCGCAGGTCACGCAGGTAGTAGAGCTTGGCGCGGCGGACGTCACCACGGGTGACGAGCTCGATGTGGTCGATGATCGGGGTGTGCAGCGGGAAGGTGCGCTCCACGCCGACGCCGAAGGAGACCTTGCGGACGGTGAACGTCTCGCCGATGCCCCCACCGTGGCGACGGATCACGACGCCCTTGAAGACCTGGACGCGGGAGCGGGTGCCCTCGACGACCTTGACGTGCACGTTGATCGTGTCGCCGGCGCGGAAGGCCGGGATGTCGTCGCGGAGGGATGCCTTGTCGATCGCATCGAAACGCTGCATGGCGGAATCGCTTTCTTCTCGGCGCCACAGGTCGCCCAGGGTGTTGGATGGTGCTGCGTGAATGGGACGTGCGGTGCGCCGTGTGCGTCACTGGCCGCGTGGCCGGAACACTGCCCGGTCACTCCCCCTGTGGCAGGGGCCGCTGGTCACGCGGGCGCAAGGAGCCATTCTGCCACGGGCAGGCGCCTCGGCCGAAATCGTCTCGACACCGCCCGCACCGGCGCCGGAGCGCAGGCGTGCCGTCCCGCACCGCGGCGAGCGCGCGGCATACGGTGGCGCCTGTGAGCATCGCCCCCGGCTGGCCCGTCGGTATCGCCCTGGCGCTCCTGCTGGTCCTCACCCTGGCCGCCCACCGCGTGGCGGGTTACGGCCTCGAACGCCCTGTCCTCGTCGCTGCCGTGCGGGCGGTCGCCCAGCTCGGCGTCGCGGCCCTGCTCATCGCCGCGGTCGTGGGCAGCCTCCCGCTGTCGGTCGCGCTGATCCTGGTCATGTTCGCCATGGGCGTCCTGACCACGACCCGGCGGGTCGAGGCGCCGCGCGCCTGGCGGTGGGCGGCGCTGGCCATGGCCGCCGGAGTCCTGCCGGTGGTCGCCATCGTCCTCGCCACGCGAACCATCCCGCCTCGGGGGATCGCGCTGATCCCGGTCGTCGGCATCATCGTCGGCAACGCGATGACCGCGCACACCCTCGTCGGGCGCCGCGCCTTCGCAGCCCTGCGCGAGGAGCACAGCCAGTACGAAGCATGCCTGTCGCTCGGCCTGCTCCCCCGCCAGGCCATCCTCGAGATCGTCCACCGCCGTGCGCCCGAGGCCCTGCTGCCGGGACTGGACCAGGTGAAGACGACCGGCGTCGTGACGCTGCCCGGGGCGTTCATCGGCGTGATGCTCGGCGGCGGCACACCGGTGCAGGCCGCCACCGCGCAGGTGCTCGTGCTGTTCGGGATCATGGCTGCGCAGACGGTGACCGTCCTGGTCGCGGAGCGACTCGTCGCCAGCCGGCTGCTGGTCCCGAAGGACCTCGCCACTTCCCTCGTGGACTGATCGACCGCTCGTACGTGGGCTACCCGGTCAGCGACGCGGCTTGACCAGGTCGACGGTGCCGGGAAAGGCACCCTCGCCGGGCTGCACGCGGTAGCCGGCCTTGCGGTAGATGCGCAGGTTGCGGTCGCTGCGGACCCCCGTGTTGAGCCAGTATGCCGTCGCGTCCGTCGGCGCCTGCGCCTCCGCGAAGGCCAGCAGGGCCCGACCGAGTCCGCGCCCCTGCAGGTCGGGAGCGACCATCAGCCGGCCGACCTGCCACTGGGTGGGGTCGTCCGGGGCGCGTCGAGCCCGCACCGACCCGATGAGGCGTCCGGCCGCACGGATGGTCCAGGTGTCCCACTGCGTGATGCCGTCCACCACCTGGGCCAGGGTCTCGACGAGCGGCGGGATGGTGAGCGAGTCGTTGGCCCGTGCCTCGCTCAGCCAGCAGGCGCGACCGAGGGTCATGAGCTCTGGGGCGTCGGCCGAGGTCGCGAGGGCGACGTCCAGCCCGGCCAGCCCGTCCGTGCCGCCCGTCCCGGCCGTGCCGGCGGCTCCGGCGGTCCCGCGCACCGCTTGGGACGCGTGCAGCAGGTCCGGGCGCCGGGCCGCGGTCCGCTCCAGTCGCTGCTGGTGTCGCCACGCGGCGATCGCGCCGTGGTCACCGGACAGCAGCACCGGCGGGACCTCGCGGGTGACACCGGGAGCGGACTCCCAGGAGGCGGGTTTGGTGTACACCGGGTACTCGAGCAGCCCGTCCTCGTGGGACTCCTCGACCAGCGACTCGGCGTTCCCGATGACGCCAGGCACCAGCCGAGCCACCGCCTCGACCATGGCCAGCACGGCGACCTCTCCCCCGTTCAGGACGTAGTCGCCGAGCGAGATCACCGACACCTCGAGGCCCAGGTCGTGCTCGGCATGCTCGTAGACGCGTTCGTCGATGCCCTCGTACCGACCACAGGCGAACGCCAGCCACGGCTCCTGGGCGAGCTCGCGGGCCAGCGCCTGAGTGAACGGCACACCTCCCGGACCGGGGACGACCAGGCGCGGGCGGCGCTCATCCGGGGCGGAGGCGACCAGGTGGTCCAGTGCCTCGGCCCACGGTTGCGGCTTCATCACCATGCCTGCGCCACCGCCGTAGGGCGTGTCGTCGACGCTGCGGTGCCGGTCGTGCGCGAACTCGCGCAGGTCGTGCACCCTCAGGTCGATTAGGCCGTCGCGACGCGCCTTGCCGATGAGCGACAGGTCGAGCGGGGCCAGGTACTCCGGGAAGATGGAGACGACGTCGATGATCACCGGATCACGCGGCCGTCAGTCGGCGTTCAGCTCGAGCAGACCGGGAGGCGCGTCGATGACGACCCGGCCACCGGCGATGTCCACCTCGGGCACGATCGCCTCGACGAACGGGATCAGCGCCTCGGCGCCACCCTCGAGCCGCAGCACGAGCTGGTCCTGAGCGGCGCCGGTGCGCAGCCCGGCGACCTCGCCCAGGACAGTGCCGTGGGGGTCGACGGCGGCCAGGCCCACGAGCTCGTCCTCGTACCAGGCATCGTCCTCCTCCACGGCCGCGGCGACCTCGCTGTCCAGGAACAACCGGGTGCCGCGCAGCGACTCCGCACCGGTGCGGTCAGGGATCTCCTCGAACCCGAGCAGCCAGACCTTCTGGTGCAGGCGGGCCGAACGCAGGGTCAGCGCGCGCGGCACCCCCGAGCCGGGCGCCGCCTCGGTCTCGTACGTCGCACCGGGCACATACCTCGCCTCGGGGTCGTCGGTGTGGGTCTGGACCGTCACCTCACCGCGCAGGCCGTGCGGCTTGCCGATGCGGGCGACGAGGAGTCTGGAGTCGGCAGGCATGGGGTGATCCTCTCAGGGGTGGGGTGCCGGGGACGACGAAGCGCACGACGAAGGGCCACCGGGAAGCCCGGTGGCCCTTCGTGACGGCGTCGGCTGGCGACGGACGGTCAGCGCACCCGGTCGGTGTCGACGATGTCGACCCGGACGTTCTGGCCGCCGGCCAGCGCACCCATGACGGTGCGCAGGGCGCTCGCGGTGCGACCGGAGCGACCGATCACGCGCCCGAGGTCCTCGGGGTGGACCCGGACCTCGAGCACCTCACCACGGCGGAGCTCCTTGCGTCGCACGGCCACCTCGTCCTTGTGGTCGACGATGCCCTTGACGAGGTGCTCGAGCGCCTCTTCCAGCACGGTCAGGCCTTGTCCGCGGCGTCGGCCTCGGCGGCCACGGGGGCCTCCTCGGTCTCAGCCTTCGCCTCGTCAGCCTTCGCCTCGTCAGCCTTGGGCTCCTCGAGAGCGGCCTCGGGGGCCTCAGTCTTCGGCTCCTCGGCCTTGGGCTCGTCGGCCTTGGGCTCGTCGGCCTTCTTGGCGGCCTTCTTCTTGGGAGTGGTGGCCCCGTCGGCGCCGGCCTCGGACTTGCCCGCCGCGGCGATGGCCGCGTCGTACAGCTCCTTCTTGGACGGCTTGGCAGCCTTGACCTTGAGCGTGCCCTCGGCGCCGGGCTCACCCTTGTACTTCTGCCAGTCGCCGGTCACCTTGAGCAGCGCGGCGACGGCCTCGGTGGGCTGTGCGCCCTGGCCCAGCCAGTACTGCGCACGGTCCGAGTTGATGTCGATGACCGAGGGCTCCTCGGTGGGGTGGTACTTGCCGATCTCCTCGATGGCCCGGCCATCGCGCTTGGCGCGCGAGTCCATGACGACGACGCGGTAGAACGGTGCATGGATCTTGCCCATGCGCTTCAGACGAATCTTGACGGCCACGGTGGTGGTGTCTCCTGTTTCTGGTTGTGAGCACGGCGAGACCGCGATGGATCCACGCGGGGTACCGGAACTCGGTGTAGGCGTTCCAGCCAGGAGGCTCCGGTGCGAGACCGGGCCCGTGCCTGGACGGGTACAGCCCACCATTCTGCCAGAACCTCGCCGTGGTCCCGACCACGGCGAGCGACCACCCGCTCCCTGAGGCGCGCACCCGGCACACCTCGGGCGGGCAGGTCCTCACCAGGGGCTGGGTTCGAAGTCCTTCACGAAGCAGCCGTAGACGTCCTCGCCGGCCTCACCACGCACGATGGGGTCGTAGACCCTGGCCGCGCCGTCGACCAGGTCGAGCGGGGCGTGCCAGCCCTCCGCCGCGATCCGCAGCTTCTCGTGGTGCGGGCGCTCGTCGGTGATCCAGCCGGTGTCGACGGCGGTCATGAGGATCCGGTCGGTCTCGAACATCTCGCCCGCACTGGTGCGGGTGAGCATGTTGAGCGCGGCCTTGGCCATGTTGGTGTGCGGGTGGCCGGCACCCTTGTACCGGCGCGAGAACTGGCCCTCCATCGCGGAGACGTTGACCACGTACGCCCGGCGCGCGCCGGCGGCCACCGCGGCGCGCATCGACGGCCGCAGCCGCGAGACCAGGATGAACGGCGCGGTCGCGTTGCAGAGCTGCACCTCGAGCAGCTCGAGCGGGTCGACCTCCTCGACCTTCTGGGTCCAGGAGTTGTTGACCTGGGTGTCGGGCAGCAGCCCGCCCGCGTCGACCGCGGTCCCGGCGAGGTGCGCCTCGAGGCTGGCGTGGCCGGCGGACAGGGCCATCGACGTCATCGAGGCGGCCGAGCGCTGGGCCAGGGCCTGCGCCGCCTCCCGCTCGGACTCCCCCTCGTGGTGGGCGACCTTGTGCTCTCGCAGGGTGCCCAGCAGGTTGGCGGGGTGCGCCTCACTGATCCGGTCGAAGGTGACCAGCTCGGGATAGGCCACACCGGCCTCCAAGGGCACCGACTCCCCGTCGACGAGGTGGGAGTAGGCGCCGGGCGTGCGGCGCACCGTCTGGGCCGCGTTGTTGATGAGGATGTCGAGGGGCCCGGCGGCGGCGACCTCGTCGGCGAGGGCGACCACCTGGGTCGGGTCGCGCAGGTCGATGCCGACGACCTTGAGCCGGTCGATCCACAGGTGCGAGTCCTCTTGTGCCGCAAAGCGTCTCGCCGCGTCGTGCGGGAACCGGGTCGTGATCGTGAGGTGGGCGCCGTCGCGCAGCAGCAGCAGCGCGATGTACATCCCGATCTTCGCGCGGCCGCCGGTGAGCAGGGCGCGCCTGCCCGTCAGGTCGGTGCGCTGCTCGCGCTTGGTGTGGCTGAGGGCGGCGCAGTCCGGGCAGAGCCAGTGGTAGAAGGCGTCGACCAGGGTGTACTCCGCCTTGCAGATGTAGCAGTTGCGCGGCTTGAGGAGCTCGCCCGCGTGCGCGCCCCTGGTCGTCGACACGAGGGGGATGCCCTTGGTCTCGTCGTCGATCCGCATCGGTGACCCGGTGGCGGTCTGCGCGAGGATCGCCTCGTCGTGGTCGATCTGGGGCTGCTTCGCCTCACGACGCCGGGCCTTGCGCACGCGCTTGTACATCCGGCCGGTGGCCCGCTTGACGGTCTGGATGTCGGGGTGGTCGCCGTCGAGCTCGGCCAGCTCCTCGAGCACCCGCAGGGCGGTGGCGAGGTCGTCCGGGTCGATCCCCGGCCCGACATCGGCCCGCACCCGCGGCTCAGTCGCTGAGTGGTCGCGGGCCATCAGCGGCTGCGCCAGGCGTCGGGGTCGGCGGCGAGGGTCGCCACCCGCTCGGGGAGGTCGCCGGAGAGCACCGCTGCCAGGCTCGTCTCGTCGAGCACCGAGCGCAGGCTGGCCCGCACGGCCACCCACACGGTGGGCAGGTGCTCGGCGACCCCCTCGTATGCCGTCTCGTGCGGCCGCAGGCCCCTCACCTCCGCGAGCGGCCCGTCCACGGCACGGAACACGTCGCCGAGCGAGATGTCCCGGGGCTCGCGGGCCAGGGAGTAGCCGCCGCGAGCGCCCCTCGTGCTGGTGACCAGGTCAGCGGTCCTGAGGTCGGCCACGATGGCCTCGAGGAACTTGCGCGGCAGGGTCTGCCGGTAGGACAGCGTCTCGACGCTCACCGGGCCGTCCGACCGCGTGGCGGCCTCGGCGAGGATGAGCATGGCTCGGACCGCGTACTCCGTGCGTGCCGAGATGTCCACCCGCGCATTGTGTCGCACCCGGGCCCGGGGCACGGACGGGACCCTGCGCGCGGCATACCCGCGCAGTGAGCCGCGCTGAGCCGCGGGTCGGGCCGACTGCGCTCAGATGGCGAGGGCCGGCTCGATCTCTGCCGCGTCGGGCGCAGTCGTGGCCCGGGCGAAGACCGTCTCACCCTCGACCAGGCCGAGGGCGTCGGCCTCGGCGCGGGTGACCTGTGCCGCGAACCGCACACCCGCATCGGTGCGCAGGTCGATCCGCACCTCGAAGCCCAGACGCACGACGCGTTCGACGACCGCCTCGACGACGCCGGGCGAGCCGCCCACCCGGGCGTCCTGGGCCTGGGCCCGCTCGCGGCTGCGGTCGAGGGCGATGTCGTGCGGACGGACCAGCTGGCCCCCGAGCCGGGCCACCGACCCGAGGAAGGACATGACGAAGTCGTTGGCGGGCCGGTCATAGAGCGTCACCGGGTCGCCCACCTGCTCGATCCTGCCCTTGTTGAGCACCGCGATCCGGTCGGCGACGTCGAGCGCCTCCTCCTGGTCGTGGGTCACCAGGACCGTCGTGACGTGCACCTCGTCGTGCAGCCTGCGCAGCCACTGGCGCAGGTCGGCGCGCACCTTGGCGTCGAGGGCGCCGAACGGCTCGTCGAGCAGGAGCACCTCGGGGTCGACCGCCAGGGCCCGGGCAAGGGCCATCCGCTGCCGCTGGCCGCCGGACAGCTGCGCGGGGTAGCGGTGCTGGAAACCACCGAGCCCGACGATCTCGAGCAGGTCGTCGACCTTGCGCGCGATCTCGGCCTTGGGCCGCTTGCGGATCGTGAGCCCGAACGCGACGTTGTCGCGGACCGTCATGTGCTTGAAGGCGGCGTAGTGCTGGAACACGAACCCGATGCCGCGCTTCTGGGGCGACACCCCGGTCACGTCACGGCCACCGATGACGATCCGTCCGCCGTCGAGCTGCTCCAGCCCCGCGATCGAGCGCAGCAGCGTCGACTTGCCTGAACCGCTCGGCCCGAGAAGGGCGGTGAGGGATCCCGCGGGGATGTCCAGGGTCACGTCGTTCAGCGCGGCGAAGTCCCCGTAGTTCTTGCGAGCCTCGATGACCGTGATCATGTGTTTCTCCTCTTGCGGTCGAGCGCGGTCATGCCGAGCAGCGTCAGCACGGCCAGACCCATGAGCAGGGTGGCGGCGGCGTAGGCGCCGTAGGTGTTGTGGTCGTCGATGTAGCGGGAGTGGACGAGCAGGGTGAGCGTCTGGGAGACGCCGGGGAAGCCGGAGCTCACCATGATCACCGCGCCGAACTCCCCCAGCGCCCGGGCGATCGTGAGCACGACCCCGTAGGTCAGCCCCCAGCGGATCGCCGGCAGGGTGATCCGCCAGAACGTCTGCCAGGTGCTGGCGCCGAGGGTGGACGCGGCCTGTTCCTGCTCGGTGCCGATCTCGTGGAGCACCGGCTCCACCTCGCGCACGACGAACGGCAGGGTGACGAACAGCGTGGCGATGACCATGCCCGGCAGCCCGAAGATGACCTTGAAGCCGAGCCGTTCGACGCCCCCGAACCAGCCTCCGGCTCCCCAGAGCAGGATGAGCGACACCCCGACCACGATCGGCGACACCGCGAAGGGCAGGTCGACCACGGCCTGGACGAGGCCACGTCCCCGGAACCGTCCCCGGACCAGGGCCAGCGCCGTCCCGACCCCGAACACCACGTTGAGGGGCACGACGATCGCCACGATGAGCAGCGACAGGTTGAGCGCGGAGATCGCCGCGGGAGTCCTGACCGACTCGAGGAACGCGCCCACGCCCGCCCCGAACGTGCGCACGAGGATCAGCACGATGGGCACGGCGAGCAGGAGCGCGACATACGAGAGGGCGATCGTGCGCAGTCCGATCCGGGTGGTGGTCGAGGTCCTCACGTGGCCTCCTCCTCGCGGCGCTGGCTGCGTCCGGCGACCATCCGCAGCACGAACAGGGTGGCGAAGGCGATCACGAGCAGCGCCACGGACACCGCGGCGGCGTTGAGGGGCCTGTCGATCTCGATCTGCTGCTGGATGTACTGCGAGGCCACCTGGGTCCGGCGCGGGATGTTCCCGCCGATGAGCACCACGGAGCCGTACTCCCCGATCGCCCGCGCGAAGGCCAGGCCCGTGCCGCTGGTCAGGGCCGGGGCCAGGGTCGGCAGGACGACCCGGCGGAAGGTCGTCCAGTTGGACGCCCCCAGCGACGCGGCGGCCTCCTCGACCTCGCGGTCGGCCTCGATGAGGACGGGCTGCACCGACCGGACGACGAACGGCAGCGTCACGAAGGCCAGGGCGACCACCAGGCCCGGCTGGGTCGCGTTCAGGTGGACGTGGATCGGGCTGTTCGGCCCGTAGAGCGACAGCAGCACGATGCTCGCCACGATCGTGGGCAGGGCGAACGGGAGGTCGATGAGGGCGTCGACGACCCGCTTGCCGGGGAAGTCGTCGCGCACCAGCACCCAGGCGATGAGCGTGCCCATCACGGCGTTGACGACCGCGACGACCGCCGCGACGAGCACGGTGACGCGCAGCGAGGCGAGCGCGACGGGGGCTGTCACCGCCGACCAGAAGCCGCCCACCCCGTCGCCCAGCGAGGCGACGGTGAGCGCGGCGAGCGGGAGCAGGACGAGCACGCTGAGCCACAGGCCCACCAGACCGATGCCGAGCGGCCTGGCGACCTGGGGACGGCGACGCGCAGGGTCCGGGCGCGCGGGCAGGGACGCCACCTCGACGGTCGAGGTGTCGTCCCTGCTCGCGCTCCGGGTCGTGGCGGTCATCGGCTAGGAGGTCGCCTTGTCGTAGATGACCGCGATGGCGCCGGTGCCCTTGGCGAACAGCGTGCTGTCGACGGTCTTCCAGCCGCCCAGGTCGGCGATGGTCCACAGCTTGGCCGGCGCGGGAAGGGTGGCGGCGAACTCCTTCGCCACGGCCGGGTCGACAGGGCGGAAGCCGGCCTGCGCCCAGAGCGTCTGGGCCTGCGGGGTGTAGAGGTAGGCCTCGAAGGCCTTGGCCTTGGCCAGGTTGGGACTGCCCTTGAGCACGGCGGTGGGGTTCTCGATCTTGAACGTCGTCGAAGGTGTGACGTGCTCGACCGGGTCGCCCTTGCGCTCCGCGAACAGTGCCTCGTTCTCATAGCTGAGCAGCGCGTCGCCGGTGCCCTGCAGGAACGTCTCCGTCGCCTCACGGCCCGACTTGGGCTGCACCTTGACGTGCTGGGTGACCAGCTTGTCGATGAACGCGAGGCCCGCCTTCGGGTCCTTCCCGCCGTCGCTCTTCGCGGCATACGGCGCCAGCAGGTTCCACTTGGCGCTGCCCGAGCTGAACGGGTTGGGCGTGACCACCTGGATGCCCGGCTTCAGCAGGTCGTCCCAGCTGTGGATGCCCTTGGGGTTGCCCTTGCGCACGATGATGGTGACGACGGAGCCGAAAGCAATTCCCTTGTGGGGCCCGGCATTCCAGCTCGGGTCGACGAGGCCGGCCTTGACGAGCCTGGTGACGTCCGGCTCGACGGAGAAGGTGACGACGTCGGCGGAGGCACCCGCCGCGACCTTGCGCGACTGGTCACCCGAGGCACCGTAGGATTGCTGGACCTGCACGCCCTTGCCGGCCGCAGTCTGGGTGAAGGCCGGGATGACCTTGTCGAACCCCGGCTTCGGCGTGGAGTAGGCGAAGAGGTTGAGGATGCTGCTCGTCGCCGCGGCGTTCTGGGCCTGGGCGCCGGTCGCCACGGCGTCGCTCGACCCGCCGCCGGCACAGGCCGTCATCACCATCGCGCCGACGGTCGCAACGGCGGCCAGGACGAGACGTGGGTGACGGGCGGACGACTTCATCGGGGGGCTCCTTGGTGCCGGGTGACGTCGATGCGCAACGGCGCATCTCCTATGTGACAACTAGGAGTTTGGATAGCAATTAGTTATCGGTCAAATAACGTGACCTTATGTCTCGCATCGTGGAAACGACCCGGTAGACCGCGGGTCCCCGCCCGCTGCCCGGCTCCCGACCCGCGTGGCCCCCTCAGCCGCGCCAGTCGCGGCCGCGCAGGATGATGTGCTCGGGAGCGGCCAGCGCACGGATCTCACGTCGCGGGTCAGCCGGGTAGACCACGAGGTCCGCGTCGGCGCCCTCCTCGAGCCCCGGCCGCCCGAGCCAGGCCCGCGCCCCCCAGGTCGCGGCCTCCAGGGCCTCGTCGGTCGAGAGCCCAGCCCTGGTGAGCTCGTAGGCCTCGTCGGCCACCAGTCCGTGGCGCAGCGAGCCCCCGGCGTCGGTGCCGAGATAGATGGGTATGCCGGCATCCCGGGCCGCGCCGATGGTCGCGTAACGACGCTCGTGCAGCGCGAGCATCCGGCGGTGGTAGGCGGGGAACCGCTCCCGCGCGGGCTCGGCCAGCGAGGGGAAGGTGGCGATGTTGACCAGGGTCGGGACGATCGCGATCTGCTGCTCCGCGAACTGGGCGATGGTCTCGGCCTCGAGGCCGGTCGCGTGCTCGATGCAGTCGGTGCCCGCCGCCGCGAAGTCGTAGAGGGATGCCTCGCCGAAACAGTGAGCGGTCACCCGTGCGCCCTCCTCGTGGGCGGCGGCGATGGCATCGGTCAGCACGTCAACGGGCCAGCAGGGCGTCAGGTCGCCCGCGTCCCGGTCGATCCAGTCACCGACGAGCTTGACCCACCCGTCCCCCGCGCGGGCCTCGAGCCGGACGCGCTCGACGAGCTGGTCCGGCTCGATCTCGTGGGCGAAGTTGCGGATGTAGCGACGGGTGCGTGCGATGTGGCGACCGGCTCGGATGACCTTGGGCAGGTCGTCCCGCTCGTCGATCCACCGCGTGTCGGCGGGCGACCCCGCGTCGCGGATCAGCAGCGTCCCCGCGTCGCGGTCGGCCAGCGCCTGGGCCTGCGCCGTCGCATCGTCCACGGCCCCGTGGGCGTCGAGCCCGACGTGGCAGTGGGCGTCGACGAGGCCGGGCAGGACGTAGCCGCGCAGCGTCTCGACGTCCGAGCCGCTCCCGGTCGGCCGCTCGAAGGTCAGCCGACCGCCGACCACCCACGCCTCCGGACGCACGTCCTGCGGCCCGACGAGGACCTCACCCTGAAGGTGCAGCACCGTTGCCATGGGCCGACCCTAGCGAGCGACGAACCGCCGGATCGCCTCGACCACGACCTGCGGGGCATCCGTGTGCACCCAGTGCGTCGCACCCTTGACCGTGAGCTGCCGCACCTTGGGGAACAACGCCCGCATGGCGGGCAGGTCGTCGTCGGTGATGTAGCTCGACTCCGACCCCGCGATCCACAGGACGGGGCCGGGAAAGGGCTTGAGCTCAGCCGTCGACGCGGGCCATGCGGCGATCCTCGAACCGTCCCCCGTCGCGGCATCCGCGGCGAAGAGCCCGACGTTGGCCTGCCAGCGCCACGAGTCGCCGTCGCGACGCAGGTTCTGCAGCAGGAACGCCTTCACGCCCGGGTCAGGCTCCTCGAAGCGGGCCTCGGCGTCGGCGCGGGTGGTCAGCTCGCTCAACGGCAGGCGCTGCATCTCCTCGATGTAGCCGCTGAACCGCTCGAGGCTGCCATAGCTCTTGGGCGCGATGTCGACGACGACGAGCCGGGACACCAGCTCGGGGTGCTCGAGGGCCAGCACCATCGCGGTCTTGCCACCCAGGGAGTGCCCCACGACGACCCACTGCGCATCGGCGTCGATCGCTTGCAGGGTATCGGCGACCGACGCGGCATACCGTTCGAAGGAGAACTCCTGCGACCACGGGGAGCGCCCGTGGTCCGGGAGGTCGACCAGGGTGCTGCGGGCACCGGTGCCATCCGGTCCGGCCAGGGCCTTGGCGATCTGCGACCAGTTGCGACCCTGGCCGAAGAGCCCGTGGAGAAAGGCGACTCGCGGTCCCGCGGTGCCGACCGAGATGGTGTGCAGCGGCGGCGCCGGGCTCACCTGCCGAGGAACTTCTCGAAGCCTGCGGGCAGCTGGTTGGGGTCGAGGTCAGCAGGGAGGCCGCCGTCCCCGGCGCCGCCTGCTCCCCCGCCGAACGCAGCCCCGCCACCAGCGCTCCGGGTCGCGGACGCCTTCTCGAGCGCCGCCCGCTCCTCAGCCGCCCGCTTGGCCGGGTTGCCGGACTTGGACTTCTTGCGCTGCGGCTGCTGCTGGCGGCCCTTCTTGCCACCACCCATGCCCGGCATGCCCGGCATCCCGGGGATGTTCCCGCCCCGGGCGAGCTGCTTCATCATCTTCTGGGCCTCGGTGAACCGCTCGAGCAAGCCGTTGACCTCGGAGACCTGCACCCCCGAGCCCTTGGCGATGCGCAGCCGGCGGGACCCGTTGATCTGCTTGGAGTGCGTGCGCTCGAAGGGCGTCATCGACCGGACCATCGCCTCGATGCGGTCGAACTCGCGCGGGTCGAGGTTGTCGAGCTGGGCCTTCATCTGGCCCATGCCCGGCATCATGCCGAGCATCGCCTTCATGCCGCCCATCTTCTTCAGCGCCGACATCTGCTGCAGGAAGTCGTCGAAGGTGAAGTCCTCCTCGGCGAGGAACTTGCGCTGCATCTCCTCGGCCTGGCTGCGGTCGAACGCCTTCTCGGCCTGCTCGATGAGGGTGAGCACGTCACCCATGTCGAGGATGCGCGAGGCCATCCGGTCGGGGTGGAAGACCTCGAAGTCCTTCACACCCTCGCCGGTGCTCGCGAACATGATGGGCCGACCCGTGACCGAGGCGACGGACAGCGCGGCACCGCCACGGGCGTCACCGTCGAGCTTGGACAGGACGACACCGGTGAAGTCGACGCCCGCCTGGAACGCGAGCGCGGTCTCGACGGCGGCCTGGCCGATCATGGCGTCGATGACGAACAGGACCTCGTCGGGCTCGATCGCAGCGCGGATGTCGGCGGCCTGTTGCATGAGGTTGGCGTCGACGGCGAGGCGTCCTGCGGTGTCGACGATCACGACGTCGTGCTGGGCACGGCGGGCCTGCTCGATGCCGGCCCGGCTGACCGAGACCGGGTCGCCGAAGGACCGCGTGCCCTCCCCCGTCGGGCCGACGGCGTCGTGGCCGCCGATGTTCCCGCGCTCCGGAGCGAAGACGGGCACCCCGGCGCGCTCACCGACGACCTCGAGCTGGGTCACGGCGTTCGGACGCTGCAGGTCGGCAGCGACGAGGATCGGGGTGTGGCCCTGCTCCTTGAGCCACCGGGCGAGCTTGCCCGCCAGGGTGGTCTTGCCCGCGCCCTGCAGACCGGCGAGCATGATCACGGTCGGCGGGTTCTTCGCGAACTCGATGGTGCGGGTCTGGCCGCCGAGGATGCCGACGAGCTCCTCGTTGACGATCTTGACGACCTGCTGGCCGGGGTTGAGCGCCCCCGACACCTCCGCACCGAGGGCCCGCTCGCGCACGGCGTGGGTGAACGCCTTGACGACGGGCAGGGACACGTCGGCGTCGAGCAGCGCGAGCCGGATGTCGCGGACCGTCGCGTTGACGTCGGACTCGGACAGCCGCCCCTTGCCCCGCAGGTTCTTGAAGGTGGCTGTCAGGCGGTCGGAGAGTGAGGTGAACACGGCCCCAAGGTTAATCGACCGCGCGGCGTCCCCCTGACGCGGCGCTGCCACCAGCCCGCGCCGCGGCGCCAGCTCCCCCTGTGGTCCGACTCTGTGGTCCGACTCTGTGGTCCGGCTCAGGACGCCACGGCACCGTCGCAGGTGTCGATCACCATGGACACCGTCTGCGCCACCTTGGCCGGCGACAGGAGCCGTCCACCGAACTCGGTGAGGTAGAAGGTGTCCAGGGTCTGCCCGGCATAGGTCGCGATGTGCGCGGAGCGCACCGAGAGCCCCGCCTTGGCGAAGCCGATCCCCAGCTCGTGCAGCAGCCCCGGACGGTCCTGGGCGCGCACCTCGATCACGGTCGCCTCCTGCGAGGCGTGCGGCACGACGAGGGCTCGCGCCTGCCCGGGCGACCCCGTCCCGGACTCGGCGCTGGGACGTCCCGCGAACTGGCGTCGGCGTTCCAGCAGCCCCAGTGGACCGCGGTCGCCGTGGGCGAGCCGCTCCAACCCCCGGACGATCCGCTCCTCCTGCGGCGCCTCACCGCTGGGGCTCTCCACGTGCCACTCGTTGGCGGCGACGCCGTCGATGGTGCGCAGGATCGCGGTGCGGACGACCAGCCCGTATGCCGCGAACAGCCCGGCCGTGTCGGCGAACAGTCCCAGCCGGTCCCGGTCGAAGACGTCGATCCGGTAGGACCCGCCCTGCGGACGGATGATGACCCTCGGGTCACCTGCCGCCACGGACTGGAGGTCGGCCTCGTCGACGGTGGTGGTCTCCGCCGCGGGGGGCACGCTGCCTTCCTCCCAGCCCTTGCGGGCTCCCTCCGCGAGCTGGGCCAGCAGGGTCGCGCGCCAGTCGGTCCACGCCTGCGGGCCGGCGGCACTCGCGTCGGCCTCGGTCAGCGCCACGAGCAGGTCGAACACCTCACGGGACCCGCCCACCGCGGCCCGGGCGGCCGTGACCGTGCCGGCGTCCTGGTGGTCCCGCCGGGTGGCGAGGTCGATGAGGGTCAGGTGCTCGCGGACCAGGGTGGTGACGACGTCGACGTCCGCAGCGGGGTATCCCAGCCGGGTCACGATGGCCCGCGCCAGGGGGGCTCCGGTGGCCGAGTGGTCGTGGGCTCCGCGGATCTTGCCGATGTCGTGCAGCAGCGCGGCGAGCAGCAGCAGGTCGGCCCGGGTGACCCCGCGCACCAGTCCCCCGGCGATGACGACGGTCTCGATGAGGTGCCGGTCGACGGTGTGGCGGTGGACCGCGCTGCGCTGCGGACGCGAGCGCACCGCCGCCCACTCGGGCAGCCAGCGGTCGATGATGCCGGCCTGGTCGAGGCCCTCCCAGACGGCGACGAGGCCGGGCCCGGTGGCCAACAGGTCGGCGAACAGGTCGCGGGCGATCTGCGGCCAGGGCTCGGGCAGCCTGGGGGCCTGGCC
Source organism: Pedococcus badiiscoriae (assembly GCF_013408925.1). Lineage (NCBI taxonomy): Bacteria > Bacillati > Actinomycetota > Actinomycetes > Micrococcales > Intrasporangiaceae > Pedococcus > Pedococcus badiiscoriae. The sequence continues at coordinate 436,708 of NZ_JACCAB010000001.1, forward strand.
GGCGAGGTTGGCCAGCGTCGTCGGGGCGATCGGCAGCGTGCTGCGGGCCGCGACGACGGCCGCGCGCAGGGGCAGCAGCGGGTCGGTCGACAGCGTGCTGCGCGGCCCGAGCACGACCTCACCGTCGTGCTCGAACATGCCGAACCCGAGCGGGTTGAGCTGTGGCCGCCGCGGACCGACCCGCAGCGTGCGGGCCCGCTGGGACTGGCCGGCCCGGCGCACCGTGCCGTCGAGGGCGTAGGCGATGGTCCGGCCGGCGTCCGCCACCACGGTCATCATCTCGTCGGAGTCGGCGTGGCCCAGCAGGGCGGACACCGCGTCGTGGTCCTCCCGGGTCAGCCGGTCGCGACCCCTGCCCGTCACGACGTGGACGGCGTCGCGCGCGTCGAGCAGGGTCTGGTGCGCCTCGTCCACCCCGACGTGCGGGCGGTCGGTCAGCCAGGCCGCGACGAGGGCGCCGAGCACCGTCATGTCGCGCAGGCCGCCGTGCGCCTCCTTGAGGTCTGGCTCGAGGCTCTGGGCCAGCTCGCCGTGGCGGGCGTGGCGGGCCTTGAGGCTCTCGACGAGCTGCGGCAGCCGCCGGCGGGCGTTCGCGCGCCAGTCGTGCGCGACGGTCGACCGCGCGGCCGCGACGACCTCGGGATCGCCGGCCACGCACTGGAGGTCGAGCAGCCCGACGGCGGCGGCGAGGTCGCCGGAGGCGACGGTGCGGCACTGGTTGACGGTGCGCACGGCGTGGTCGAGCTTCACCCCCGCATCCCAGACGGGGTACCAGACCCGGTCGGCCAGGCCGCGCAGGTCGTCTCCGCTGAGGGACCGCCCGTAGTGCAGCAGGACCAGGTCGACGTCGCTGAGCGGGCCGGCGTCGCCGCGGGCGAGGCTGCCCACCGCGGCCAGCGCGATCCCTTCCGTGGACCGGCCGTCCAGGGCGACCTGCCAGACGTCACCGAGCCAGCCGCGGGTCAGGCTCGCGATGGCATCACGGCGGACCTGGCCGGCTCCAGGGGCGTCGAAGCCCCTGGCCCCTGCCAGGTCGAGGCGGCGGGCTGCCAGGTCGCTCTGCTCGATCGTCACGTGCCCCAGCGTGCCCTTCCGAGGTTTCGGGACGGGGGCCGTCGTGTTACGCCCGTGTTAGACGTGGTGGGGACGTGTGAAGTCCGGCTCAGCCGTCGCCAGACCTGGCTCGGCCGGGGCGCGGCGGGTGGCCGGTATGCCGCGCGCAGCCGATGGCGCCCGGCCCCGTGAACGGGACCGGGCGCCATACCCAGTGGTTGCTGTTGCCCTAGAGGGCGTCGACGCCGCGCTCTCCGGTGCGGACCCGGACGACGTCGTCGACCGGGACGGTCCAGATCTTGCCGTCGCCGATGCGGCCGGTCTGTGCCGCCTTGAGGATGACGTCGGCCACCGAGGTGGCGTCGATGTCGTCCACGAGTACCTCGACGCGGACCTTGGGGACGAAGTCCACGGTGTACTCCGCTCCGCGGTAGACCTCGCTGTGGCCGCGCTGGCGGCCGTAGCCGGACACCTCGCTGACGGTCATGCCCGAGATGCCGTAGGCCTCCAGGGCCTCCTTCACCTCGTCGAGCTGGTGGGGCTTGATGATCGCGGTCACGAGCTTCATGCGGGTGCTCCCTCCTTGGTCTTGGCCGAGGCCGTCGTGGTCACTGCCGAACCGGAGCCGAAGCGTCCGCCGCTGAGGCCACTGAGATCGTAGGCCGTCTCAGCGTGCTCGGAGAGGTCGACGCCCTGGGCCTCGTCGGCCTCGTCGACCCGGAAGCCCATGGTCTTGTGGATCGCCAGGCCGATCAGGTAGGTGACCACGAACGAGAAGATGAGGACGCTGAAGGCACCCAGCGCCTGCGCTCCCAGCTGGGACAGGCCACCGCCGTAGAACAGACCCTCGTTGACGGTCAGGCCGGCGGCACCCGTGGGGCTGCCCTTGGTGGCCAGCAGGCCGATGAGCAGGGTGCCGATGAGACCACCGACGAGGTGGACACCCACCACGTCGAGGCTGTCGTCGAAGCCGAAGCGGAACTTCAGCCCCACCGCGAGCGCACAGCCGGCTCCGGCCGCGAGGCCGACGATGAGCGCACCGATCGGCGACACGGTCGCGCAGGCCGGGGTGATCGCCACCAGTCCGGCGACGATGCCCGAGGCAGCGCCGAGGGAGGTGAAGTGGCCGTCGCGCAGCTTCTCCACGAGCAACCAGCCCAGCATCGCCGTGCAGGTGGCGGCCAGGGTGTTGACCCAGACCCCCGCAGCCTGCGCTCCGGCGCCGAGCGCGGAGCCCGCGTTGAAGCCGAACCAGCCGAACCACAGGATGCCCGCACCGATCATGACCAGCGTGAGGTTGTGCGGACGCATGGGCTCCTTGGCGAACCCGATGCGCTTGCCGAGCACGAGCGCGAGCGCCAGGCCCGCCGCGCCGGCGTTGATGTGGATCGCGGTGCCACCGGCGAAGTCGTAGGCCCCGGCCCCGCCGAGGAACATCCCGCCGGCCTTGTTGGCGATCCAGCCGCCGGTCTGGGCCGCGTAGCCGCTGAAGGCGAACACCCAGTGCGCCGCCGGGAAGTAGACCAGGGTGGCCCACACGACGGTGAAGACGGTCCAGGCGGTGAACTTGGCCCGGTCGGCGATCGCGCCGGAGACCAGGGCGACCGCGATGATGGCGAACACCACCTGGAACGCGACGAACGCCGGCCCCGGTATGCCGCCAGCTGCCGCGGCGGTCTTGGTGGCCGGGACGAAGCCGTAGATGGCGTCGAGGACACCCTTGAGCCCGAAGTGGGTGAAGGGGTTGCCGATCAGGCCGCCGCCCACGTCGGGCCCGAAGGCCTCGCTGTAGCCCCAGAGGATCCACACGGTTCCGACCGTGCCCATGCTGATGAAGCTCATCATCATCATGTTGAGCACGCTCTTGGTCCGGACCATGCCGCCGTAGAAGAGGGCGAGCCCGGGGGTCATGAACAACACCAGGGCCGCCGCAGCGAGGACCCAGGCGGTGTTCCCGCTGTCGATGAACGGCGTGTCGGCCGCCGCAAGTGTGAGTGCGTTCATGGCGAAGACTGTGCCGGTGCAGCATTTCGCGCAGCGCCGCGGTGTGTTACGGGCGTGTTAGCGGATCCTCACATCGGTAAGCATCAGGTAACCGGCTGGTCAGCGTCTCGCATGGTGGGACCGGCCGACTGCGTCGTGGCTGGCGGGCTCAGAAGGCCGAGATGGAGGCAGGTGCGCGCTGCGGGCGACTCAGGCCCCGGACCACCGCGGTCTGGCCGTGGCGACGGACTGCGACACCGGTGAGCAGCCCGAGGACGGGCGTGAGGACCCCCGCGGGGTAGGTCGGCGTCTCGAGCCCGACACTCGCGGCCAGGTCGTCGCCGTGCACGACCATCTCCATCATCCGGGTCGTCAGGAAGTCCTCGGTCGTGAGCGACCAGCCCTGCCACGGGATGAAGATGGTGTCGGGGTCGCGGGGGGCCTCGACCAGCACGGCCACGTCGTCCGCCCACTCCCCGGCCAGCTCGAGGACGACGTCGGGACCCACCTGGGCGCTGTCGTTGTCCCTGTCCCGGATGGACTTGTTGACCTCGTCGTCCGGGCCGGCCTCGACCCAGGCAGCCCGGTCGTAGTGCTCGAGCAGCGCGATCGGGGGTGGCCCGTCCGGCGCGGCACGCAGGCCTCGGACGGTGTTGCCGACCTGGCTGAGCAGGTGGTGCGTCAGGCCTCCCACGGTCATCCCGGCACAGGCGCTCTCCCGCTCCCAGGCCTCGCGTACCTGGGGTCTCGACGCCAGCGCCAGCGACAGGTCGACGGCCGACAGGAACGCGGACACGTGCTCGTCTCTGCTCACCCCAGCGACCCTATCCGCAGTCCGCGGATGCTTCAGGGACTCGAGGCCGGCACAGGATCCCGCTCGGGCGAGTCCCGCTCCGGCAGGTCCGGCGACTCCCCGGGAACCCGCGAACGCCTCTGTTCCACGACCCTCTCCACGACCCGCACCCACCGACGAGAACGCAGCCACGCTGCATACCGCTCGAGCGGGAGGAAGGCGAGCATCATCACCAGGTGCGGCCAGAAGGCGATGGTGATGGCGGCATAGGTCATGGTGTGGAAGATGAACCAGCCACCCACCACCCGGCGACGCCACCGCTCGGACAGCAGGAAGATCACCGGTGAGGTGAGCTCGGCGCCCATCAGCACCCACTGGAACCAGTGCAGCGTCCACGGCATCTCGAGCAGCCAGTGCGCCATCGGGGTGCCACGGCGCACGACCGCCCGCACCATCGTGGCCGAGTTGACCCACTCCCAGCCGCCGAACCGGATCTTGGCCCAGGACGACAGGAAGTAGGTGGCGACGGCAGCCAGCTGGACGGCGCGCAGCGCGAAGCCCGCGGCCTCGCTGCGCCGCTGGTCGGACAGGTGCGCCAGCCCGACCGTGGGCAGCAGCGCGAGGGCCACCACGAAGTCGGCCCGGTCGTGGTCGACCTTGCCGTAGGAGAAGGCGACGTACTGGTACCAGACCCACCCGACCGCGACCGTCCAGCCGAGCAGCCGCGGCGCTCGGCCGGTGATGGCGGCCAGGGACGCGACGACGCAGCCCCACTTGAGGGCCTCGACCAGCGGGATCGAGGCGGCGGGCAGGTGCAGGACCTTGCCCATGACGAGGGGCTCGTACCAGACGGGGTCCGCGAAGCCGTGGTACCAGCCGGAGGTGTGCAGCAGGACCACGTCGACGATGACGAACGCGAAGACGAGGACCCTCAGCGCCGCCACCCGCGCCAGCGGCATGGGGGCGAACAGCCACCGCGACAACCGCGCCACCGGGCCTGGCGCGATGCCCGTCCCGGCACCCGGCCGGCTGCTCACGGCGCCTCCCAGTGGGCGAGCACCTCGGTGCGCACCTCGCCGGTCGGCTTGCGGTCGACCACGACGATGAGGCGCCGCACGACCCGCAGCGCGGTCCACTGCGCCGACCGCGGGCGCAGCGCGGCGTGGCTGCGCGCCAGGGTGCCCAGCCGGGAGGGGTCGGCCTCGATCTGGGGGATGCGGCCCTCGATCTCGGCACGGTTCAGGCCGACGTTCTCGGGGGTGAGCGGCGCGGGCACCCACTGCCCTCGAGCGTCCGCGGTCTGGACCTCGATCTCGGTCGACCACACGGATCCCGTGGCGGCCTGGGAGGTGGAGAACATCCGCCACGGGCCGAACGGCCACCAGTCGTCGTCGCCCACCAGCGATCCCGCGCAGAACAGCACGGCGAACGCGAGGACGGCGGCCACTCGCCACGTCCTGCCCGCTCGACCGAGTCGCTGCACCGCCGTTTCCACGCGCTCAGGCTAGGCCATCAGGGTGGGCGGGACTGGTCACGCGATGGCGGCGGCGAAGAGCCCCCGCCGCGACGCGAACCACTCCGCGTCGCGCAGCGGGCGCTCGGCGTGGCCATCGGCCACCATGCGCACGAACGCCGGATCCCCCTGCGCCGCAAGCTCTTCGAGGGTCCTGGCCTGCTCGACCATGCGCCCCAGCACCGCGTCCGGGACCTGCGCCCGCAGCTCGGCACCGGCGGCATACCCGTCGAGGACCGCCGCGAACTTGTGCAGCCGGTCCGCCATCGTCACCTCGCCCAGCTCTCGGCGCACGGCCGCCGGGTCGTGCCACAAGGGCGTCCACGACCACAGCACGTAGGCGATGTCCTCGACCGGGCTCCCCGGCGACGCGAAGTCGAAGTCGATGACGGCGAACGACCCGTCAGCGCGCAGCACCGTGTTGTAGGTGCCCACGTCGCGGTGCACCACCACCTCACCCGAGCGCAGCGTCCGGCCCGGCACCACCCGCCACGGCAGCGAGGGGTCGGGTTCGAAGCCGGCCTGGGCGTCGTGGAAGGCCCGCAGCCAGGCCCCGATGGCACGGCACGCCGCGACGGTCTGGAACTCGGGGGCCAGCGGCTCGGGTCCCAGCGTCCCTGCGACACCCTCGATGTATGACGCGACCTCGCGTCCCAGCGCGTCGGTCCCCCGGGCGCGCGGGGCCGCGTCGAACCCCGCGCCCGCGAGGTGGTCCAGGAGGGCGTGCACGGCAGGCGTCCAGTGTCCGGCCTGCCGGCGGACCGTGTCGCCCACCCGGACGACCAGGCCCGTGTTGCCGCCGCTCAGCGGTTCCTCACGCAAGGAGGGGGTTCCTCACGCAAGGAGGGCGTCGACGAAGGCCTGCGGGTCGAAGGGCGCGAGGTCGTCCGGGCCCTCCCCCAGACCCACGAGTTTGACCGGGACGCCGAGCTTGCGCTGCACCGAGACCACGATGCCGCCCTTGGCGGTGCCGTCGAGCTTGGTGAGCACGATGCCGGTCACATCCACGACCTGCGCGAAGACCTCGGCCTGCCGCAGGCCGTTCTGGCCGGTGGTGGCGTCGAGGACCAGCAGCACCTCGTCGATCGGACTCTGCTTCTCGATCACCCGCTTGACCTTGCCGAGCTCGTCCATCAGGCCGACCTTGTTGTGCAGCCGTCCGGCGGTGTCGATGAGCACGACGTCCGCCTCCAGCTCAGCGCCCGCCTTCACCGCGTCGAACGCCACCGCGGCCGGGTCGGCGCCGTCCCGGTCGGAGCGCACGGTCGGCACCCCGACCCGGGCGCCCCACGTCTCCAGCTGGTCGGCGGCCGCGGCCCGGAAGGTGTCGGCGGCGCCGAGGACGACGTCCTTGTCCTCCGCGACCAGCACCCGGGCCAGCTTGCCGACGGTCGTGGTCTTGCCGGTGCCGTTGACGCCGACGACCAGGACCACGGCGGGGCGACCGTCCACCCGCGAGCTGACGACGGTGCGGTCCATGGTCGGGTCGACCAGCCGGAGCAGGTCCTCGCGGAGCCAGCCACGGACGGTGGCCTCGTCGGTCGTGCCCTCGATCTTGACGCGTGAGCGCAGTGTCTCGACGAGCTCGGTGCTGGCCTCGACCCCGAGGTCGGAGGCGATGAGGGTGTCCTCGACCTCCTCCCAGGCGGCCTCGTCGAGCCTGCCCCGGGACAGCAGCGTGAGGAGCCCGTGCCCGAGGGCGGTGTTGGAGCGAGCCAGCCGGGCGCGGAGCCGCTGGAGACGGCCGGCCGGCGCGTCGGGACGGTCGAGGGCGGGGGCCTCCGTCGATGGGAGGGCCTCCTGCGGGGCCGGCAGGGTGTCGACCGTGCCGGCGTCCTCGATGGAGCGCTTCGGGGCGTCCCGCGGTGGCGCTGCGTCGTCACCGACTCCCGGCAGGACGTCCGTGGAACCCGTGCTTGCGCGGGCCGGGTCGGGCGCGGACCTGCCGCGGCCCCCACGCCCACGGACGAGTCCCAGCAGCACACCGCCCAGGACCAGGACGAGCCCGACGGCGATGACAACCCATTCCCACAGCTGATCGATCACGCGCGCCATCCTCTCATTGCAACGGGACGGCCCCGACCGCTGCTCGCGGTCGGGGCCGTCCGGTCCATCTCTTCAGTGCGTCACTGCGGGCCGCGATGCTCCAGATACCGGGGCATGGGTGGCAGACCAAGGGCCAGGCGCGGCGGGCAGTCCACGACCACGGGGTATGCCGCGTGCGCGGCGGTACGCCGCGGGGCGTGGGGGTGTCAGACGGCGCGGTGGCGACCGACGTCGTCGACGCCCTCGCTCGAGGCGGAGCTGCCCATCGGGCTGCTCACCGTGCTGGTCACGGTCTCGCTGACCTTGTCCTTGGCGGAGGTGATCGCCTCGCCGGTCTTCTCCAGCGTGGACTCGGTCTTCTCCTTGACCACGGCGATGAGCTCCTCCCCCTGGGGGGTCAGGAGCTCCCGGCCCTCGCGACGCGCGGGAATGGCGACCACGGCGACCACGGCGACCGCCAGTCCGACGCAGATGAGCATTCCGATGATGAGGGCGGTCATGCCTCAAGGGTGCCCCTCGCAGCGGGAATGCTCAAATCGACCCGCCGCCCGCGGGCAGCCGGCGCTGTGACGTGGGGCACGGCGGCATACCCGCTGACCTGCGCGTTCGTGGCGCCCGGGCTCCGAGCAACGGTGCGGTCAGGCGCTCTGGGCCGCCACGTCGCGGATCCGCTGCGACACCACAGTGGTCACACCGTCACCACGCATCGACACACCGTAGAGCGCGTCCGCGACCTCCATGGTGCGCTTCTGGTGCGTGATGACGATGAGCTGGCTGGAGTCGCGCAGCTCCTCGAACAGGGTGATCAGGCGACCCAGGTTGGCGTCGTCGAGCGCCGCCTCGACCTCGTCCATGATGTAGAACGGGCTGGGCCGCGCCTTGAAGATCGACACCAGCAGCGCGACCGCCACGAGCGAGCGCTCACCGCCGGACAGCAGCGAGAGCCGCTTGATCTTCTTGCCCGGGGGCCTCGCCTCGACCTCGATCCCGGTGGTGAGCATGTTGGCGGGGTCGGTGAGGGTCAGTCGGCCCTCGCCGCCGGGGAACAGCCGGCTGAAGACGCCCTCGAACTGGGCCGCGGTGTCGTGGAACGCCTCGGTGAGCACGCGCTCGACCCGCTCGTCGACCTCGCGGACGATGTCGAGCAGGTCGCGCTTGGACTTCTTGAGGTCCTCGAGCTGCTCGGTGAGGAACTTGTGGCGCTCCTCCAGCGCCGCGAACTCCTCGAGCGCCAGCGGGTTGACCCGACCGAGCGCGCCCAGCGCGCGGTCGGCCTTGCGCAGCCGCTTCTCCTGGACCTCGCGCACGTAGGGCGCCGGCTCCGGGATGGTGTCGGGGTCGTCGTCGGGTCCGGCCACGAAGGGGACGAGCTGGTGGGGACCGAACTCCTCCATCAGGGCGTCGGGGTCGATCCCCAGCTCCTCGACAGCCTTCGCCTGCATGGCCTCGATCCGCAGCCGCTGCTGCGTGCGGGCGACCTCGTCGCGGTGGACGGTGTCGGTGAGCTCGCGCAGGTCGTCCTGGAGGGCGGAGACCTCCCGCCGCACCTGGCTGAGCGCCTGGTCGCGCTCGGTGCGCTCCTGCTCGGCGGTGGCCCGCTGGCGCGACGCCGTGTCGAGCGCCTCCGCGATCAGCGTGGAGGCGTATGCCGCGCCGCGGCGGACCGCTTCGGCCACCGTGACCTCCCGCTTGCGGCGCTCCTGTCGGGCCGCCAGCCGCTGACGCGCGGCCAGCTCGTTGCGCGCGGCCCCCTCGAGGGAGTCGGCGCGGCCCTTGAGGGCCCGGGCTCGCTCTTCCCTGGTACGCAGGGTCAGCCGGAGCTCGGTCTCGCCGGTGCGGGCACGGCTGGCCTCGAGCTCGAGGCGGTCACGCTCCTCAGTACTCGGGTCCTGTGACTCGGCCGGCTCGGCACTGGCCTCGTCGAGCCGTTCGGTCAGCTCGGCGAGCTCGCGGCGGTCGTTCTCGAGACTGGCGGTCGCGTCGGCGATGGAGCGTTCGGTGCGTTCGGCCTCGGCCTTCGCGGAGCGCACCGTGGCGCCGAGCTGCCCCAGGCGCTCGGCCACGGCGGCCATCTTGGCGTCGGAGTCGTGCAGCCGCTCGAGGGCGGCCTCGACCTCCTCGTTCGCCGCACGGTGCCGCTCCTGCGCCGCGGTCAGCGCGAACCGGGCCTGCTCCCCGCGGCGGGTGGCCTCGGCCACCCGGTCGCGGGTCTCGTCGACGGCGGACTGGATCTCGATGAGGCTGGGCGCATGGCTGCTGCCACCGCGGACGAACCCGGGCGCGAACACGTCGCCGTCGGTGGTCACCGCGGTGATGCCCTCGCCCCGGGCGACCAGCGCGGCGGCCAGGACGGGGTCGGACACGAGGGCGACCCGGTCGAGGAGCTGCTCGACGGCCGGGCGGACGGTGGCCGGAGCCTGCACGACCTCGCGTGCCCAGACCGCCGTGCCGTCCAGCGAGGGCCAGGTCGAGGGGTCGCTGGAGGTGGCGGTCTGGCCGACGAGGAATGCCGCGCGTCCCGCGTCGTCGGCGCGCAGGGTGCTGAGGGCGCGCGCCGCGTGGTCGACGGACTCGACGGCCAGCGCGTCACCCGCCCATCCCAGGGCTGCAGCGATGGCGGCCTCGTGGCCGCCCTTGACCTGGAGGAGCGAGGCGACCGAGCCGACGATTCCGTGGCTGGCATCGGCGGCGGCCAGCAGGGTGGCCGCGCCGTCCTTGCGGGACAGGCTCAGCTCGAGCGCCTCGAGGCGGGCCGTGCCGCTGGTGCGGTCGCGCTCGGCGAGGCGCTCGGCCTCGCGATGCTGCTCGACCTCGGCCTCGACCTGCTCGAGGACGGCGGCAGCCTGCTCGTAGGCCGAGTCGAGCCCCTCCTCGCCCTCCTCGTCGACCGCGACGGAGGCCTCGAGGGTGCGGAACTCCTGCTCGGCGGCGGCAGCTCGTTGCAGCGACTGCTCGATGACCCCCCGCAGTCGGCCGATCTCGGCCTCCCCGGCCTCGAGCCTGCTGCGACGCGCACCCACCTGACCAGCCAGCTTGGCCAGCCCTTCGCGGCGGTCGGCGGCGGCCCGGGCGAGGCGCTGGAGGCGCTGCTGCTCCGCGGCATACGCCTGCTCTGCGGCCTCACGCGCCGCGACGGCGTCCTCGAGCTCGGTCCTGGCCTGACGGACCTCGGCGAGGAGGGCTTCCTCCTGCTTGCGTGCCTCGACGGCCTGCGCGCGCAGCTCCTCGGGATCGCGACCCGACGTCTGCTCGTCCTGGGTGTCCTGGGAGAGCAGCCGGACGCGCTCGGCGGCGAGCGACTCGGTGGAGGTGAGCTTGTCGCGCAGCTGCTGGAGTGCGAACCAGCGCTCCTGCGCCCGGGCCAGCTCGGGCGCCGCGTCCTGCGCCTGCTGCTCGAGGGTGGCCAGCCGGCTCCGGAGGGTGGTCAGACCCTCCTCGACCTCGGTGCGCTTGGCGATGAGGGCGGTCTCGTCGGCCACCTCCTGCTCCAGCGTGGAGGTGAGCTGCACGAGGTCGTCGGCGAGCAGCCGCAGTCGCGCGTCGCGGGCGTCGGCCTGGATGACGGCGGCCTTGCGGGCGGCCTCCGCCTGGCGGCCGAGGGGGCCGAGCTGACGCCGGATCTCACCGGTCAGGTCGTTGACCCGGGTGAGGTTGGCCTCCATGGACTCGAGCTTGCGGAGCGCCTTCTCCTTGCGCTTGCGGTGCTTGAGGACCCCGGCGGCCTCCTCGATGAAGCCGCGCCGCTCCTCAGGGGTCGCCCGCAGGACGGCATCGAGCTGGCCCTGCCCGACGATGACGTGCATCTCGCGACCGATGCCGGAGTCGGACAGCAGCTCCTGGACGTCGAGCAGGCGACAGGACGTGCCGTTGATGGCGTACTCCGAGCCACCGTTGCGGAACATCGTCCGGGCGATCGTGACCTCGGTGTAGTCGATCGGCAGCGCGCCGTCGGTGTTGTCGATCGTGAGCGCCACCTCGGCGCGACCCAAGGGGGCACGTCCCGCCGTCCCGGCGAAGATGACGTCCTCCATCTTGCCGCCGCGCAGGCTCTTGGCGCCCTGCTCGCCCATGACCCAGGCGAGGGCGTCGACGACGTTCGACTTGCCCGAGCCGTTCGGCCCGACGATGCAGGTGATGCCGGGCTCGAGGCGCATCGTGGTCGCCGAGGCGAAGGACTTGAAGCCCTTCAGGGTCAGGCTCTTGACGTACACGAGCGGGTCGGCTCCTGGTTCATGGCGGGCGGCGTCTGGATCGGGGCCACCTTACCCGCGGGAGCGGCGGGCTCCCGGCACCTTCCGCGGTCCTGCGTTGCCTGTGCATCGTGGGACAGGAGTGACGCCAGAGGTATGCCGCACGTCCTCCACACTCGACCTCCCGGCCGTGCCTCCCCCGACTTGTTGCGGGCGGGTCGTCACCAGACCCGCACAGGGACCCTCCGTGACCACCAGGACGCAACAAGTCCAGGGAGGTCGCGACTTGTTGCGTGCGGGTCGTCACGAGACCTGCCCAGAGGCCGTCCTTAACCACCAGGACGCAACAAGTGTGGGAGGAGCCGACGTCAGGAGCCGGCGATGGCCTCGTGGTGGTGGATGACCTCGGCGATCACGAAGTTGAGGAACTTCTCGGCGAACGTCGGGTCGAGCCCGGCCTGGTCGGCGAGGTCGCGCAGGCGCGCGATCTGGGCCTCTTCGCGCGCGGGGTCAGCGGGCGGCATACCCTCGCGGGCCTTGAGCTCGCCCACCTGCTGGGTGCACTTGAAGCGCTCGGCCAGCAGGTGGATCAGCGCAGCGTCGATGTTGTCGATGCTCGCGCGGAGGCGCACGAGATCACCGGGGGTCGAACGGGGCGAACCGGGCGCGCCGGACCAGGGTCCTGACGCGGAACCGGGTGTCTGTGCGGGCGAGCTCACCCGGCAATCGTAGGCATGCCCGCCGCCACGACGTCGGGCTGTCTCAGATCCTCACGCAGCTGGTCGTTGTCACGTTGCAGCCGTTCGACGAGGAACTCGAGGTCGCGCACGCGGCGGCGCAGCTCGACGGTCTCGAGCATCAGTCGCGGGTCGGACGCCACGCGATAGCCCACCAGGGCCTTGGCCATGTCGACTCCTTCTCCGCAGACGACGGGGGTCGCGTGCTGCGGGCGCCCGAACCGGGCATCTCTCAGGGTGGCATCCGGAATCCGCAGGGTCAATGCCGCTTCGGTGGACTCACGTGCGTCGTCGTGCGCTCACCTGCGGCAGACCCGCCACCGGGGTCACTTCTCGACGAAGCCCGCGAGCCCTTCGCGCGGGGAACCCCAGGTCGTCACGCAGGTGTGGACCTCCCCCGGCCGCAGGTGCTGCGAGGGTCGCTCCTCGAGCATGGCCACCAGCTGACGGATGCGCTCCTCGTCGCCCTGGGCCACCACCTCGACCCGGCCGTCGCCTGCATTGCGGGCATGGCCGACCAGGCCGAGCTCGAGCGCCCGCGCCCGGGTCCACCAGCGGAACCCCACGCCCTGCACCCGACCGTGCACCCAGATGACCGCCCGAGCGGGACCACTGTGATCCATCTGCACCACCTCTCGGTTCAGTTGTACAACCGCGGGGCCCGTCCTGTCAGCCGCGACGCGGCCGGGGGCTGGGTCGTGGTCGGGGTCGCGGTCGGGGCTGGCACCGGGGACAGGAGAACGACGAACGGTTCATGAACGCCTCGCGCCTGATGAGGGTGCCGCACCGGTCGCACGGCCGACCCTCCTGGCCGTAGGCGTGCAGTGATCTGTCGAAGTAGCCGGACGCCCCGTTGACGTTGACGTAGAGCGCGTCGAAGCTCGTCCCGCCCTCCCCCAGCGCCGCAAGCATCACCTCCCGCGCGTGGTCCAGGATGCGCGACAGCGCCGGCTTGGTCAGCGACGAGCACAGTCGTTCACCGTGGACCTGGGCCCGCCACAGGGCCTCGTCGGCATAGATGTTCCCGACCCCTGAGACGAGGGACTGGTCGAGCAGCGCCCGCTTGACGGCTGAGTCGCGGGTCCGCATCCGGCGCACCACCGCGACCTGGTCGTAGGCCGCCTCGAGCGGGTCGGGCGCGATGTGGGCGACCGGCTCGGGCACGCCATCCGGCGTCAGCTCGGCCAGGGCCATCCCGCCGAACGTCCGCTGGTCGACGAACCGCAGCTCGGGGTCGCCGTCGCTGAACGTGAAGCGGGCGTGCAGGTGCTTCTCCTCGGCGGCCGCCGCGGGTTCGACGAGGAGCTGACCGCTCATCCCCAGGTGCGCGATGAGCCCCTGCTGGTGGCCGTCGGGCGAGCGGAGCACCAGCCACAGGTACTTGCCGCGCCGCCGGACCTCTTCGACGTGGTTCCCCTCGAGCCGGGCGGCGAGGTCGAGCGGGCCGGGCAGGTGGCGTCGCGCGACGCGCTGGCCGCGGAACTCGGCGCGTTCGATGGTGCGACCGCTGACGTGGTCGGCCAACCCGCGGCGCACGACTTCGACCTCGGGCAGCTCAGGCATGCGAAGCCTCGCGCGGCTCAGGCATGCGACAGCTCGGGCAGCTCAGGCATGGGTATGCCGCGTGCTCGCCTAGGAGGGCGAGCCCGCCACCGCGTCCTCGTCGGCCTGCGCGACGCCGGAGACGTCCGTGACATCTGGGGCCACAGCACCCGCGTCTCCGTCGATGACGGCCTCGCCGGCCCGGGCGCTCAGGGCCCGCCAGGCGAGCTCGGCGGCACGCTGCTCGGCTTCCTTCTTGGACCGTCCGGTGCCGGTGCCGAGGACCTCGTTGCCCACGACGGCCTCGGCGTGGAAGGTCTTCTCGTGGTCGGGGCCCTCCTCCTCGACGCGGTACTCCGGGACGCCCTGGGTGGTGGACGCGGACAGCTCCTGGAGGCTGGTCTTCCAGTCCAGGCCGGCGCCGAGGGTGGCACTGGCGGCCATCAGGGGGTCGAGCAGGTGGTGCACGAGGTTCGCCGCGGCGACCATGCCGCAGGAGAGATAGACCGTCCCGATGACGGCCTCCATCGTGTCGGCGAGGATCGAGGCCTTGTCGCGTCCCCCGGTGCTCTCCTCGCCGCGACCGAGCATCACGTGGTCGCCGAGGCCGAGCGTGCGGGCGACGTCCGCCAGCGCCCGCATGTTGACGACGGCGGCGCGCAGCTTGGCGAGCTGACCCTCGGGCAGGTCCGGGTGCGTGGCATACAGCGTGTCGGTGACGACGAGCCCGAGGACCGAGTCGCCGAGGAACTCGAGGCGCTCGTTGTTGGGCAGGCCACCGTTCTCGTACGCGTACGAGCGGTGCGTGAGGGCACGCAGGAGCAGCGACTCGTCGACCGGGCTGCCCACCACCTCGCTGAGGTGCTGGACGAAGCCGTCGACGGGCCGCTGCGTCGCGCTGTCCCCCGTGCCTGACGGAGTGGGGGACGGAGTGGGACTCACGCGCAGGTCAGGGCGACTCAGCCCTGGTGCTCGGTGCGCTCGGCCGGCGTGTAGTGACGGCCCTTGTAGGTGCCACAGGACGGGCAGGCGATGTGCGGCTGCATCGCAGCCTTGCACTGCGGGCACGTGGTGAGCGTGGTCGCCGTCGCCTTCCAGTTCGCACGACGCGAACGGGTGTTGGAGCGCGACGTCTTCCGCTTCGGGACAGCCACGTCAGTTCCTCTTCTCTTCGGTGTTGCTGCGGGTTTCGCCCTGGGC
The DNA here is from genome assembly GCF_013408925.1 of Pedococcus badiiscoriae. Taxonomy (NCBI): domain Bacteria; kingdom Bacillati; phylum Actinomycetota; class Actinomycetes; order Micrococcales; family Intrasporangiaceae; genus Pedococcus; species Pedococcus badiiscoriae. The sequence goes on from NZ_JACCAB010000001.1 coordinate 451,765, forward strand.
GCTGCCCAGGAGGTCGGTGCTCTCGGCGGACAGCGCGCTCAGCGCGGCCCACCGGGGGTCGAACACATCGTGGTGGTGATCCGGGTCGTCCGCCAGGCGCGCTCCACACTCGGAGCACAGTCCCGGACAGTCGTCGCGGCACACGGGCTGGAACGGCAGTGCGGGCACCACCGTGTCCAGGAGCACGGGTTCGAGGTCGAACAGGTCGCCCTCGAGGGTGTGCTCCTCGGTCTCGTCGTCGCTGGCTCCCACCTCACGGTGGTGGGCTGCGCGATCGGCGTAGGCGAACAGCTCCTGGAAGTGCCCCTCAACCTCGTGGCTGACGGGGTCCAGGCACCGCACGCAGGCGCCGGTCGCCGTGGCGCGGGCCGAGCCGGTGACCAGCACGCCCTCGACGACGGACTCGAGCCGCAGTTCCAGCTCGATCGGTGCCCCCTGCGGGACCGCGATGATGTCCGTGCCGAAGTCGGCAGGTGCCTCGATGGTGCGCTGGAGGCGTTCCATCGAACCGGGTCGCCGACCGAGGTCCGTGGTGTCGAAGACCAGCGGCGATCGGGGATTCAGGTGTTCCATGGCTCCAGCAGACGTCGAGTGACTCGGACTTCGCCTCGGGCGAGGACAAGACCGACGCACGAGATTACCGGAGCACGGCCCAGTCCCCCAAATGCACGGGTGTGCCGCGGGTATGCCGGCTGGCCGCTTGGACCCGGACCGGCGTCCGGACCGGCACCCTCAGGAGGCCGGTCCGCTGCGGGCCACCCGGTCCAGTGCGGCTCCCAGGACCGGGGCCAGGGTGCGGACGTAGGTCGCCGTCAGGTGGTCTCCCGCCCGGTGGATGGCGACGTTCCCGATGGCGACGGGGCAGCGCTCCACCGGGCAGATCCACGGGGTGAGGTCGATGAGCGGGGTCCCGGAGGCGGTGGCGGCCCGCTGCTGGGCCGGCAGCCCACTTCCGGCGACGGCGGCGTCGCGGCCGAACGCGCACCGGCTCAGCTGGTGCGGGTGGCGGGCCGCGCAGACGTCCAGGTCGTTGGGCGACACCGGGCTGTCCCCGAGCACGACGACGGGGACGCCGGACCCACGCAGCTGCGACCACCGGTCTGAGAGGCCGGCCACCAGCGCTGCACTGGTGGCGCGGGAGCCGTCCCAGGCCGTCGAGGCGTACCCGGAGGTCAGCAGCAGGTCGGGCGGTGCCGCGCGCAGTCGTGCCAGGACCCGGCGGTTCCACTCGTCGCACGCTGGATAGGGCCGGCCGGCGCTCTGGGCGTTGCCCGAGGCGAAGGCGCACGCCGACTTGCCGTACGTCACGATCCGCCAGCCGCGCTGCGGGGCGAGCCGTTCCAGTGCCGGCAACCACTGCATCGCCTTGGAGTCCCCGACCAGGGCCACCGTCGTTGTCCCGCCCGGCACCCCGAACTCGCAGGCCACCGGCTCCTCGGCGAGCCTGTCCACCTGGCAGCGGTCGACGTCGGCCTTGGGACGGTCCTGCCCGGCGAGCTGCGGGTCCGGGGTGAGCCACCCCCAGTCGTCGACCGCGTAGGTCCTCGGGTCCGTGCTCGGCGGCGACGTCAGGGTGGCCGCCCCGAGGGTGTCGATGGCCGGCCGGGGACCCGCCAGCGGCGTGGTCCGGAACGGGGACGATGCCTGGGTGAGCGGGACCGCCGCCAGGGCACCGACCAGCGACAGGGCCAGGCCCAGGGCCAGCACCGGGCGCGTGCGTGCCGCCAGCGCCCGGCTGTGGTGGATCGGGCTCTCCAGGAACCGGTGGCTCAGCCAGGCGAGCACCACGGCCAGGGCGACGACCCCGGTCCGCTGCACCGGGCCGAGCCCGCCGAACGCCCACCGGCCCAACACCAGCGCCGGCCAGTGCCAGAGGTACAGCGAGTAGGACAGCCCGCCGACCCAGACCATCGGCGCGGTTCCCAGGAGCCGGACCGGACCGGAGGGAGCGCCCGCCCAGCCGGCGTAGAGCACGGCGGCGGCACCCAGCGTCGGCGCGAGCGTCCAGGGACCGGGGGTGACCGCGCCGGCGGGCAGCCAGCACGCGGCGGCCAGGACCGCAGCCAGCCCGACCCATCCCACCACCGCCGCGACCCGTCCCCCACCAGCCGGCGCACCCGCGGCGACCGACCCCAGCCCGGTATGCCGGGTCGGCGCCTGCCTGCCCGCGCACCAGACGGCGAGCGCCGCACCGACGCCCAGCTCCCAGGCCCGGGTGGTGGTGACGAAGTAGGCCCGCGCGGGGTCGACGGCCCCCAGCCACACGGCATACCCGAGGGAGGGCAGGGCGATGGCGGCCAGGAGGGCGCCCACGGCGCCGGTGGTGGGCATGCGTCCGAGCCGCCTCAGGACGAGTGCGAGCGCGATCAGGGCAAGCGGCCAGATGACGTAGAACTGCTCCTCGACCGCGAGCGACCAGAAGTGCTGGACGGGCGAGGGGATGCTGTCGGAGGCGAGGTAGTCGACGGCGCGGTGCGCGAACACCCAGTTGACGACGTACAGCGCGGCGCCTGCGATGTCGGTGCCGATCTCGCGGCGACGCAGGCCGGGGACGACGACCCACGCCACGAGGGCCGTGACGACCAGGACGAGGATCGCCGCCGGCAGCAGGCGCCGGATCCGCCGACCCACGAACCGCGCCCAGTCGACCGTGCCGGTCGTGACGAGCTCGCGGACCAGCAGGCCCGTGATGAGGAAGCCCGAGATGACGAAGAAGACGTCGACACCGAGGAAGCCGTTCGGCAGGGGAAGGCCCGCGTGGTAGGCCATCACCAGCAGGACGGCGACGGCGCGCAACCCCTCGATGTCGGGCCGGAAGCGTTCCGGCCGTGGGGATCCCGAGGTCAGGTCACTGCTCCCGCAGGTGGGCCAGCAAGGCGTCGCGGACGCGGTCGCTGACCAGTCCGGAGACGTCGCCGCCGTACCGCGCGACCTCCTTGACCAGCGAGCTCGAGATGTGTTCGAGGCTCGGGTCGCCCGGCAGGAAGACGGTCTCGATGCCGGCGAGGTGCCGGTTCATCAGGGCCATGGGCAGCTCGTAGGCGAAGTCGGTGCCGCCCCGCAGTCCCTTGACGATCGCCGTCGCGTCCACCTCACGACACACGTCGACGAGCAGCCGGTCGGCGAACAGCTCCACCCGGACGTTGTCGAGGTCGGCGCACCCCTCGAGGATCAGGTCACGCCGCTCCTGCGGGCTGAAGGTCCCCCGCTTGGCCGGGTTGTGCAGCACCGCCACGACGACCTCGTCATAGAGCGAGGCGGCCCGCCGGATGACGTCGGCGTGGCCGAGGGTGACGGGGTCGTAGGAGCCGGGGCAGACACACCGTCGGGTCCCCCGCATCGTCTCAGCACTGGTCACACGGGCACGCTAGCAGCGCCGCGGGCTACCCCTTGTCCTCCTTGTCGCCGTCCTCCTTGTCGCCTTCCTCGTCGTCGGCAGGCAGGAGCCCTTCCCGATGTGCGCGGGCGACGACCTTGCGCACCGAGGTCAGGCTGCCGACCCCCGCGTCGAGCAGGCGGTTGCGCTCGGTCGCCCACTGCGCCCCGAGGTCCTGGCGCACCTCCTCGGACACCTCCGTGCGGGCCGGGTTGAGGATGGTCTGCTCCTCCTCGCCGATGTGGTGGTTCAGGGCGGTGGCGAGGTCCTCGACGGCGTCGTCGAACTTCTGCGTGTCGGTCCCCTTGCACTCCAGGAGCGCGAGCAGGGCCTCGTTCCCCTCCGCGTGCTCCTCCTCGCCGTGCTCGGCCTCGTGGGGCGTGATGGCGTCCTTGCGCCGCAAGGTCGAGTAGACCTTCGACTCCTCCGCCTCGCCGTGGGCGATGAGCACGGCCGACAGGGCCGCGCGGGCCGCCTCGCGGTCCGCCGTGGCGTCACGCAGGTCGCGCAGGAGTGCCTCAAAGAGTCGGTGGTCGTCGAGGATCAGGTCGACGACGTCGCCGTCGGTGGGCCGAGGAATCTCGTAGTCCGTCATGCCCACACCCTCTCTCACCTGCGGCGATGCCACATCTCGGGGGTGTGCCGAGACCTCGTCCCACCCAGCGGACGCCCGGTTTGAAGTCCGCCCACGGGTGCGACACGGTGGAGGGGTCCTGACCTCCATCGCCTGATCCAATCGGAAGAACGGAGAGCCCCATGCTCACCCTGACCGAGAACGCCAGCACGATCGTCAAGACCATCGTCGACCAGAACCTCAGCACCGAGGACGCGGGTCTGCGCTTCAGCCAGGAGGGCGCCGACTCCGGCGGCCTGACCGTGACCACTGCCGAGCAGGCGCAGCCCGGCGACGCCGTCGTCGAGCAGGACGGCGCCAAGGTCTACCTCGACGAGACGGCCGCCGTGGCCCTCGGCGACCAGGTCCTCGACGCCGCGGTGGACGAGACCGGGGGCGTGCAGTTCAGCCTGCTGCCCGCGGCGCCCGCGGTCTGACCGACCGACGCCAGCCGGAGCCCGACCGCCTCGCGGTCGGGCTCCGGCGCGTCAGGCGACCACGTCGGGGGTGCGCGGCCCCGCGAACCAGATCTTGGTCTCGCCGTAGCGCCTCTCGCCCTCGAGCTCGAGCTCCTGCGGCCAGGCCGGTTCCGGTGAGCGCGAGGACCGCTCGACGACCACGAGCGCCTCGGGGTCCAGCCACTGCTGGTCGACGAGCGCCCCGAGGTCTGCGGCCAGGGCGTCCTCGCCGAGCTCGTACGGCGGGTCCAGGAAGACCAGCGTCTGCGGCTCCGGCGGCCCCACGGACAGGACGCGCTGCACCGTGGCGTGCCGCACCGTGATCCCGGGTATGCCGAGTGCTCCCGCGTTCTGTTTGGTCACCTTCGCTGCGGCCTTGTCGGACTCCACGAGCAGCACCGTGGACGCGCCCCGGCTTGCGGCTTCGAGACCGAGGGCGCCCGACCCGGCATACAGGTCGACGACCCGCGCACCGATCAACACCTCGAGGTGCTCGAGGCGCGAGAAGAGCGCCTCCCGGACCCGGTCGCTGGTGGGCCGGGTGCCCGAGCCTGCCGGGGTCGCCAGCCGCATGCTTCCGGCTCGCCCGCTGATGATCCGCGTCACGGCGGCAACGTAGCAGCGACGCCGATCTCAGGGTCGCGGCTCACGGTCGCGGCTCAGGGTTAGCGGCTCAGGGTCCGCGACTCAGGGCGCGTGCACGGTGGGGTCGTCGCGCAGCACGTCGAGCAGCAGGGCCAGCACGGCGTCGGGTCGCTCGAGGGACGGCAGGTGGCCGGCCCAGTCGAGCTCGACGTGGTCCGCCCCCGGGATCTGCGTGGCGAGGTGGGCGGCGATGGCACGGAAGTGGCCGAGGTCGTGCGCGCCGGAGACGACGAGCGTGTCGACCGCAAGCGCCGTCGGGTCGACCTCGACCCGACGCGTCGAGGGAGGCGGGTCCTGGGCGTCGGCCGCCAGCTGGACCTCGTAGGCACGCCGCTGCATCGTCGCAACGAGCTCGCGGACCTCGGGCCCGGCCTCCGGTCCCACCCAGGTGTCCACGGTCAGGGCGACCGCTCCCGCGAGGTCTCCCGCCTCGAGGAGGCGCTCCTCCGCGTCGCCATAGGCCTCCAGGGCGGGCGCGTCCTCCTCCGAGGGCTGCAGTCCGCGGTAGCCGGGGCCCAGCAGGACGAGGGACGACACGCGCGCGGGGTGGGCCGTCGCGAGCTCCATGGCCACGCGGCCTCCGTAGGAGGAGCCGACGACGGCCGCGCTACCCACCCCCAGCGAGTCGAGAAGGGCGTCGAGGTCGTCGGCATCGGCATACTGCTCACCCGGTTGAGCGGAGTCTCCGAACCCTCGCAGGTCGGGGCGGATCACCCGGAACATGTGGCTCAGCCCGGGGACGAGGGGGTCCCACATGCGCCGGTCGGCGACTCCGGCGTGGAGCAGCAGGACGGCGGGACCGGAACCGTCGTCGTCATGGGAGAGCAGCACGCTCCGAGACTAGGCCGCAGCCTCGTCCCGGCGCCGCCGCATTTCCGGTCAACCTCGCTCGAGGAAGGCTGCCTGCTCCGCGTCGAGGCGCTCGGCCACTGCCGCCGCGAGCTCGGGGTGGGCCGCGAAGCCGGGATCGGCCGCCACCAGCTCGGCCGCGTCCTCGCGGGCCTGCACGATGAGCTCCTCGTCGCGCACCAGGGACAGGAAGCGGAAGCTGCCCCTGCCCATCCCCCGGGTCGACCGGCCGCCGCCGCTCTGTCGCCCGCTGAGGACGTCGCCGGTGCCACGCAGCTCGAGGTCGAGCTGGGCCAGGGCGAAGCCGTCGCTGGTGGCAGCCACGGCCTCCAACCGCTCTCGCGCTCCCCCGTCGGCCTCGGCACCCGTCATGAGCAGGCACAGCCCGGGGTGACCACCACGACCCACCCGCCCGCGGAGCTGGTGCAGCTGGGAGACCCCGAACCGGTCCGCGTCCATCACGACCATCACCGTCGCGTTGGCCACGTCGACGCCGACCTCGATGACGGTGGTCGAGACGAGGATGCCGGTCTCGCCGCGGGTGAAGCGCGCCATCGCGGCGTCCTTGTCCTCGGGAGTCATCCGGCCATGCAGGACGTCGATGGTGATGCCGTCCAGAGCGGGGTCGGACCGGAGCTGCTCGACCACGGCCAGGACACTGGCCCACGCACGCGGCGCCACCGGCTCCGCCGCCTCCCCATCGTCGAGCTCGCCGTCGTCGCCCGTGACAGGCGCGTCCGGGACCTCCTCGTCCGAGACGCCAGCCCTGGAGTCCTCGGACTCGGCGGTGTCCACGATCCTGGGACACACGACATACGCCTGACGGCCGGTCCGGACCTCCTCGGCGATGCGCTCCCAGGTGCGCTCGACCCAGCGCGGGTTGTCCGTCGGGACGACGTGGGTGGTGATGGGTGCGCGCCCGCGCGGCAGCTCGGTCAGCGTCGACGTCTCCATGTCGCCGAAGACCGTCATCGCCACCGTGCGCGGGATCGGCGTGGCCGTCATCACGAGCACGTGCGGCGGGTGCTTCGCCTTGTCCCGCATGGCATCGCGCTGCTCGACGCCGAACCGGTGCTGCTCGTCCACGACGACCAGCGCGAGGTCGAAGAACTGGACGTGCTCCTGGATCAGGGCGTGCGTGCCGATGACAATCCCCGCCTCGCCACTGGCCAGGTCGAGCAGCGTCTTCCTCCGGGCGGCCGTCGACTGGCTGCCGGTGAGCAGTGCCACCTGGGTGCCGACCTCGCTGCCCCCGAGCATGCCGCGCTCGGCGAGGTCACCCAGCATCGCCGTGATCGACCGATGGTGTTGTGCGGCAAGGACTTCCGTGGGAGCCAGCAACGCAGCCTGGCCGCCCGCGTCGACGGCCGCCAGCATGGCACGCAGCGCGATGACGGTCTTGCCCGAGCCGACCTCGCCCTGCACCAGCCGGTTCATGGGGGTGTCGGCCGACATCTCGCGGGCCAGGGTCGCCCCGATCTCGCGCTGGCCCGCCGTCAGCTCGAAGGGCAGCCGGGCGTCGAAGGCGTCGAGCAACCCACCCGGACCGGGGGTCCGTGCGATCGCGGTGTGCTGGCGCGCGCTCTCGGCGCGGCGCTGGGCCAGCAGGGTCTGCAGGACGAGAGCCTCCTCGTACCGCATCCGCCGACGCGCGAGGTGGACCTGCGCCATCTCGGCCGGGACGTGGATGCCCCGCAGCGCCTCCAGCCGACCGGGCAGTCCGCGCCGCCGGAGGAGCTCGGCCGGCACCGGGTCGGGCAGGTCGTCGAGCTGGTCGAGGGTCAGCCGCACGCACTCGGCGACGGCCCAGTTCTGCATGCCCTTCACCTGGAGGTAGACCGGGATCGGGCCACGGTCCGTGGCCGCCTCGCCCAGCCCGCCGTGCATGACCTGGTATGCCGGGTGGGCCAGCTGCCAGCGTCCGCGGTACATCCCCACCGTGCCGGCGAACAGGGCGGTGGTGCCCGGCACCAGCGCATCACGGTGTCCCCACGCCTTGAAGAACACGAGGTCCACCTCGTGCGCGCCGTCGGTGATCGTGACGGTGAGCATCTCCCCGCGGCGGTTCTTCATCGGCCGCGTGGCGGCGGCCTTGACCGTCGCCACAGCCACGACGTACATCCCGACGTGCAGCGTGCCGAGGTCAGCGGTGTGTTCGAGGTAGCGCCGGGGCCAGAACTCCAGCAGGTCCCCCACGAGCCTGATCCCCCGGTGGTTCGCCAGCTTGGGCGCCGCCGTGGAGACGAGCTGGGAGAGCTTCGTGGACGGGGTGATCGCGCCGACCACGCCTACTCGACTCCGAGCAGCAGGGGGTAGTGCGGCTGGCCGCCCTCGATCAGGCTGACCTCGACGTCGCGGTGCCCTGCCTCGATCCGGGCCCCCAGGGACTCCACGAGCCCTGGTGGCGCGTCGGCACCGCCGATCACCGTGACCATCTCGCCACCACTGCTGAGCAGCCGCCCGACGACGTCGATGGCGACCTCCTCCAGGTCGGCGCCCACGATCACGACGTCTCCCGCGACGGCGCCCAGGACGTCGCCGGGCTCGCAGGGTCCGGCGCTCGTCAGGGCCTGCCTGCTGGCGATCGCGACAGCGCCATGGCGGGTCGCGGCCGCCGCGTGGCTCATCTGCGACGCGTTGCGGGAGCCACTCGCCGTGGGGTCGAACACCGCCAGCGCCGCAAGACCCTGGACCGCGGTCCGCGAGCGCACCACGTGCAGGGCGATCCCCTCCTGCTCGGCCGCACTCGCCGCAGCCTCGGCTGCCATCACGGTGTCACCGTCGTTGGGGAGCACGATCACCTCGAGCGCGTGCGCGGCGCGAGCGGCGTCGAGGAGCTGACCTGCCGACGCGCGTCGTCCGGGGCCGCTCTCCACGACCTGGGCGCCCGCCTCGGCGAGCACCTGCGCCAGCCCCGGCCCTGCCGCGCACGCGACCACGGACACGCTGGCCGCAGGCTTGCTGCGGCCGGCCTGGTCGGCGCCACCACCCTGAGCAAAATGGGTCACTCGCACGCGGTAGGGGCGTCCGGCGTCGATCCCCGCCTCCACCGCGGCACCGACGTCGTCGACATGCACGTGGACGTTCCACAGGTCCGGGCCGCCCACGACCAGCAGGGAGTCGCCGAGAGCGTCCAACGTGTCGCGCAGCACCCCCACCCGCTCGTCGTCGCTGTCGCGCAACAGGTACATGACCTCGTATGCCGGTCCGCCCATGACGAGGTCTCCCTCACCGGTGGGCGAGCCGCCGGTGGCGCCCATCGGGGCGACGACCCCACCGGCCTGGCTCCAGTCGTCACGGCGGCGCATGGAGTCGTCGGCGAAGACCTCCATCCGCTCGCCCACGTGTGTGCCGTCCTGGTGCACCACTCGCGCGAGCGCCTCCAGAAGCAGGAGGTAGCCCGCGGCACCGGCATCGACGACGCCGGCCCGCTCGAGCGCGGGCAGCTGGGCCGTGGTGTCCTTCAGCGCCTCGGTGGCGGCGTCGAGGGCGTCCTCCGCCACGGCGGCCAGCCCTCGGTCGACTGCGGCCGCTCCGGCCGTCGCCGCCGCGCGCGCCACGGTGAGGATGGTCCCCTCGGCGGGTCTTGTCACACTCGCGTAGGCCCGCTCGCTGGCGCGCTCGAGGCCATCGGCGATGGTTGCGGCATCGGCGAAGTCCTGACCACTGGCGGCGATCGCCTCGGCGAAACCGCGCACCAGCTGGCTGAGGATGACCCCGGAGTTGCCCCGGGCGGTCAGCAGCAGGGACCTCGCCATCGCGGTGCACTCCTGCTCGAGGGAGGCGGCCCCGAGCAGGCCCGCCTTCTCGTGCTCGGTGCGGACGGCGTCCAGCGCCGCGTCGAGGCTGAGGTAGAGGTTGGTGCCGGTGTCACCGTCGGGGACGGGGAAGACGTTGAGCGCGTCGATCTCGGCCCGTCGCGCGGCGAACGCGGCTCGGGTGAGCACAGCCCATCGCCTCGCGTCCACGGCACTGAGGGCTTCGAGCACGCTGGCAGGCTAGTCGCAGACGGCGTCACCGGCCCCGTTTTGGCCGTTGCACCACACCTCGGCTACTCTTGACCGGTTCCCATGGACTCTGCGTCGCTGGCCTGTGCCCGCGCGAGGAGACACCGGGGACGCCCCCTTTTCTTGTACCAATCGATTTCAGGAGAACACCCGTGGCTGCCAACTGCGATGTCTGCGGCAAGGGACCGGGCTTCGGTCACAACATCTCGCACTCGCACCGCCGCACCAAGCGTCGCTGGAACCCGAACATCCAGCGCGTCAAGGCTCTGGTGGGCGACGCGGGCGTGACCCCGAAGCGTCTCAACGTCTGCACCTCGTGCCTCAAGGCCGGCAAGGTCAAGCGCTGACCCAGCCCTGCGGCATACCGAAACGAGCCGATCTCCCCACCGGGAGGTCGGCTTCTTTCATGCCCCGTCCTCTGATGCCTCAGGCGGGAGGAAGTGGTCCCAGCCGCGTGGCTGCTGCACGACCCCGTCGAGGGCGACCCCACTGCCCTCCACGACGGTGCCGATGGGGCGCCAACCCTCCGGCAGGTCGCCCGGGAACGTCGCGAGCAGGCTGTGCTCCTCGCCGCCGGCGAGGATGCAGTCGAGCGCCCTGTCCCCCACCGCCTGCGCCAATGACGCCACGAACGGGGCCAGGCCCTCGCCGTGGAGGTCCAGGCGCACCCCACTGGCCTCGGCGATCCGGTGACCGTCGCGCAGCAGCCCGTCTGACAGGTCGATCATCGAGCTCGCGCCGGAGTCGGCCGCCCGGGGCCCTTCGGCCAGCGGCGCCCGGGGACGCAGGTGGTGGTGCACACACTCCGCGCGTATGCCGGGCGGCGGTGTCCGCGGGTCGGTTCCGTCGTGCAGCAGGGCCAGTCCGGCGGCCGAACGACCGAGCGACCCACCCACGGCGAGGACGTCGCCGGGACGGGCACCGGAGCGCAGGACAGGTTGACGATGGCCGAGGTCTCCGAGGGCAGTCACCGACACCAGCAGCACGCCGTCGGGCGCCGACGACAGGTCGCCCCCGGCGACCACCACTCCCACTGACGCAGCCTCCGCGCCCAGGGTGCGGGCGAACTCCACAGCCCAGTCCAGGGACGTCGCCGGGTCTGCGACGAGCGACACCAGGACCGCCGTGGAGCGCGCGCCCATGGCCGCCACGTCGGCGAGGTTCTGGGTGAGCACCTTGGTCGCGACGTCCGCCGGCGTCGACCACTCGTCGAGCCAGTCGCGTCCGCGGATCATCGAGTCCGTCGTTGCCACGGTGGTCGCGCCGGTACGCAGCACCGCGGCGTCGTCGCCCGGGCCGACAGCGAGGGACGGACCCGCCTCGAAGAAGGGGAAGATGCGCCGCAGCAGGTCCGACTCGGACACCTCCGCCAGCGTCAGCGGGGCCGTGACCATGACTTGACCTCCTCGTGACGGCCCGGGGGAGACGGGCGGGACACGGGCACGGTAGCGTCTGGCGTGGCCGAGGTGCGCCCCGGCCGTGCGGTTCTCTCGCGGCATCGCAGTCGGTGCTCCGTGAGTTCTCCAGGACAGTCTCAGCCCGTAACCGCTGTTCCCAACCGAAGTGTGAGGTGTCTCGTGGTGGTCCAGGCCTACATCCTGATCCAGACCGAAGTCGGCAAGGCGGCGTCCGTCGCCGAGGCCATTGCCGGCATTGCCGGTGTGGTCATGGCTGAAGACGTGACCGGGCCGTACGACGTGATCGCCCGCGTCGAGGCCAACACCGTCGACGAGCTGGGCAAGCTCGTCATCGCCAAGATCCAGGACGTGCCGGGCATCACCCGCACCCTGACCTGCACCGTCGTCCACGTCTGAGCGTGGCTCGCGCCGCGCGTCGGCGCGCGGTCCTCGCAGCCGCCGGCCTCCTGATCCTCGGGACGGCCGGCGCTGTGCTGTATGCCGCGTGGCCCCGAGGTGTGGAGGTCGCCGTGCCCTCCGTGGCCGGCAACGGGTGCGCCACGGTCCGCTGGCCGACGTCCGTCGCAGGCCGGGCCCTGACTGCGACGTCTCCCCTCTCCCCCCGCGCCGCCGCCTGGGGTGACCCCGCGGTCATCGCCACCTGCGGCTGGCCTGCTCTGGGGCCCACCGACAAGGAGTGCCTCGACGTCGACGGCGTCTTCTGGGTCGTCCAGCCGCTGTCGGACGGGGTGAAGTTCACGACGTTCGGCCGGGACCCCGCGATCGAGGTCCTCGTGCCCGACGCCTACAAGCCAGAACCGTTGCTGCTGCCCGCTTTTGGGCCCGCCGCCAGGGCCCTGCCGACCAACGGCCGCTCCTGCAAGTAGGGCGCGCCTGCCTCGACCTCGGCACGAGAACGGCGTGGACAGCCGTCGCCGATGTACATCGCCGAGCGGGCGGTCAAGGTCGTCGTCACGCATAATGGCCAGCCGTGAGCATCGACGTGACCATCGCCAACTGGATGTTGGCGCACCGCAGTCCGTCGATCGACTGGGTCTGTCAGGCCCTGATGTCGATAGGGACGAGCCGACGCGCCTTCGCCGTCTGTGCCGTTCTGGTGGTCGTCCTGTGCCTCGTCCTCCGCCGTCTCGACACCGTGGTCGCGGGAGCGCTCGCTGTCCCTGCGGCAACCGCCGCGTCGATCCTGCTGAAGGCACAGCTGGCGCGCCCTCGACCCGGGCCGCGGTATGCCGAGATGGCCACCTACGGATACTCGATGCCATCCTCGGCCGCCGCACTGTTGACCGCCGGGCTGATCGTGCTGCTCCTGCTCGTGCCGCGGAGGCGAGCCTTGTGGAAGGTGGCCGTGATCGGCTTCGCCGTTGTCGAGGTCGTGATCGGCTTCGCCCTGATCTACCTGGGAGCGCACTGGTTCACCGACGTGTGCGCAGGCATCCTGCTCGGCGGACTCTTTGGAGGTGCCGCGTACCTCGTCACCACCAGACTCCGCGCCAAGCGCGCCACCACAGCAATCTGACCCGACGCCAGGTCAGGCGTCGTCGTCGCGGTCGGCCCGGAGGCGCACGTTCTCGCTCTCCAGGTCCAGGACCATGCCGATGCCTGCGAGGTTCAGGCCGGCGTCGAGCAGGTCACCGATCCGCCGCAGCCGGTCCAGGTCGTTCGTGCTGTACCTGCGGGTGCCCCCGTCGGTGCGCTGGGGTTGGAGCAGTCCCTTGGACTCGTACATGCGCAGGTTCTGAGCGCCCATGCCGACCAGCTCCGCGGCCACGGAGATGCTGTACACGCCGCGGTCGTCGTCGGGAGCGGGCATCGCCATGAGAGCGCCTCTCGATTTTTCTCAACTGGGTCTTGCATCAGTATGACCGGCGGTGCTACAAAAAATCTATAGCAGTGGCCATAGGTTCTGAGTCGGGACCACAGCCCGCTGCCCCCCATCAACGGCATACACGGAGGTGAATGTGATGCTCATGCGCACCGACCCATTCCGCGAACTGGACCGACTGACCCAACAGGTCTTCGGCCCCAACGGCACCACGGCCCGCCCCTCGGCGATGCTGATGGATGCCTGGCGCGACGGCGACACCTTCCACGTCGAGTTCGACCTCCCCGGCATCAGCCAGGACTCGATCGACATCGACGTCGAACGCAACGTGGTCACCGTCAGGGCCGAACGCCCGCCGCGCGCCAGCGACGCTGAGCTCCTCGCCGCGGAACGTCCCCGCGGGGTGTTCAGCCGCCAGCTCGTGCTCGGCGACAACCTCGACACCGACCGCATCGAGGCCAGCTACCACGAAGGGGTGCTCGCACTGACGATCCCGGTCGCCGAGCAGGCCAAGCCACGCAAGGTCGAGATCAGCGGCAAGCGCGAGGACCAGCACGCCATCAGCGCCTGACCCGGTGGTGAGGAGCATGGCCTCGGACCCCACGCTTCAGCTCGAGGGCGCACCTGCCGCTGCGGAGGACGAGTTCCTCGACCTCGTCTTCGCAGACGAGGACCTGCTGCGGGCGGAGTTCGACGCAATCGTCGCCGAGGAATGGGCCGGCCGACCGCCACCGGCCGACCCACCGGCGTCATCGTCGGCAGCCGGAGGCCGCTCGTCCCCGCGCCCTCGGCGCCGTCACTCCCGAGCAAGGGCGCCTCGGTCACCAGGTCCTGCGCCCGATGACCGGAGCCGTCAACGCTCGCCCCCGCTGCTCCAGCAGCACGGACGTCACACCAGCACGCCACAGTAGAAGGAACGGAGGTGGGCCCCCGCCGAACACAGACATCACCGCAGTCAAGGCTCTCGCCTGGGTCGCGTTCGCGCGACAGTGCCCGACGCATCGTGCGCGGCGCCCACGCCGTGAAGGCGTATCCGTTCGCGGCCCAGGCGAGGCCCATCACATCGCAGCGGCAGGAGGTACTCGAGCGGCCATGACTGCTGACCAGAACGACCCGTACGTCGTGCTGGATGTGGCCAGAGAGGCGACTCAACAGCAGATCCGGCACGCGTACCTGTCTCAGCTGCGGGCCAGCCACCCGGACACGCGCACCCCCGACGCACCACCGGGAGACACGACCGTCCAGAACGTCCTCGACGCCTACGAGATTCTCGGGGACCCGGTGCGTCGAGCCGACTATGACCAGCACACCGCCTTCAGGCCCGGGGCCACCCCCATCCGGGTTCGTGTCACGGTGCATCGCACGCCAGGACCGCCATCGTTCCGGGCGACCCCGGTGCGCTGGCACTCCTGATCTTCGTGTCGCTCCAGCCAGGACCGGGATGGCACGGTCGGCTTACGGTAGGGGTGGGGATTGGGCGATCCACCCAGTGGGTATGACCAGCGTGGTGGGACCCAGTGGGTAGGCCCCAGTGGGTAGGACGCCACCAGACCCTCACGAAGGAGACCGACATGTCGAAGGATCTCAGCAACAGCAAGAACCGCGACAAGCTGAAGAAGTCGTCGTTCGCGTTGCCCGAGGAGGAGAAGTACCCGATTCCTGACATCGAGCACGCTCGGAACGCCTTGGCCAGGGTGGCTCAGCATGGGTCCGAGGCCGAGCAGAAGAAGGTTCGGACGGCAGTCGAGAAGAAGTATCCGAGCCTGAAGAAGGACGACTGACGGTTTTCCAGTGGTCGTCACAGGCACGCGACTTCGCGACCAGAGCACGTGGGATCTCGCCCTCGCCGCTCTGACGCTCTCCACGGCCGTGGTGGCGGCCGGCTTCGAGGTCACTCGCTGGGTCGCCGGCCGTCGCCGCCGACACCGTGACTCCCCTGCTGCCTGACTCCCCCGCCGACTTCCTCGCACCTGCGGCCCCGATGTCAGGGGCCGGCGAGGTCACCGACGTCGGGACGGACCCTTCCACCTGAAGTGGACGAGGACGCGGCCGTGGTTGTCCACGTCCTTCTCGACGCGGTGATAGAGAGCGCGGTTCTCCCTCTGGTCGAGGAAGCGCAGCACCCGCTTCCTCAGCGCCCCCGATCCCTTGCCGGGAATGATCTCAACCAGGGGAGCCTTCTTCGCCACTGCCTCGTCCATGATGGCCCGCAGGGCGCGGTCGATGTCCGCGCTGCGGTTGTAGATGTCATGCAGGTCGAGCGTGAGCTTCACCCTGCCATCCTGCACCCGACCCTCGTGGCCGACATCCCCGGAAGTGGCTCGCCGGGCCGGCGCTCCGAGTCGTGGATTGCTCGGACTGCGATCGCCCAGAGTGCGGCCGCGTCGGATACCTGGCTGTGGGCCAGCCAGACATCCGACGTTTCGGCGTTGTTCTGCCGCAGGATCGGCGGGGCGTCAGTTGGCCAATACGTGGGCAGCATGGCTAAGAGTCTCACCCGGCCGTTTCCTTGGAAGGTGACAACCACCGGCGCTTCGACGGATGCTTGAAATTCCCTCGACGGTGTCCCTTCGCGACGCGCGACAGAGCTTTCGCCACGACAACGTTCCCCACGACAACGAGCAAGGAGAAAACCATGGACGCACGCACCCTCGGTCAGTCAGGGCTGTCCGTGTCACCGCTCGGCTTGGGCTGCATGGGCATGAGCCAGTCCTTCGGGCCACCACCGCCCCGAGACGAGATGATCACGTTCCTGCGGGCGGCTGTCGACCGCGGCGTGACGCTGTTCGACACGGCCGAGGTCTACGGCCCCTTCCACAACGAGGAGCTCGTCGGTGAAGCGCTGGAGCCCGTCCGCGACCAGGTGATCATCGCCACCAAGTTCGGGTTCGGCTTCGACGAGGACGGCAACCAGACGGGCGTCAACAGCCGACCGGAGCACATCCGTGCCGCCGTGGACGGTTCGTTGCGCCGCCTGCGCACCGAGACCATCGACCTGCTCTACCAGCACCGCGTGGACCCTGACGTCCCCATCGAAGAGGTCGCCGGCACCGTCAAGGAGCTCATCGACGCAGGCAAGGTTCGCCACTTCGGGATGTCGGAGGCCGGCGCGAACACCATCCGCCGCGCGCACGCCGTCCAACCGGTCACGGCGTTGCAGAGCGAGTACTCGCTGTTCTGGCGCGAGCCCGAGGACGAGATCCTTCCCGTCCTCGAGGAGCTGGGCATCGGGTTCGTGCCCTTCAGCCCACTGGGACGCGGCTTCCTGACCGGACAGGTCACCGCTGCCACGCAGTTCGGCGAGGGAGACATCCGAGCCACGCTGCCCCGCTTCGAGAGCGAGGCCCTGAAGGCGAACCTCGCCCTGGTCGACCTCATCACCGGCGTGGCCCAGCGCAAGGGCGCCACTGTCGGCCAGGTTGCCCTGGCTTGGCTGCTCGCCCAGAAGCCGTGGATCGTGCCCATCCCCGGCACCAGGCGCCTCGAGCGCCTCGACGAGAACCTCGCTGCGGCAGACCTCGAGCTCACAGAGGAGGACCTGGCCGAGCTCGACCGGGCGTCGACCAGCGTCCAGGTCCAAGGCGACGGCTACCCGGAGGCCATGCAGCGCATGGTCGACCGGTGAGAGCGGCAAGCTACTGTCGCGCTACCACCTGTCGTGTCTAGCGCAGGCCGACGGGGCGGGTCAGGGCCAGCTGGATGAGCTCGTCGATGAGCTGCGGGTAGGGCAGCCCGGTCGCCTCCCACATCTGGGGGTACATCGAGTGCGGCGTGAACCCCGGCATCGTGTTGATCTCGTTGATGACCACGTCGCCGGTGTCGGTGTAGAAGCAGTCCACTCGTGCCAGGCCCTCACAGCCGAGCGCCTCGAACGCCGCCCCCGCGAGCCGCTGCACCTCGGCGGACACCGACTCGGGCACGTTGGCCGGGCAGGACAGCACTGCCCCGTCGTCGAGGTACTTCGCCTCGAAGTCGTAGAACTCGTGGCCACCCTCCGTCGTGACCGAGATCTCCCCGACGTGCGACACCCGCGGCGCGTCGGTGCCGCGTCCTTGCAGCACGGCGCACTCGATCTCGCGACCGACGATGCCCTGCTCGACGATGACCTTGCGGTCGTGCTGGCGGGCGATCTCGATGGCCGCCTCGAGCGCCTCGGGCGTGGACACCTTCGAGATCCCCATGCTCGACCCCGCGCGTGCTGGCTTGACGAAGACCGGGTATGCCAGCGCCCCGACCGCGTCCATCGCCGCCGCCTTGTCGCGCCGCCACTCGGAGTCCGTGATCACGGCATACGGGCCGACGGGAAGTCCGGCCCCCGCGAACAGGACCTTCATGTAGTGCTTGTCCATCCCCGCGGCAGAAGCGAAGACGCCAGACCCGACGTAGCGGATGTCCGCCATCTCGAACATGCCCTGGATGGTGCCGTCCTCGCCGAAAGGCCCGTGCAGCAACGGAAACACGACGTCGACCTCACCGAGCGACTCGGGCACCTGCTGCGGCTCCAGCGTCGTGAGGGTGCGGTCGGTCGTGGCCAGCGGCACGACGACCCCGGCGCCGGACGGAGCGACCTCGGGCGTGCTGTCAGCGGTCAGCTCGAGCAGCTGGGGGTCGCCGTCCGAGAGCACCCAGTGCCCGTCCCGGGAGATGCCGATCGGGATGACGTCGTAGGCGTCGCGGTCGATGGCGCGCATCACGCCGGCCGCCGTGGCGCAGGACACGGCGTGTTCCGAGGAGCGGCCACCGAAGACGATGGCGACGCGGGGCTTGCGGGTCTCTGGCTGGTCCGTAGTCATCGCCGCCGAGCGTATCCCGACCGTCGACCGACCACCCGGCGCGCCCCGCCTGGGCCGCCTCGCCTGGCGCGCCCTCCCCGGCGGCGCCTCTAGGCTGGCCGGGTGAGCCATGACCACCTGTCCCCCGCCTCCCGCGTCGTCGCCCTGGGACGCCAGCCCCGTGTCCCGGGAGCCGGCGTCAACGCGCCCCTGGAGTTCACGTCGACCTACATCGCCGACGGTCCGGTGAACTACGCACGCGCCGGCAACCCGACGTGGTCGGCGTTCGAGGAGGCGCTGGGTGGCCTGGAGGGAGGCGACGCCCTCGTCTTCGCCTCGGGCATGGCCGCCGTGTCCGCGGCACTGTCGCTCGTCCCGCACGGTGGCGCGGTGGTCGTCCCCTCCCACGCGTACAACGGCACGACGACGCTGCTCGACCAGCTCGCGCAGAGTGGCGCGGTGGAGGTACGGCGGGTCGACCCCACGGACCAGGCCGCTGTTCGCGAGGCGCTCGACGGTGCGGCCCTGCTGTGGGTCGAGTCCCCCACCAACCCCATGCTCGAGGTGTCGGACATCCGTGCCCTCGCGGCGATGGCCAGGGAGGGTGGCGCGCTCACCGTCTGCGACAACACGTTCGCCACCCCGCTGGTGCAGCAGCCGCTCGGTGACGGTGCCGACGTCGTGCTGCACTCCGTCACCAAGTACCTGTCGGGCCACTCGGACGTCCTCCTGGGCGCCCTGGTTACGTCCTCGACGGACGCCGGACGCGCCCTGAACGCGCGTCTGTCGACTGCGCGACTCCTGGGCGGCGCCATCGCCGGACCGATGGAGACCTGGCTGGCGCTGCGCGGCCTGCGCACCCTGCACGTGCGACTCGAACGCGCCACGGCCAACGCCCGCGAGCTCGCCACGCGGCTCGAGAGCCACCCGCAGGTCTCCCGGGTCCGCTACCCCGGGTTCGGCGCGATCATCGCGATCGAGGTGCGCGGCGGCGCCGACGCAGCCGAGCGGGTGGCCAGCGCGACGACGCTGTGGACGCACGCCACCAGCCTCGGCGGGGTCGAGTCCCAGATCGAGCGGCGCCGTCGCTATGCCGCCGAGCCAGAGAGCGTCCCCGATGCCCTGCTGCGGCTGTCGGTCGGCATCGAGGACGTCGAGGACCTCTGGCTGGACCTCGCCGGCGCGCTCGACGTCTAGTCGGTCTCGTTCTTGAGGGCGCGCACCATCAGCGCGCCCACGACGTCCTCGGCCCGTCGCCCGTCGTGCACGACCGCCGCGACCTGCTCGATGATGGGCACGCGGACGTCGTGCTTCTGCGCGAGCTGCAGGATCGACTCACAGGACTTCACGCCCTCGGCCGTCTGCTTGGTCACAGCGATGACCTCCTCGACGCTCATGCCCTTGCCGAGGTTCACGCCGAAGGTGTGGTTGCGGGACAACGGCGACATGCACGTGGCAATGAGGTCACCCACGCCGGCCAGGCCCGCGAAGGTCATCACGTCGGCGCCCAGTGCCATGCCGAGCCGCGTCGTCTCCGCGAGCCCCCGGGTGATGATCGAGGCCTTGGAGTTGTCGCCCATGCCCAGCCCCTCGGCCATGCCGACCGCGAGCGCGATGACGTTCTTGACCGCACCACTGATCTCGGTGCCGACCACGTCGGTCGAGGTGTACGGACGGAAGTAGGGCGGGTTGGAGGCCTCGGCGACCCTGCCCGCCACCGCTTCGTCGATGCATGCCACCACGCTGGCCGCGGGCTGCTTGAGCGCGATCTCCTTGGCGAGGTTGGGGCCCGACACGACGACGATGCGCTCGTGCGCCACTCCGCCCGCCTCGGCGATGACCTCGCTCATCCGCTTCGTGGTCCCCAGCTCGACCCCCTTCATGAGCGAGACCACGGCCGCGGTGTCGCCCAGCACCTCTCCCCACTCTTCGAGGTTGGTCCGCAGCGTCTGCGACGGCACCGCCAGCACGATGATGTCCGCGCCGGCGGCGGCCTCGCCGGGGTCCCGAGTCGCCGACACCGCAGCGGGCAACGCGAGGTTGGGCAGGTAATCGGTGTTGCACCCCGCGTTGACCTGGTCGACGACCTCCTGCCGCCGACCCCACATCCGGACGGTGGTCCCGCCGTCGGCCAGGATCGCGGCATACGCGGTGCCCCAGCTGCCTGTCCCGAACACCGCCGCGGTCGTCACGCGTCGTCTCCCTGCGGTCGGCGGAACTTCCCCGTCTCGGGGAGCCCGTGCTTGCGCGAGTCGAAGCGCTCGGCCGGGGCCTGCTCGCCGCGGATCGTCTCGAGCTCGACCGTGATGGCCGCCATGATGCGGTCGGTCGCCTCGCGCAGCAGGGCACCGGTCACCGGCTGGTCGTAGAGGTCGGTGAGGTCGACGGGCGGACCGGCGCGCAGGTGCATCGTCTTGCGCGGAAAGACCCTCGGCCGCTTGCCGTAGGGCTCGAGGACCGCCTGCGGTCCCCACTGCGCCACCGGGATGACGGGGCACTTCGTGGCGAGCGCGATGCGCGCCGCACCCGTCTTGCCGACCATCGGCCACAGGTCCGGATCGCGCGTCAGGGTGCCCTCGGGATACACCCCCACGCACTTGCCGCACTCCACCGCGGCCACGGCGGCGCGGAAGGCGTCCGCGGCTCTGCCCGTGTTGCGGTAGACCGGGATCTGCTGCGCGCCGCGCAGGATCGCCCCGACGACAGGGACGCGGAAGACGCCCTCCTTGCCGAGGAAATAGGGCGGTCGGCCGTTGTCGATCATGAAGTGGGCGAAGGACAGCGGGTCGAAGTAGGAGAGGTGGTTGGGCGCAGCCACGAAGCCGCCGGTGGCTGGCAGGTGCTCCGCGCCTTGCCAGTCGCGCTTGGTCAGGACCATCAGCAGCGGACGCAGGATCCCCACGGCCAAGCGGTAGGCGAAGGGCAGAGCTCGTGTGCCGCCGGCGGTCACCTGGTCTCCAGATCGATGGGGTACGTGTGAGTGTGCATCCTCGCGGCTCCCGGGGTCGGTGTCGAGCGACCGCGCCCGCACTGCGACGATCGTCGCGATGACCACACCCACCGACTGGCACCTGGTCGTCCCCGTCAAGGGCGGGGCGACAGCCAAGTCACGGCTGCATCCCGCGTCGCGCGTGGACCGCGAGGAGCTGGCCCTGGCCCTGGCCACCGACTGCCTCAGCGCCTGCTGCGCCGGTATGCCGCCGGGCCGCGTCCTCGTCGTAACCTCCGACGAGCGCGTGGCCCAGATGGCCGCCGGGCTGGGCGCGCGGGTCCTCGACGACCCCGGCGAGGGGCTGAACGGCGCCGTGGCGGCCGGACGGGACCTCGTGTTCGCCGAGGCTCCCGGCAGCGCCGTGGCCGTCCTGCTCGGCGACCTGCCCGCGCTGCGCCCGCAGGACCTGACGACGGCACTGCGCGCCGCTGCGGCATACCCGAGGGCGATCGTGCCCGACGCGCAGGGCGCCGGCACCGCGCTCCTCACGAGCCTGGTCGGCGAGGAGCTGGCCCCGTCGTTCGGTGCGGGCTCGGCGAGCAGGCACGAGGGGTCAGGGCACCGACGCCTCGAGCTCGACCTGCCCCACCTGCGCACCGACGTCGATGACGACGCCAGCCTTCAGGCGGCGCTGGCGCTGGGCGTGGGAGCGGCGACCCGACACGTTCTCGAGGGGACGCCGGATACGCTGCCGCCCATGCAGGCCAGCGTGCACACCTTCGACGAAGCCACCGGTGCGGGGTCGGCCCTGCTGGACGACGGACGCGAGGTGAGGTTCAGCCCCGAGGTGTTCGCGGCGAGCGCACTGCGCCACCTGCGGGTCGGCCAACGGCTCAGCATCGACCTGGCAGCCGACACCGAGATCAGCCGGCTGTGGATCGTCGGGATCGGTGACGACCAGCGGATCGGCTGAGACCCGCCCAGTCAGTGGGAGGGGCCCAGCTCAGCCGACCTCGTAGTCCGCTCCGAGCGAGTCGAGCTTCTCGGAGAACCGCTCGTAGCCGCGGTAGATGAGCTCGATGCCGTGCACCTTGGACTGACCCTCCGCGGCGAGCGCGGCAATGAGGTAGCTGAAGCCACCACGCAGGTCCGGCACGGTGATCTCGGCGCCCTTGAGCGGGGTCGGACCGGAGATCACGGCGCTGTGCTGGAAGTTGGCGCGGCCGAAACGGCACGGTGACCCGCCCAGGCACTCGCGGTAGATCTGGATGACCGCGCCCATCTCCCCCAGCGCCTCGGTGAAGCCGAGCCGGTTCTCGTAGACCGTCTCATGCACGATCGACAGGCCCGTGGTCTGGGTGAGGGCGACGACGAGCGGCTGCTGCCAGTCGGTCATGAAGCCGGGGTGCACGTCGGTCTCCAGCACCAGGGACTTCAGGGCGCCGCCGGCGTGCCAGAAGCGGATGCCCTCGTCGTCGATGTCGAAGTCGCCGCCGATCTTCCGGAAGACGTTGAGGAACGGCATCATCGCGAGCTGCTGGGCGCCGCGGACGTAGATGTCGCCCTTGGTCGCGAGCGCCGCGCACGCCCAGGAGCCTGCCTCGATGCGGTCGGGAACCGCCAGGTGGTCGTAGCCACCGAGCCGGTCGACGCCCTCGATCTTGATGACCCGGTCGGTCTCGACGCTGATGATCGCGCCCATCTTCTGCAGGACCGCGATGAGGTCGAGGATCTCGGGCTCCACCGCGGCGTTGCGCAGCTCGGTGACGCCCTGCGCCCGGACGGCGGTGAGCAGCACCTGCTCGGTAGCCCCCACGCTGGGGTACGGCAGCTGGATCCGGGTGCCGCGCAGGCCGTCCGGGGCCGTGAGCCGCAGTCCCTCGGGGCGCTTCTGGACATCCGCACCGAACTGGCGCAGGACGTCGAGGTGGTAGTTGATCGGGCGCTCGCCGATGCGGCAGCCCCCGAGGTCCGGGATGAAGGCCTCCCCCAAGCGGTGCAGCAGCGGGCCGCAGAGCAGCACCGGCACCCGCGACGAGCCCGCGTGGGCGTCGATGTCGGCGACGTGGGCCTGCTCGACGTTGGTCGGGTCGAGCAACAGCTCGCCGTCACGGTCGGTGGCCTCGATCTTGACGCCGTGCAGCTCCAGCAGACCCGAAACGATCTTGACGTCGGAGATCTCGGGCACCCCCCGCAGGCGGCAGGGGCCCTCCGCGAGCAGCGCAGCCACCATGGCCTTGGAGACCAGGTTCTTGGCACCCCTGACCTCGAGGTCTCCGACCAGGGGAACGCCGCCATTCACGGTGAGGATGTTTGCCATGGGCCAAGCATCGCACCCTGGCAGTGCCACCATGCGACGGAGGCCGACACCCGGATGGGTGCCGGCCTCCGCCGTGGGGCTGATGGGGCTGGTGCTTCGCCGCGGACCAGTGCCGGGCTAGGCCTCTTGTCTTCGCTAGGCCTTCTTGGCCGCGCGCTTGGTCGCGGCCTTCTTCGCGGGCGCGGCCTTCTTGGCGGGAGCCGCCTTCTTCACGACCGCCTTCTTGGCGGGAGCCGCCTTCTTGACGACGGCCTTCTTGGCGGGGGCCGCCTTCTTCACGACCGCCTTCTTCGCGGGAGCCGCCTTCTTCACGACCGCCTTGGCGGGGGCCGCCTTCTTTGCGGGGGCCGCCTTCTTCACGACCGCCTTCTTGACGGGCGCAGCCTTCGTGGCCGGAGCCGCCTTCTTCACGACCGCCTTCTTCGCGGGAGCCGCCTTCTTGGCCGGGGCGGCCTTCTTGGCCGGGGCGGCCTTCTTGGCGGGGGCGGCCTTCGTGGCGGTGCCCACGGCGGCCTTGGTCGCGCTGCCGGCAGCGGCGCGAGCCCCTGCCACAGCGGCCTTCGGCAGGGAGCGTGGGTTCTTCACGACCTCCTTGAAGGCCGAGCCGGCACGGAACTTGGGCACCACGGTCTTCTTGATCTTCACGCTGGCACCGGTGCGGGGGTTGCGACCGGTGCGGGCGGCGCGGGCTGCCTGCTCGAACGTGCCGAAGCCGGTGATGGCAACACTGCCGCCCTTGGCCACCTCGCGGATGACCACGTCCACGACGGCCGTCAGTGCATCGCTGGCTGCCTTGCGGCTGCCCAAGCGACTCTCCAGCTCCTTGATCAGTTCTGCCTTGTTCACGTCTTCCCCTCCACAGGGTTGGTGACGCCGGGCCCCTTAGCCCGACGAGTGGGCCGTCGGGCCAGTGCCCGACTTGGGTCTGACGTTAGGGTGGTTGGGCGTGCGAGTCCACCATCCCGACCCCCCGATCTGTTGTGTCGCAACGGATTGCGACGCCCCGATGGACGCCCGCCAGGCTCCGGAGGCCCGCCCCGACAGCGCGGCGGCCCGCCGGACCACTGATCGGTGGGCAGCCGGAACCGTTGTGGGTCAACGCAATTCGCGCGCCCTGGCGACGATGCGGGCGCGTTGATACCGCTGATACCCCCCGGCGCGACGCGCTCGGCGGCAGCGCCGGCCGCCCGCGGAGGCGAATTCGGGAAATTGCAGCCTGATCGGCGCGCCGGGCGCGTCAGGCGACCGTGGTGGAGGGCTTGTATGCCGGTCGGTGGCTCTCGAAGTCCGTCACGTCCTGCTCGTGGCGCAGGGTGAGGCTGATGTCGTCGAGTCCCTCGAGCAGCCGCCAGCGGGTGTAGTCGTCGACCTCGAACGGCGCGACGATGTCTCCGGCAGTGACGGTGCGGGAGACCAGGTCGACCGTCACCGAGGCGCCGGGCTCGTTCTCCAGGTACTTCCAGATCAGCTCGATGTCGTCCTGCGAGAGCTGCGCGGTGAGCAGCCCCTGCTTGCCGCTGTTGCCCCGGAAGATGTCCGCGAACCGGGAGGAGAGCACGACCCGGAACCCGTAGTTCATCAAGGCCCACACGGCGTGCTCGCGCGAGGACCCGGTCCCGAAGTCGGAGCCGGCCACGAGCACCGAGCCGGCGGCATACGACGGGTTGTTGAGGATGAACGTCTCGTCCTTGCGCCACGCGGCGAACAGGCCGTCCTCGAAGCCGCTGCGCGTCACGCGCTTGAGGTACACGGCGGGGATGATCTGGTCGGTGTCGACGTTGCTGCGGCGCAACGGGACCCCGATCCCGGTGTGGGTGGTGAACGCGTCCATCACTTGCTCCCCTCGGTGACGCCGGCGTCGACGAGATCGGCGAGGTCGGCCGGGCTGGACAGGGTGCCGCGCAGCGCGGTGGCTGCGGCGACGAGCGGGCTGACCAGGTGGGTGCGGCCGCCCTTGCCCTGCCGCCCCTCGAAGTTGCGGTTCGACGTGGAGGCGCTCCGCTCACCGGGAGCGAGCTGGTCCGGGTTCATCCCCAGGCACATCGAGCAGCCGGGAAGGCGCCACTCGGCACCGGCCGCGGTGAAGACCTGGTCGAGGCCCTCCTGCTCGGCCTGCAGCCGCACGCGCGCCGAGCCGGGCACGACGAGCATGCGCACCCCCTCGGCGACCTTGCGGCCCTTCACGATCTCGGCGGCGGCGCGCAGGTCCTCGATGCGGCCGTTGGTGCACGAGCCGACGAACACCGTGTCGACCCGGATCTCCCGCAGCGGGGTGCCGGCGGTCAGACCCATGTAGTCGAGGGCGTGCTGGGCCGCGGCCTTCTCGTTGTCGTCGCCCATCGTCTCGGGGTCGGGCACCGACTCGCCGAGCGGAAGGCCCTGGCCGGGGTTGGTCCCCCACGTGACGAACGGCGTGAGGGTGGTCGCGTCGAGGTCGACCTCGGCGTCGAACACTGCGTCGTCGTCGCTGCGCAGCGTGCTCCAGTCGGCGACGGCGGCGTCCCAGTCCGCCCCCGTCGGCGCGTGCTCGCGGCCCTGGAGGTAGTCGAACGTGGTCTGGTCCGGCGCGATCATGCCGGCGCGGGCACCGGCCTCGATGGACATGTTGCACACGGTCATCCGGGCTTCCATCGACAGGGCGCGGATGGCGCTGCCGCGGTACTCCAGGACGAAGCCCTGGCCACCGCCGGTGCCGATCTTGGCGATCACGGCGAGGGTGATGTCCTTTGCCGTCACGCCGGGTTGGAGCTCGCCCTCGACGTTGACCGCCATCGTCTTGAACGGCTTGAGCGGCAGGGTCTGGGTCGCGAGGACGTGCTCGACCTCGGACGTGCCGATCCCGAAGGCCAGCGCCCCGAAAGCACCGTGCGTGGAGGTGTGCGAGTCGCCGCAGACGATCGTCATCCCCGGCTGGGTCAGGCCGCGCTGGGGGCCGACGACGTGGACGATCCCCTGCTCCGCGTGACCCATCGGGAACAGCCGGACGCCGAACTCCTCGCAGTTGCGCCGCAGGGTGTCCACCTGGGTCTTGCTCACCAGGTCGGTGATCGGGCCGGGCGTCGTCGGGACGTTGTGGTCCTCGGTGGCCAGCGTGAGGTCGGGTCGGCGCACCGTGCGACCCGCGAGCCGGAGCCCGTCGAAGGCCTGGGGCGAGGTGACCTCGTGGATGAGGTGGAGATCGATGTACAGCAGGTCCGGCTCGCCCTCGGCGCGCCGGACGACATGCGCATCCCAGACCTTCTCGGCCAGCGTTCCTGACACGTCTCCCGCTCCTTCGTCACGTCGTGGGCGCCGACTTCGTCACGGCTTCTCGTGAGCACGGCGCTGTGCTGCAGTCCGAGGTTCGCACGCAGGACACGCCCACGGATTTGCGTCTCAGCGAATGAGACGTCAATATCAAGCCATGGACACAACCAGTGGAGTCGGCGTTCTCGACAAGGCAGCCATCGTCCTGGGCGCCCTCGAGGCCGGGCCGTCGACCCTCGCTCAGCTCGTCACCGCGACCGGCCTGGCTCGCCCCACTGCCCATCGGCTCGCGGTGGCCCTCGAGCACCACCGCCTGGTGACGCGTGACCTGCAGGGTCGGTTCGTGCTCGGCCCGCGGCTCGCCGAGCTCGCCGCCGCCGCCGGTGAGGACCGTCTGCTGGCCGCCGCCGGCCCGGTGCTCGGAGCGCTGCGCGACCACACCAACGAGAGCGCCCAGCTGTTCCGGCGCCAGGGTGACCACCGCATCTGCGTGTCCGCGGCCGAGCGTCCCGTCGGGCTGCGCGACTCGATCCCGATCGGCGCGACCCTGTCGATGCTCGCTGGGTCGGCCGCGCAGGTGCTGCTCGCCTGGGAGGAGCCCGACCGGCTGCACCGTGGCCTGCACGGCGCGAAGTTCACCGCGACGACCCTGTCCGGGGTCCGGCGCCGCGGCTGGGCCCAGAGCGTCGGCGAACGCGAGGCGGGCGTCGCCTCGGTGTCGGCGCCGGTGCGTGGCCCCTCCGGCCGCGTCGTGGCAGCCGTGTCCATCTCCGGCCCGATCGAGCGCCTCTCGCGCCAGCCCGGTCGGCTGCATGCAGCCACCGTGATCGCCGGGGCCAACAAGCTCACCGAGGTGCTCGCCCGCCACCACGCGCAGCAGCAGCAGCAGAACCACGCCTGACCCCACCAGCACCACGGGGGAAGGGGCGGACATGGGAGAAGCCCCCGTCCGTGGACGGAGGCTTCTGCTGGTAGCCCCGACGGGATTCGAACCCGCGCTACCGCCTTGAGAGGGCGGCGTGCTAGGCCGCTACACAACGGGGCCCTAGCTGGTTGCCCGCACGAGAATCCGCGGCGGGCAGCGGAGAGAACCATACCGGCAGGAAGTGGAATTCTCCGAATCGGCGTGTGCCACAAGGGCTTGCGCCTGAGCTGGGGTACCAGGACTCGAACCTAGAATGACGGTACCAGAAACCGTAGTGTTGCCAATTACACCATACCCCAAGGGGGTATCACTTCCAGCGCGCCCGAAGGCCTTCATGGGAGTGAACCGAGACGCGATACTACCGGCCCGCCGGTCACGTTCCCAAATCGGCGCCTCCGGCCGCGCGACGAGGGTCAGGAACCGGCGAGCTCGTCGCGCAACCGGTGCAGGCGCGCCAGGGTCGAGGTCTTGCCGAGGATCTCCATCGACTCGAACAACGGCGGGCTGATCCGCTGGCCGGAGACCGCGGTGCGCAACGGGCCGAACGCGAACTTCGGCTTGATGCCCATCCCCTCCACGACCGCGGAGCGCAGGGCAGCCTCGATGACGGCAGCGTTCCAGCCGCTCTCCGACCCGAGCACACCCGAACGGCTGTCGTCGATGTCCTCCAGTGCCTTGATCGCGGCAGCGAGCACCTCGCCGGAGTCGCCCTTGAGCTGGGCGCGGGCGTCCTCGGCGATCTCCAGGGCGTCGTCGGCCGTGAAGAAGGGCGCGACGAGGGCACTGGCCTCGGTCAGCAGGGCCATCCGGGTCTGGATCAGCTCGGTGACCTTGGCGAGTCGGGCGAGCTCCCCCAGGCTCGGGTTGGCGGACAGTACGCCGTCCCGCTCGAGGTAGGGCAGCAGTCGCGAGGCGAGCTCGCCGACCTCCAGCTCGCGGATGTAGACGCCGTTGAGCCACTCGAGCTTCTTGAGGTCGAAGATCGGGCCGACCGGGTTGACCTTGCTCCAGGCGAAGTCAGCGCTGAACTCCTCGAACGTGAAGACCTCGACGTCCTCACCGTCCGGGCCGGCCTTCGGCGGATAGGCAAGCAGCGCAAGGAAGTTGACGAGAGCCTCGGGCAGGTAGCCCTGCTCCTTGAACCAGGTCAGCCGGGCAGCGGGGTTCTTGCGCTTGGAGATCTTGGACTTGTCGGTGTTGCGCAGCAGCGGCATGTGCGCGAACGCCGGCGCCTCGAGGCCGAGCCACTGGTAGAGGAGGATGTGCTTGGGCGTGCTGGAGATCCACTCCTCGCCGCGCACCACGTGGGTGATCCCCATCTCGTGGTCGTCCACGACGACGGCGAGGTGGTAGGTCGGGAACCCGTCGGCCTTGAGGATGACCTGGTCGTCCGGGCGGGGCGCCGAGACACGGCCGCGGATGAGGTCGTCGAACTGCAGCGGGGCGTCCTGCGGGATGAGCATGCGGACCACCGGAGTCTCGGAGAAGCCCGGCAGCTCGGCACGCTCCTCGCGGGTCTTGCCGACACAGAGCCGGTCGTAACCGGTGGGCTGCTTGAGCTTCTGTTGCATCTCGCGCATCTGCGTCAGCCGCTCGGTGGAGCACCAGCAGTGGTATGCCTTGCCCTCCGCCAGCAGTCGCTCGACGTAGGGCCGATAGGTGTCCAGCCGCTCGCTCTGGCGGTAGGGGGCATAGGGGCCACCGACGTCCGGGCCCTCGTCCCACCGCAGGCCGAGCCAGTGCAGCGTGTCGAACACCTGCTGCTCGCTGTCCGCCTGGAACCGGGCCCGGTCGGTGTCCTCGATGCGCAGCACGAACGACCCGCCCTGCTGGCGCGCGAAGGCGAGGTTGAACAGCGACATGTAGGCGGTGCCGACGTGCGGGTCGCCGGTGGGCGACGGCGCGACGCGGAGGCGGGGTGCGGTGGCGGGCTTCTCAGTCATGGTGCCCCGATTCTAGGGACCCCCCACGCAGGCGAGGTATGCCGCGTGGCCGGGCCCGCGACCTACCCGCCTCAGCGACGCACGAAGGTGTTGCTGAGGGTGCCGATGCCCTCGATCTCGACGTCCACCCGCTGGCCGGGCTCGACGAGGCCGACGCCGGCAGGCGTGCCAGTCAGGATGACGTCGCCGGGCAGCAGGGTGAAGGCGGAGCTCACGTACGACACCAGGGTCTCGACGTCGAAGATCATGTCGGCCGTGGAGCCGTCCTGGCGGACCTGCCCGTCGAGGCGGGTCTGGATCCGCAGCGCGTCCACGTCCAGCTCGGTGCTGATCCACGGGCCGAGCGGCGTGGAGGTGTCGAAGCCCTTGGCCCTAGCCCACTGCCCGTCGCCGCGCTGCCAGTCGCGGGCCGTGACGTCGTTGGCGCACGTGTAGCCGTAGACGACCTCGCCGACCCGGTTCCTGGGCACGTCCTTGGCGATCCGGCCGATGACGACCGCGAGCTCGCCCTCGTAGGAGATCTCCTGCGCGCCCGCCGGCATCACGATCGGGTCGCCGGGGCCGACCACGGCCGTGTTGGGGACGAGGAACATGAGCGGCTCGGCGGGCGGCTCGCCACCCATCTCCTTGGCGTGGTCGGCGTAGTTGCGACCGATGCCGATCACCTTGCTGCGCGGGATGACGGGGGCGAGGAGCCTGGCATCGGCCAGGGCCACCTGCTCCCCCGTGAGCACGAGGGGCTGGTAGAGCGGGTCACCCTGGACCTGGGCGATGAACTCGCGTCCGGGCTCGCCCTCGACGATGCCGTAGGCCGGGTCCTCACCTGTCGTGTATCTCGCGATGCGCACCGGACGAGCCTAGCGGGGGTCACGGCTCGGCCCGCGGTCGCGAGGCGATCGCCGGCCGCGCGCACCGGCCGCGCTTCGATCAGCGAGCGGAGAACTCCCGGCGGTAGCGCTGGGGCGAGGTGCCCACGACCGTCTGGAAGTGGGTGCGCAGCAGGGCCGCCGAGCCGAACCCGCTGTGGGCCGCCACCGACTCGACGGGAAGGTCGGTCGACTCGAGCAGCTCGCGGGCCCGCAGCACGCGCTGCTGGACGATCCACTTGTGCGGCGTGGTGCCGGTCTCGGCGACGAACCGGCGCGCGAAGGTGCGCTCCGACATCATCGCGAGCCGGGCCAGGTCGGGCACGGTGTGAGTGGCGTCGAGGTTCTCGGTGACGTGGTCGAGGACCGGCTGGATGCTCTCGCAGTCCGTCTCGGGCAGGGGCGCCTCGATGTACTGGCGCTGCCCACCATCGCGCTGGGGCGGCACGACCATCCGGCGGGCGATCCGCGTGGCAACGGCCGAGCCGAGCTCGCGCCGCACGAGGTGCAGGCAGGCATCGATCCCCGCGGCCGTCCCCGCCCCGGTGATGATCGACCCCTCGTCGATGAACAGCACGTCCATCGAGACCTCGGTGCGCGGGAATCGCTGGGCGAACCGCTCGGCGTAGCGCCAGTGGGTCACCGCCGTCAGGCCGTCGAGCAGTCCGGTCGCGCCCAGGACGAAGGCCCCGGTGCAGATCGACAGGATCGTCGCGCCCTGCCGGTGGGCTTCGCGGATCGTCTCAAGGAGCTCCGGGGGGTACTCGTCGCGGATCCCCCCGGCGGGGATCACCAGGAGGTCGACGCCGATCGCGTCGGCCCAGGCATGGGTGGGGACGAACTGACCGCCGCTGGTCGTGGGGACCGGCTCGCCGGCCCGCTCGCCACAGGTGATGAAGCTGAACGGGGGGACGCCGTCGTCGGTGCGGTCGATCCCGAAGACCTCACAGGCGACGGACATCTCGAACATGGCCATCGGGTTGCTCGCGATGGCGGCGATGCTGCGCAGTGCCATGACAGGAGTATGGCAGAAAACTCGCTGCGCGCGTCAGTTCTGCCACGAGTGGTTGAGGTGGAAGGGGGCGTGACCTCACACATGATGGTCAGCCCGCTCCCCAACCCGGATATCCTGCCGCCGATGAGTACCCGGGTGCTGGCGCGCGAGCTGTGGGAGCCCCTCGAGGCCGACCACGCCCGTCGCGTCGACGCTGCCACCTCCGGCCACCGCGAGCGTCGCCAGAGCGGCACGTCCCACCCGGTCGAGGACTTCCTGTTCACCTACTACCCGTTCAAGCCGTCCCAGCTGCGTCGCTGGCACCCCGGTCCCGGCGTGGTCCTGCTGGACTCGGCAGACCTGGACCGAGGAGGCTGGCGGTTCTACCGCGAGGTGGGCGGTGGCACCCAGCTCGACACCGCGGCATACCTCGAATCACGAAGGGGCACGGTCGAGTTCGTCCGGCGCCTGGTGACGGCGACCCGGGCCCGACCGGCCCAGCTCGGGTGCTTCGGCCTGCACGAGTGGGCGATGGTCTACCGGCAGCCGGCAGAGCAGGTGCGTCACGCGGCCTGGCCGCTGCGCCTGGGCGCACGCGGCACCGACGAGGTCGTGGACGGCCTGCAGCTCAAGTGCACGCACTACGACGCCTTCCGGTTCTACACCCCTCCCGCGCGGTCGCTGAACCTGCTCCAGCCGACCCGTGAGGACCAGGTGGCACTCGAACAGCCGGGGTGCCTCCATGCAGGCATGGACCTCTACAAGTGGTGCATGAAGCTCGCGCCCGCGATCCCCAGCTCGCTGGTGATGGACTGTTTCGACCTGGCCCGACAGATCCGCGAGCTCGACATGCGCGCCTCGCCGTACGACCTGCGCAGCCTCGGCTATGTCCCCGTCGCGATCGAGACGCCCCAGGGGCGGGCAGAGTATGCCGCCGCCCAGCGCGACTTCGCGACGCGCGGCCAGGACCTGCGCGTCCGCCTGCTCAGCGCGCTGGACGGACTGGACGCCGTGCGCACCGACCGGGCGCGGGCCGTAGGCTGACCTACCGTGTCGAAAGTTCTGACGTCCCTGCCTGTTGGTGAGCGTGTCGGGATCGCCTTCTCGGGCGGTCTGGACACCTCGGTCGCCGTTGCCTGGATGCGCGAGAAGGGGGCGATTCCCTGCACCTACACCGCGAACCTCGGCCAGTACGACGAGCCGGAGATCGACACGGTCCCTGACCGTGCCGGCCAGTACGGCGCCGAGCTCGCGCGCCTGGTCGACTGCCGTCCCGCTCTCGTCGAGGAGGGCCTGTCCGCCATCGCGTGCGGCGCCTTCCACATCCGCAGCGGCGGCAAGACCTACTTCAACACCACTCCCCTGGGCCGCGTCGTCACCGGCACCCTGCTCGTGCGCGCGATGAAGGATGACGGGGTCGAGATCTGGGGCGATGGCTCCACCTTCAAGGGCAACGACATCGAGCGGTTCTACCGCTACGGCCTGCTGGCCAACCCGGCCCTGCGCATCTACAAGCCCTGGCTCGACGCCGACTTCGTGACCGAGCTCGGCGGCCGCAAGGAGATGTCCGAGTGGCTCCTCGCCCGCGACCTGCCCTACCGGTCGAGCACCGAGAAGGCCTACTCCACCGACGCCAACATCTGGGGCGCCACCCACGAGGCCAAGACGCTCGAGTTCCTCAGCGAGAGCATGGAGATCGTCGAGCCGATCATGGGCGTGGCCTTCTGGGACGAGTCGGTCGCGATCGCCACCGAGGACGTCACGGTGCGGTTCGAGCAGGGACGTCCGGTCGCCATCAACGGTGAGACGTTCCCCGACGCGGTGGCGCTGGTCGACGCGGCCAACAGGATCGGCGGCCGCCACGGCCTCGGGATGTCCGACCAGATCGAGAACCGGATCATCGAGGCCAAGAGCCGCGGCATCTACGAAGCTCCCGGCCTGGCCCTGCTCTGGATCACGTACGAGCGACTGCTCAACGCGATCCACAACGAGGACACGGTCGCGAACTACCACGCCGAGGGCCGTCGCCTGGGGCGGCTGCTCTACGAAGGCCGCTGGCTCGACCCCCAGTCGCTCATGCTGCGCGAGTCCCTGCAGCGATGGGTCGCCTCGGTCGTCACCGGCGAGGTCACGCTCCGGCTGCGCAGGGGCGACGACTACACGATCGTCGACACCACTGGCCCCGCGTTCAGCTACCACCCCGAGAAGCTCTCGATGGAGCGCACCGAGGGTGCCGCCTTCGGTCCGGTCGACCGGATCGGCCAGCTGACCATGCGCAACCTCGACATCGCCGACTCGCGTGCCAAGCTCGAGCTGTATGCCGCGCAGGGCCAGCTCGTGGCCCGTCACCAGGACCTCGTCGGTGACCTCGAGCCCGGCGGCGCCAAGGCCATCTCGTCGAATCCCCATGCAGCACAGGCGGACTCGGACGACGACGCCCTGGACCGGGCCGCCATCGAGTCAGGGACCGACTGACCCCGAGGACTGGCCCACCGGCCGGGACCAGCGGACCGGCCTACCGGACCGGGACGCCGGCGCGCACGAGTCCGTAGGTGACACCATCCACGAGCGCGTGCCATGACGCCTCGATGATGTTGCCGGCGACCCCGATGGTCTCCCACGACGTCGAGCCGTCGGAGGTCTCGATGAGCACGCGGGTCACCGCGTCCGTACCGTGGGCCGCGTCGAGGATGCGCACCCGGAAGTCGATCAGCTCGAGCTTGTCGAGCTCGGGGTAGGCGGGGGCCAGCGCCCGGCGCAACGCGTGGTCGAGGGCGTTCACGGGACCGTTCCCCTCGCCCGTGGCGACCACCCGCTCGCCTCCCGCGACCACCTTGACGGTCGCCTCCGACAGGGCGTCCTCGCCGCCACGGGCATCCGTGATGACGCGCCAGGACTCGACCTCGAAGAAGTCGTAGCCACCGCCCTCGACCTCGCGGCGCAGCAGCAGCTCGAACGAGGCATCGGCCGCGTCGAAGGTGTAGCCACGCAGCTCGAGGTCCTTGACCCTGGCCAGCACGCGGGTGAGCAGCTCGTTGTCGTCCGAGAGGTCGTAGCCCAGCTCGCGGCCCTTGAGCTCGATGCTCGCGCGACCAGCCATGTCGGACACCAGCATCCGCATGTCGTTGCCCACGTGCTGGGGATCGGTGTGCTGGTAGAGGTCAGGGTCGACCTTGATGGCGCTGGCGTGCAGACCCGCCTTGTGCGCGAACGCGCTGGCACCGACGTAGGGCTGGCGCGAGTACGGCGGCACGTTGGTGATCTCGGAGATCGCGTGGGCGATGCGGGTGGCCTCGCGCAGGCGTCCGGTCTCCAGCAGCGGCAGGCCCCGCTTGATCTGGAGGTTGCTGACGACCGTGAGCAGGTCGGCATTACCGGTGCGCTCGCCGTACCCGTTGATCGTTCCCTGCACGTGGGTCGCGCCCGCGTCCACCGCCGCCATCGAGTTCGCCACCGCACACCCGGTGTCGTTGTGGCAGTGGATGCCCACGCGCGCCGAGGTCGCGCCGACGGCGTCGGCCACCACGTCGGCGATCTGGTCGGGCAGCATGCCGCCGTTGGTGTCGCAGAGGGCGACCACCTCGGCTCCCGACTCCATCGCGGCACGGACGACCTCGAGCGCGTAGGCGCGGTCGGCGGCATACCCGTCGAAGAAGTGCTCGGCGTCGAGGAAGACGCGCCGTCCTTCCGCGTGCAGGAAGGAGACGGTGTCGCGCACCATGGCGAGGTTCTCCTCGAGAGTGGTGCGCAGCGCCGAAGCCACGTGGCGCACATGGGATTTCGCGACGAGGGTGACGACCGGGGCCCCGGAGTCCACCAGGGCGCGGACCTGCGGGTCGTCGGCCGCGACACCGCCGGCCCGCCTGGTCGCGCCGAACGCGGCGAGGGTCGCGTTGCGCAGGGCCAGCTCGGTCCTGGCGCGCGCGAAGAACTCGGTGTCCTTCGGGTTGGCACCCGGCCAGCCCCCCTCGATGAAGCCGACACCGAGCTCGTCCAGGTGCATGGCAATGGCCAGCTTGTCCGACACGGAGAGGTTGAGCCCCTCCTGCTGCGCACCGTCGCGCAGGGTGGTGTCGTAGACGTGCAGGTCGCTCATCGCTGGTCCGTTTCCTCGGTCGCTCGGTGCGAGCGGACTTCCTCGTGTCCCGCTGTCATTGTCCCCGCGTCGCGTCCTGGCTGGCTCGGGGTGTGTCCCGCCAAAACAAAAGACCCCCCGGGTGCGGGAGGTCTGCGCGACGAGGAGCTCTCGTCGCGCTAGGCGATAATGACGGTGGCGGTCGCCACGGTGCGGGACTTCACAGGCTCACTCTGACACGTCGTGTCCGCCGGATGAAGCCCGGGTCCGCATGGTGGTCAGCGCGTGCCCGCCTCCCGGTGCGACGCGGCCGCGCGCACGAGGGCCTCGAACAGGCGCGGGTCATCCCCCTCCTCGGGGTGCCACTGCACGGCCAGCCGGAACCCCGCGTCCGGGTCCTCCATGGCCTCGAGCGTGCCGTCGGACGCCCATGCCGAGGGGACGAAGCCAGGGTGGGTCAGCACCGCCTGGTGGTGGTAGCTCGGCACCACCGTGGAGTCCCCGAGCAGTGCGTTCACGCGGGTCCCGGCGACCGTGGTGACCGGGTGGCTCCCGTAGGCCCCCTCGTGCGGCGAATGGTCCTGGTGGCCCACGCGGTCCGGAAGGTGCTGCTCCAGCTCACCGCCCGCTGCGACGGCCATCACCTGCATGCCTCGGCAGATGCCCAGCAGGGGCACGCGTTGCTCGGCTGCAGAGGTGGCCAGGGCCAGCTCCATGGCGTCGCGGTCCTCCCGCGAGTCCTGGACCGAGGCGTGTCGCGGGCGCGCGTAGCGGGCGGGGTCGACGTCGGCCCCGCCGGCGATGACGAGCCCGTCGAGCCGCGAGAGCACCTCCGCTGCCAGACCGGGGTCACCGTCCGCCCGCGGCGGGATGATGACGACCAACCCGCCGGCCTGTTCGATGGTGCGGACGTAGGAGTAGGGAACCGTGGCGCTGGGGACGTCGTGCCAGACGGCTCGCGTCACCGGCTCGACGTAACAGGTCAACCCGATGACCGGGCGGCTCACCGAGCTCACAACGGGGTGACGTACGCGCCGCTGATGCCGCCGTCGACGAGGAACTGCGAGGCGGTGATGAAGCTGGACTCGTCGCTGGCGAGGAAGAGCACGGCATTCGCGATCTCGGTGGGTTCGGCGAAGCGGCCGACCGGGATGTGCACCATGCGCCTGGCCGCCCGCTCGGGGTCCTTGGCGAACAGCTCCTGGAGCAGCGGCGTGTTCACCGGCCCCGGGCACAGTGCGTTGACCCGCACTCCCTCCCGGGCGAACTGCACCCCGAGCTCACGCGACATCGACAGCACGCCGCCCTTGCTGGCCGTGTAGGAGATCTGGCTCGTGGCGGCACCCATCACCGCGACGAACGAGGCGGTGTTGATGATCGAGCCGCGTCCCTGCTCCAGCATGTAGGGCAGGACGGCCTTGCAGCACAGGTAGACGCTCGTGAGGTTGACCTCCTGCACGCGCCGCCAGGCGTCGAGCCCGGTCGTGAGGATCGAGTCGTCGTCAGGCGGCGAGATCCCCGCATTGTTGAAGGCCACGTCGACACTGCCGAACAGCTCCTTGGCCGTGCGGAAGAGCGTCTCGACCTCCTCGGGGTCCGTCACGTCGCAGTGGACGAACGCGCCGCCGAGCTGCGCGGCGATCCTCTCCCCCGCGGCGTCGTCGAGGTCGCCGATGACGACCCGTGCCCCCTCCTCGGCGAAGCGTTGCACCGTGGCGAGCCCGATGCCGCTGCATCCGCCCGTGACGACGGCGACCTTGCCCGCGAGCCTGCCTGCCATGAAATGTCCTCTCAGCTGTCCGTGGAGATGAAAACGTTCTTGACCTCGCTGAACGAGTCCAGGGCGTCTGGTCCGAGCTCGCGGCCGAGGCCGGACTGCTTGAATCCCCCGAAGGGGGTGGAGTACCGCACGCTGCTGTGCGAGTTGACCGACAGGTTGCCCGCCGCGACGCCACGGGACACCCGCAGGGCACGACCGACGTCGCGCGTCCAGATCGAGCCCGACAGCCCGTATGCCGTGTCGTTCGCCTTCGCGATCGCGTCGGCCTCGTCCTCGAACGGCATCACCGCGACGACCGGCCCGAAGACCTCTTCCTGCCAGACGCGGTCGGACGTGGCCCGGGGCAGCACGACCGTCGGTGGGTACCAGTAGCCGGAGCCCTCGGGCGCTGCACCGCGGAAGGCCACCTCGACCGGCTCGGGCGACTCCTCGACATAGGACCGGACGGTCTCGCGCTGACCCGCGCTGATCAGCGGCCCCATCTCCGTGCCCTCGTCCCCGGGAGCGGCGACCACGACTCCCGCCACGGCCGGCTCGAAGAGCTCCATGAACCTGTCGAAGACGCTGCGCTGCACCAGGATCCGGCTCCGCGCACAGCAGTCCTGCCCCGCGTTGTCGAACACGCCGTAGGGGGCCGTGGCCGCCGCCTTCTCCAGGTCGCTGTCGGCGAAGACGATGTTGGCGCTCTTGCCACCGAGCTCGAGGGTGATCCGCTTGACCTGGTCGGCAGCGCCGCGCATGATCCGCTGACCCACCGCAGTAGAACCCGTGAAGCAGATCTTGCGCACCGCGGGGTGGGTGACGAACCGCTCGCCCACCACCGAGCCCTTGCCCGCGACCACGGTGAAGACCCCCTCGGGCAGCCCTGCCTCCAGGGCCAGCTCACCGAGGCGCAGCGCCGTCAGCGGGGTGAGCTCGGCCGGCTTGAGCACGACCGTGTTCCCCGCGGCCAGGGCGGGCGCGAACCCCCAGCCGGCGATGGGCATCGGGAAGTTCCAGGGCACGATGATCCCGACCGTCCCGAGGGGCTCCTTGAAGGTCACGTCGAGCCCACCGGCCACAGGGATCTGCCGACCGAAGTGGCGTTCTGGCGCGGCCGAGTAGTACGTCAGGACGTCACGGACGTTGCCCGCCTCCCACCGGGCGTTGCCGATGGTGTGGCCGGCGTTCTCCACCTCGAGGCGGGCCAGCTCCTCGAGGTGGTCGTCGACCACCTCGGCGAACCGGCGCAGCAACCGGCCCCGGTCGGCAGGGGCGACGGCGCGCCAGGCGGGTCCGGCGGCCTCCGCGGCGGCGATGGCTGCGTCCGCGTCCTCGACGGACGCCAGGCTGATCTGGCTCACCACGGCCTCGGTGGCCGGGTTGAGGACTTCGTGGATGTCGGCGCTCACAGTCGCTCGAACCCCCGGACCCGCTCCCAGTCGGTGACCGCCGCGTTGAAGGCGGCCAGCTCGACCTTGGCGGCGTGGGCGTAGTGCTCGACCACGTCGTCCCCCAGCGCGGCGCGGGCGACGGTCGAGCGCAGGAACAGCTCCCGTGCCTCGCTGAGCAGTGAGGGCACGCGTTCCTTGTCCGAGGCATACGCGTTGCCGCCGAACGCCGGTTCGAGCGGCAGCTCCTCACGTATGCCGTGCAGCCCGGCTGCGAGCATGCCCGCCACCGCGAGGTAGGGGTTCACGTCGCCGCCCGGGACGCGGTTCTCGACCCGCAGGCCCGCACCATGCCCCACGACGCGCAGGGCGCAGGTCCGGTTGTCCGTGCCCCAGGCGATGGCGGTGGGAGCGAACGACCCGGGCTGGAACCGCTTGTAGGAGTTGATGTTCGGCGCGTAGAGCAGGGTGAAGTCCCGCATCGTGGCCTGGATGCCCGCGACGAAGTGCTCGAACAGCACCGAGCGTCCACCCTCGCGGTCGTCGTCGGCGAAGACCGCCTCGCCACCGAGTCCGCGCAGGGACAGGTGGATGTGGCAGGAGTTCCCCTCGCGCTCGTCGAACTTCGCCATGAAGGTCAGCGACTGCCCGTGCCTGGCCGCGATCTCCTTGGCAGCCGTCTTGTAGACGACGTGGTTGTCACAGGTCCGCACCACCTCGTCGTAGAGGAAGGCGATCTCGTGCTGCCCCGGGTTGCACTCCCCCTTCGCGCTCTCCACGGTGACGCCCGCGGCATACATCTCGTTGCGGATGTCGCGCAGCAGGGGCTCCACCTTGGTGCCGCCGAGGATCGAGTAGTCGACGTTGTAGCGGTTGGCACCGGTCAGGCCCTGGTAGCGCCGGTCCCACGCCTGCTCGTAGCTCTCCTCGAAGACGATGAACTCCAGCTCTGTCCCCGTGAGCGCGACGAAGCCGAGCTCGGCCGCAGCGTCCACCTGGGCCTGGAGCACCGAGCGCGGCGAGGGGCGGACCGGACCGCTCCCGTCGAGCCAGGACAGGTCGCACTGCACCGTGGCGGAGTAGGGCTGGCCAGGGGTGCGCCGCAGCGTCGACAGGTCGAGGTCGAACATCATGTCGCCGTAGCCGCGCTCCCACGAGCTGATCGCATAGCCGTCGACCGTGTTCATGTCGACGTCCACGGCCAGGAGGTAGTTGCACCCCTCGGTGCCGTGCCCGAGGACCGAGTCGAGGAAGAACTGGCTGTGGATCCGCTTGCCCTGCAACCGTCCCTGCATGTCGGTGAAGGCCACGATGACGGTGTCGATGATGCCCGCGGCGATGTCGGCCTTGAGCTCCTCGACGGTCAGCCGGGGTGGTGTGGTCATGGTGTCTCCCTGTCCTGCCTCAGCCCAGCAACCCGCGCAGCAGGGCTGCCGTGGCGTCGCAGTGCTCTTCCAAGGTGGCCCGCGCGGTGTCGGCGTCCCCGCCGAGGATGGCCGCGACGATGGCCTCGTGCTGGTCGTTGGAGTGCGCGATGTTGAGTGGCAGCACGGGGATCGCCGTGAGCAGCTCGTGCAGCGCGGACTGGGCGCGGGTGACCGCCTCGATGAGCATCGGGGAGCCGGAGAGCGTCGCGATGGCCAGGTGGAAGCGGCTGTCGGCGAGCCGGTGGGCGGCGTTGTCAGGCGCCTCCCGCGCCGCTTTGGCACTCTCGATCAGCCAGGCCCGCTGGTCGGCGGCGAGCGCCTTCGTGGCGGCCAGGGCGGCGGCGCCCGGTTCGACGACGCGGCGGAAGTCCATCGCGTCGGCCAGCGCGGCCCCGGTGCGCACTCGCGTCTCGCCAGTGCCCGGCTCCAGCCCGACGTAGGTGATGACCGTGCCCCCGCCTCGGCCGCGTCGCGTGGTGACGAGGCCGGACTGACGCAGGGCCGCGATGGCCTCCCGAAGGGTGTTGCGACTGACACCGAGGCGCTCTGCGAGCTCGCGCTCGGGCGGGAGCTGGTCGCCGTCGGTGAAGACCCCCAGTCGGATGGCCGTCGCGAGCTGTTCGACGGTGGACTCGAACGCGTTGCCGGACGCGGGCCGCAGCACCACGAGCGGCAGGGACGTCGGCTGGGCGGGACTCACGTTCAGATCCAATACCCCCCAGGAGGTCACGTCAATGGTCTGCGAAAGAACCATTTCCTCATCTCACCGTCTGGCGAGCGAGCTTGACGCCGTCGGGGTCGAACGGCGGACGCAGCCCCACCGTCACCGGGTACCGCGTCCCCGCCAGGTCGATCTCGTAGCTGCCACCGCGTAGCCAGTCCGCGGTCGCCGCGCCGGTGGCCCGGTCACCCACGAGGGCCAGCCCGACCCCCCTGCCCAGGCTCGCACCCCACGCCGCGCTGGTGACCTGCCCGACGGGCTCGCCATCGCGCAGCACGAGCTCGCCACCCCACGGGTAGGCCGCCGGGTCACCCACGACGAACGAGACGATGCGGCGGGCGGGGGGCGTCAACCGGGAGCGCTCGACCGCCGCCCGCCCGAGGAAGTCGTGGTCGGTCCCGAGCTTGCAGGCGAAGGTGAGCCCGGCGACGACCGGCCCGGTCTCGGTGGTGAGCTCGCGGGCAAAGGCGCGATAGCCCTTCTCCAGGCGCATCGACTCGATGGTCGAGTACCCGGCAGGAACCACCCCGAGATCGCTGCCCGCGTCGAACAGGTCCTCGTAGACGCCTGCGGCGAGGTCGGTGGGGACGTAGACCTCCCAGCCCAGCTCACCGACATAGGTGATCCGGGTCGCTCGGACCGTGGCCTGACCGATCCTGACCTCCCTGCTCGTGGCGAACGGGAACGACACGTCGTCGAACGCGTCGGGCGACAGCCGCTGCAGGAGCTCACGGGACCGCGGTCCCATGACGCCGAGGACGGCATACGCACTCGTGAGGTCGACGACATGGGCCGCCGCGTCCGGCGGGAAGTGGCGGCGCATCCAGTCGATGTCCCGCACCGTCGTCGCGGCGCTGCTGACGACGAAGAACTCGTCACGGGCCGTCCTGGTCACCGTCACGTCGGACTCGTAGGTGCCACGCGAGTTGAGCATCCCCGTGTAGACGGCGCGACCGACGGGCACCGCGACGTCGGCGGTGCAGACCCACTGCAGGGCGCGCTCGGCCCCGGCCCCGACCACGAGGTACTTCGAGAAGGAGGTCTGGTCGAAGACCGCCACCGCCTCTCGGGTCGCCAACTGCTCGGCAACCGACCAGTCGACCCACGCCGGACGCTCCCACGAGTAGTCGATGACGGGCGGAGCACCCTGGGGGGCAAAGACATTCGGCCGCTCCCAGTTGTTGCGACTCCCCAGGCACGCCCCTTGGGCGACGACGAGGTCGTGGACGGGCGAGCGCCGTAGCGGCCGCCCCGTCTCGAGCTCGCGGTTGGGCCACGGCACCGCGTAGTGCAGCCCGAGCACCTCACCCACGCGCCGGCGAAGCCAGTCGTTGTTGCCGGCCAGCGGGGAGAACCTGCGGATGTCGGCACTGATCAGGTCGGTGGTCGGCTCGCCCTCGACGATCCACTCCGCGAGGGCGCGGCCTGCCCCACCTGCCGACGCGATCCCCACGGAGTTGAAGCCCGCGCCCACGAAGAAGCCGGCGAGCTCGGGCGCCTCGCCGATGATGAACTGGTTGTCGGGGGTGAAGCTCTCGGGTCCGTTGTAGAACTTGCGGATCCCCGTGTCGGCGAGCACCGGCAGGCGGTGAACGGCACTGTCCATGAGGATCTCGAAGTGCTCCCAGTCCTCCTCCAGGAGGGCGAACTCGAACGGGTACGGGATCTGGTCCGGCGCGACCCACGGCTTGGCCACCGGCTCGAACCCGCCCACGAGCAGACCCCCCACCTCCTCCTTGACGTAGGTGTAGCCGTCGGGATCGCGCAGGATCGGCAGGTCACGGTGCACCCCGTCGATCTGCTCGGTCACGACGTAGAAGTGCTCGGCCGAGTGCAGCGGCACGGTGACCCCGGCCAGCTCCCCCACGGCCTTGGCCCACTGGCCGGCGCAGTTCACGACGTACTCCGCCTCGACGTCGCCACGGTCGGTCCTGACTCCACTGGCTCGACCCGCGGTCGTCAGCACCCCGGTGACAAGCACCCGTTCGGCAATCCGGACCCCCCGCATCCGCGCGCCCTTCGCCAGCGCCTGGGTGAGGTCCGTCGGGTTGGCCCGCCCGTCACCGGGGAGCCAGATCGCGCCCACGAGGTCGTCGGCGCGGATGAGCGGGTACCGCTCGTGCGCCTCCCCGGGCGTGAGCAGCTCGCACTCGAGGTCGTATGCCGCGGCGCTCGCGGCGGTGCGGCGCAGGGCCACCATTCGCTCCTCGGTGCGGGCGAGGGTGAGGCCCCCACAGACGCGGTAGCCGGTCCCCAGCCCCGTCTCCGCCTCGAGCCGGGAGTAGAGCTCGGTCGAGTACTGGACCAGTCGGGTGCTGGCCTCCGTGGCCCGAAGCTGGCCGACCAGTCCCGCGGCATGCCAGGTCGTGCCGCAGGACAGCGAACCCTGTTCGAGGAGAAGGACATCCGTCCAGCCGAGGTGCGCCAGGTGGTAGGCGACGCTGCAGCCGATCACCCCGCCACCGATGATGACGACGCGGGCGCGCTGCGGCAGGTCCTCACTCACGCCGCTTCACCGCCATCGCCTGCGGCTTCGAGCAGCCGCCCCAGGCGCGCGCTCGTGAACAGCGCCGCGGCCGGCTCGTACCGTTCCATCGCGAACTCCCAGAAGTCGTGGTCAACGTCGGACACGCCGTGCTGGATGGCGCCCCAGAGGGTCCAGGCGTAGCGACCCGCGAGTCCCCACAGCTCGGCCCTGGCCAGCAGCCGGTCGTCCACGCGGCCGTAGTAGGCCTCGACGAGCTCGGCCAGGTGGTCCCGGTCCAGCTGCGACTCGTTGACGAGGTTGCCCAGCTCGAACGACGCCTCGTTGGTGCCGGAGTACTCGTAGTCGACGATCCGGATGTTGCCCCCGTCGTCGAGGAAGTTCGCCGCCAACAGGTCGTTGTGGCAGGGAACCCGGGGTTCGGGAAACCGGCGCAGTACGGCCTCGACCCGCACCGCCAGCGGGGCCAGCTCGGCATACCCGTCCGGGACGCGCAGCCCGCGCTGGAGGACGATGCCCCAGTAGCGGCGCTGGATGTCGAAGATGTCGAAGTCCGACGCGAACGGCGGCCCGGCGTGGAGCACCCGGAGGGCAGCGGCGATGCGCACCAGGTTGGCTGCCACGTCGCCCGCGGCATACGTCCTGCCCGGCAGGAAGCCGACGACGAGCACGCCCTGACCCGGCAGGTAGTCCACGACCGGGGCGCCGACCCCTGCCGCCGCGGCCGCGCGGC
Organism: Pedococcus badiiscoriae; assembly: GCF_013408925.1. Taxonomy (NCBI): domain Bacteria; kingdom Bacillati; phylum Actinomycetota; class Actinomycetes; order Micrococcales; family Intrasporangiaceae; genus Pedococcus; species Pedococcus badiiscoriae. Next base: position 495,542 of record NZ_JACCAB010000001.1, read on the forward strand.
TGTTGAGCCACTCGTGCTCACGGTTGACGGCGAGCAGGTCCGTGCTGGCCGGCGAGATCCGGACGACGACGTCGTGCGTCGCCGTCCGGACCCGGTAGTTGTGGTTGGTCAGCCCGCCCGGGAGGTCATCGACCCGGCGCGCCTGACCAGCCAGGCAGGGAATCTGGTCGAGCCAGTGGTCGATCCCGAGCTCGGTCAGCGGAACGTCTCGGACACGTCGGCGTCGACGGTGTGCCTCGGCCCGGTGAACCACTTCTTGGCCGACAGGTGCCAGAACGCCCACAACAGGGCCATGGCGCCGAGGACCACGATGGGGGTGTAGTTGACGAACTTCCAGGCGAAGTGCTTGTCGAACGGGTTGCCGGTGTTGACCGTCGGCAGCATCGCGACGATGGACGTGATGACGATCTCGATGACAGCCAGGGGGGCCAGCCAGCGCCACTTGTTGCCGAGGTTCCACGACCCCTGCGGGAACGCGTTGCCTGCCCGCCAGCGGTAGTAGATGGGGACGGCGAAGGCCACGTAGAGGCCCACGACGCCGATGGAGACGACTGCAAAGAAGGCGATCGGCACGTAGATCGGTGCCTTGGCCGTGCCGATGTTGACCTTGACCAGGGCCGGGAGCGTGAGCAGCACTGCGACGACCGCCGAGAGGATCACCCCGTTGACCGGGACGCGCTTGGCGCTCAGCTTCGACCACAGCCGCGACCCGGGCACCGCGCCGTCCCGGCTGAAGGCGAACAGCATCCGGGTCGTCGAGGTCATGCAGGCCGTGGTGCAGAAGAACTGCCCCGCCGTCGAGATGAGCAGGACGGTGCCGGCCCACTTGCTGGACAGCGCCTGGCTGAAGATCGTCGCGACCGCACCGCCGCCGTTGGTGACCCCGGCCTCGTCCTGGACCGCGAAGAGGAAGGTCAGTAGCAGGATCCAGCCGCCGATGGCGGAGTACGCGATGGACTGCCAGATCCCCTTGGCCGCGGTGTTCGCGGCGCCGTGGGTCTCCTCGGAGAGGTGGGCGGACGCGTCGTAGCCGGTGATCGTGTACTGGGTGAGGATCGCCGAGATCGGCAGGATGTAGAACAGGAAGCCGATGCCGTGGGTGCTGCCGCCGATGAACCCGGTGTTGTTGACCGTGTGGGTGAACACCGAGGAGACACTCGCGTGGTGGGAGGGGATGAACCACAGGATGAGCACGACGGCCAGGGCGCCGAAGACGTGCCACCAGACCGAGATGTTGTTGAGCACGGCCAGCAGGTGGGCCGAGAAGATGTTGATGAGCGAGACCAGCACGAGCACGACGACGAAGTAGAGGAACACCCGGTTGAGGTCACCAGGGGTGTAGCCGCTGTCGAAGGCGCCGATGGTGAGGTCGAGGAAGGTGGCGCACCCGTACGCGACGGACGCGTCGATGGCGAGCAACCCGATGAGGTTCAGCCAGCCTGTGTAGTACCCGGCCTTGACGCCGCCGAGCTTGCTGGCCCACCAGTAGATCCCGCCCGAGGTCGGGTAGGCGGAGACGAGCTCGGACATGCACAGGCCGATGGCGAGGATGAACAGGCTGATGATAGGCCAGCCCCACGCGATGGCGGCCGGGCCGCCGTTGTTCCAGCCGACCCCGAAGGTGGTGAAACAGCCCGCCAGGATCGAGATGATCGAGAACGAGATGGCGAAGTTGGAGAAGCCGGACCAGGACCGGTCGAGCTCTTGCTTGTACCCGAGCTCCGCCAGCCGGCGTTCGTCCTCGGACAGATCGGTGACGCTGGCCATACCGGGCTCCTCGTGGTCGCAACGACTTTGAGCCGAATGCTTCACCCACGCCGCTCACCGTGTCAATGGTCCAATCACAAACCATTCCGGCAGTGAGGGGGGCGCAGGACCCGACAGGCCCGAGGAACCGAACAAACCGTCTCAGACCAGACGGGTCAGCCACCCGTGGGTGTCCTCGGTGCGGCCGTACTGGATGTCGAGCAGGCGCTCACGGATCGTGCGGGTCACCTCGCCGTAGTCGACGCCGTTGCGGTGGTCGCAGGATCCGCCGGCCCAGCGCAGCTCGCCCACGGGCGTGATGACCGCCGCCGTGCCGCAGGCGAAGATCTCGACGATCTCGCCGCTGGCCGCGCCGTCCTTCCACTCCTGGATGGGGATCCGCCGCTCCTCGGGCTCCAGCCCCATCTCCTTGGCCAGCGCCAGGACCGAGGAGCGGGTGACGCCCTCGAGGATCGACCCGGTGAGCTCGGGCGTGACGAGCTTGTTGTCCTTGGTCACGAAGAACAGGTTCATCCCGCCGAGCTCCTCGACGTAGGTGTGCGTCGACGCGTCGAGGAAGACCGCCTGGTCGCAGCCGTTCTCGATCCCCTCGAGCTGGCCGGCCAGGCTGGAGGCGTAGTTCCCGCCGCACTTGGCCGCACCGGTGCCGCCCTCGCCGGCGCGCGCGTAGTCCGTCGAGAGCCAGAGCGTGACCGGCTTGATGCCGCCGCTGAAGTAGGCGCCGGCCGGGGACGCGATGACCGAGTAGGTCACCTCCGAAGCCGGACGCACCCCGAGGAAGGCCTCCGAGGCATACATGAAGGGCCGCAGGTAGAGGCTCGACTCACCGCTGGCCCCCGAGGGCACCCAGGCCTGGTCGACCTCGACGAGCGCGCGCAGCGAGGCGAGGAAGTCCTCCTCGGGCAGCTCCGGCAGGGTCATCCGGCGGGCGCTGCGCATCATCCGCTGCGCGTTGGCCTCCGGGCGGAAGGTCCAGATCGACCCGTCGGCGTGCCGGTAGGCCTTCATGCCCTCGAAGATCTCCTGCGCATAGTGCAGCACCGCAGCTGAGGGCATGAGGGTGATCGGGCCGTAGGCCGAGACCTTGCCCTCGCTCCACCCCTCGCCCTTGCGCCACACGGCCGTGACCATGTGGTCGGTGAACGTCGTGCCGAACCCCGGGTTGGCCAGCACCGCCTCGCGCTCCGCGTCCGGCCGCGGGTCGGAGCGGCGGGTGACCTCGAAGGTCAGCGGTGCGGTGGTCTGGCTCATGGAGTCCTCCTGGGTGTCGCCCATTGCCGGGACGGGCTGCTCCTGCCGAGGTTACCTGCCCGGCCGACCACCCGGGCAGGAGACGTCGGGTGCAGCCGGTGACCTAGAGCAGCGACGCGATGGCGTCGCCGACCTGCGGCGTGCTGCGTACGGCGCTCCCCCGGGTGGCGAGGTCGGCGGCCACGGCGCGCTCGACTCGGGAGGCCTCGTCGGTGCGGCCCAGGTGCTCGAGCAGCATGCCGACCGAGAGGATGGTGGCCGTCGGGTCGGCCTTGGCCTGGCCCGCGATGTCGGGAGCGGACCCGTGGACGGGCTCGAACATGCTGGGCGCCGTGCGCTCGGGGTTGATGTTGGCGCTGGCCGCGAGGCCGATGCCGCCGACGACGGCGGCCGCGATGTCCGTGATGATGTCGCCGAAGAGGTTGTCCGTGACGATCACGTCGAACCGACCGGGGTCGGTGGCCAGGAAGATGGTGGCCGCGTCGACGTGCTGGTATGCCGTCGTGACCTCGGGGAACTCGCGCGCCACCTCCTCGACGGTGCGGCGCCACAGGTGGCCGGCGTGGGTGAGCACGTTGTGCTTGTGGACGAGGGTCAGGTGCTTGCGCGGCCGGGCCTGCGCACGGGCGAAGGCATCGCGCACGACCCGCTCGACGCCGAACCGGGTGTTGACGCTGACCTCGGTCGCGATCTCGTGGGGGGTGCCGGTGCGCAACGAGCCGCCGTTGCCGACGTAGGGGCCCTCGGTCCCCTCGCGGACGACGACGAAGTCGATGCCCTCGGGGGCCACCCGGTCCACGGCCAGCGGGCTCAGCACTCCCGGGTAGAGCTTGGCCGGGCGCAGGTTGACGTACTGCTCGAGGGCGAAGCGCAGCGGGAGCAGCACCCCGCGCTCGAGCACTCCGCTCGGCACGGTCGGGTCGCCGATCGCGCCGAGCAGGATCGCGTCGTGGCCACGCAGCTCCTCCAGGACGGAGTCGGGCAGCGTCTCGCCAGTCGCGTGCCAGCGACGCGCGCCCAGGTCGTACTCGGTCGTCTGGAACTTGGTGCCGGTGTTGGCCGTGACGGTCTCCAGGACCTTCAGGCCCTCGGCCACGACCTCCGGGCCGATCCCGTCACCGCCGATGACGGCGAGGTTGACGGTGTCGTTGCCAGCGCTGTCGGGAGCCATGTTCTCCAGCCTAAGGACGGTCTTGCGATCTGATATTGGCGTCTCACCTGACGAACGACCCCGAGCAGGGGCTCGAGGTCGTTCGTCGGCGCACCACGACGGTGCGCGGGTCCATCGCTGAGTCGTCAGTCGTCGGAGTGACCCTGCTCGCGCAGGTCCATCGACTCCTGCAGTGCCTGACGTGCCTTGGCGGCCTCTTCGCTCATGTCAACCATTCCTTCGTGGATACCCCTGTGTCCCAACAGGGTTCGGGTTCGGGTGGGTTCTCGGTGTCTCTGCGGGCACTCGCCGGTTAACGGGGCGCCACTGTCAGCCACGCACGCGGGATCTCCGCGGCGAGTGGGCTGACTACCGGAACTCGCCGCGGCGGATAAGAATTACGACCTGCCGCGTCATGTCTTCGAGGTTACGTGGACGTCCAACTAAACGACACCCGTTTCCCACGCAGTGAGACATGGCTGGACGTGACCGCGGCCACAGTGCTCCTGAGGTCGACTCCGGTCAGCCGGGCGGCGTGCCGGGGTCAGTGCCTAGGGTGACGACGTGCTCCCCGACGGCTACGCCCTGCGCCCCATGACCCTCGACGACGCCGACCCCCTCGCGGCGGCATACCTGCGCAACCGGGAGCACCTCAGGCCGGCGCCCGTACGGCCCGAGGCGTTCTACACCGTGGAGGGCCAGCGCGAGGCGGTCCGCGACCGGCTGCGCCAGGTCGAGCTCGGCCTGTTCGACTGCTGGCTGCTGTGGCACGGACCCGAGGTCGTCGGGACGGCGACGCTCCAGAACATCGTGCGAGGTGCCATGTATGGCGCGGACGTGGGCTACTGGATCGACCGGGCCCACCTGCGTCGGGGCCTCGCCGTGGCCTCGCTCGAGCGCCTGGTGCAGCGGGCCCGGGACCTCGGCCTGCACCGACTCGGAGGCAGCACCAACGTCACGAACCTGGCCTCCCAGCAGGTGCTGCGACGGTGCGGGTTCGTGGAGTGCGGCCGAATCCCGGCGTTCCTCTACCTCGACGGGCAGTGGCGCGACAGCATCATGTTCAACCTCGTGCTCCACGACGACCCGCCGCCGGGCTGAGCCGGCTCAGCCCGGCGGGGTCAGCTGAGCTGGCTCAGAGCTGGCTCAGCCCGGCGGATCAGCTGAGGCGACTCAGCCGAGGTCGACGACGCTGACCTCGGCCCCGACCTCGCTCACGATCGCGGCGAGCACGTCGGCGGGGATGACGCTGTCGACGGTGAGCGCCACCAGCGCCTGGCCGCCCTTCTCGTTGCGAGCCACCTGCATACCGGCGATGTTGACGTCGGCGTCGCCGAGCAGCCGGCCGACGGTGCCGATGACCCCGGGACGGTCGACGTAGGTGAAGAAGGCGAGGTGCTCGGTGAGGGGCACCTCGATGTCGAAGCCGTTGACGCCGACGATCTTCTCGATGAGGCGCGGGCCGGTCAGGGTGCCCGATACGCTGATCGTCGCACCGTCCGCGAGGGTCCCCCGCAGGGTCGTGACGTTGCGGAAGTCCTGCATCGTCGGGTCGGTCAGCAGACGGACCTCGCAGCCACGCTGCTCGGCCAGCAGGGGCGCGTTGACGTAGGTCACCGGGCCCTCGGTCACGCCGTTGAACAGGCCCTTGAGGGCGGCGAGCGTCCAGATCGACACGTCGAACTCGGTGATCTCGCCCTTCACGTCGACATCGAGCTGGACCGGCACGGAGCCCGCGAGCGAGGTGAAGATGCGCCCCAGCTTCTCGACGAGGGCGATGCCGGGACGGACCTCCTCGGGCACTGCTCCGCCGGACACGTTGACGGCGTCGGGGACGAGGTCGCCGCCGAGGGCGAGCCGCACGGACTTCGCGACCGACACCCCGGCCTTCTCCTGGGCCTCGTCGGTCGACGCGCCGAGGTGGGGGGTCACCACGACGGACTCGTGCTCGAACAACGGGCTCTCGGTCGTCGGCTCGGTGGCGAACACGTCGATGCCGGCGCCGGCGACGCGGCCGTCGCGCAGCGCCTCGGCCAGGGCGGCCTCGTCGACGATGCCGCCACGGGCGGCGTTGATGATCCGCACGGTGGGCTTGACCTTCGTCAGGGCCTCCTTGCCGATCAGGCCGACGGTCTCCGCGTTCTTGGGCAGGTGCACGGTGATGAAGTCGCTCTGCTCGAGCAGCTCGTCGAGCGTGACCAGCTGGGCCCCGAGCTGACCGGCACGCTGGGCCGAGACATAGGGGTCGTAGGCGAGGATCTCCATGCCGAATCCCTTGAGCCGCTCGGCGACGAGCTGGCCGATGCGACCGAACCCGACGACGCCGACCTTCTTGTCGAGCAGCTCGACACCGCCGTACTTGCTGCGCTTCCAGGCGCCGGCCTTGAGTGCCTGGTTGGCGGGGGCGATGTTGCGAGCCGTGGAGAGCAGCAGCCCGACGGCGAGCTCCGCCGCTGAGGTGATGTTGGACGTGGGGGCGTTGACGACCATGACGCCGGCCTGCGTCGCTGCCGGGACGTCCACGTTGTCGAGGCCGACCCCCGCACGGGCGATCACCTTGAGCGCCTTGGCGGCGGCGATGGCTTCGGCGTCCATCTTCGTGGCCGAGCGGATGAGAACCGCGTCGACGTCGGCAAGTGCCGGCAGCAGTGCGTCACGGTCCGCGCCGTCGACGTGGCGCACCTCGAAGTCGGGCCCGAGGGCGTCGATGGTGGCGGGAGAGAGTTCCTCGGCGATCAGCACGATCGGCTTGCTCACGTGTCAGTCCTTTGGTGGGTCAGTGATGGATGACCGAAGGGTCACTGATGGGGTCCGGCACCGCGCTGTGCCCGCGGTCAGCATACGACCGCGCTCAGCATGTGGATGCCATGGCTCGACATGTGACACGCGGACCACGGCGGGCGGGGGCCGTCCAGAGTTTGTCCACCGTTGGGGACAAACTGGGGACAAACCCTGGACAAGGCCGCCGGGGACCTGGGGACGACGATGCCGGCCGGCCCCTCGGGGACCGGCCGGCATACCGGAGGGGGAACGTCAGCGGGCGGCGGAGCCCTCGACGTAGTCGGAGTCGGTCTCCTTGATCCAGCTCATGAGCTTGCGCAGCTCCTTGCCGGTGCCCTCGATCGGGTGCTGGGCACCCTTCTCCCGCAGCGCCTTGAACTCCGGACCACCGGCGTCCTGGTCGTCGATGAACCGCTTCGCGAACGCGCCGTTCTTGATGTCTGCCAGCACGGCCTGCATGTTCTCCTTCACCCGCGGGTCGATGACGCGGGGCCCGGAGACGTAGTCGCCGTACTCGGCCGTGTCGGAGACAGACCATCGCTGCTTGGCGATGCCGCCCTCGACCATCAGGTCGACGATCAGCTTGAGCTCGTGGAGGCACTCGAAGTAGGCCACCTCCGGCTGGTAGCCGGCCTCGACGAGCGTCTCGAAGCCGTACTGCACGAGCTGGGAGGCGCCACCACACAGGACCGCCTGCTCACCGAACAGGTCGGTCTCGCACTCCTCCGTGAAGGTGGTCTTGATGCCGCCGGCGCGCAGGCCACCGATGGCCTTGGCATAGGACTGGGCCAGCGCCCAGGCGCCGCCGGACGCGTCCTGCTCGACGGCGAGCAGCACGGGGACCCCACGACCGTCGACGTACTCGCGGCGGACCAGGTGCCCGGGACCCTTGGGGGCCACCATGATCACGTCGGACCCGGCCTCGGGCTTGATGTAGTCGAAGCGGATGTTGAAGCCGTGGCCGAAGAGCAGGCCGGCGCCCTCCTTGAGGTTGGGGGCGATGTCGTTGGCGTAGACCGTCCGCTGCACCTGGTCAGGCGTGAGGATGACCACCAGGTCGGCCTCCTTGACCGCGTCCGCGACGGACCGCACGGTCAGCCCCTCGGCCTCGGCCTTGGCGCGGCTCTTGCTGCCCTCCGCGAGGCCGACGCGGACGTCCACCCCGGAGTCACGCAGGTTGAGAGCGTGGGCATGGCCCTGGCTGCCGTAGCCGATGACGGCCACCTTCTTGCCCTGGATCACGCTCAGGTCAGCGTCGTCGTCGTAGAACATCTCGGCCACGGTGGCCACTCCTTAGTGTTGTCTGGACTGCTTCGGATGATCAGTGAGAACTGTTGGGCTGCAACGAGACCCAGGTATGCCGGGTCACCGCGGCGGTGGTGTCGGGTGGTGTCGCCCCCGGGCGGCTCACGCCGTCCGCAACGCCCGGTCGGTGATCGACCGGCTGCCGCGCCCGATCGCCACCATGCCGGACTGGACGAGCTCCTTGACGCCGAACGGCTCGACGACCTCGAGGAACGCGGCCAGCTTGTCGCGGTTGCCGGTGACCTCGATGGTCAAGGCGTCGCTGGCGACGTCGACCACCTTGGCACGGAACAGCTGCACGGTCTCCAGCACGTGGCTGCGGCTGTGCACGTCGGTGCGGACCTTGACGAGCAGGATCTCGCGCTGCACGGAGGCCGTGGGCTCGAGCTCGACGACCTTGAGCACCTCGATGAGCTTGTTGAGCTGCTTCGTGACCTGCTCGAGGGGCAGGGCGTCGACGTCGACGACCACCGTCATCCGCGAGATCTCCGGGTGCTCGGTGGGCCCCACCGCGAGGGAGTCGATGTTGAAGCCGCGGCGCGAGAACAGGGCTGCGATGCGGGCCAGGACGCCGGGCTTGTTCTCGACCAGCACCGACAGGGTGTGCTTGCTCATCGGCATTACCGTCCGTCCTTGTCGGCGTCCTCGGGCTGTTCGGTGGCCTCGTCCTCTTCACGGTCCCACTGCGGGGCGGTGTCCTTCGCGACCTGGATCGCGTCGTTGCTGACTCCTGCCGGGACCATGGGCCAGACCATGGCGTCGCGGTGGACGACGAAGTCGACGATGACCGGGACGTCGTTGATCTCCATGGCCTTCTTGATCGTGGCGTCGACGTCCTCCGGGCGTTCGCACCGCAGCCCGACGCAGCCGTAGGCCTCGGCGAGCTTGACGAAGTCCGGGATGCGGCTGCCCACGGAGGTGTGCAGGTCCGTGTTGGAGTACCGCTTGTCGTAGAAGAGCGACTGCCACTGGCGGACCATGCCCAGGCTGCTGTTGTTGATGATCGCGACCTTGATCGGGATGTTGTTGATGACGCAGGTGGCGAGCTCCTGGTTGGTCATCTGGAAGCAGCCGTCCCCGTCGATCGCCCAGACCACGCGGTCCGGCTGGGCGACCTTCGCGCCCATCGCGGCCGGCACGGCATACCCCATCGTGCCGAGGCCACCGGAGTTGAGCCACGCGTTAGGGCGTTCGTACTGGACGAACTGGGCCGCCCACATCTGGTGCTGGCCGACGCCGGCGACGTAGACCGACTCCGGGCCGCTGATGGCGCCGATGCGCTCGATGACGTGCTGCGGCGCCACGCTCTCCTCGCCCTCGGGTGAGGTGTAGCCCAGTGGGAACGTGGACTTCCAGCCAGCCGTCTGCTCGCGCCAGGCGTCGTAGTCGCCGATCGTGCCGGCGTCGCGGTCGGCGGCCACGGCCTTGACGAGCTCGCCGATGACCTCGAGGACGTCGCCGACGATCGGCACGTCGGCGTTGCGGTTCTTGGAGATCTCGGCCGGGTCGATGTCGGCGTGGATGACCTTGGCCTCCGGCGCGAAGGTCGACAGCTGGCCGGTCACCCGGTCGTCGAAGCGCGCACCGAGGGTGATGAGCAGGTCCGCCTTCTGCAGGGCGGTGACGGCCGCGACCGAGCCGTGCATGCCAGGCATGCCCAGGTGCAGCGGATGGCTGTCGGGGACGGCGCCGCGGGCCATCAGGGTGGTGACCACAGGGATCTGCGTCAGCTCGACGAACTCGCGCAGCGCGTCGGAGGCGTTGCCGCGGATGACCCCGCCGCCGACGTAGAACACCGGCCTCCTGGCCTGGGCGATGAGCCGGGCGGCCTCGCGGATCTGCTTGTTGTGCGGCCGGGCGACCGGGCGGTAGCCGGGCAGGTCGTACTTGGGTGGCCACGCGAAGGTCGTCTTGGCCTGCAGCGCGTCCTTGGAGATGTCGACGAGCACCGGACCCGGCCGCCCGGTGGACGCGATGTGGAAGGCCTCCGCGATCACGCGAGGGATCTGCGAGGCGTCCGTGACGAGGTAGTTGTGCTTGGTGATCGGCATCGTGATGCCGCGGATGTCCGCCTCCTGGAAGGCGTCCGTGCCGATCGCGGCCGAGGCGACCTGACCGGTGATGGCCACGATCGGCACCGAGTCCATGTAGGCGTCGGCGATGGCGGTGACGAGGTTCGTGGCCCCCGGACCGGAGGTGGCCATGCAGACCCCGACCTTGCCGGTCGCGCTCGCGTACCCCTCGGCCGCGTGGCCGGCGCCCTGCTCGTGCCGGACGAGGATGTGGCGGACCTTGACCGAGTCGAGCAGCGGGTCGTATGCCGGCAGGATCGCGCCCCCGGGGATCCCGAAGACCGTGTCGACGTCCATGGCCTCGAGGGAGAGCACCAGGCTCTGCGCGCCCGTCACCTGGACGGGCACCTTCGCCTTTGCCTGCTCGGCCAGCCTGGACGGGCTGGGAGCCGGGCCGGGCGGGGTCTGGGCTGGACTCGGTGCCGGGCTCGGTGCCGGTTTCGCGTCGCTCACGTCTCTACCGCTTTCGGTTCTCGCATGCTGGATCTGCTCATGAAAAAGCCCTCCAGTTCCGGTGGGGAACGACGGAGGGCAGCGCGCTTGCTCTCGGGATGAGGGCCTGCGCGCTAGGGAAGTACGAGAATTCGTGCCACACGAGAACTCTCTCGCCGACCTCCAGTGGTGTCAACGTACGAGACAGCCGGTCCCACGATCCGGACCTGTCGTCTCAGTCACAGAGCACTAGCCGCAGACGGCGCCGCCGCTCGCGCTGCCGACCAGCTTGCGGTACTTGGCCAGGACGCCGCGGGGGTACTTGGACTCCGGTGGCACGAAGCCCTCCGCGCGCCGGGCCAGCTCCGCCTCGTCGACGTGCACGTCGAGCAGGCCACCGGCGACGTCGAGCGTGATGCGGTCACCGTCACGCACGAACGCGATGGGACCGCCATCGACGGCTTCCGGCGCCACGTGTCCGACGCACAGACCGGTGGTCCCGCCGGAGAAGCGGCCGTCGGTGAGCAGCAGCACGTCCTTGCCCAGCCCGGCGCCCTTGATGGCGCCGGTGACCGCCAGCATCTCGCGCATGCCCGGCCCACCCTTGGGTCCCTCGTAGCGGATCACCACCACGTCGCCCGCCTTGAGCGAGCCCTGCGCGACGGCGTCCATGGCGGCGCGCTCACCGTCGAACACCCGCGCGGTGCCCTCGAAGACGTCGGAGTCGAAGCCGGCCGACTTCACCACGGCACCCCCGGGAGCGAGCGAACCCTTGAGGATCGTGATCCCGCCGGTCCGGTGGATCGGCTCCTTCATGGCCCGGACGACCTTGCCGTCGACATCGGGCGGAGCGATGTCGGCGAGGTTCTCGGCCATCGTCCTGCCCGTGACCGTCAGGCAGTCACCGTGCAGCAGGCCCGCGTCGAGCAGGGCGCGCATGACCACAGGCACTCCCCCGACCCGGTCGATGTCGGTCATGACGAACTGGCCGAAGGGCTTGACGTCGGCCAGGTGCGGCACCTTCGCCCCGATGCGCGAGAAGTCGTCGAGGGTCAGGTCGACCTCGGCCTCGTGGGCGATGGCCAACAGGTGGAGCACCGCGTTCGTCGAGCCGCCGAAGGCCATGACCACGGCGATGGCGTTCTCGAACGCCTCCTTCGTCATGATGTCCCGCGCCGTGATCCCGCGCCGCAGCAGTCCGACGACGGCCTCCCCCGACTTGCGGGCGAACCCGTCGCGGCGACGGTCGGTGGCCGGCGGCGCCGCGGAGCCCGGCAGCGACATCCCGATGGCCTCGGCGACAGAGGCCATCGTGTTGGCGGTGTACATGCCACCGCAGGCGCCCTCCCCGGGACAGATCGCCCGCTCGATCGCGTCGACGTCGGCCCGCGACATGAGACCCGCGGCGCAGGCACCCACCGCCTCGAACGCGTCGATGATCGTCACAGTCTTCTCGGACCCGTCCGACAGCTTGGCGATCCCCGGCAGGATCGACCCGGCATACAGGAACACGCTGGACAGGTCGAGGCGCGCCGCGGCCATCAGCATGCCGGGCAGCGACTTGTCACACCCCGCGAGCAGCACCGAGCCGTCGAGGCGCTCGGCGTTCATCACGGTCTCCACCGAGTCCGCGATGATCTCTCGGCTCACGAGGGAGAAGTGCATGCCCTCGTGGCCCATCGAGATCCCGTCGCTGACCGAGATCGTGCCGAACTCGAGCGGGTACCCACCGGCGGCGTGCACGCCGTCCTTGACGGCCTTGGCGAGCCGGTCGAGGGACAGGTTGCACGGCGTGATCTCGTTCCAGGAACTGGCCACCCCGATCTGCGGCTTGACCCAGTCGTCGTCCCCCATGCCGACCGCGCGGAGCATGCCCCGGGCGGCCGCCTTCTCCAGGCCGTCGGTCACATCGCGGCTGCGTGGCTTGATGTCGACGCCGTCAATGGCTGCCCCGGGGACCGGTTCGGTGGTCGTCATGTCCGCAGTCTAGGACTCGGGTCCACAGGGTGGGACGCGGGTCTCACGGACCGTCACCCTCGTGAGACGTGGCACCGCTCGAGCGCCGCGGTGCCGATGTCGAGCCCAGACCAGGGGCCGGCATAGCGCAGCACGGCGATCGACGACGTGGGGAACCCGGCGGCCAGGCACTCGTGCGCCGCCGACGACCCGTCGCCCTCCGACAGTCCGCTGGCCAGCGCAGCCATCGTCGGGTTGTGCCCCACGACCATCACGACCTGCGCCTCGCCCGCAGCCTCGCGAACCGTCTGCAGCACGGTCTGGGCTCCACCGGAGTAGATGCTGTCGTCGAACTCGACGGTCTCGCCACACGCGCCACCGTCGACCGCCGCCTCCCACGTCTGCCGGGTGCGCACGGCCGTCGAGCACAGTACGAGCTCAGGCCCCAGCTCGTGCTCGTGCAGCCAGGCGCCGGCCGCCATGGCGTCGCGCCGACCGCGTGCGGTGAGTGAGCGCTCGTGGTCGGCCTTGCCATAGACCTGCTCGGCCTTGGCGTGACGGAACAGGATGAGCACCTTGTCATCGCTGGCGAGGGTCATACCCCGAGCATGGACCCGTCGAGCGTCAACAACCAGTCTTGACAGCGGGGCCCCGAGCGCGGCGGCTACCCTTCGTCCCACCACGACGAGGTGACCCCGAGGCAGTGAACCCGCGGCCGCGGCACACCTCTCCGGCCAGTGAGGAACGACCGATGGAGCAGCCGCCCGCCCTGATCGACGTCAGGGCGACCGCACCGACCGACCGGCCCTGGCTCGACGAGGCGATCCGCCGCATCCAGGCCGATGCGAACCGCAGCGCCGACACCCACCTCGTGCAGGTACCGCTGCCCGGACTGCCCGATGTCGATCTCTACCTCAAGGACGAGTCGACGCACCCCACCGGCAGCCTCAAGCACCGCCTGGCGAGGTCCCTGTTCCTCTACGCCCTGTGCAACGGCGAGCTGCACCAGGGCACCACGGTCATCGAGGCGTCGAGCGGGTCCACCGCGGTGAGCGAGGCGTACTTCGCCCGGATGCTCGGACTGCCGTTCATCGCCGTCATGGTCCGCACGACCAGCCCGGAGAAGATCGCCCTCATCGAGCGCGAGGGCGGCCAGTGCCACTTCGTGGACGACGCAGGCGAGGTCTACGAAGTGGCGCGACAGCTCGCCGAGGACCGCGGCGGCCACTACCTCGACCAGTTCACGTTCGCCGAGCGCGCGACCGACTGGCGCGGCAACAACAACATCGCGGAGTCGATCTTCGAGCAGATGGGCCGCGAGCGGCATCCCGTGCCGCACTGGGTCGTCGTCGGCGCGGGCACCGGCGGGACGAGCGCGACCATCGGCCGCTACGTGCGCTACCGGGGACTGGCCAGCCAGGTCTGCGTCGTCGACCCGGAGCACTCGGCGTTCCTCCCGGCCTTCTGCGGCGACGACGCCGGCGTCACGGCCGCGTGCGGGTCGCGCATCGAGGGCATCGGCCGGCCCCGGGTCGAGCCCAGCTTCGTCCCGAGTGTCGTCGACCGGATGATGCTGGTGCCCGACGCCGCTTCCGTGGCGGCCATGCGGTTCCTCACCGAACGCACCGGCCTGCGCGGTGGCGCCTCCACCGGCACCAACCTGTTCGGCGCGATGCTCCTGGCGTGCGAGATGGCCGAGCGCGGGGAGGGCGGCAGCATCGTCTCCCTGCTGTGCGACGGGTCCGAGAGGTATGCCGGCACGTACCGCAGCGATGCGTGGCTGACCGAGCGCGGGTGGGACCTCGAGCCACACCTCGCGGTGCTGCGGGCAGCCTGGGACGACGGCGTCTGGACCGGCTGAGCGACCGGTCAGCCCCCGGACACGGCGTTGATGACGTGGACCGTGGAGTTCGGGGTGACTGCGGTCTGCACCCCGTGCGCGCGTTTGGCGTCCTCGCCGTCGACGAACACGTTGACGTGTCGCCGGATCTCGCCCCGCTCGTCGCGGACCCGCGAAGCCAGGATGGGCCAGGGCCCGAACGCCAGGTCGAGCACGTCGCCGAGCGGCGCCTGCGCGCTCAGCTCGACGGGCAGCTCGGCCGCGCCATCGGCCAGGTCGCGCAGCAGACCGGGCAGCACCACTCGAGCCGTCATGGCAGCGTGACCGCCCGCACGCAGAGCACGTCCGGGAGCTGCTGCACGATGCGCTCGAACGAGTCGCCGCCATCCAGGGACGCGTAGACCTCCCCGTTGCGAGTGCCGAGGTACAGACCCGGCTCGTCGGGGTGGTTGTCCAGGCCCGCGGCATCGCGCAGCACGTTGGTGTAGGAGGGAGAAGGCAGCCCCTCGTGCTGGGTGCGCCAGGTCGCACCGGCGTCGTCGGTGCGCTGGACCTGGAGCTCGGCCGCCGGGGGGATGCGCTCACCGTCGGAGGCGATGGGCACCAGCCACATCGTGTCCCCGCGGCTCGGGTGGGCCAGGGCCGTCATGCCGAAGTTCGTCGGCAGCCCGGCCTCGATCGAGGTCCAGGTGACCCCGTCGTCGTCGGATCGGTAGACGCCCCTGTGGTTCTGGGCGTAGAGGCGAGTCGGGGTGCCGCTGTCGCGCACCACCTTGTGGACGCACTGGCCGAACTCGGGCCACTCGTCGTGTGGCTGGAAGTAGGCGTGGATGCCGGTGTTGCCCGGGTTCCACGACTCCCCGCCGTCGCGGGTGTTGTAGACGCCGCCCGTGCTCATCGCAACGAGCATGCTGTTCGCGTCGACGGGGCTGGGCAAGACCGTGTGGATGGCCCCGCCGCCGAAGCCCTCACCCCACTGCGGGCGGTGCGGGTGCTCCCACAGACCGCGGTTGAGCTCGAACGTCTCTCCACGGTCCGCGCTGCGCCACAGGCCCTGGGGCTCGGTGCCCGCCCACACGACTGACGGGTCGTGCGGGTCCGCCACGAGCTGCCAGGTTGCCTTGAGCGCGGTGTCGGTGTCCTCCGGAAAGCGGATCGAGCCGTCCGGGTGCTCCACCCAGGTGGCGCCGAGGTCGTCCGAGTGCTGAAGCGAGGGACCCCAGTGCGAGGAGCGGAACCCCACGAGCAGCCTGGTCGGGTCGCTGCGGGTGTCGAAGAGCAGCGACAGCACCTCGCTCATCAGGAAGTGCGGCCCCTCCAGCTGCCACGACTTCCGGTCCTGGCTGCGGGCCAGCCACAACCCCTTGCGTGTGCCGATTCCGACGACGGTCTCACCCATGTTGCCCATACTGGCACTCCTTCCGGCCGTTCGACACGTGCCGCGGATACCGACCCGCGGCGGCAGCGGAACTCATCGGTGGTGACCCTGGTCTGCCGTTCGCCGCACCGCGGGCTCAGACCAGGTTGCGCAGTGGTCTGCCCGCGGCATACGCCCCGAGCTGCTCCTGGAGGAGGCGCGCGGCCCGGGGCATGAAGGCCGTCGAGGCACCACCCACGTGCGGCGTGATCAGCACCCCGGGGGTCGTCCAGAGCGGGTGGTCGCGCGGCAGCGGCTCGGGGTCGGTGACGTCCAGCGCTGCGCGGATCCTGCCCGCGGACGCGTGCCGCACCAGCGCGTCGGTGTCGACCACGCCACCACGCGCCACGTTGACGACCAGGGCGCCGTCGGGCAGGGCGGCCAGGAAGGCGTCATCGACCAGCCCGCGCGTGTGCTCGCTCAGCGGCACGATCGCGATGACGACGTCCTGTCGGGGCAGCAGGTCGGGCAGCTCGTCGACGCCGTGCACCGATCGCACGAGCTCGTCGCCCGCCCGGGCACGGCTCGCCACGGCGCTCACCTGCACCTCGAACGGCGTGAGCCGCGCCGCGATCGCCCGCCCGATGGCGCCATAGCCCAGCACCAGCACGCGTTTGTCGGCCAGGGCCTGGTGGAACGACGTGGGCAGCCAGGTGCGTTCCCGTTGGGCCGCAACGAAGTCCGGGAGGTCGCGCAGGCTCGCCAGGGTGAGCGCGACCGCCAGCTCGGCCGTCGACGCATCGTGCACCCCGGTGGCGTTGGCGAGGCGCACCCCGTCGGGCAGCACGGCCTGCACGTCGTCATAGCCGGCCGTCAGGAGCTGCACCAGCTCCAGGTTCGGCACGTGCGCCAGGGCACCCAGCCGGGCGCCGGCGCCGATGTACGGCGGGACCACGACCGTGATCTCGTCGGCCCGGTCGGGCACGCCGTCGAGGTCCCACACGACGAGCTCGACCCCCGAGATCGGCCCCACCAGGTCCACCCATTCCTGCCCAGGCAGGGTCACCAGCGTCATGGCCCCACGCTAGCCCCGCGCCCTTGCCTGGGGATCGCCCGTCCGCGTCCGCGCGATGTCTCGCACAATGGGGTATGCCGCGTGCACGCTTGCGTCGATGGGGCACCCGCTCAGGGGCCGCCTGCACGGTTGCCCTGCTGGTGGTCAGCGGTTGCTCGGGTGCCGGTGGCCCGGGCGACGGCTCGACCAGCACGGTCACCCGCCCCATCTCGAGCGCCGCCGCGACCACGGCCAGCACCGCTCCCACCACGACGAGCGCGACGAGCACCACCAGGACGCCGTCGCCGGCGACGGTCCCGCCGACGGCGACCCTGGCGACCCACCTCGACGTCCCGTGGGCCGTGGCGTTCCTGCCCGACGGATCGGCCCTGGTCACGTTGCGCGACAAGGCCCAGCTGCTGCACGTCAGGCCGGGCCACGCGCCGACGGTGGTGGGCAGGATCGCCGGCGTGCAACCGCAGGGCGAGGGCGGCCTGCTGGGCGTCGCGGTGTCACCACGCTTTGCCATTGACCGGGCCGTGTTCGTCTACTTCACCAGCGCCGAGGACAACCGCGTCGTCAGGCTGACCTACGCGAACGAGACGGTGACCGGGCCGACCGTGGTGCTGCGCGGCATACCCAAGGCGGGTCACCACAACGGTGGGCGCCTGGCCTTCGGTCCTGACGGCTTCCTCTACGTCACCACCGGCGACGCGGGGAGCCCCCAGCGTGCGCAGGACAAGCTCGCGCTGGGCGGCAAGATCCTGCGGATCACAGCGGACGGCAGACCCGCGCCGGGCAACCCTTTCGGGGCCTCCCCCGTCTGGACGTACGGCCACCGCAATGTCCAGGGCATCGCCTGGGCTCCCGACGGACGGATGTTCGCGAGCGAGTTCGGGCAGGACACCTGGGACGAGCTCAACCTGATCCTGCCCGGGCACAACTACGGCTGGCCGGTCGTCGAGGGTAAGGGCGGTCGCCCCCGGTTCACCGACCCGCTGACCCAGTGGCCCACCTCCGAGGCGTCGCCGAGCGGGATCGCCGTCGCCGACGGAGCCGTGTGGATGTCGGCTCTGCGAGGTCAGTCGCTGTGGCGAATCCCGTTGGCTGCTCAGGGGATCGGCACTCCCCAACGACTGCTGCAGGGTCGGTACGGCAGGCTGCGCGACGCGGTGGCGGGTCCGGATGGCCGGCTGTGGGTGCTGACCAGCAACACCTTCCGGGGCTCCCCGCGCGCGGGCGACGACCGGCTGGTCGCGTTCAACCTCGCCACCCTGTAGCCCGTCGGCTCAGGTGCGAGCTTGGCGGCTCAGGTGAGCTTGGCGAGGATCAGCTCGCGGGCCTTGCCGGCGTCGGCCTGGCCACGCATCTCCTTCATCACCTGTCCGATGAGCGCACCGGCGGCCTGGACCTTGCCGTCGCGCACCTTCTGGGCCACGTCCGGATTGGCCGCGATGACCGTGTCGACGGCGGCCTCGAGAGCGCCGTCGTCCTGCACGAGCTCGAGCCCCCGCGCGTCGGCGACCTCGGTGGGCGTGCCCGCACCGTCGATGACACCGTCGAGGACCTGGCGGGCCATGGAGTCGTTGAGACGGCCGCCTCGGACCAGTCCGTCGAGCTCGGCGATGTGGGCAGGGGTGACGCCGAAGTCCTCGACGCCCTTGCCCTCGGCGTTCGCGCGACGCGCCAGCTCGCCGGTCCACCACTTGCGGGCGGCCGCAGGGGTCGCGCCCGCAGCCACCGTCTGCTCGATCAGCGCCACCGCACCGGCGTTCATCACGTCGCGCATCTCGAGATCGCTGTAGCCCCACTCCTGCTGGAGCCGCTTGCGGCGAAGGCCGGGCGCCTCGGGCAGGGTCCCCCGCAGCGCCTCGACCGTCTCGCGCGTCGGCGCGACGGGCACGAGGTCGGGCTCCGGGAAGTAGCGGTAGTCCTCGGCGTCGGACTTCTCGCGGCCACTCGTGGTGACCCCGGTGTCCTCGTGCCAGTGCCGCGTCTCCTGGATGATCCTCTCGCCCTTGTCGAGGACGGCCGCGTGCCGGGTGATCTCGTAACGCACGGCGCGCTCGACACTGCGCAGGGAGTTGACGTTCTTGGTCTCGGTCCGGGTGCCCAGCGGCACGTCGTCCTGGCTCTGCCCCTCGGTCGCCTTGGGGCGCAGCGAGACGTTGGCGTCGCAGCGCAGCGATCCCTGCTCCATCTTCACGTCGGAGACCCCGAGGGCGCGCAGCAGCTCGCGCAGCGCCCCGACGTAGGCCTTGGCCACCTCGGGCGCCCGCTTCCCCGCACCGGTGAGCGGCTTGGTGACGATCTCGATCAGGGGGATGCCGGCACGGTTGTAGTCGACCAGCGAGTGGTCGGCGCCGTGGATGCGTCCGGTGGCGCCGCCGATGTGCAGCGACTTCCCGGTGTCCTCCTCCATGTGGGCGCGCTCGATGTCCACCCTGAAGGTCGTCCCGTCCTCCAGCTCGACGTCGAGGTGCCCCTCGAAGGCGATCGGCTCGTCATACTGGCTCGTCTGGAAGTTCTTGGGCATGTCCGGGTAGAAGTAGTTCTTCCGGGCGAACCGGCACCAGGACGCGATCTCGCAGTTGAGTGCCAGGCCGATCCGGATGGCCGACTCGACCGCCTTCTCGTTGACGACCGGCAGCGCACCCGGCAGGCCGAGGCAGACCGGGCAGACCTGGGTGTTGGGTTCGGCACCGAACTCGGTCGCGCACCCGCAGAACATCTTGGTCGCGGTGTTGAGCTCGACGTGCACCTCGAGCCCCAGCACGGGGTCGTAGCGCTCGAGCGCCTCGTCGTAGTCGACGATCTCCTCGGCAGTCGCCACAGCGGTGTTCATCGTGGTCACGCTCCCTTCGCGGTCAGCTGGGGAGCCTTGGCCAGCAGCGAGCCGCCCCACCTGTCGACAAGCATCTTCTCCAGCGCGGCGCCCACGTTGTAGAGGCGCTCGTCCTTGGTCGCCGGGGCCAGGATCTGGATGCCCGTGGGCAGGCCGTCCTCGTCGGCGAGTCCACTGGGCAGCGACATGCCGGGCACCCCCGCGAGGTTGGCCGGGATGGTGGCGACGTCCTGCAGGTACATCGACATCGGGTCGTCGAGCTTGTCGCCGAGCCTGAAGGCCGTCGTGGGTGCGGTCGGGCTGACCAGCACGTCGACCTGGTCGAAGGCCGCCGAGAAGTCCTGGGCGATCAGGCGCCGCACCTTCTGTGCCTGCCCGTAGTAGGCGTCGTAGTAGCCGCTGGACAGGGCGTACGTGCCCAGGATGATCCGGCGCTTGACCTCGTCACCGAACCCGGCGTCGCGGGTGGCGGCCATGACCTGTTCCGCGCTGGGGTCCTCGATGCCCTCGGGCAGCACCCGCAGGCCGTACCGCATGCCGTCGAACTTCGCGAGGTTGGAGGACGCCTCGCTGGGCAGGATGAGGTAGTAGGCCGCGAGGGCGTAGTCGAAGCTCGGGCAGGACACCTCGACGACCTCGGCACCGGCCTCCTGGAGCAGGGCGACGGACTCGTCGAAGCGCGCGCGCACGCCGGCCTGGTAACCCTCGCCCCCGAGCTCCTTGATCACCCCGACCTTGAGCCCCGCGACGTCGGCACGGCGGGCAGCCTCGACGACCGCCGGCACCGGCGCGTCGATCGACGTGGAGTCCATCGGGTCGTGGCCGCCGATGACCGAGTGCAGCAGCGCTGCGTCGAGGACGGTGCGGGTGCAGGGACCGGCCTGGTCGAGGCTGGAGGCGAGCGCGACGAGGCCGTAGCGGGACACCCCGCCGTAGGTCGGCTTGACGCCGACCGTGCCGGTGACCGAGGCGGGCTGGCGGATCGAGCCTCCGGTGTCGGTGCCGATGGCCAGCGGTGCCTCGTATGCCGCGACGACGGCGGACGAGCCACCTCCCGAGCCACCGGGGATGCGGGTGAGGTCCCACGGGTTGTGGGTGGGGCCGAAGGCGGAGTGCTCGGTGGAGGAGCCCATCGCGAACTCGTCCATGTTGGTCTTGCCGAGGATCGGCATGCCTGCAGACTTCAGGCGGGCCACGACGGTGGCGTCATACGGCGGGATCCATCCCTGGAGGATCCTCGACCCGCAGGTCGTCGGCAGCCCCTGGGTGGCCATCACGTCCTTCACGGCGATGGGCACGCCGGCGAGGACGTGGAGCTCCTCGCCGGAGGCCCGCCGCTGGTCCACCGCGCGAGCCGCCTCGAGGGCTCCCTCGCCGTCCACGTGCAGATAGGCGTGCACCTCGGCGTCGACGGCCGCGATGCGGTCGAGGTGGGCCTGCACGACCTCGACGGAGCTGAGCTCCCGGGAGCCCAGCGCGTGCGCGAGCTCGGCGGCGCTGGAACGGGTGATGTCGGTGTTCACGGGTGGTGGTCCTTGGTCTGTCGCGGGTGGGACGTTGCCGGGCGGGTGGCGGCGTGCGCTGCGGGCCTCGTCAGGTGCGGGTGGCCGGGTGCTGCGGCCGGGGTGGGGCGCTCAGTCGGCGTCGAGGATGCGTGGCACCGAGAAGCGCTGCTGCTCCTGCTCCGGCGCCCCGGACAGGGCGGCCTCGACCCCGAGCGAGGGGCGGACCTCGTCCGGACGCGTGACGTTGGTCAGCGGCAGCGGGTGCGACATGGGCTCGATGTCATCGGCGGCGACTTCCTGGACCTTGGCGACGGACTCGAGGATGACGCCCAGCTCGCCGACCATCCGGTCGAGCTCGGCATCGGACAGGTCGATGCGGGCGAGGCCGGCGAGGTGCGCGACGTCGTCCCGGGACAGTGCGGACATGCCGGTCAGTCTAGGGGCGCGGTCCGGGGCGTGACGCATCGCTCATGTCGCGCCATACCCGGCTCGGCCTAGGCTGGCGAGCATGGATGCACTGCCCACCGAGCTCTTCACCGCCATCGACCACGTGGGGGTCGCGGTGCGCGACCTGGACGAGGCCATCGCCTTCTACCGCGACACCTACGGCATGACCCTCGCGCACCAGGAGGTCAACGAGGAGCAGGGCGTCCGCGAGGCGATGATGGCGGTCGGCGGCAGCGGGTCGCACATCCAGCTGCTGGCTCCCCTGTCCGCCGACTCGACGATCGCGAAGTTCCTCGACCGGTCGGGGCCGGGTGTCCAGCAGGTCGCCTACCGCGTGGAGGACGTGGAAGCCGTCTCCCAGGTGCTGCGAGATCGCGGCGTGCGGCTGCTGTACGACGAGCCCCGCCGCGGCACCTCCAACTCGAGGGTGAACTTCATCCACCCCAAGGACGCCGGCGGCATCCTGGTGGAGTTGGTCCAGCCCGCCCACGAGACCCACTGACGCCCGGACCCTGAGCCCCTGACGAGGGGACCCGCAGGGGCCCTGCGGTCGGCGCCGCCCGGGCCTCGCGCGGGTGAGCCACGTCACCGCGTGACAGGAGTCTCACTCGTCTGCCGTCCGGGCCTACGCGCCAGTAGTTTCGGCTCAAAGAAGCCGACGACCCGTGTCCAGCGAGCCGAGGAGCCACCACCGATGCAGGAAATCCGCGACGCCATCCTCTCCGGGGACCGCACCCCCCAGACGTATGCCGGTCTTTCCATCCCCGAGTCCTACCGCGCCGTGACGGTGCACAAGGACGAGGTGTCGATGTTCGAGGGGCTGGCCAGCCGGGACAAGGACCCCCGCAAGTCCCTGCACCTCGACGACGTCCCCGTCCCCGAGCTCGCTCCGGGTGAGGCGCTCGTCGCCGTGATGGCCAGCGCCATCAACTACAACACCGTGTGGACCTCGATCTTCGAGCCGGTCTCGACCTTCGGGTTCCTCGAGCGCTATGGGCGCACCTCGGAGTTCGCCAAGCGGCACGACCTGCCGTACCACGTGGTCGGCTCCGACCTCGCCGGCGTCGTGCTGAGGACCGGACCCGGCGTCACGAAGTGGACCCCCGGCCAGGAGGTCGTGGCGCACTGCCTGTCCGTCGAGCTCGAGGACGCCGACGGCCACAACGACACGATGATGGACCCGCAGCAGCGCATCTGGGGTTTCGAGACCAACTTCGGCGGTCTGGCCGAGCTCGCCATCGTCAAGTCCAACCAGCTGATGCCCAAGCCGGCCCACCTGTCCTGGGAAGAGGCCGCGTCGCCCGGTCTGGTGAACTCGACGGCATACCGCCAGCTGATCTCCAAGAACGGCGCGGCGATGAAGCTCGGCGACCGGGTGCTGATCTGGGGTGCCTCCGGTGGCCTCGGGTCCTACGCCACGCAGATGGCGCTGTCCGGCGGCGCCACCCCGATCTGCGTCGTCTCCTCGCCGGAGAAGGCCCAGCTCTGCCGCGACATGGGTGCCGAGCTGATCATCGACCGCAGCGCCGAGGGCTACCGCTTCTGGAACGAGGAGAACACCGAGCAGAACCCTCGGGAGTGGCAGCGGCTCGGCAAGAAGATCCGCGAGCTCACCGGTGGGTACGACGTGGACATCGTCTTCGAGCACCCGGGCCGGGAGACCTTCGGGGCCAGCGTCTATGTGGCTCGCAAGGGCGGGACCATCGTCACCTGCGCATCGACCTCGGGGTACATGCACGAGTACGACAACCGCTACCTGTGGATGAACCTCAAGCGGATCATCTCGAGCCACTTCGCCAACTACCGCGAGGCATGGGAGGCCAACGAGCTCATCAACCGTGGCCTCATCCACCCCACCCTGTCCAAGACGTACGCCATGGACGAGGTCGGCCAGGCCGCCCTCGATGTCCATCGCAACGCCCACCAGGGCAAGGTCGGGGTGCTCACCCTCGCTCCTGAGGCCGGACTCGGCGTGACGAACCCCGAGATGCGCGCGTCCCTGCTGCCGCAGATCGAGCGGTTCCGCAACGCCTGACCTGCCTGGGTCGTCCGTTCCGCAGGTCCCGTGCCTTAGGGTCAGGGCATGTCCGTGCTGACGCGATGGCGCGAGTTCCAGCGAAGCCAACGCGAAGCCCTGCGCGAGAGCAACCTGCGCCACCCCGGCGGGGTGGACGGCGAGAACGGCGCGGACGGCGCGAGCACGACCGTGGTCCCCGAACCGCTGGGCGGCCTGCTGCCCGATGGCAGCGTGCCCACTGCGCCTTCCTCGGGGTCAGCACAGACCGAGGACGAGCAGGAGGCGCGGGAGGTGAGGGAGGCGCAGGACGCCCAGGACGCGCAGGCGAAGGAGGCGCAGGAGGCCACCGATGCGTTGCCGTACGGCCGCGCCGGTCGACCACTGAACCGCCAGTCCCCCTTCTACCTGGGATTCGTGGGCGCACTCGGAGTGCTCGCAGCCGTCCTGCTGTGGCAGACCCTCGGCCGGCTCACCACGGTCCTGACCTTGATCGTGGTCTCCTTCTTCCTCACGCTCGCCCTGAACCCGCTCGTCGAGTTCTTCACCCGCCGTCGCCTGACCAGGCCCTGGGCCGTCACAGTCGTCTTCTTCGGGCTGGTCGGGGTGTTCACCCTGTTGGGTCTGCTCGTCGTGCCACCGGTGGTGACGCAGGGCTCTGCCCTGATCAAGCAAGCCCCTGACTGGGTGAACACGGTGCTCAGCAGCTCGTTCGTCCGCAACCTCGACCAGCACTACGGCGTGGTCACCAAGATCCAGGGCGAGTTCAACAAGAAGCTGACGGACAGCAGCTTCATCTCCCAGGTCTTCGGCGGCGTCCTGGGAGTCGGCGCCGCGGTGATCGGCGGCATCTTCCAGGCCTTCACCGTCCTGATCCTCACGCTGTTCCTGCTGGCCTCCTTCCCGCGCGTCAAGGAGGCGGCCTTCCAGATCGTGCCGGCCTCACGACGCGTCCGGGTGGTCTCCCTGTCCGAGGAGATCATGCGGCGCACCGGTTCGTACGCGATCGGTCAGGTCGCGGTGGCCACTGTCAACGCGTTCTGCTCGTGGATCATGATGTCCATCGTCGGCATCCAGTACGCGGCCGTGCTCGCTGTCGCCGTCGGCTTCCTCGGCCTCATCCCCATGGTGGGAGCCACCAGCGGCGCGACCTTGGTCTGTCTCGTGGCGGTCTTCGACGAGCCCCGCAAGGCCGTCATCGCCGCGGTGTACTACATCGTGTACCAGCAGGTCGAGAACTACGTCGTCATGCCACGGATCATGGCCCACACGGTGTCGGTACCGGGTGCGGTCACCGTGGTCGCGGCGCTCGCCGGGGGCACCCTGCTCGGCGTGCTGGGCGCCCTGCTCGCGATCCCCGTCGCCGCGGGCCTGCTGCTGCTCTACGAAGAGGTCCTCCTGCCCCGCCAGCGTCACCACTGACCTCCCCGAGCCACCCGAACCACGCGAGCCAAGGTCTGTGCACAGACCTGCGTCCTAGTGACCCGTGAGCGGGTCTCGGCGCAGACGTGCAAAGTTCTGTGCACAGACCTGCGCTCAGTGGGTGGAGGTGTGGGGGGTGCGGTGTGGGGGTGCGGTGTGGGGGTGCGGGGCGTGGCGCCTGTCAGCGCGTCGAACCCCGGGTATGCCGGCGGTCGCGCGCCTCCCAGCACGGGGTGTGCCAGTGCCGCCGGTCGTCGAGGCCACCCATGCCGTCCGCGGGCCACACCACCACGTGCGGCGTGCCCAGCGGGATGTTCTGCTGGCAGCCCGGGCAGAGGTAGGCGCGGCTCGCACCGCTGCCGCTGACGCGGCGCACGAACCACTCGCCCCCGGCATACGCCTGCCGTTGCGCGGCGCCCCCGACCGCCCGGTCGAGGTTCAGCGGGGCGTCGTCACGGCGACGCCGGTTGGCGCGGGGCATGCGTCCAGTCTCCCAGAGGCCGCTGGCCCCCCGAGCCTCAGGCGTAGGTGCGGAACCCGCGGCCCGTCTTGCGGCCGAGGTAGCCCGCCGTGACCAGGTGCTCGAGCAGCGGGGCAGGGGCGAAGCCCGGCTCGCGGAACTCGAGGTAGAGCTCGCGCTGGATCGCCAGGGACACGTCGAGCCCGACGACGTCGAGCAGCTCGAACGGACCCATCGGAAGCCCGCAACCGGTCTTCATCGCGGTGTCGATGTCGTCCGCCGTCGCGTAGTTGGCGCTGAGCATGCGCACGGCGTCGTTGAGGTAGGGGAACAGCAGCGCGTTGACGATGAACCCGGACCGGTCGCCGCAGGTGACCGCGTGCTTGCCGACCTTGGCGCAGAGGTCCTGCACGGTCGCCACGACGTCCGCGGCCGTCGAGACGGTGTGGACGACCTCGACGAGCTTCATGACCTGGGCGGGGTTGAAGAAGTGCATCCCGATGACGTCCTGCGGTCGCGAGGTGGCGGCGGCGCAGTCGACGACGGGCAGGGATGACGTCGTGGTGGCCAGGATCGCCCCCGGGCGGCAGATCTCGTCGAGGTTCTCGAACAGGGCCTTCTTCACGGCCAGGTCCTCCACGACGGCCTCGACGACGAGGTCTGCGGTGGCCAGGTCGTCCAGCGAGGTGGTCCCGGTGAGGTGCGAGAGCGCCGCGGCGCGGTCCTCCTCGCTGAGCTTGCCGCGCTGGACGGCCTTCTCGAGCGACTTGGTGATGGCAGCCGTCACCGCGTCGACCTTGGGCTGGCTGCGGGTGACGTAGACGACGTCGTAGCCGGCCTTGGCGAAGACCTCGATGATGCCCGTCGCCATCGTCCCGGACCCGACCACCCCGACCGTGCGCACCTGGCGCAGCGCAGCCGTGGACCCGCCGTCCGACGACGGCGTGAGGGCGTCGTCGACGACCTGGCTGCTGCCGGGTTCGGCGTAGGTGTAGAACCCGCGCCCGCTCTTGCGGCCCTTGAGCCCGGCGCTGACCATCTGCTTGATGACGGGGCTCGGGGCGTGCAGGCGGTCGCGGCCCTGCTTGTACATCGTGTCGAGGATCTCGTAGGCGGTGTCGAGCCCGATCAGGTCCATCAGCGCGAGGGGGCCCATGGGGTACCCGCAGCCGAGCCTCATGGCGGCGTCGATGTCCTCGCGGCTGGCGTAGCGCGACTCGAACATGGAGACGGCGTGGTTGAGGTAGCCGAAGAGCAGCGCGTTGGCGATGAACCCGGCCTTGTCCCCCACGATGACCGGCTGCTTCCCGAGCCGGATGGCGAGCGCCTTGACGTCCTCGAAGACCTCGTCCTCGGTGACCACGGTGCGGATCACCTCGACGAACTGCAGCACGGGTGCGGGGTTGAAGAAGTGCATCCCGACGACGCGCTTGGGGTTGCCGGTGGCCACCGCGATCTCGGTGACCGACAGCGACGACGTGTTGGTCGCCAAGACGGCCTCCGGTCCCACGATCGTGTCGAGCTTGCCGAAGAGCTCCTTCTTGAGCTCCAGCTGCTCCGGCACCGCCTCGACGACGAGCTGGCACTCGGCGAGGTCGTCGAGGCTCGCGGTGAACTGCACCCGGGAGTGCAGCGCCGCCTGGTCCTGCTCGCTCAGCTTGCCGCGACTGACGGCCCGGCCGGTCGAGTGCTCGAGGACCCCGCGTCCCCGCTCGACCGCCGCCTCGTCGACCTCGACCGCGACGACGTCGATGCCGTTGCGGGCGAACACCTCGACGATGCCCGCACCCATGGTGCCGAGACCAATTACTCCGACCTTGCTGAACTCACGAGCCATGCCGCGAGTCTGGCAGAGGAGGTATGCCGGGTGGGGCCCCGGGCAGCGTGACGGTCACCACCCTGCGCTCACCGACGAGCACTCACCAGTCGTGGCCGGCACCGATGAGGGCGGACTCCATGTGGAACCGCTGTTCGCGGGACAGCCCTCGGATCGCCGTGGGGACCGCGATGTCGACCGCCTTGCAGTAGTCCCGCAGGGCGTGGTCGTAGGCCAGGCGCGCGGCCATCAGCCGCTCGGCCTGGCGGGGCTGGTTACCCTCCTCGACCCGGCGGATGTGGGCGGCGAGGCGGCTGAGCTCGAGGGCCAGCAGGACGGGCGGGATGGGCTCCACCGGGGGACGGCGCGAGTCGCGCCACAGCTGCGCCCTCGCGACGGTGGGCTCGAGCAGCCGGGGTGGCCGACCCGTGCTGAGCCACCGCACCCCGCTGACGAGGGTGCCCATCACGAAGGCGAGGCCGGCAACATTGCCAAGGACGTACGGCATACCACCTCATCTCCGTCCTTCGAGTGTGCGCTCCGCACCCCGGCACGCGCAACGGCTCACGGGCCGTAGAGTGACCCCTCGTGCGGCTGGTCATTGCGAAGTGCTCCGTGGACTACGACGGTCGGCTGTCGGCCCACCTGCCTCTGGCGACGAGGCTGCTGCTGGTCAAGGCCGACGGTTCGGTCCTCGTCCACAGCGACGGCGGCTCCTACAAGCCGCTCAACTGGATGTCCCCGCCCTGCGCGATGGCGGAGGTCGAGCCCGAGGCCCACGAGGCCGCCGCCGGGGTCACCGCGGTGTGGCAGGTGCAGCACGCCAAGTCCGAGGACCGGCTGCGCGTGCTCATCCACGACGTCCTGCATGACTCCGCGCACGACCTCGGGGTCGACCCCGGGCTGATCAAGGACGGCGTCGAGGCCCACCTGCAGAAGCTCCTGGCCGAGCACATCCACACGCTCGGTGATGGCTACAGCCTGGTGCGCCGTGAGTACATGACCGCCATCGGCCCGGTCGACATCCTGTGCAGGGACGCCGAGGGCGCGTCGGTGGCCGTCGAGATCAAGCGGCGGGGTGACATCGACGGGGTCGAGCAGCTGACCCGCTATCTCGAGCTGATGAACCGCGACCCGCACCTGTCCCCGGTGACGGGGGTCTTCGCCGCGCAGGAGATCAAGCCCCAGGCCCGCACCCTGGCGACCGACCGTGGGATCCGTTGCGTGACGCTCGACTACGACGCCCTCAAAGGCATCGACAACAGCGAGCACCGCTTGTTCTAGCCGGGGCACTGGGGCTAGACGACTGCCCGGTCGCTCGACCCCGGCCAGCTCCGCATGGTGAAGCCGTCCCCGTCCACGGACACCTCCGCCACCGCGCAGTTGGGCAGGAACCTGCCTGCGGTCGGGTCGTCGCGAACGGTGCCCGTGATGCGGGGCAGCACGAACGACATGACACCGCCGTGCGAGAAGACGAGCACGGTCTCCCCCCGGAACTGGTCGGCGATCGACAGGAGCGCCTCGCGGTAGCGGGCGATGACCTCCTCCCCCGTCTCTCCCCCGGGAATGAACCGTCCCAGGTCACCGTGCATCCAGGCCTTGACCACCGACGCGAGCTCCGGGTCGTCGTGCGGCCGGCCCGCGAGGGCCCCCACCGAGAACTCCTCGAGGCCCGGGACGACCCGCGTGTCGACGCCGAGCACGCGCGCCGCGACCGCACCCGACTCCACGGCTCGGGCGAGGCTGCTCGTGTGGACGCGGGCGATCCTGCGGGTGGCCAGCGAGGCCGCCAGCGACTCGGCCTGCGCGATCCCCTTCTCGGACAGCCACCCGCCCTCGTCGGTGAGCACCGACGAGTGGCCGTACTCCGCATCGCCATGGCGCGCGATGAGCAGGGTCGCGGCGCAGTGCAGGTCGCTCATGCCCTCGAGCGTATGGGGCGTCGAGCCCGGATCCGGGCAGGGACTCGGATCGAGTTGATCGACCCGGACCCACGTCACGGTCCATCATCCTCAGGTGACCCCCTCGACCCCGAGCACCGCCCGCGTCCTGCTCACCGGAGCCGTGGTCCTGCCGGACCGCGTCGTCGCCGACGGCGCCGTGGCCGTCACCGGTGACACGATCACGTATGCCGGTGAGCGCAGCTCGCTGCCCCCGGAGTGGCTTGGCGTCCCCCCGCCCGAGGCTTGGCGTCCCGGGCTGACCCTGCTCCCGGGACTGGTCGACATCCACTGCCACGGCGGCAACGGGGGCGAGTTCGGTCCCGACGTCGAGAGCGGGCGCAGGGCCGTCGCACACCACCACCGGCACGGGTCGACGACCGTCATCGGGTCCCTCGTCTCCGCTCCCGCGGGCACCCTGCTCGACGGCGCCAGGGCCCTGGGGCGGCTGGTCCGGACGGGTGAGCTGGCCGGCATACACGTCGAAGGGCCCTTCCTGTCCACGGCCCGGTGCGGTGCCCAGGACCCCGCATCCCTCGTCGACGCTGACGTGGCCCTCGTCGAGGCGCTCGCTGCGGCCGGTGGCGACGGTGCCCTGGCCCACATGACGTGGGCGCCCGAGCGCACCGGCGGGGGCGCTGTCCCCGCGGCACTCGCAGCCGTCGGAGCGCTCGGCTCTGTCGGACACACCGACGCCGACTACGCCACGGCGACGCGAGCGCTGGAGTCCGCGGCACGACCCGGTGTCCGAGGTGGCCTGCCGCTGGTGACCCATCTCTTCAACGGCATGCCGCCGCTCCTGTCGCGGGCACCCGGGCCGGTGGGCGCCTGTCTCGCGGCGGCCGCACGTGGCGAAGCCGTGGTGGAGCTGATCGGGGACGGAGTGCACCTCGACGCGGGCACGGTGCGGATGGTCTTCGACGCCGTGGGGCCCGGCCACATCGCCCTGGTCAGCGACGCCACGGCTGCGAGCGGGCTGGCGGAAGGGGCCCACTCGCTCGGCGGTCGCGGCGTCACCGTCCGGGACGGCGCGGCCCGCTTGACCGGAACCGACACCCTCGCCGGTGGGTTGAGCACCCTGATGGACCAGGTGCGCTGGCTGGTCCACGACCTGCGGATCCCTCTCGCCGACGCCGTGCGGGCGGGCGCGACGACGCCGACGCGCGCGCTGGCGCTGCCCGATGTGGGTGCGCTGACTGAGGGGTCGCGGGCCGACGTGGTCGCGGTCGACGACGGGCTGACGGTGCACCGGGTGCTGCGCGGCGGGTCGTGGCTCTGATCCACGCGTGTCGCCGGACGGCTCCGGGCCTTGGCGGGCGCCCATGGCCCTGCCAGACGGCTCTGGGCCCCCGCCAGACAGCTCTGGGCCCCCGCAGAAAGCTGTGGGCCCCTGCCAGACGGCAGGGGCCCAGAGCTCAGTCGTGGTGGGGCCGCGTCAGCGGACGACCACCGAGACCGTGGCGGACCTCGAGGGGTTGTAGATCCCCGAGCCGTTGTAGGTCGCCGTCAGGTAGTGCCTGCCGCGGGCCAGGACCGGTGCGACGAGCACCGCCCTGCCCCGGCTCACGGTGACCGTCCCCAGCACCCGGGTGCCGTCCCGGAAGGTGACCGTCCCGGTCGCGGAGGACGGGGTGGGCAAGGACGTCAGCGTCGGCCGGTAGCCGTAGCGGAAGTCACGGCTGCTCGAGCCGAGCGTCACCTTGCTGACCAGGCCGTTGACCGTGACCTTCACCGCGGCCGACGTGCTGGCGTTGGTGTTCGCGTCGCCGTTGTAGGTCGCCGTCATGGAGTGCACGCCGCGAGTCTGCCCCGTGGCGGTCCACACCGCCTTGCCACCGCTGACCGCCACCGTCCGGACGACCTTGCCGCCGTCCTTGAAGGACACCGTGCCGGTCGCCGTCGCCGGCGTGACCGTCGCCGTGAAGACCGGCTTGCCACCGTAGGTGTACGACGTCGAGCTCGAGGTGAGCTTGGTCGACGACGCGGCCTTGACGGACACGACCTGTGCGCGCGACCCGTCGGTGTTGAGGTGGTGGATGAGGAGCAGGCCCTGGGGCTTGTCCGAGGCGTACGACGCGTCGTCGCGGCGGACGTCCAGGGTGTCCCCGGGCGTGTCGGGGTTGAGCAACGTGTAGCCGTCGCCGAAGGCAGCCAGTGCGGGCGAAGCCACGCTGAGCGTCATCGGAGCGGCAGCCGAGCCGATGGAGTCGACCATGCCGGCCTCTGCCGTGCCGGACTCGACCCAGTACTTGATCTTGGGCGTGGCGCCCGAGATCAGGCCCGCCTCCTTCAGCGCACCCACCGACACCGGCATGGCCATTGAGTCGCTGTTGAAGAGGTTGGTGTCGAACGAGCCATCGGCCCAGTTGACGGACTCGGGGCCGTAGTTGTCGGACGACTCGAAGATCGAGTGTCCCCTCTTCGCACCGGTACGGAGGTCGACGATGTCCACGACGAAGTAGTCGTAGTCGTCTGTGGTGGTCACCCTGGTGTTGTAAGCCACGGCCTCCGGGCCCGGGGTCGCCGGGTTGGTGTCGAGATACACGTCGAACTCGGTGTAGGACGCCGGAGTACGCCAAGGGCCATAGCTGCTGATCCCGAAGGAGATCAGCCGGGGATCGTTCGTCGGATCGACCTGCGCCGGGTCGAACATCGGGTAGTCCGACCCCGTGCCGACGTAACGCAGGTCGGCGGAACGGTCGTCGGGCAGGGCGATGCAGTCGACGACCAGCGTCCGGGAGCAGCTCGGGATCTTCGGGCTGGTGCCCTGCAGCTGGAACGTCGACACCGTCGACTCGTAGCCAGCCGCGCCGCCCTGCTCCACGCCCTGGCCACCGAGGCCCAGAGGGCCGGTCTTGACCGGACCCGAACCCGTCACCGTGCTCTGGGCCGCAGCCGCCATGGCCGAGGCCGGGCGGGGAGCGGACCAGACCGGCACGCGAAGTGCCGAGCCCGGCGTGGTGCCGGCCGGCGTCAGGACCATCCGGCCGCTGGCGTCGGCGCGGTAGCTCCGCTCGAAGCCCAGACCCAACGGGTCGCTGGCGGTGGTCGGGTCCTTGACCGCCGTCAGCGCCGAACGCGTGATGGTCGCCGTGACCTTGACGTCCACCGAGCCGCCGGCCGGGACGTTGACCTGGCTGGGGCTGAACGAGTACGTCACCCCCGGGGACGGGTGGGCCGCCTGGTAGCCGATCGTGTAGGACGCGCCTCCGGTGGGGCGCTTGTTGACCACGTGCACGGTCTTGGACAGCGTCGTGGTCGCCGCCGTGACGGCAACCGGACCGAAGGAGACGCTGACGGCACCGGGGGTGTCCTTCACGTACGCCAGGGTCGTGGTGTCGACGGCCGCATCGGCCTTGACGCGGCCGGAGCCGACCCGCTCGGGCCCGTAGACGGCGCCCGTGTGGTTGGGGCCGACGTAGACGTCCTGGGTCGCCGTGTTCATGATGGCGGCCTTGACCTCCTCGGAGGTCCAGGTCGAGTGGGCGCCACGGACGAGGGCCGCCTCACCGGCCACGTGCGGTGAAGCCATCGACGTGCCGCTCTCGGCGATGCCCTCGTTGCCCGTGCCGACGGCGACGGAGAACGTGGTCACACCGGGGGCTGCGACGTCCGGCTTGACGTTGCCGGCGATGCCCACGCCCCGCGAGGAGAAGCCCGCGAGCTGGTCGATCGCGCCCGTGTTGCTGATCGTCACGCTGTTGCGCAGCGCGTTCGTCATCGTGACCTGGACCGGGGTGCCGGCGTCGAGCTGAGCCTTGATGGCGACCGTGCCCTGGTTGACGACGAGCATCGCGGGGATGATCGCGTCGCCAGTCACGCCGGCGGAGAACGAGTTCACGTCGCTTCCGAAGATGGCGCCGGCTGCACCCGCGAGCCTGGCGTTCTTGGAACGAGCGACCGAGCCGCAGCGACGACCGGTGCCGTCGAACCAGCGGGTCATGACGATCTTGCCCGCGACCTTGGCCGCGTCCGCGACCGAGAACGGCGAGCACCCGTCGGTGTTGTTGGTGGCCGACGCATCGGAGCTCCAGTCACCGAGGGTGACCACGTCGGTGTTCGTCAGGCCGGGCTGGGTGGCCCAGTCGTAGGCCACCGACTTCAGTGCCCCGAAGACGTTGTCCTGGGTGCCGTCGACGGTGTCGGCCGGCTCGATGCCAGTGGGGGCGTCGACCTTGAGGCCGTCGACCACCGAGTCGCGGTCGTCGGACGCAGCCACACCGAGCACGCGCGTGGCGTTGCCGGGCGAGCCACCGACCTCGTAGACGTCGCCGCTGTTGCCGATCGAGGCCACGACGACGGTGCCCAGGGCGGCGAGGTTGTTGGACGCGACCGCGTCCGGGTCGTCCGGGGACCCATAGCTGGAGCCCAGCGACATGTTGACCACGTCGAGGCGGTCGGACAGGTCACCGTCACCGTTGGGGTCGGCGGCCCAGTCGAGCGCCTGACCGACGGCATTGGTGTCACCCTTGCAGCCGAAGACCTTGAGGGCATACAGCGAGGCGCCGGGCGCGACCCCCGGACCGATGGCCATGGTGGCGGGGTCGATGTCCGTGGCGTAGCCACCGGTGTACGTCGCCCCGGCCTTGGTCACGCCGAAGCCGGCGGCCGTGCCGCTGACGTGGGAGCCGTGGCCCTCGCAGTCGAGCGGGTTGGCGTCGGGAAGAGGCGTGGCGTGCGCGGGGTCGCTGGGATTGTAGGCGTCGCCCACGAAGTCGTAGCCGCCGACCACCTTGGCGGTGGGCGTGAAGGTGTTGGAGGCCTTGGCCGTCGCGTATGCCGCGCCCGTGCCGGGGCCGCCGAAGTCGGCGTGGGTGTAGTCGATGCCCGTGTCGATGACGCCGATCCGGACGCCCTGGCCGGTCTGGCCGCGACCCTTCCAGACGGCGGGGGCTCCGATGAGCGGGACCGACGACGAGTTGGAGATGGACTTGGGCGTGAGGCGGTGGACCGCCTTCACGCCGGGCAGGGCCGCGAGCGCCTGGAGCTTGCTCGCATCGGTGCGCACGGCGATTCCCGAGTACAGCGCGTGGGCGCGGTAGAGCGTCCGTGCCCTGGTGTCGGAGTCAGCGAAACGCGCCTCCACCGACGCCTGGGTGCGCTTGATGGTCGCCGTCTGGGCGCGGCCCGCGAGCTTGGCTGCGGAGGCGCCACGCGAACGAGCCTGAGCAAAGGCCGTCGAGGCCGGCGCAGGGTCGAGCTCGATCATGACGTCGACGGGGCCCTTGGCGCCCGCGAGCGAGCTGTCGACCTTCTCGCCGGTGGACCGCCGGGTGCCCAGGAGGAGAGATCCCGCCGTCGTGAGCCCCTTGGTGGCCTTCATCGCGTGGCCCCGGTGCTTGACCGGGACGGGGTGCGTGCCCGCCGTGGCCGGCGCAGCGCTGAGAGCTGCAGCCGCCACTATCGACAGCGCGCTGACCCCGACTGCGGCCGTGTAGCGGCGGCGCCGCCCCTGAGATTCCATCGACACGTGGTCTCCTCCGCGCGCGGAACACACCATTCACCCCGGTCCCCCGAGACGGGTGGGAGGACCCACGCCCCCCACTGGCTCACCGCGCCGTGCCTGAAATTAGGCCATCGCGCCGCAGACTGGAGCAGAATCGCCGAGACTCGACCAAAGATTTACGTTGCGCGCCCTCATCCACGTGACGAAGCGGCCGTGGTCTGCAGACCGCGCGCGCTCCGGATGATCTCCACGAACTGCCCCATGATGTCGTTGAGCCCGAAGTCCTTCGGAGTGAAGACCGCGGCCACCCCCTGGGCGCGCAACGCCCGGGCGTCGCTGTCCGGGATGATCCCGCCGACGATCACCGGCACCTCACCGGCGCCGGCCGCCCGCAGACCCGCGAGGATCTCCGGCACCAGCTCCATGTGCGAGCCGGAGAGGATCGAGATGCCGACGAGGTGCACGTCCTCCGCCACGGCGGCCGCCACGATCTGGTCCGGCGTCAGCCGGATCCCCTGGTAGACGACCTCGAAACCGGCGTCGCGCGCCCGGACGGCGACCTGTTCCGCGCCGTTGCTGTGCCCGTCGAGACCCGGCTTGGCCACGAGGACCCGCAGCCGCTCCCCCAGCTCGTCACCGGTGCGGCGGACCTCCTCGCGGACCGCCTTCAGCTCGTCGCTGCCACCGCCGGACACCCCGACCGAGCCCGACACCCCGGTGGGCGCCCGGAACTCGCCGAACACCTCCCGCAGCGCCTGCGCCCACTCCCCCGTGGTCACCCCCGCCCGGGCGGCCTCGAGCGAGGCCTCCATGAGGTTGGCACCACTGCGGGCGTCCGCCTCGAGGGCGGTGAGGGCGGCGGCGGCGCGGTCGCGGCTGCGGGGGTCGGCGTCACGTCGCTCGCGCCACTCCCGGACGGCTGCGGCGGCCTTGGCCTCGACGTCGTGGTCGACCGTCTGGATCGCGGCATCCAGGTCCGCGGTCAGCGGGTTGGGTTCGGTCGTCTGGAAGCGGTTCACGCCCACGACCACGTCCTCGCCGGCCTCGATCCGCTGACGACGCAGCGAGTGCGACGCCACCAGGGCCGACTTCATGTAGCCGCTCTCGACCGCCGGGACGGCCCCGCCCATCTCCTGCACCCGGGCGATCTCCGCCTTGGCGCCGGCCACGAGCTCGGCCACCTTGGCCTCCACGACGACGGATCCGGTGAAGAGGTCCTCGTACTCGAGCAGGTCGGACTCGAACGCCAGCACCTGCTGCATCCGCAGCGACCACTGCTGGTCCCACGGTCGTGGCAGGCCCAGCGCCTCGTTCCAGGCGGGAAGCTGCACGGCCCGGGCGCGGGCGTCCTTCGAGAGGGTCACCGCGAGCATCTCCAGCACGATCCGCTGGACGTTGTTCTCGGGCTGCGCCTCGGTCAGCCCGAGCGAGTTCACCTGGACGCCGTAGCGGAACCGTCGCTGCTTGGCGTCGCTCACGCCATAGCGCTCGGCGGTCAGCTCGTCCCAGAGCTGGACGAAGGCGCGCATCTTGCACATCTCCTCGACGAACCGCACCCCGGCATTGACGAAGAACGAGATCCGGGCGACGACCTCGCCGAACCGCTCCGGCGGCACCTGGCCGGAGTCACGGACGGCGTCGAGCACCGCGATGGCCGTGCACAGGGAGTAGGCGATCTCCTGCACCGGGGTCGCCCCGGCTTCCTGCAGGTGGTAGCTGCAGATGTTGGTGGGGTTCCACTTGGGGATGTCCGAGACCGTGTAGGCCACCATGTCGGTGATCAGCCGCAACGAGGGACCGGGCGCGAAGACGTAGGTCCCGCGGGACAGGTACTCCTTGATGATGTCGTTCTGCGTGGTGCCGGCCAGTGCCCGGACCGCGGCCTGGGGGTCGGCGCCGGCCGCCTCCGCCTGCTCCTGCGCCACGACCTGGTACATCGCCAGCAACCACATGGCGGTGGCGTTGATGGTCATCGAGGTGTTCATCTGGTCGAGCGGGATCTGGTCGAAGAGCGCCCGCATGTCACCGATGTGCGAGATCGGCACACCCACCTTGCCGACCTCTCCGCGCGCGAGTGGGTGGTCGGGGTCGTAACCGGTCTGGGTGGGCAGGTCGAAGGCCACCGAGAGGCCCGTCTGGCCCTTGGCGAGGTTGCGGCGGTAGAGCTCGTTGCTGGCGGCGGCACTGGAGTGACCGGCATACGTGCGCATCACCCAGGGGCGGTCACGCTCCGGACGGGACGGCTCTGACACATCGGTGACCATAGGGGCGAAGTTACCTGCGGTAGCGCAGGCCGAGGGAGGCGTTCAGGCGGTGACGGCCACCACAGTGGCGTCGTCTCCGGGCTCGCGGAGCACCAGCGCGCGGTCCAGGCGTGACGCACGCAACAGCCGCCCGGTGCGCTCGGTCATGTCCACCACGGCCAGCCGGCGGCCGGCGCGCCGAGCCCGGTTGTAGGCCTCGACGAGGACCCCCAGACCGGTGGCGTCGCCGATCTCGGCCCCCGCGAGCCGCATGTGCACGTCGCCGCAGCCGGTGTCGATGATCTCGTGCAACAGGAGCCGCACATCGGGGACCGAGTGCACGTCGATGCGGCCGATGATGGCGACTTCCTGCCCGGTGTGGATGGCACGGACCTGCACGGGAAGAGCCCCGATGGCACTGATCGACATGCGAACCCCCTTGTCCGTGAGAGACATTCACCCACATCGACGCCGCATTGGGGGGTCTGGGTTGCCGTGCCCCAGATCAAGATCTGGTAAAGGTCCTCGCGCGCGCCTGCGGGCTCACCCGCGGCAGGCGGTCTTCGGGTCAGAGGAAGGGGTCGTCGTCGGGTTCGCGCGTGACGTCGGCGCCCAGGCCTCGCATGCTCTCGGCGAACCCGGCATAGCCGCGGTCGATGTGCTGCGCCCCGCTCACCGTGGTGATCCCGTCGGCCACCAGACCCGCGATGACCAGCGCCGCACCGGCCCTGATGTCGCTGGCCTCAACCGGGGCGCCGGACAGCCTCTCCACGCCGTGGACCATCACGTGGTGACCGTCGATGCGGGTCTCTGCGCCGAGCCGGTTCAGCTCCTGGACGGTGCGGAACCGTGCCTCGAAGAGGTTCTCCGTGATCATGGCGGAGCCCTCCGCCACGGCGTTGCAGGTCAGCGCGAAGGGCTGCAGGTCGGTGGGAAAGCCGGGATACGGCAAGGTGGCGACGTCGAACGCCTGCGGCCGGCGCCCCCCGGAGTCCACCCGGAAACCGCGGTCCGTCGTGGTCACGGTGGCGCCGCTGGCGCTGACGAGCTCGAGCGCGCTGGTGAGGTGTTCCGGCCGCGCCCCCACCACCTCCACGTCCCCCCGGGTGGTGGCGGCGGCAAACGCCCACGTGCCCGCCGCGATCCGGTCGGGCACGACGGCGTGCTCGGTGGGCCGCAGGGACCGGACCCCCTCGATGTCGACCACCGAGGACCCCGCGCCGCTGATCCGGGCGCCCATCGACACGAGCATCTGCGCCAGGTCGACGATCTCGGGCTCGCGGGCAGCGTTCTCCAGGCGAGTGGTCCCTCGGGCCAGCACCGCGGCGGTCAGGACGTTCTCCGTCGCGCCGACGCTGGGGAACTCCAGGCGGATCTCAGCGCCGTCGAGTCCCCCGGGGGCCTCGGCGACGAGGAAACCGTGGGTGACGTGGACCTTGGCGCCGAGCGCCTCCAGACCCGCGGCGTGCAGGTCCAGGCCGCGCGACCCGATGGCGTCGCCACCGGGGATCGCCACGTCTGCAGAACCTGTGCGGGCCACCAGCGGACCCAGCACGGCCGTCGAGGCACGCAGCGCCCGGACCAGGTCGTAGTCGGCGCGGTGGCCGATCTGGTCGGGGACGTCGATCTCCACCACGCCCGTCACGGCGTCGTAGTCCACGGTGCACCCGAGCCGGCGCAGCAGCTCGGCCATGATCGTCACATCGAGGATGGCCGGAACGTTCGTCAGCCGGGTGGGACCCGCGGCGAGCAGGGCTGCCGCCATGAGCTTGAGAGCACTGTTCTTGGCGCCCCACACGACGACCTCGCCACGCAGGCTGGTGCCGCCGACGACCCTGAAACGTTCTGCCACCGGTCCACCCTATGTGAGCGGGCAGGCGCGGGTGTGCCGGGTCATGGCGTGCCCAACGGCGCCGTCTGAGAGGCTGCAGCCATGGTCAACCTCACGCGCATCTACACCCGGACCGGCGACGACGGCCAGACCCATCTCGGGGACATGAGCCGCACGAGCAAGACCGATGTCCGGCTGCTCGCGTACGCCGACGCCAACGAGGCCAACGCCGCGATAGGCGTCGCCCTCGCGGCGGGAGAGCTGCCCGAGGACCTCAGGGCGACCCTGCTGCGGGTCCAGAACGACCTGTTCGACGTGGGCGCCGACCTGTGCACCCCGCTCCAGCAGACCTACGAGTACCCCCCGCTGCGGGTCGAGGCGGCCTGGATCG
This sequence comes from Pedococcus badiiscoriae, assembly GCF_013408925.1. NCBI lineage: Bacteria > Bacillati > Actinomycetota > Actinomycetes > Micrococcales > Intrasporangiaceae > Pedococcus > Pedococcus badiiscoriae. The sequence continues at coordinate 534,867 of NZ_JACCAB010000001.1, forward strand.
ACGAGCTCGAGGCGGACTGCGACCGCTACCTCGAGCGGGTCGAGAAGCTCCGGTCCTTCATCCTCCCCGGCGGCACCGTGGGCTCGGCCTACCTGCACGTCGCCACCACCGTGGTCCGGCGCGCCGAGCGCCAGGCCTGGGCCGCCATCGCCGAGTACGGCGACCAGCCCGGCTCCGGCACCAAGGGCGAGGGCGGCGTGAACGTCCTGACCGCCAAGTACCTCAACCGGCTCTCGGACCTGCTGTTCGTCCTGGCCCGCGTCGCCAACCTGCCGATCGGCGGTGACGTCCTGTGGCAGCCCGGCGGAGGACGTGCCGAAGCGCCGGCCGACCGCAAGGGCTAGGCGCCTCAGGCGACGTTGACGTTGAAGCCGGGCGGTGAGCTCTCCACCCAGCTGCGCACAGCCGTGTAGGCGGACGGCGCCAGGGCAAGGGAGAAGAGGTCCGTGCCGTAGTGGCAGTCCACCGCCACGGCGTCCGGGAGCCCCGGCACCGCGGTCGCCGGTGTCGTGGGGGGGCCCAGCTCGAGCCGGGTCCGGTCCCACGTCCTCGCCGACCGTGGGGACGGACCGATGAGGGTGAACCACTCGAGCGTGCCGCCGCAGAACCGCAGCAGCCCCAGCCGGTACTGGTCACGGCCTTGGGGCTGGATGGCGCAGAGCATCAGTGGCGCACCGGAGGCCAGCAGGCGCCGCCGGACGAAGATGTAGGTGAGCGCGAGGAGCGCAAACAGGATGAGCGCGCCGGCGACGACCTCCGCGGAGACGACGGGCGACATGCTCTCCACCTTTCGACTGGGACGGCGGCTGGGTCGGCGGCTAGGCCGTGAACTGTGAGGCGTCGACCGACTCGGCGATGATGATCACCTTGTCGCGGTCGACCGACAGGAACCCGCTGTCGATGGTGGCGCTCTGGGAGCCCTGGCCGGACTTGATCCGGACCTCCCCCTCGACCAGGACGCCGAGCAGCGGGGTGTGGCCGGGCAGGATGCCCAGCTCGCCGTCGACCGTGCGGGCCACGACCATGTCGGCGTCGCCCTCCCAGACCTTGCGGTCCGCGGCGACGAGTTCAACCTGCAGGGTGCTCACGGTGTCCTCCGTTGGGTACGGCACAGATGGTGCGGTGCTTCAAAGTCTATCGGCCTGCGGTGGGGTGCCCCGCCGACCAGTGGTATGCCGTGGGGCCGGCCCAGTGCGGCCGGCCCCAGTGGCATTCCCGTTGTGTCTCGTTGTCCTCGGGGACGGCGTCCGCCGACCTAGAGGCTCTTCTCGATCTCGGCTGCCTGGCGCTCGACGTCGTCGAGGCCACCACACATGAAGAACGCCTGCTCGGGCACGTGGTCGTACTCGCCGTCGGCGATCTTGGTGAACGCCTCGATCGTGTCGGCCAGCGGCACGGTCGAGCCCTCGATGCCGGTGAACTGCTTGGCGACGTAGGTGTTCTGACCGAGGAAGCGCTGGATGCGACGCGCGCGGTTGACGAGGATCTTGTCCTCTTCGGAGAGCTCGTCGATACCGAGGATCGCGATGATGTCCTGCAGCTCCTTGTTGCGCTGGAGGATCTGCTTGACGCGCACCGCGGTGTTGTAGTGGTCCTCGGCGATGTAGCGACGGTCGAGGATGCGCGACGTCGAGGACAGCGGGTCCACGGCCGGGTAGATACCCAGCGACGCGATCTCACGCGACAGCTCGGTCGTCGCGTCGAGGTGCGCGAAGGTCGTCGCCGGCGCGGGGTCGGTGTAGTCGTCAGCCGGCACGTAGATCGCCTGCATCGAGGTGATCGAGTGACCACGCGTCGAGGTGATGCGCTCCTGGAGCGTGCCCATCTCGTCGGCGAGGGTGGGCTGGTAGCCCACGGCGGACGGCATACGACCCAGGAGGGTGGAGACCTCGGACCCGGCCTGGGTGAAGCGGAAGATGTTGTCGATGAAGAGCAGCACGTCCTGGTTCTGCACGTCCCGGAAGTACTCCGCCATCGTCAGCGCGGACAGGGCCACGCGAAGACGCGTGCCCGGCGGCTCGTCCATCTGGCCGAAGACGAGGGCGGTCTGGCCGAGGACGCCGGCCTCCTCCATCTCGACCATGAGGTCGTTGCCCTCACGGGTGCGCTCGCCGACACCGGCGAACACCGACACACCACCGTGGTCGCGGGCGACGCGGGCGATCATCTCCTGGATGAGCACCGTCTTGCCCACGCCGGCGCCGCCGAACAGGCCGATCTTGCCGCCCTGCACGTAGGGGGTCAGCAGGTCGATGATCTTGATGCCGGTCTCGAACATCTCGGTCTTGGACTCGAGCTGGTCGAAGGCCGGGGCCTTGCGGTGGATGCCCCAGCGCTCCTTGACCTCGAAGGTCTCGCCCTCGGCCAGGTTCATGACCTCGCCGGTGGTGTTGAACACCTTGCCGAGCGTCGCGTCGCCGACCGGGACGGTGATGGGGCCGCCGGTGTCCTGCACCTGGGTGCCGCGGACGAGGCCGTCGGTCGGCTGCAGGGAGATGGCGCGCACCATGTTGTCGCCGATGTGCTGGGCGACCTCGAGGTTGAGGTTGTTCGTCGTCCCCGAGAGCTCGACCGTGGTGGTCAGCAGGTTGTACTGGTCCGGCATCGCGTCCGCCGGGAACTCGACGTCGACGACCGGGCCGATGATGCGGGAGATGCGGCCGATGCCACCGGGGGTGGCGGCCTTGGTCTCTTCAGTGACAGTGGCAGTCATGGGTTTCTCTCTACCTTCTCAACTGGCGTCGGCGAGGGCGCTGGCGCCGCCCACGATTTCGCTGATCTCTTGGGTGATCTCGGCCTGGCGGGCCTGGTTGGCCAGCCGGGTGTACTTCTTGATGAGCTCTTCGGCGTTGTCCGTGGCCGACTTCATGGCCTTCTGGCGCGAGGCCAGCTCGGAGGCGGCCGCCTGGAGCAGGCAGTTGTAGATGCGCGCGCCGACGTACTTCGGCAGCAGCGCGTCGAGCACCTGCTCGGCACTCGGCTCGAACTCGTAGAGGGGCAGGACGTCGTCCTCGTCGGGAGCCTCTTCACCCTCGACCACCTCGAGGGGCAGCATGCGGACGACGTCGGGCTCCTGGGTCACCATGTTGACGAAGCGCGTGAAGACGATGTGGACCTCGTCCACCCCGCCCTCGGCGTAGTCCTGGTTGAACGCGGCGACGAGTGCGTCGCCGATCTCCCGGGCCACCTCGAAGGTCGGCTGGTCGGTGAAGCCGGTCCACTCGTCCGCGTAGTCACGCTTGCGGAACTTGTAGAAGCCCACCGCCTTGCGGCCGACCAGGTAGGGGACGACCTCCTTGCCGGCGGCCCGCAGGTCGCCGATCAGCCGCTCGCTCTCCTTGAGCACCGAGGAGCTGTAGGCACCGGCCAGACCGCGGTCCGAGGTCACCACGAGCACCGCCGCGCGGCGGACGTCGTCGTGCTCGGTCGTCAGCGGGTGGTCGACGTTGGAGAAGGTCGCGACGGCCGAGACCGCACGGGTCAGGGCCTGGGCGTAGGGCGAGGACTCCCGCACCCGCTGCTGCGCCTTCACCACGCGGGAGGCTGCGATGAGCTCCATGGCGCGGGTGATCTTCTTGGTCGCCTGGACGGACCGGATGCGCTGGCGGTAGACCCGCATCTGCGCTCCCATATGTTGCCGCCTCTCATGTCGTTCGTGTCGTCGTGTTCGTGTCTTCGGGTATGCCGCGGGACGGCACGTTCGCTGCGGTGCCGGGTGCGCACGAGGTGCGCACCCGGCATACGCTCAGCGCTTCTGCTTGACGATCTTCTCCTGCGCGACGTCGTGCTCGAGGGCACCCGGGTCGGCCTCGTGGCCCACGGGGGTGTGCTCGGCGCCGGACGCCTGGAACTGCTCCTTGAACTTGGCCACGGCATCCTCGAGGCCGGAGCGCGTCTCGTCCTCGAACTTCTTGGACTCGCGGATGGCGTCCAGCAGGCCCTTCTTCTCGCGGCGCAGGTAGTCGAGGAACTCGGCCTCGAAGCGGGAGACGTCCTCGACGGCCACGGAGTCGAGCTGGCCGCTGGTGCCGGCCCAGATCGAGACGACCTGCTCCTCGACGGGGAAGGGGGCGGCCTGCTTCTGCTTGAGCAGCTCGACGAGCCGGGCACCCTTCGCGAGCTGGGCCCGCGAGGCCGGGTCGAGGTCAGAGGCGAACATGGCGAAGGCCTCCATCGCACGGAACTGCGCGAGGTCGAGCTTCAGACGACCGGAGACATCCTTCATGGCCTTGATCTGCGCGGCGCCACCGACACGGGAGACGGAGACACCCACGTCGATCGCAGGACGCACGTTGGCGTTGAACAGGTCGGCCTGCAGGTAGATCTGGCCGTCGGTGATGGAGATGACGTTGGTCGGGATGTACGCCGAGACGTCACCGGCCTTGGTCTCGATGATCGGTAGACCCGTCATCGAGCCCGCGCCGAGGTCGTCGGAGAGCTTGGCGCAGCGCTCGAGCAGGCGGGAGTGCAGGTAGAACACGTCACCGGGGTAGGCCTCGCGGCCCGGCGGGCGGCGCAGCAGCAGCGACACGGCGCGGTACGCCTCGGCCTGCTTGGACAGGTCGTCGAACACGATGAGGACGTGCTTGCCCTGGTACATCCAGTGCTGGCCGATGGCCGAACCGGTGTAGGGCGCGAGGTACTTGAAGCCGGCCGAGTCGGACGCGGGGGCCGCGACGATGGTCGTGTACTCGAGGGCGCCGGCCTCCTCCAGGGTGCCGCGGACGGCGGCGATGGTGGAGCCCTTCTGGCCCATGGCGACGTAGATGCAGCGGACCTGCTGCTCCGGGTCGCCCGAGTCCCAGTTCTGCTTCTGGTTGATGATCGTGTCGACCGCGACGGTGGTCTTGCCCGTCTGGCGGTCACCGATGATCAGCTGGCGCTGACCGCGACCGATCGGGGTCATGGCGTCGACGGCCTTGAGGCCGGTCTGCAGCGGCTGGTGCACCGACTTGCGCTGGACCACGGTCGGCGCCTGCAGCTCCAGGGCGCGGCGCTCGGTGGTCGCGACCTCGCCCAGGCCGTCGATCGGCTGGCCGAGGGGGTTGACCACGCGACCGAGGAAGGCGTCGCCGACCGGGACCGACAGGACCTCTCCGGTGCGCTTGACCTCCTGGCCCTCCTCGATCTTGGAGAAGTCACCCAGGATGACCACACCGATCTCGTGGACGTCGAGGTTGAGCGCCAGTCCCAACGTGCCGTCCTCGAACTCGAGCAGCTCGTTGGTCATGCACGACGGCAGGCCCTCGACGTGGGCGATCCCGTCACCGGCGTCGCTGACACGGCCGACCTCTTCGCGGGAAGCCGTGCCGGGCTCAAAGGACTGAACGAAGTTGTCCAGCGCGTCCCGGATCTCCTCCGGACGGATCGAAAGCTCCGTCATCTGATCTCTTCTCCTCGATTGCTGGCCCGGTGGGTCGGGCCGAAGTCTGTGGTGTGGTCCAGCGTCTTCAGTTGTCGTGCGGTATGCCGTGCGGTCGTGGCGACGGGGTCAGCCGGCGATGTGCCGACGGGCCTCGTCCAGGCGCCGCAACACGGTGCCGTCGACGACCTCGTCGCCGACCTGCACCCGGACGCCGCCGAGGACCTGCTCCTCGATGACGACCTGGAGCAGGATCGGCTTGCCATAGATGTTCTGCAGCGCTGCGGCCAACCGCTCGCGCTGCTGTTCGGTCAGGTCGGTCGCGGCAGTCACCACGGCGGTGAGCTGCTCGCGCCGCCGGGCCGCGAGGGCCAGGTAGAGCTCGAGCGTACGGTCGAACTTGCGGCCTCGGGGGGCCACCACGGCGAGGTTGGCCAGGCGGACGGTCTCCTCGGCGGCCTTGCCCCCGAGCAGCGCGTTCACCACGCCGGCCTTGGCCTGGACGTCGCCCTGGCGGTTGGTCAGGCGGTCGCGCAGCTCGGGGTTGCCGGCGACGATCCGCTCGAAGCGGAACAGCTCGTCCTCGACCCGGTCGATCCGCCCGGCCTTCTCGGCCCCCGCGAGGATCGACGTGACCGCCAGCTCCTCGAGGGTGTCGGAGAGGTCGCGCTCGGTGGCCCAGCGCTGACCCACGAGGGTCTTCACCACGACGATCGTCTCGGCCGAGACCTTGCCGTCGAGCAGGCGCTCGGCGAGGGCCTGCTTCTCCGAGCCCTCCCGGGACGGGTCGCCGAGGGCGCGGCGCAAGGTGGCCGACCCGTCGATGACACCGACGACCGCGAGCAGCTGGTCACCGAGCACGCGAGGGTCTGCCCCGCCGGCGAGCACGGCGTCGAGCGCCTTGCTCCCGGCGATGGCGGCCGCACGCGACGATCCACGCATCAGGCGTCCTCCCCGACCTTCTCGGGCTGGATCTCTCCGGCCTCGAGCTCGGCCAGGAACCGGTCGACGATGCCCTTCTGGCGGGCCTCCTCGTGCAGCGACTCACCCACGATGCGGCTGGCCAGGTCGGTCGACAGGCGACCCACCTCGGCCCGCAGCGACACGACCGCCTGCTGGCGCTCGGCCTCGATCTGCTTGTGCGCCGCCTCGGTGATGCGGGCCGCCTCGGACTGCGCGTGCCCGCGCATCTCCACGACGATCGCCGCACCCTGCTCGCGAGCCTCCTCGCGGATCCGGGCTGCTTCTGCGCGCGCCTCGGCGAGCTGGGCCTGGTACTGCTCGAGGGCAGCCTGGGCCTGCTGCTGAGCCTCTTCCGCCTGCTGCATGCCGCCCTCGATGGCAGCTGTGCGCTCGGCATACAGCTTCTCCATGTTGGGGACGACCTTCGTCTTCACCAGCCAGTACAGGATGGCGAAGGCGATCAGCCCGACGATGATCTCTGCCGGGTGCGGGAGCAGGGGGAAGCCCGAGGGCCATCCGGTGCTCTCGGCGGCGACTACGGATGCGAGGGACACATCGCTTCCTTATCTCTTAGTGCGGAACTTCGCGGCGATGGTGCTGGTCAGCCCTTGAAGACGAACGCGAACACCAGACCGAGGATGGCGAGCGCCTCGGTGATGGCCATGCCGGTGAAGGCGATGGTCTGGAGCATGCCGCGGGCTTCGGGCTGACGTGCCACACCATTGATGTAGGCGGCGAAGATCAGACCGACACCGATACCGGGGCCGATCGCGGCGAGGCCGTAGCCGAGGTAGGCGATGTTGCCAGTCATGTCTATTCCTTTCGGGTGGCACCAGGGGGATCCCGGTGTCGCGTGGTGTGTATCCAGTTGGGTCGTGCAGCCGGGCGTGGCCCGGTGGTCCTAGTGGTGCTCGGAGACGGCTTCCGAGATGTAGAGGGCCGCGAGGAGGGTGAAGATGAAGGCCTGCAGGAACTCGATCAGCAGCTCGAAGAACGTCATGCCGACGGCGAAGCCCATCGAGAGGATGCCTGCGCCCTTGAGGCCGATGTTGCCGTGGAGCAGGAGGTACTCACCGCCGAGGATGAAGACCAGGAGCATCAGGTGGCCGGCGAGCATGTTGCCCATGAGTCGCAGCGCCAGCGTGAGCGGCCGGATGATGAAGTAGGTCAGGAACTCCAGGAAGAACATGATCGGCTTGAGCCAGCCCGGCAGACCCGGCGGGATGAGCGAGGCGAGGTACTTGATGATCCCGTGCTTACGCCGGATGCCGACCGCGTGGTAGGTGAGGTACACGATCACGGTCAGCACCAAGGGGAAGCCCAGCCGGCTGAACGTCGGGAACTGGACGAACGGGATGATGCCGAAGACGTTGTTGACCAGGATCAGCGTGAAGAGCGTGAACAGCAGCGGCAGGAACTGCAGGAAGTCCTTGCTGCCGATGATGTCCCGGCCCAGCGTGTTGCGCACGAAGTTGTAGGTGCCCTCGACCAGGAACTGCCGCTTGGTCGGGACGATGGAGAGCTTGCCGGTCGTCCCGACGAAGAACCAGGCGATCAGGGCCACTGACAGCAGCACTGCCAGCGCGGGACGCGTGAAGGCGAAGGCGCTGTCGCCACCGATGAGCGGCCACCAGAAGTTGCCCGTCCCCGGGGTCTGGAAGCCGCCGTCGCCACCTGCGGCCACGACGCTCGTGACCAGGTCCGCAGACACCATGTTTGGGCTCACTGCCTCTCCTCGAATGAACTCACCATCGACCCGTTCACCGCGGGGAATTCACGGTCGGTGCGGGACAACCGGGAGGAACGCGCGCTCGGCGCCCCTTCGGCGCAGAACGACTCGTACGCTACCGGACTCCACCGCATGGGGGCGACGCGGGACCAGGCGCTCACGTCGGCTCCCCCGTCGCGGGCTCGTCGGGGCTGATCGGCTGCACGCCAGGCCCCTGCGCGGGGGTGTCCGCGGGGGTGTCGTAGACAGGGACCCGAGCGTTGCGCCAGGCACGCATCTGGGCGACCTGCCACACGACGACGGCCACCAGCATGGCGATGCCGGCCGACCGGCTGTCGAGGCTGTCGACCCGCCGCGCCAGCACCAGGACGCCGAGCAGGACCAGGATCTGGGCGAAGTAGATCGCCATCCCCACAGCCATGAACTGCATCGGGTCGCGGTCGCGGACGAGCTTGTCCATGAGGAGCAGGCCCGACGCGAAGAAGAGGATCGCGATGGCGACGCCCACGAGGGCGGAGACCCCACCGTCGAGCCCTCTGACGAGGCCCAGGACGACGCTCGCGATGACGCCGGCCACGAGGGTCGGGACCACGGCGGCGCGAAGCGTGGCGCTGAACGGGTAGGAACCCGTCTGGGCGCTCGGCTGGGACACGGTGGCCGCCTTGTTCGTCGGGGCTGGAATGCCTGGCGAAAGGTTGGTCTGCGCCCGTCGGTGGGCGCTTGTGAAAGGTATCACAAGCGCTTCCCACCCCGCCACCGGGGGTCCTCCCGCGCCCTCTGGCCGAGGCTCGCGCCGCGGATGCGGGGTAGGACCTCGCACGCCCGCGTACTTGCAAACCGCTAAGTCGGGCACGGGTAGCCTGCCGACATGACCGCGACTCCCCCGACCGGCGAACCGCTCGTGGGCAGGTTCGTCAGGCTCGACGTGATGGCGCCCGACGACGCCGAGGGACTGCACGCGGTCAGCACCGACCCGGCCGTCTACACCCAGGGCTTCGTCATGCGACCGCCGCCGGCCGACCTCGCGGCGACCCGCGCGGACACCGCGCGAGACATCGCGGCGCGCGCTGCGGGCCGCACGGCATACACGGTGCGGCTCACGGGTGAGGGCGGGCTCGGTGAACCCGGCACGATCGTGGGCACCTCCTCGCTCGGCGACGTGGACCTCGAGAACGAGCGGGTGCACCTCGGCTGGACGATGTACGGCTCGCGCTGGTGGGGCACCCAGGTGAACCCCGAGTGCAAGCTGCTGCTGCTCGGTCACGCCTTCGACTGCGGTTTCGGCCGGGTGAAGATCCAGACCGACGCCGTCAACCTCCGCTCGCAGGCCGCCATCGCCAAGCTCGGCGCCACCCGTGAGGGCGTCCTTCGCCGCCACACCAAGCGGGCTGACGGCAGCTTCCGCGACACGGTCGTGTTCAGCGTGCTCGCGCAGGAGTGGCCGTCGGTGCGGGCCGACCTCGAGCGACGGCTGGGTATGCCGCCCGCTCAGGACGGTTAGCTCGTCGGCTCAGCTGGTTGGCTCAGCTCGTTGACTCAGCTGGTTGTCGTCGGCCGGTGGCCTGGGACCGACCAGCGGGGCAGCCAGATGGTCAGGACGCCGGTCACGACGACGGCAGCGAGTACCCCTGCCCCGGCGACCCGGGCGTCGTCGATGAAGATGAAGCTGACCGAACCCATCGCGGCGACGGCGGCCCACAGCCACAGCAGGAACACCGCACGACGGTGGCCGTGACCGAGCTGCAGCATCCGGTGGTGCAGGTGCTGCTTGTCGGGGTGCCACGGCCGCTCGCCGCGCCTGGTCCGGCGGACGACTGCCAGCAGGATGTCGACCAGGGGGAGCAGGATGATGGCGCCGGGGACGACCAGCGGCAGCAGGGTCGCAGCGACCGGGTTGGTGCTGACCTGGGCGGGGGTCACGTTGCCCGTGGTGGAGATCGTGGCCGCGGCGAGCAGCAGGCCCAGCAGGAGCGCCCCGGAGTCGCCCATGAACAACCGTGCCGGGTGGTAGTTGTGCGGCAGGAACCCCACGCAGCAGCCGATCAGCGCCGCCGAGATGAGGGTCGCGGACGAGAACACGTTGGGCGGGTCATAGCTGCGGGAGATGCCGTAGCTGTAGATGAAGAAGGCCGCTGCCGCGATGACGACCACCCCTGCCGCGAGCCCGTCGAGCCCGTCGATGAAGTTCACGGCGTTGGTGAACAGCACGACGGCGAAGACCGTCAGCCCCACCATGATCGGCTGCGGGAGCACGGTCACCCCACCGATCGGCAGCTGGTAGAGGAGCACCCCGTTGAACGCCATGATCCCCGCGGCGATCATCTGGCCGCCCATCTTGGTCAGCCAGTCCATCTCGCGGATGTCGTCGATCGCGCCGATCACGCAGACCAGGCCGGCCCCGATCAGCACCCCGCGCAGCTCCGGCCCCAGCCGGAACACCTGACCGAGGTAGGGCAGGTGGCTGGCGGCGACCATCGACGCCACGAACCCCAGGTAGATGGCCACTCCCCCGAGCCGCGGGATCGGCGTCGAGTGGACGTCCCGGTCGCGCACCGGGGTGAAGGCGCCGGTCCGCACCGCGACAGCGCGCATCAGCGGCGTCGCGGCATACGTGATCACCGCGGCGACCATCAGGACGAGGAGGTACTCGCGCACTTAGGCCGTGTCTCCCAGATCTCGGGCAGGTCTCGGGTGGGGGTCTCGAACGGGCCGGGACTCAGCCTCGAGCGTATGCCGGAAAACGGGTGACGAGGTCCGTGACACTGGCGCGGACCTCCTTGGAGACCGCGTGGTCGGGGTCGGCGTCGCCCTGGGTGACCGCTGTGGCGATGAGGTCCGCGATCTCGCGCATCTCCTCCGTGCCCATGCCCTGGGTCGTCACGCAGGGCGTGCCGACGCGGATGCCGCTGGCGATGTTGGGCTTCTGCGGGTCGAACGGGATGGCGTTCTTGTTGAGGACGATGCCGGCGGCGTCGGCCCGCGCCTCGGCGTCGGCACCAGTGACCCCGACGCCCTGAAGGTCGTGCAGGCTCAGGTGGGTGTCGGTGCCGCCCGTGGTCGGGCGGATCCCCTTCTCCCCCAACGAGGTCGCCAGCACGGAGGCGTTCTCGATGACCTGCCGTGCGTAGGCCTGGTACTCGGGGGTCGCGCACTCCTTGAAGTTGACCGCCTTGGCCGCGATGGTGTGCATCTGCGGACCGCCCTGCATCATCGGGAAGACTGCCTTGTCGAGCTTGGCAGCGTGCTCCTCCTTGCAGACCAGCGCGCCCGAGCGGGGTCCGCGCAGCACCTTGTGGGTCGTGAAGGTCACCACGTCGGCGTGCGGGACCGGGCTGGGGATCGCCTTGCCCGCCACCAGACCGATGAAGTGGGCGGCGTCGACCCAGAAGATGGCGCCGATCTCGTCGGCCAGCCGGCGGAAGAACTCGAAGTCGATGAGCCGCGGGATCGCCGAACCGCCGGCGAGGATGACCTTGGGCTGGTGCTCCTTGGCCAGGCGCTCCACCTCGGCGTAGTCGATGTCCTCGGTCTGCTTGTCGACGCCGTAGTGGACGGCGTTGAACCACTTGCCGGAGAACGACACCTTCGTGCCGTGGGTGAGGTGGCCGCCCATCGGCAGGGCCATCGCGAGGATCGTGTCGCCGGGCTGCATGAACGCGCCGTAGACCGCCTGGTTGGCGCTGGCACCGGAGTGCGGCTGGACATTGGCGTGGTCGGCGTCGAAGAGGGCCTTGCACCGCTCGATGGCAAGCGTCTCGGCCTTGTCCACCTCAGAGCAGCCGCCGTAGTAGCGGCGACCCGGGTACCCCTCGGCGTACTTGTTGGACAGCGTGGAGCCCAGCGCCGTCAGCACCTGGGGGCTCGACATGTTCTCCGAGGCGATCAGCTGGAGCCCGCTGCGGATGCGGTCGAGCTCGGAGACCAGCACCCCCGCGATCTCGGGGTCGAACGACTCCAGGGCACCGAAGTCGGAACCGTAGAAGGTGTCAGCGCTCATGGGTGTCTCCTGGCAGGGGGCTCTCGACGGTGGGATCCGCAGGCAACTCTATTGCCTCTCCATCCTCGTCCTCCGGGGCGTCCGACGCCCCCTCCGGGGGCTCGAGCACGGCCCTGATCTGCTCCACCGTGACGGCTCCGGCCCGCAGCACGACGAACTCGTCACCCGTGCAGTCCAGGATCGTCGACACCTCGGTGCTCGTGGTGGGCCCTCCGTCGAGGTAGACGCTGACGGAAGCCCCGAGCTGGGCGGCGGCCGCGGTGACGGTGGTGGCGGGGGGCTGGCCGGTGAGGTTGGCGCTGGTCACCGCCATCGGCCCCACCTCGGTCAGCACCGCGAGCGCGATGTCGTCCTGGGGCATCCGCAGCGCGACGGTCCCGTTGGTCTCGCCCAGGTCCCACATCAGCGAGGACTGGGCCTTGAACACCAGCGTGAGCGGGCCGGGCCAGAACTCGCGGATCAGGTCCCGCGCCCAGGCCGGGACGTCGGTCGCCAGTCCGTCGACCGTCCGCACACTGGGCACCAGCACCGGTGGTGGCATCTCGCGGCCGCGTCCCTTGGCGGCGAGCAGGGACGCCACGGCCTCGGCGGAGAACGCATCGGCTCCGACGCCGTAGACCGTGTCGGTCGGCAGGACCACGATCTGCCCCGCGCGCACCGCATCGACCGCCCGGGCGACTCCCTCGGCGCGGCCCTCTTCCGTGGTGCAGTCATAGACCGGACTCATGGTCGCCAGCGTAGTGACCGGCTCGGCGACGATCGACCGCGCCCTCGCAGCGTCAACCCGTCGCAGAAGGGTGTGCCTCGCCGCGACGTGCGCAGCACACCAGGGTCAGCTGCCCAGCCAACCGCTGGTGAGGCGCTGGACGGCGGAGCCGTCGAGGTCGGCCAGCTTGACCCCTGCGAAGGCGCGGGCCGCGTCGGACGTCTGGATCCGGAACGGGAGCGGGTCGAGGTCGAGCGCTCCGGCGACCACGGCCCCCGCGTCCGCGGCGGACTGGGCATTGGCCCCGAACTGGGCGGTGGTGCGATCGAGGTATCCCTTGAGCGGTCCGGCATACGCTCCGGCCGAGGCAAGCATGGCCTCGACGTCGATGCCGGCGTTGGCGACGAACTCGCTGGCGACGGCTCCCGGTTCGACGACGGCAACCTGCACGCCCACGCGTGCCGCCACCGGGGCGAGCGCCTCGAGGAAGCCCTCGACGGCGAACTTCGACGCGCAGTAGGCCTCGTTGAAGGGCTGGCCGACGACCCCGCCGACACTGCTCACCGTCACCACCCGGCCGCCGGCCTCACGCAGGTGTGGCAGCGCGGCGCGGGTGGTCTGCACGACGCCGAAGAAGTTGACCTCCACGCAGGCGCGGAACTCAGCCGGGTCGCCCGTCTCGACGGTCGCGACGTAGGCGGCCCCGGCGTTGTTGACCAGTGCGTCGAGACGGCCGTGCTCCTCCACGACGGCTGCGACACACCGGTCGATCGACGACTGGTCCGTGACGTCGAGCTGATGGACCTGCACCTCGACACCTGCCGCGGTCGCGGCGTCGGTGAGCCGGCCAGCCCGCCCGGTGTCGCGCATGGTGGCGACCACCTGCCAGCCCGCGCGGGCGGCGCAGAGGGCAGCCTCGAGGCCGATCCCCGTGGAGGTGCCGGTGATGAGTACGGTGCGTGCGCCAGTGGCCATGTGCCGATCATGGCACCACGGCCCGCGGGCGCCGGACCTTTTTCAGGCGCGTCAGGCGCGTCAGGCTCGGCGGGCGGTGGTGGCGCGGGGTCGGCCGGTGAGGTCGTCGTGGTCGGTGATGTCGACCCACTCCCCCGTGCGCTCCAGGGCGCGCGGCAGGCTGACACCCTGGCTGTCCGCGTGCTCCATGACCAGCAGGCCTCCCGCGTGCAGCAGCTGCGCCGCCCGCCGAGCCACCGCGAGCGGGATGGCCAGCCCGTCCTCGCTGCCGCCGTAGAGCGCGAGCTCCGGGTCGTGGTCGCGCACCTCGGGATCGAGGGGGACCATGCCGAGGGGGATGTACGGCGGGTTCGACGCGACGATGTCGACGGTGCCGTCCAGCTCGGGGAAGGCGTCGGTGGCGTCGCCCTGGCGCAGCCGCACCGCGAGCCCGGTGTCGGCCACGTTGCGCTCGGCCCAGGCGTGCGCGTCGCGACCCAGCTCGACGGCATACACGGTCGCGGCCGGCACCTCGTCGGCGACGGCGAGGGCGATCGCGCCCGAACCGGTGCACAGGTCGACCACGATCGGCGCCTCGAGAGCCAGCGCTGCCTCGATCGCGAGCCCCGCGACGAACTCCGTCTCCGGCCTGGGCACGAAGACGCCCGGGCCGACCTTCAGCTCGAGCCCACGGAAACCTGCCCTGCCGGTCAGGTGCTGCAACGGCACCCGGGCGGCGCGCTCAGCCACCAGCCGTTCGTAGGCCGCCGGGGCCGCAGCTCCCAGCACCATGGCCTTGCGGACGTCCGCGACGGAGACCTTCATCAGGTGGGCGGCGAGGGCCACGGCATCGGCCTCGGGCGAAGGCACCCCCGCCTCTGCCAGCCTGATGGTCGCGGCCCGGACCGCCGCGCGCAGGTCGTCCCCGGCGTCGGTCACTGACCAGAGCCCTCGGCAACGGCCGCCATCTGCGCGGCCTCGTCGGCGTCGATGGCGGACTGGACCACGGCCTCCAGGTCACCGTCGAGCACCGTGTCGAGGTTGTATGACTTGAAGCCGGTGCGGTGGTCGGAGAGCCGGTTCTCCGGGAAGTTGTAGGTGCGGATCCGCTCCGAGCGGTCGACCGTGCGGATCTGGCTGCGCCGCGCCGCGCTCGCCTCGGCGTCGGCCGCCTCCTTGGCCACCGCGTGCAGCCGGGCCCGCAGCACCCGCATGGCGGACTCCTTGTTCTGGAGCTGGCTCTTCTCGTTCTGGCAGGACACCACGACCCCGGTCGGCAGGTGCGTGATGCGCACCGCCGAGTCGGTCGTGTTGACGGACTGGCCACCGGGCCCGGACGAGCGGTAGACGTCGATCTTCAGGTCGTTGGGGTCGATGGTGACCTCGACCTCCTCGGCCTCGGGCATCACCAGGACGCCGGCGGCGGAGGTGTGGATCCTGCCCTGGCTCTCGGTGACGGGCACCCGCTGGACGCGGTGCACTCCGCCCTCGTACTTGAGCCTGGCCCACGGACCCTCCCCCGGAGCGGGGGTGCCCTTGGCCTTCACGGCCACCTGGACGTCCTTGTACCCGCCGAGGTCCGACTCGGTGGCGTCGATGATCTCGGTCTTCCACCCGCGGCGTTCGGCGAAGCGCAGGTACATCCGCAGCAGGTCGCCGGCGAACAACGCCGACTCCTCGCCGCCCTCACCGGCCTTCACCTCGAGGATCACGTCGCGGTCGTCGTCGGGGTCGCGGGGGATGAGCAGCCGGCGCAGCGTGTCCTCGGTCTGGGCCAGCCGTGCCTCCAGGGCGGGCACCTCGGCGGCGAAGCCCTCGTCCTCGGTGGCCAGCTCGCGGGCGGCCGCCAGGTCGTCGGTCGCCGTGTGCCACGCGTGGTATGCCGCGACGGTCGGTGCCAGCGCGGCATACCTCTTGTTCAGCTTGCGGACGAGGTTCTGGTCCGCGAAGACCTCGGGATCCGCCAGCTGCTTCTCGAGGTCGGCGTGCTCGTGCACGAGCGCTGCTGCGGACTCCAACATCGGGGCTCCTGAGGGGGTGCGGGTGAGGCGGGGTGAGGCGGGCTGACGCGGGGTGGCGCGGGGTGGCGCACCGGGAAAAGCAATGCGCCGGCCCTGACCACGAAGGGTCAGGACCGGCGCATCAGGAAAGCTACTTGCTCTCGGCAGCGGCCTTCTTGCCGTAGCGGGCCTCGAACCGGGCCACGCGGCCACCGGTGTCGAGGATCTTCTGCTTGCCGGTGTAGAACGGGTGGCACTGCGAGCAGACCTCGGCGCGGATCTGGCCGGAGGTCGCAGTGCTGCGAGTGGTGAACGTGGACCCACAGGTGCAGGTCACCGTGGTCTCGACGTACTCGGGGTGGATGTCCTTCTGCAAAGCGTGCTCCTTGAGTCAATGTGGCCGGGTCGGCTGGGCGGGCTGCCCTGAACTCCTCGATGGTGAGAGGGGTGTCCATGCCGTGAACCGGTCAGCGGTCAAGTGTGCCAGAGTCCGGCGCACATCTCCTAAACGGTGCTGAGGGTCCGGTCATTCCCCGTCGGCAGGACCACGCGGATGACGGTCCCCTCGCCCTCGACCGAGCTGATCTGCAACTCGCCCCCGTGGCCCTCGACGATGGCCCGCACGATGGCCAGCCCCAGCCCGGTGCCCGGGATGGCGGCAGCCGTCGCGTTCGAGGCGCGGAAGAAGCGGCCGAAGAGCTGGGGCAGGTCCTTCTCGGGGATGCCGATGCCGGTGTCGGCCACCGTGACCACGACGCGGCCGTCGGCCTGCGCGGCACCGATCGTGGCCCGACCGCCCGACGGGGTGAACTTGACCGCGTTGGAGCCCAGGTTGATGAGGCTGCGTTCCAGCTGGCCGCGGTCGACCCTGATCTGGAGGTCTGGGTCGATCGGTTCGACCACGAGGGTGACCCCGGCAGCGTCGGCGACGGGACGCAGGAGGTCGGCCACTCCCTGGACGAGCCCGTCGACGGCGACGTCCTCGGTCGAGGACTCCAGGCCGGTGGCCTCGATCTTGTTGAGCACGAGGAGGTCCTCGATGAGCCCGCGCAGCCGGTTGGCGTTGCGGCCGATGATGTCGAGGGCACCGCGCTGAGGTGTGGAGACGACGCCGTAGTCACCGTCCTCGAGGAGCTCCAGGTAGCCGTTGATCGAGGTCAGCGGCGTGCGCAGCTCGTGCGAGACGGTGGCCATGAAGTCGGTCTTCTGCCGGTCCAGCGCGGTGAGCTGGTCGAACTGGACCTCACGCAGCTCGCGCAGCCTCAGGTCCACGATCGACTGGGCGACGTAGCCGGCACACTGCTGCACGGCCTGGATCTCGTAGCGGCGCCACCGTCGCGGGCTGTCCACGGTCATCAGGGACAGCACACCGAGCCCTTGCTCGCCGATGCCGACCGGCACCATGAGCAGCGACGTGGCGCCGGTCGCTCGGTAGAACCGCTGCGCCCGCTCCTGGGTCTGGACCTCCTCGTGCAGGAAGTCGGACAGCACGAACACGCTGGCCTGGCGGCGGAGCTCGTCTCCGACCGCCTTGACCTCGCCCGCCAGCGAGGGCGGCAGCACGGGCAGGTCGGGCAGGTCGTGGCGGTGCCACTGGGTGCGCTGGTCGATCGCCCCCGACTCGTCGTGGGTGTAGAGCAGGACGCGGTCGACGGACAGCCCCTCCCCGAGCATCGCGCACACGTTGTGCAGGGCCGTGTCGAGGTTGGGTGCCCCGGGCACGACGCGGGCGACGTCGAGGGCCAGCTGGTGGGCCCGCAGCACGACCGACTGCTGCTCCTCGAGGATCCTGTTGGCGTGGGTCAGGCCGTTGAAGTCGGCGGCCAGGGTGCGGACCTCCAGAGCACCGCTGTCGGTGTCGGCCAGCGCGTCGCGGTCGCCGTCGCGCTGGCGCTCGACAACCGAACGCAGCCGTTCCAGGGGTCCGCTGACGGAGCGCTGCAGCAACCGCCAGCCAGCGAGCACGATCGCCATGGCCAGGACCAGGGCGACGACCAGGATCACGACGACGAGCTGGACGGAGTCCCGCGACCCCTCACGCGCGGCGTCGCGCTCGCGCCTGATGGCCTCGAACAGGTCCCGGTTGCCGTCACGGAAGACGCGGAACTTGTCCATCGTCTCGGCCTCCAGGACGTTGCGCCGCGACAGCGTCCCGGCCAGGTCGTCCTCGGCGGCCTTCGCCGCCCGGAACCACGCGTCGACGGCGGTGCGCTGGCGGTTCAGCAGGGTGAGGTAGTGGGCGCGGCTGTCGGCCGGCATCGACGGCGACCTCAGGGCACGCTCGACGTTGGCGAGGTCCGTCGCGACGATCCCCTGCTTGAGGCGGTAGCGCGTCAGGGGGGCGGAACCGCCCATCAGCTGGCTCCACCCGGCATTGGCCTCCGTCATGTCGATGAGCACCGCGTTGTTGGCGTCGAAGGCCGGACCGTAGGCGAGCGTCAGCGCCTGGATGTTGCGACCCTCGCTGTTGATGGTCGTCAGCGAGGCGACGGCCACGATGGGGAACAACAGGACGAGCGCGAGCCCGAGGACCTTGAGCTGTCCGGCGACGGACCGGCTCGCGAGCTTGCTCACTCGGGTGCCTCGTCGAACCCGGTGCGGGTCATGACACCCCACACGTGCTTCTTGCGCCGCAGGCTCGACCACCAGCCCTCGAGCCGCCACCACACCGTCAGCTGGCGGAAGCCGATGTTCTCCATCACCGAGGCGGCCAGGGTCAGCCAGAGGTCACGCCAGCGCTCCTGGCGGTGGAACGACCACTCCTCGGCAGCCATGGCGGACAGCGTCACCAGGATGGCCAGTCCGTACGCCAGCGCGAGGAACAGGACGGCATACGGGAGGTTGACGACCCCGAGGAGCAGCGCCAGCGGCACGATGATGATGCCGAAGAACTCCAGCAGCGGGGCACACAGCTCGAAGAGCCAGTAGTAGGGCAGGGCGATCATGCCGACCTTGCCGTAGCGCGGCCGCAGCACCATCCCGCGGTAGGCCCACAGCGTCTCCCAGAGGCCGCGGTGCCAACGGCGTCGCTGGCTGCGGAGCACCGAGAAGGTCTCCGGGACCTCGGTCCACAGGACCGGTTCGGGGACGAACCCGACGCGGTAGTCGCGGTGCTCGTCGCGCAGCTTGCGGTGGATGCGCAGCACGAGCTCGAAGTCCTCGCCGATGCTGTCGGGGTCCAGGCCCCCGGCCTCGACGACGACGTCGCGGCGGAACAGGCCGAACGCCCCGCTGATCAGGATGAGCGCCCCGAAGCGGGACCAGCCGGTCCTGCCGAGAAGGAAGGCGCGCAGGTACTCGACCACCTGGACGCGGGCCAGCCAGGGCTTGGGCATCTGGACCCTGGCGATGCGTCCCGACATGACCCGGCTGCCGTTGACCGGCCGGATGGCTCCTCCGGCTGCCACCATGCGGATCGGGTCGTCGGCGAACGGCTGGGTGACCCTCAGCAGCGCGTCGGGCTCGAGGATGGAGTCCGCGTCGACCATCGCGACGAGCGGTTCGATCGCGGCGTTGAGGGCGACGTTGATCGCCTCGGACCGACCAGAGTTCTCCTTGCGCACGACGAGCAGGCGGGTCCTGCCGTCGCGAGGCACGGACACCTCGAGGATGCGGGCCCTCACCGGGACGTCCTGCGGGATCTCGCGCGGGATCGAGACCAGGTCGAAGGCCGTGCGCAGCCGCTCGAAGGTCGCATCCGTGCTGCCGTCGTCGACGACGACCACCTCGTGCCGGGGATAGCGCAGCGACAGCAGCGCCTGCACCGAGGTGACGATGCTCATCTCCTCGTTGTGGGCGGGCACCAGCAGCGACACCCCGGGGGTGAGCGCCCCGCCGAAGGTCTCGACCACGGCCTCGCGACGGCGGTGCTGGGCGCGGAAGTCGATGCTGGCGAGCACGATGAGCACGAGGTAGGAGAGATTGATGACCGCGAAGTAGACGAGGATCGGCAGCGAGGTGATGTCCATCAGCGCGACCACCACGGACCGCAGCTCCTCGACGAAGCCGTCCCAGCTCACGCCGCGCTGCCGGTCAGCCGTGCCAGCGCCCGGGACGTCTCGACCGAGGCGTTGTCCGGGGCCGCGTCCAGGGCGGTACGCCCGGCCGGACCGAGCTGGAGCAGTGCCGTCGCGGCGATCTCGGCCAGCCGCGGATCCGGGTCGCCGAGCAGCTCCGCCAGGCCGTCCACGGCCGAGGGGTCGCCGAGCTCACCGAGCGCAGCGGCGCAGGCCCGGCGCAGCGACCTCGGCCGGTCCGCTGCCGTCTCGCGCAGGAGCTCCGCCACGTCGTCCGCGCGCCCCATCCGTCCGAGGGCGACCGCCGCGGCCTCCCGGACCGTGTGGTCGTCGTCGGACGCCAGGACGGTGCGCAGTCCCTCGAGGGACCGCGAGAAGCTTCCTTCGCCGCTGAGGTATGCCGCGACCGTGCGGGTGGTGGCGCTGCTCGCATAGAGCGCGTCGCGCAGTGCGCCGGAGATGCCGACGCCCATCCCCTCGAGGGCGTCTGCAGCCGGCCCGGCCGGGACCACCCGCTCGGCGCCGACGGCGGCGAGCAGGGCGGCTGAGGCCGACGGCTCTCCCAGGCGGCCCAGCGCCCGGGTCGCGGCGACGCGAACCTCGGGAGCGGGGTCGCCGAGCGCTGCCACCAGCAGCGGCAGGGCCGCGCCGACGTGGCACAGACCGAGGACGTGCGCCGCCCGTGCCCGACGCAGGATGCTGCCGTCGCGCAGGTCGTGCGGAGCCCGGTCGACGGCACCGTGGGCCAGCAGCACCGACGCGAGCTCCTCGGCCGGCACCCCCCTCACCTTGCCGAGGAGGTCGACGACCACGTCGTCAACGGCCTCACGAGCAGGTCCGTCCACCTCGATCAGCGCATCGCGGTGGGTCCCGTCCTCGTCCTCACCCGACGCGACCGCGAGCAGGTGGGGACGGTGTGGCGCGACGAGCTCGGCGGTGCGCCGCTCGCGCACGGTGCGAGACACCTTGGTGGCCACGATGAGCGCCACCAGAGCCAGACAGGCCAGCATGACCAGGGCGGACGATGCCCACAGCAGGTCGTGCTGGATCACCGGACGCGCGCCAGGATCCCGTTGACCCGGTGCAGCAGCTCTCGTGGACTGAAGGGTTTGATGACGTAGTCGTCGGCTCCCACGGCGAAACCGGTGTCGACGTCGCTGTCGCGCGACTTCGCGCTGAGCAGCAGGACGGGGACGCTGGCAGCACCGCTGTCGCGGATCTTGCGCAGGACGTCGATGCCGGACAGACCGGGCATCATCACATCGAGGATCACCAGCGCCGGAGCCTCCACCTGGAACGCCTCCCAGGCGCTCAGCCCGTCCGGAACTGCCTGGACGACGTAGCCGGCTTGGGTGAGTTTGAACTCGACGAGATCGCGGATATCCGGGTCGTCATCAGCGACGAGCACTCGGATTGCCTCTGCGTCGCTCACTGCCGTTCCCTTCGGTCGTCGTCCACTTGGTGCGTCGGTGCCCATGCTAAGCCGTACGGCGCGCTGCCGGGGTCCGACACCACCTGGGTGTCGGACCCCGCCAGGGCCCGCGGTCCGTGGGCGGTCAGTCCTTGTCGCCCTCGTCCAGGCGGATCGAGGAGTTCTGCTGGACCTGGATGAGGAACTCCATGTTGCTCTTGGTCTTCTTGAGCCGGTCGATCAGCAGCTCGATGCCCTGCTGCTGGTCGAGCGCGGCGAGCACCCGGCGCAGCTTCCACATGATCTTGAGCTCGTCACCGGACAGGAGGATCTCCTCCTTGCGGGTGCCCGAGTTGTTGATGTCGACCGCGGGGAAGATCCGGCGGTTCGCCAGGCCACGGTCGAGCTTGAGCTCCATGTTTCCGGTGCCCTTGAACTCCTCGAAGATGACCTCGTCCATGCGGGACCCGGTCTCGACGAGGGCCGTCGCGAGGATCGTGAGCGAGCCGCCGTTCTCGATGTTGCGCGCGGCGCCGAAGAACTTCTTCGGCGGGTAGAGCGCTGCGGAGTCCACGCCACCGGAGAGGATCCGGCCGCTCGCCGGCGCGGCGAGGTTGTAGGCACGACCCAGCTTGGTGATCGAGTCGAGCAGGACCACGACGTCGTGACCCATCTCGACGAGGCGCTTGGCGCGTTCGATCGCGAGCTCGGCGACCGTCGTGTGGTCCTCGGCCGGCCGGTCGAAGGTCGAGGAGATGACCTCGCCCTTGACCGCGCGCTGCATGTCCGTGACCTCCTCGGGCCGCTCGTCGACCAGGACGACCATGAGGTGGCACTCGGGGTTGTTCGTCGTGATCGCGTTGGCGATGGCCTGCATGACCATGGTCTTGCCGGCCTTGGCCGGGGCCACGATGAGCCCGCGCTGGCCCTTGCCGATCGGCGCGACCAGGTCGATGACCCGGGTGGTCAGGATGCTCGGGTCGGTCTCGAGACGCAGGCGCTGCTGCGGGTAGAGCGGGGTGAGCTTGCCGAACTCGACACGCTTGCGAGCCTCGTCCGGCGTCATCCCGTTGACCGTGTCGAGCCGGACCAGCGCGTTGAACTTCTGGCGCTGGTTCTGCTGGGCGTCCTCGCGCTGGGCCTTCACGGCACCGGTGACGGCGTCGCCCTTGCGCATGCCGTTCTTCTTGACCATGCCGAGCGGCACGTAGACGTCGCTGGGACCGGGCAGGTAGCCCGAGGTGCGGACGAACGCGTAGTTGTCGAGGACGTCGAGGATGCCGGCCGCGGGCACGAGGACGTCGTCCTCCTCGACCATCGGCTCGTTGTCGTAGTCACTGCCGTAGTCGCCACGCTGGCCACGCTTGTCACGGCTGCGGTTCCGGTTGCGGTTGCGGCGTCGTCCACCACGACCGTCCCCGTCGTCGTCGTAGCCCTGCTGGTCCTGCTGGCCCTGGCCGCGCTGGCCGCCCTGGTGGTCCTGCTGACCTTGCCCGCGCTGGCCGCCCTGCGGTCCGCGGTCGTCGCGGGTGTCGCGCGACGGGGCCGCCTCACGGTTCTGGCGTTCGCCCTGCTGGCGATCGGCACGCCCCTGCTGGTCGCGCCCCTGCTGGTCGCGCCCCTGCTGGCCACGATCCTGCTGGTCGCGCCCTTGCTGACCTCGGTCCTGCTGCTCAGGGTCCTGCTGCTCGCGGTCCTGCCGCTGGGCCTGGAGTCGTGCGGCCCGGTCTGCCCGGGTGCGGGTCGGGCGATCGCCCTGGACCCGGTCCCCGTCGGCGACCCGGTCGCCCTCGGCCCGGGCGGCGGAGCGGTCGGAGGTCTGCGGCTCGGCGGCGGCCGTCTCGACCGCAGCCGGACGCTCCTGCGTCGGGGCGGTCCGGCGTGCCGGCGCTCCTGCTCCGGACTGGCGGTCCTTGATGGCGGTGACCAGGTCACCCTTGCGCATCTTGGCCGTGCCGCTGATGCCCATGCTGGCGGCCAGGCCCTGGAGCTCGGCGACCTTCATGGTGCTCAGCGCGCCGGAGCGGCGCGGCTTCTCGTCCTGCGAACCCGCAGAGTCGAGAGTGGTGGTGTCTGTCACGAAGGATCCTTCCCCCTCGTTCGCGGCCCGGGGTTCAGATCCCGAGCCGGTGCTTGGGTCAGAAATGCTGACCGATGGAGCCACATGCAGCACAGTGAGGCGTGGCAGCACGAAGGCGGCCGACATGTGGTGGGTGCAGATCGCTGCTGGATGCGCAAGAGGTGGCATCGGCTGCGAGTGCGCCCCCAATGTAACACCGTTGGAGCACGCCTTAGTCCAGCGCGTCCAGAACGTCACCTCCGCGTCGCAGGGCCCTGACCTGCGCTCCCGTCGCCGGCACGCCCGGGTCGAGGACCTGCCACGCGTCTGCTGCCTGCGCCTGGACCAGGGACGTGACGGCGGGCACGTGGTCGCGGGTCGACAGGACCAGCACCGAGGGACCGGCCCCCGAGATCACCGCGGCATGACCACGGCTGCGGAGCGAGTCGACCAGTGCCATCGAGGCCGGGAACGAGTCCCTGCGCGCCTCTTGGTGCAGCCAGTCCCGGGTGGCCGCCAGCAGGTATGCCGGGTGGCTGGTCACGGCCTGGACCAGCAGTGCCGCACGGGCCGAGTTCAGGGCGGCGTCACCGTGCCGGATGTGGGTCGGCAGGACCGACCGCGCCTTGGCGGTGGAGAGCTGGGCCGCGGGGACCAGGACCACCGCCCGCACGTCGGGGTGGGGCGTGAGTCGCAGCGTCCGGGTGCCCTCGGCGGGCGAGTCGGACCAGGACAGGGTAAGGCCGCCGTAGACCGAGGCCGACGAGTTGTCCGGATGCCCCTCGAGACGGGCGGCCAGGTCGTTGGTGAAGGCCAGGTCCGGCGAGCCGGTGACCCCGCGGCATACGTCGTGAAGTGCTTGTGCCGCAACGACGCCCGTCACGATCGCCGTGGCCGAGGAGCCCAGCCCGCGGCCGTGCGGCACGGCGTTGCGGCACTCCAGGTGCAGTCCGGGGGCGGGCTCGACGCCCAGCTCCTCCCAGGCTCGCAGCATCGCGCGGACGACCAGGTGGCTGGCGTCGCGGGGCACGTCGTGGGCGCCCTCTCCCTCGACGTCGATCCGGACGCCGGGGCGCTCCGTCACCGTGGCGACGCACGAGTCCCAGAGCCCGAGAGCCAGCCCGACCGAGTCGAAGCCCGGCCCGAGGTTCGCGCTGCTGGCCGGCACCCGCACCTGCACGGAGCTGCCGGCGAGGAGCTCTCCCATCAGTCCTGCAGCCCCAGCGCCCGCGCCGCGGTGAACGCGTCCACCGGCACGCGCGTGGGGGTGACGTCGGTGCCGTCCGCGTTCCGCAGGGCCCACTGCGGGTCCTTGAGCCCGTGCCCGGTGACGGTGCAGACGACCGTGGCCCCGGCCGGGACCTGCCCGGCCTCGGCTGCCTGCAGCAGGCCGGCGACCGAGGCCGCCGAGCCGGGCTCGACGAAGATCCCCTCGCGAGCGGACAGGAGGCGGTGGGCGGCGAGGATCTGCTCGTCGGTGACCGACTCGATCCTGCCGCCGGACTCGTCGCGCGCCGCCTCGGCCTGCTTCCACGAGGCGGGGTTGCCGATGCGGATCGCGGTGGCGATCGTGTCCGGGTCGTCGACCGGGTGACCCAGGACGATCGGTGCGGCACCGGCTGCCTGGAACCCCCACATCTGCGGGAGCCGCGTGGCGGGTCCCGGGTGCTCGCTGCCGCGGTGGTACTCGCGGTAGCCCTTCCAGTAGGCCGTGATGTTGCCGGCGTTGCCCACGGGCAGGCAGTGGATGTCGGGCGCGTCCCCGAGGGCGTCGACGACCTCGAACGCCGCGGTCTTCTGGCCCTCGATCCGCGCCGGGTTGACCGAGTTGACCAGCTCGACCGGATAGGACTCGGCGAGCTTGCGGGCCAGCGTGAGGCAGTCGTCGAAGTTGCCGTCCACCTGGAGCAGGGTCGCCCCGTGGGCGATCGCCTGGCTGAGCTTGCCCATCGCGATCTTGCCCTCGGGGACGAGGACGGCGCAGGCCATCCCCGCCTTGGTGGCGTAGGCCGCGGCGCTGGCGCTGGTGTTGCCGGTGGAGGCACAGATGACCGCCTTGGCGCCGTTCCTGGCGGCCACCGAGATCGCGGCCGTCATGCCGCGGTCCTTGAAGGAGGCGGTCGGGTTGAGGCCCTCGTACTTCACGAAGACCTGGGCACCGGTGAGCCCCGACAGGTGCTCGGCCGGGATCAGCGGGGTGCCGCCCTCCTGGAGCGTCACCACGGGCGCACCCTCGAGCATCGGCAGCCGGTCGGCATACTCGCGGATCACGCCGCGCCACATGCCGGCCATCACTGGCCCTCCACCCGCATGACCGACACGACCTCGCGGACGGTGTCGAGCCCGGCGAGGGCCTGGACGGTCGCCGCGAGGGCGGCGTCAGGGGCGGTGTGGGTCACCACGATGAGGTTGGCCCGGGTCTCGGCGGCCTGCCCGTCGGGCCCGTCCGGGTCGGCGGCGATGAGGTGCTGGCGGACCGTCTCGATCGACACCCCGTGCTCGGCGAACGACGTCGCGACCTGGGCGAGGACGCCCGGACGGTCGGCCACGTCGAGGCTGATGTGGTACCTCGTGAGGGACTGGCCCATGGCCAGCACGGGCAGGTCGGCGTAGGCGGACTCCCCCGGGCCACGGCCACCCCCCACCCGGTGTCGGGCCACGGCGACGACATCGCCCAGCACGGCGCTGGCCGTGGGGTCGCCCCCGGCACCCTTGCCGTAGAACATCAGCTGACCGGCGGCGTCGGCCTCCACGAAGACCGCGTTGAACGCGTCGCGGACCCCGCCCAGGGGGTGCGACCGAGGGATCATCGCCGGATGCACCCGGACGCTGACCCCGGGGGCCAGGGTGCCGTCCGCACCGACCACCTCGGTGCGCTCACAGATCGCGAGAAGCTTGACGACACAGTCCATCTCGCGCGCCGCCTGCACGTCGGCCGCCGACACCTCGGTGATGCCCTCGCGGTAGACCTGGTCGCTGGAGACCCGGGTGTGGAAGGCGAGCGAGGCGAGGATGGCGGCCTTGGCCGCGGCGTCGAAACCCTCGACGTCAGCGGTCGGGTCGGCCTCGGCGTAGCCCAGGGCCTGCGCCTGCTCGACGGCCTCGGCGAACCCCATGCCGGTCGAGTCCATCTTGTCGAGGACGTAGTTGGTGGTGCCGTTGACGATCCCGAGCACCTTGCGGACGTCGTCGCCGGCCAGCGACTCGCGGATCGGCCGCAGGATGGGGATGGCCCCCGCCACTGCGGCCTCGTAGTAGAGGTCGACCCCGTGCTCCGCGGCGGCCGCGTACAGGGCGGGACCGGCC
Organism: Pedococcus badiiscoriae; assembly: GCF_013408925.1. Taxonomy (NCBI): domain Bacteria; kingdom Bacillati; phylum Actinomycetota; class Actinomycetes; order Micrococcales; family Intrasporangiaceae; genus Pedococcus; species Pedococcus badiiscoriae. Next base: position 561,370 of record NZ_JACCAB010000001.1, read on the forward strand.
TCCGCCAGCAGTGCCTTGTTGGCCGAGACGACCGAGGCACCGTGCTTCATCGCCAGCTCGATGAGGCTCCGGGCCGGCTCGATGCCACCGATCACCTCGATGACGATGTCGGCCCTGGTGATGACCGACTCGGCGTCGGTCGTGAAGAGGGCGGGGTCGACGGGCAGGTCCGAGCGGTCCTTGCCGGCGCGGCGCACGGCGATGCCGATGAGCTCGAGGGGACGTCCGACCCGAGCTGCGAGGTCCTCGGAGTGCTGCGTGAGCATGCGGGCCACGGAGGAGCCGACGACGCCGCAGCCGAGCAGCGCGACCTTCAGCGGCCGTTCGCCACCTGCCTGCTCGCTCTCACTCACGCTGACTTCCCTCACTGCGTGCTCCTTGCGCCCTGGTGGGCCTCGTGCTAGGCCCTGGCCGTACCCCGGCCATGGTGCCGGTGTCCACGGTGTGGACGCTCATTGTTCCGTCATCCGGACATCTTCCGACAGGAGACGCGACCCGCCGAGGATCTTGCGGACGGCGGTCGGTCTGGGCGTCATGTCGTGTCCTCGGTGGGTGGCGGATCTCGTCAGCCGATGTCGAGCGCCAGCAGGTCCTCGACCGTCTCGCGGCGGACCAGGACCCGCGCCCGCCCGTCGCGGACGGCGACCACGGGGGGCCGTGGCGTGTGGTTGTACTGGCTCGCCATCGAGCGGCAGTAGGCACCCGTCCCGGGCACGGCGACCAGGTCGCCCGCTGTGACATCGGCCGGCAGGTACTCGTCCATGACGACGATGTCGCCACTCTCGCAGTGCTTGCCCACCACGCGGGAGAGCCGCGGTGCGGCCTGCGAACGGCGGCTGGCGAGGGTGCAGGAGTAGTCGGCGTCGTACAGGGCCGTCCGGATGTTGTCACTCATGCCGCCGTCGACCGAGACGTAGGTGCGGGCCAGCCCCTCGGTGACGTCGACGTCCTTGACCGTGCCCACCTCGTAGAGCGTGAACGTGCTCGGTCCCACGATGGCGCGTCCCGGCTCGATGGAGATCCTCGGCGTCGGGGTGTCCGGGCTGCCGTCGCCCACCGACTTGAGCTCGCGCCGGACCAGGTCGGCCATCTGCTCGCCCAGCTCGCGTGGTGACAGGGGCGTGTGCTCGGTCGTGTAGGCGATGCCGTAGCCGCCCCCGAGGTCCAGCTCGGGCAGGTGGATCCCGTGGACCCGCGCCACCTCGGCGTGCAGCCCGATGAGCCGTCGCGCCGAGACCTCGAAGCCTGCCGTGTCGAAGATCTGGCTGCCGATGTGGGAGTGCAGGCCCAGGAGCTCGAGCCGGTCGCCGAGGGCGAGGATCCGGCCCACGGCCTCGGCCGCCTTGCCGCCGGCCAGGGAGAAGCCGAACTTCTGGTCCTCGTGGGCGGTGGCGATGAACTCGTGGGTGTGCGCCTCGACCCCGACGGTGACGCGCACCATGACGGGCGCCCGGACTCCCAGCTCGGCGGCGACCATCGCGATCCTGTCGATCTCCTCGAACGAGTCGACGACGATCCGCCCCACGCCGTACTCCAGGGCCTGACGGATCTCGGCCAGCGACTTGTTGTTGCCGTGCAACCCGATCCGCTGGGCGGGGAAGCCGGCGCGTTGCGCCACGGCGAGCTCGCCGCCCGAGCAGACGTCGAGGCACAGGCCCTCGTCGGCAACCCAGCGGGCGACCTCGGTGCACAGGAACGCCTTGCCGGCATAGAACACGTCGACCCCGCCGAGCTCGGCGAAGGGCGCCGCGAACTCGTCCCGGAAGGCCCGCGCCCGCGCGCGGAAGTCCTCCTCGTCCACGACGTAGGCCGCGGTGCCGAACTCGCGCGCGATGCTCACCACGTCCAGTCCCCCGACGGTCAGGCGGCCCTGCTCGTCACGCCCGATCGTCTGTGGCCACAGCTGCGGCACCAGCTCCATGACGTCGGTGGGCCAGGGCAACCAGTGCGGTGGTCCGCCGTATCCCTCGGCGTGGAGGGCTCCGGCCTCGTGAGCGCGCATGGGCTACATCCTGTCGGGAGCGCGGACCCCCAGGAGGTCCAGTCCGTTGGCCAAGACCTGCCGGGTGGCGTCGTTGAGCCACAGGCGGGTGCGGTGGAGGTCGGTGACCTCCTCGTCCGCGGTCATCGGCCGGACCCGACAGGTGTCGTACCACTTGTGGAAGTGGCCGGCGAGGTCCTCGAGGTAGCGAGCGACCCGGTGCGGCTCCCGCAGGTGGGCGGCATGGGCCACGACCCGGGGGAAGTCGCCGAGGATCGCGAGCAGGGACGCCTCGGTCGGATCGGTCAGCAGCGACGGGTCGAACCCGTCCTGCCGCAGCACGCCGTCCTCGTGGGCGAGCCGGGCGACGTTGGAGGTCCTCGCGTGGGCGTACTGGACGTAGAAGACGGGGTTGTCGTTCGTCTGCTTGCGCAGCTCCTCCCCCTCGAGCGAGAGCGGGCTGTCGGCGGGGTAGCGCGCCAGGGAGTACCGGATCGAGTCGGTGCCGATCCAGCTGATGAGGTCGCGCAGCTCGATGATGTTGCCCGCCCGCTTGGACAGCTTGGCGCCCCCGAGGTTCACCAGCTGGCCGATCTGGACCTCGATGTTGCGCTCTTTGTCGTCGCCCGCGCATGCCGCGATCGCCTTGAGCCTGTTGATGTAGCCGTGGTGGTCGGCGCCCAGCAGGTAGATCTTCTCGTCGAACCCGCGGTCCTTCTTGCTCAGGTAGTAGGCGGCATCCGCGGCGAAGTAGGTGGGCTCGCCGTTGGCCCGTACGAGGACCCGGTCCTTGTCGTCGCCGAAGTCGGTGGTGCGCAGCCAGACGGCACCGTCCTTGTCGAAGACGTGCCCCTGCTCGCGCAGGCGGTCCACCGCCTGCTCCACCGCACCCGAGGCGTGCAGCTCGGCCTCGGAGAACCACACGTCGAAGGTGACGCCGAAGTCCGTGAGGGTGTCCTTGATGTCCTGCAGCTGCGCCGCGTAGGCCTCCGCCCGCGTCACCGCCAGCGCCTCGTCGTCGGGCAGCTCGAGCACGTCCGGCCGGACGGCGAGCACCTGGGCGGCGAGGTCGTCGATGTAGGCGCCCGGGTAACCACCCTCCGGGGTCGGCTCACCCTTGGCCCGTGCCAGCACCGACGCGGCGAACTTGTCCATCTGCGCGCCGGCGTCGTTGATGTAGTACTCAGCCGTCACGTCGGCGCCCGACGCGCGCAGCAGCCGGTGCATGGAGTCGCCCAGCGCTGCCCAGCGGGTGTGGCCCAGGTGCAGCGGCCCGGTCGGGTTCGCCGAGATGTACTCGAGGTTGATGACGTGCCCGGCCTCGGAGTCGTTGCGGCCGTATGCCGTGCCGGCCTCCACGATGGACCGCGCCAGCTCACCGGCGGACGAGGCGTCGAGGGTGATGTTGAGGAAGCCGGGACCGGCGATGTCGACGGCCTTGACGCCGGGCACCCTGCCGAGGCGCTCGGCGAGAGGCGTGGCCACGTCGCGCGGCGGCATACCAGCGCCCTTGGCGAGCTGGAGGGCGACGTTCGTGGACCAGTCCCCGTGGTCGCGGTTGCGCGGCCGCTCCACCCGGACCTCCGCGGGCACGTCCACGCGCAGGTCGCCGGCGGCGACGGCTTCGACCAGGGCGGTGCGGATGGCTGCGGAGAGCTCTTCGGGAGTCACCCGGGCAAGTCTAGGGCGCGGGCTGGTGCGCCCTGCCCTCGGCCATGAAGCCACTGACGAGCGCGATCAGGTGGTCGGGGTCGAACGGTTTGGACACGAAGGCGTCGAGTCCCGATCCCTGCGCCTGGACGCGGTCGTGCTGCTGGACCGAGGCCGTCACCATGATCACCGGTATGCCGGCCAGGCGGGGGTCGGCGCGGATCCGGGAGATCGCCCACCAGCCGTCGCGGGGCCCCATCTGGGCGTCCAGGGTGATGACGCCGGGAACGTCGGGGCTGGCTTGCAGTGCCTCCAGCAGCTCCCCGCCGTCCGCGGCCTCGCAGACGTCGTACCCCTCCAGCTCGAGGTTGACCCTGATCAGGTGCCTGATCTGGTCGGTGTCGTCACAGACGTAGACCAATCCCCCTCGTTCCATGGTGGCCACCTTAGGCTGCTAACCTCGGCGGGCGCCTCCACAGCGGGGCGTGCATGTCCGCCCCCGTAGCTCAGGGGATAGAGCACCGCCCTCCGGAGGCGGTGGCGCAGGTTCGAATCCTGCCGGGGGCACCCATGGGCCAGGCGCGAGAGCGCCTGGCCCTTCTGGTTGCCCGGCGGGACCCAGTCAGCGTGCCCGGCACGAGCCGGTCGGCTTGCTCCTCAGGAGCCAGTCAGCGCTGGGAGGCGTCGGTGACCTCGCCGACGAGCTCCTCGATCACGTCCTCCAGGAAGACCACGCCGATGTCGTGGCCCTCGGGGTCGACGACCCGCGCGAGGTGGGCGCCGGTGCGCTGCATCGTGCGGAGCACCTCCTCGACCTCGTCGGCGGCCTGCACGGTGGCGAGCTTGCGGACCCGCTTCACGGGGACGGCGATGGCACGCTCCGTGTCGTCGGCGTAGAGCACGTCCTTGAGGTGCAGGTAGCCGGCGAGCTCCCCCGAGCGGTTGAGCAGCGGATAGCGCGAGAAGCCACGCTTGGCGACGAGTCGTTCGACGTCGTCCGGAGTCGCCGTCAGGGGCAGGGTCACCAGGTCGGACAGGGGCACGGCCACGTCCACGGCGTCCTTGTCGCTGAACTCCAGGGCGGCGCCGACGAGCCCGTGCTGACCCTCCTGGATGAGCCCTTCGTGCCTGCTTTCGGCCAGGATGTGCTCGACCTCCTCGGCGGTGAAGGCCGAGGTGATCTCGTCCTTGGGTTCGACCCCGAACAGCCGCACGAGCGCCTTGGCCATGGCCTCCATGACCCAGATGATCGGCCGTAGGGCCCGGGTGAGGTAGAGCAGGACGGGCACCAGGACGAGCGCCGACCGCTCGGGCCCGGCGAGCGCCAGGTTCTTCGGGATCATCTCCCCCACGACGACGTGGAGGTAGACGACGACGAGCAGCGCGAGCGCCAGGGCCACACCGTCGGTCACGCCGTCGGGCAGACCGAGGTGGTGCACGACGGGCTGGAGGGCGTGGTGCAGGGCCGACTCGGAGATGGCACCCAGGAGCACCGAGCAGACGGTGATGCCCAGCTGTGCGCAGGCCAGCAGGGAGCCCATCTGCTCGAGGGCGTCCAGGCAGACCTGAGCCCGGCGCGAGCCGCTCGCCGCGAGGGGTTCGAGGGTGGACCGCCGGGCGGACATCGCGGCGAACTCCGCTCCCACGAAGAAGGCGTTGAGCAGGAGCAGCAGGACCGTGACCCAGACGGCGGCCGTGCTCACCGTGCCACCTCGCTCTCGACCGCGGCCGGACCGTCGTGACCGTCATCGCCCTCGGTCCCGCGCTCCGCGGTCTCGAGCGGGACGAACCGGAGCCGGTCGGCGCGCATGCCGTCCATGGCCAGGACGGTGATCTCCCAGCCGGGGATCGTGACGGTGTCGCCGACGGTCGGGATGCGGCCGAGTGCGGCCATCACGTACCCGCCGGTCGTCTCGTACGCGGGTCCGTCCGGGACCACCGCGCCGAGGCGTTCGCGCACCTCGTCGGGTCGCCACAGCCCTGGCACCGTCCACGACCCGTCGGTGAACTCCCGGCCCGTGGTGCGGAAGACGTCGTGCTCGTCGGACACCTCGCCGACGATCTCCTCGACGACGTCCTCGAGCGTCACGATGCCTGCGGTCCCGCCGTACTCATCCACGACGATCGCCAGCTGGAGGCCGTGCTCGCGCAGCATCAACAGCAACGGGTCGAGCCGGATCGTCTCGGGCACGAGCAGCGGCGGCACCATCAGCGCCGACACCGGCACGTCGGCGCGTCGCTCGTGGGGGACGGCGATCGCGCGCTTGACGTGCACGACCCCGTCGATGTCGTCCCAGTCCTCGCCGGTGACGGGGAAGCGTGAGTGACCGGTGCGCCGGGCCAGCTGCACGACGTCCTCGGCGGTGGCCGTGCGCTCGATCGACGACGCCCGGGCGCGGGGGCTCATCACGTCGGCGGCCGTCTGCTCACCGAAGTCGAGCGACTTGGTGACCAGACGGGCGGTGCCCTCGTCGAGCGTCCCGGCCTGGGCGGAGCGTCGCACCAGCGACGCCAGCTCCTGCGGGGTGCGGGCCCCCGACAGCTCCTCGCGCGGCGTGATGCCCAGGGCGCGCAGGAACAGGTTGGCGGAGCCGTTGAGCACGAAGATCAGGGGGCGGGCCACCACCGCGAACCCACGCACCGGCATCGCCACGACCTTCGCCGTGGCCAGCGGCGCGGAGATGCCGAGGAACTGCGGGAGCAGCTCGCCGAACACCATCGAGAACAGGGTCGCGATGACCAGCGCCAGGCCGGCCGCCACCGAGTCGAGGGTCGAGCCGCTCAGCCCGACCGCCCTCAGCGGCGTGTGGAGCAGCGCCCCGAGGGACGGCGTCGCCAGGAACCCGAGGACCAGCGTGGTCAGGGTGATGCCGACCTGCGCCGCGGACAGCTGCGTCGAGAGCCGCCGCAGCGAGCGGAGAACGGGCTCGGCGCGTGAGTCCCCCGCGTCCACCGCCTTCTGCACCGTCGGCCGGTCGAGAGCGACCAACGAGAACTCCGTGGCCACGAAGAGAGCTGTGCCGATCGTCAAACCCACGCCGGTGAGGACCAGCAACCATTCGGTCATAGTGCCGACATCCTAGGGTCCGCACCGCATCCGAGCCGACTCGCCGACAGCTCGGGCCGACTCGCCGACAACCCGGTTGACCCTTCCCCTACGTCTGTTGGCAGGATGAGCCCATGCCACTCAACTGGGGGAATCGATGACCACGGCGACACCGACGACACCGACGAGAGCGCGAGAGGGCACGCGGATCGAGGTGCGCGACCTGACGAAGCGGTTCGGCACCTTCACGGCTGTCGACAACCTGTCCTTCACCGTCGAGCCGGGCCGGATCACCGGCTTCCTCGGGCCCAACGGCGCGGGCAAGACCACCACCCTGCGCATGCTGCTCGGCCTCGTCAAGCCGTCGAGCGGCACCGCCACGATCGGCGACCTCGCCTACCACGACATCCCCCAGCCCATGGCAGTCGTGGGCTCGGCCCTCGAGGCCACCAACTTCCACCCGGGTCGCACCGGACGCGACCACCTGAGGATCCTGGCCGACACGGCCGGGGTCGGCATCCAGAAGGTCGACGAGATGCTGGAGCTCGTCGGCATCCCGGCTGCCGCCCGCAAGCGTGCCGGCGGCTACTCGATGGGCATGCGCCAGCGACTCGGCCTCGCGGCGGCCATGCTCGCCGACCCGCAGGTGCTCATCCTCGACGAACCGGCGAACGGCCTGGACCCCGAGGGCATCCGGTGGCTGCGCGGGTTCCTGCGCCACCTGTCCGCCCAGGGCAAGACCGTGCTGATCTCCAGCCACATGCTGCAGGAGGTCGAGCAGACGGTCGACGACGTCGTCATCATCAACAACGGCAAGCTGGTCAAGCAGGGCGCCATGTCCGACCTGCACGGCGAAGCCCACGTGATCGTCCGCACCACCGACCTCGACGCCCTCGCCGGAGCACTGCGGGTCGCCGACGTGACCACCGAGCTGCAGGACGGTGCCCTGCTGGCCCAGACCCACGACCTGCGCCTCATCGGCGACGTGGCCCTGCGCGCCGGGCTGCCGATCTACGAGCTCCGCCAGACCACGACCGACCTCGAGGCGCTGTTCTTCGAGCTGACCGAGGGGACCAACCGCAACCTCGGTGACGGAGCCTCGGCCGGCTTCGGACAGGGCGCCGCGCCCGCACGAGATGCCATCACCGGACAGGAAGGGGCGCACGCATGACCGCCGCGATCCGCGCCGAGTTCCGCAAGTTCTTCACGACCCGGATGTGGTGGGGGCTGGCGATCGCCATCTTCCTCGCCGGGATCGCCCTCGCGGTCGCGTTCGGCTTCATCTACACACTCAAGCCCGACCCCGCCGAGCACCGCCCCATGGGCACGCCGCTGCAGATCGCGAACAGCGTCTACACCGCCGGCCTGGGCGTCGGCTACCTGCTCACCCTCACCATCGGCGTGATGCAGATCGGGTCCGAGTACCGCCACAAGACGATCACCAGCACGTTCCTCGGCACGCCCCGGCGCGCCAGGGTCATGGGGGCCAAGGTCATCGCCCTGCTCGGCATCGGCGCCATCTACGGCCTCATCTCGCTCGCCGGCTCGGTGCTCGCCGGGGCGATCGTCCTGCACGCCCGGGGCTACGCGCCGTTCCCCGAGGCGGGGGTCTTCCGCACCCTGGCCCTGAGCCTGCTCGTCCTCGGTCTCTGGGCGCTCATCGGCCTGGGCGCAGGCATCCTCATCCCCAACCAGGTCGCGGCGCTGCTGATCTCGGTGGGCGTGGCATGGATCGTCGAGCCGCTGGCCGGTTTCGGCCTCGGCTTCTGGTCCTGGGGTCGCGACCACATCGTCCCCTACCTGCCCAGCCAGGCCACCAGCGCCATGGTGAGCGGGGTGTCCCGCGGCGGCGGCGGACAAACCGTGCACGAGCTCACCTGGTGGGGTGGCGCGCTCATGCTCGCCGCGTACGCCGCGGTGATGGCCGGGTTCGGCTCCTGGCGCACGGTGCGCAGCGACATCAGCTAGGCGCGGCGGGGGTGGTGAGGAACGTCTCGGAAACTGTTCCCCGCCGCACCGAGGTGAGACGTGCGGGGCTAGGCTGGGAGCACGTAATTGCCCCGTCATTGTCGACGCTACGAAAGAGGCGTATCCGCCGTGCCCGACCAGTCCCCGACCAACGACCCCATGGCGGCCTTCGGGCCGAACGAGTGGCTCGTGGACGAGCTGTATGAGCAGTACAAGAACGACAAGAACTCCGTCGACAAGGCGTGGTGGTCCCTCTTCGAGGACTACCAGCCCGGCACGGACCGCCCGGCCGGTGACGCCCGTGCCGTGAACGGATCGGGGTCGAACGGGACCGCCGCTCCCGCACAGTCCGCGCCCGCCGCTCCCGCGGCCCCCACCGCTCCCGCTGCGTCCGCGCCGGCCGCCCAGCCTGCTACCGCCGCCCAGCCTGCTGCCACGCCCACCGCCGCGCCCGCCCAGTCCACGACCTCGGCCCAGACGACGGACAAGCCCGACGCCCTCACCGACAAGGCCGTCGCCGACAAGCCCGAGGACAAGGAAGCCGTGACCGGTGGCGAGGCCGCCGCCGCCGTCAAGGAGGTGCCCAAGCCGCGCGAGCCCGAGGCCCCCAAGCAGCCCGTGCCGGTCAACCAGGACCAAGTCAAGCCGCTGCGCGGCGCCAGTGCCCGCACCGTCACCAACATGGAGACGTCGCTGACCGTCCCCACCGCCACGAGCGTCCGCGCGGTGCCGGCCAAGCTGCTCATCGACAACCGGGTCGTCATCAACAACCACCTGCAGCGCTCCCGCGGCGGCAAGGTGTCCTTCACCCACCTGATCGGCTACGCCCTCGTCAAGGCGCTGGGCCACATGCCCGAGATGAACAACGGCTTCACCGAGGAGAACGGCAAGCCGGCCCTGGTCGTCCCGGGCCACGTGAACCTCGGCCTGGCCATCGACATGGCCAAGCCGGACGGCACCCGCCAGCTCCTGGTCCCCTCCATCAAGTCCGCCGAGTCGATGGACTTCGCCCACTTCTGGACCGCCTACGAGGACATCGTCCGCAAGGCCCGCGGCGGCAAGCTCACCGTCGAGGACTTCCAGGGCACCACGCTGACCCTGACCAACCCGGGCACCATCGGCACCGTCCACTCGGTCCCGCGCCTGATGGCGGGGCAGGGAGCGATCATCGGGGTCGGCGCCCTCGAGTACCCGGCCGAGTGGCAGGGGGCGAGCCAGGAGACCATCAACCGCAACGCCGTCTCGAAGATCATCACGCTCACCTCGACCTACGACCACCGCATCATCCAGGGCGCGCAGTCCGGCGACTTCCTGCGGATCGTGCACCAGCTGCTGCTCGGCGAGAACGGCTTCTACGACGAGATCTTCGAGAGCCTGCGGCTGCCGTACGAGCCGGTGCGCTGGGTGCGCGACATCTCGGCCCACCACGACGACGACGTCAACAAGACCGCCCGCGTCCAGGAGCTCATCCACGCCTACCGCGTGCGCGGCCACCTGATGGCCGACACCGACCCCCTCGAGTACCGCCAGCGGCGCCACCCCGACCTCGACGTCACCTCGCACGGGCTGACCCTCTGGGACCTCGAGCGCGACTTCGCGACCGGCGGCTTCGGGGGTGCGCCGATGCTGCGCCTGCGCAAGATCCTCGGCATCCTGCGCGACTCGTACTGCCGCACCATCGGCACCGAGTACATGCACATCCAGGACCCCGAACAGCGCCGCTGGCTCCAGGACAAGATCGAGGTCGGCTACGCCAAGCCCGGCCCCGACGAGCAGCTGCGGATCCTGCGCCGGCTCAACGCCGCCGAGGCGTTCGAGACGTTCCTGCAGACTAAGTTCGTGGGGCAGAAGCGGTTCAGCCTCGAGGGCGGCGAGTCGGTCATCGCGCTGCTCGACCGCATCCTGTGCCGCGCCGCCGCAGACTCGATGGACGAGGTCTGCATCGGTATGCCGCACCGTGGCCGGCTCAACGTGCTCGCCAACATCGCGGGCAAGTCGTACGGCCAGATCTTCCGTGAGTTCGAGGGCAAGCAGGACCCCAAGTCCGTGCAGGGCTCGGGCGACGTGAAGTACCACCTCGGCACCGAGGGCGAGTTCGTCGCCGAGGACGGCAGCAAGACCAAGGTCTACCTCGCCGCCAACCCCTCGCACCTGGAGGCGGTCAACCCGGTCCTCGAGGGCATCACCCGCGCCAAGCAGGACCGGCTCGACCTCGCGGGCGAGGACTTCACCGTGCTGCCCCTGCTGATGCACGGAGACGCGGCCTTCGCGGGCCAGGGTGTCGTCGCCGAGACCCTCAACCTCTCGCAGCTGCGCGGCTACCGCACCGGCGGCACGATCCACGTCGTGATCAACAACCAGGTCGGCTTCACGACCTCGCCGAGCGCCTCCCGGTCGAGCACGTACTCGACCGACGTCGCCCGGATGATCCAGGCGCCGATCTTCCACGTGAACGGCGACGACCCCGAGGCCTGCGTCCGGGTGGCCGAGCTCGCGTACGAGTTCCGGCAGGAGTTCAACAAGGACGTCGTCATCGACATGGTGTGCTACCGGCGCCGCGGTCACAACGAGGGCGACGACCCCTCGATGACCCAGCCGCTGATGTACAACCTCATCGAGGCCAAGCGCTCGGTCCGCAAGCTCTACACCGAGGCCCTGATCGGTCGCGGCGACATCGGGCAGGAGGAGGCCGAGGCAGCGCTGCGCGACTACCAGCAGCAGCTCGAGCGGGTGTTCGTCGAGACCAAGGCCGCGCTCAAGGAGGCCGCGACCACGGCCGACCCGAGCGACCCCACGCTGGCCGGCACCGACGCCGAGGGCCACTCGGGGCTCGAGCCGCCGGCCGCGCAGGCCACCGACAGGGCCACCCGTTCAGCGGACCAGACGGCCGTCCCCGCCGACCAGCTCCAGCACATCGGTGACGCGTTCGTGAACCCGCCGCCCGGCTTCACCGTGCACCCCAAGCTGCTCCAGGCCATGGAGAAGCGCGCACAGTCCACCCGCCAGGGTGGGATCGACTGGGCGACCGGTGAGCTGCTGGCGTTCGGGTCGCTGCTCATGGAGGGCACCCCGGTGCGCCTCGCCGGGCAGGACAGCCGCCGCGGCACCTTCGTCCAGCGCCACGCGGTCCTCATCGACAAGAACACCGCCGAGGAGTGGACTCCGCTGCTGTACCTCGGCGAGGGCCAGGCCCGGTTCTGGGTCTACGACTCGCTGCTGTCCGAGTTCGCGGCGATGGGCTTCGAGTACGGCTACTCCGTCGAACGTCCCGACGCACTCGTCCTGTGGGAGGCGCAGTTCGGCGACTTCCTCAACGGTGCGCAGACGATCATCGACGAGTTCATCTCCTCCTCGGAGCAGAAGTGGGGCCAGCGCTCGTCCGTCGTGCTGCTGCTCCCCCACGGCTACGAGGGCCAGGGTCCCGACCACTCCTCCGCCCGCATCGAGCGTTTCCTGCAGATGTGCGCCGAGGACAACATGACGGTGGCCTACCCCTCGACGCCGGCGAGCTACTTCCACCTGCTGCGGCGCCAGGCCTACGCCCGCCCCCGTCGTCCGCTGATCGTCTTCACCCCGAAGTCGATGCTGCGGCTCAAGGCGGCGAGCAGCATGCCGACCGACTTCACCGAGGGCACCTTCCGGCCGGTGCTGCCGGACCGCGCGTCGTTCGACCCGGCGGGTGTCACCCGCGTCCTGCTCGCCAGCGGCAAGGTCGTCTACGACCTCGAGGCAGCCCGCGACAAGGCCGAGGACACCTCCACGGCCATCCTGCGGGTCGAGCAGCTCGCGCCGCTGCCCGCCAAGGAGATCGCCGCCGAGCTCGCGAAGTACCCCGGTGCCGAGGTCGTGTGGGTCCAGGACGAGCCCGTCAACCAGGGTGCCTGGCCGTTCATGGCGCTCAACCTGCCGCAGGCCCTCGCCCAGCTGGGTGAGACCCGCCAGCTGCGGGTCGTCTCGCGCAAGGCATCCGCCTCACCGGCCACCGGGTCGAGCAAGCGGCACGCCGAGCAGCAGGCCGAGCTGATCGCAGCGGCCTTCGCCCGCTAGGACGACGTCCGGTCTAGGCCGCGCGGAGCGGAGGTCTGTGCACAGAGGTGGCGGTGTCTGCCCCATGAGCAGGTCGGTGGGAGGAACGCTGGATGTCTGTGCACAGACCTTTGCTGCCGCCGGCTCAGCGTGCCCCCAGCCGATAGCGTCCGGTATGCCGCGTGGCTGGCTCAGCCGCGCGGCCTACCCCCGTTAACCTTGCAGACGTGTACTTCACGGATCGCGGCATCGAGGAGCTGGTCGCTCGCCGAGGGGAAGAAGAGGTCTCCTTCGAGTGGCTGGCCGACCAGCTGCGGACGTTCGTGGACCTGAACCCCGAATTCGAGACCCCCGTCGAGCGGCTGGCCACCTGGCTGGCCCGGCTCGACGACGACGAGGACTGACGCGTGAGCGACCCCACCTTCACCCCGAGCGCCGAGTTCCAGGTCGCCTCCGACGGTCCGCGGGACGTGGGAATGGTCTTCGTCGGCGCCTCGCTCGTGGCCGGCGTCGGCGACCCCAAGGGTCAGGGCTGGGTGTCCCGCGTCGTCGGCCGCACGCACAGCGCCGACCTCGAGCTCACCGCCTACAACCTCGGCGTCCGTGGCGACACGACGGGCGATGTGCTGGCCCGGTGGAAGCCCGAGTGCGCGCCCCGGTGGCGGGGCCGCGCGGAGAAGCGGCTCGTCATCTCGGTGGGCACCGCCGACGCCATGGGTGGCGTCACGCTGGCCCGGCACCGGCTCAACCTCGCCAACATCCTCGACGACGCCGCGAGCGCCGGGATCGGCACGTTCGTCGTGAGCCCGCCGCCGACCGAGGACGAGGAGCTCAACGCCAAGCTCGACGTGCTGGTGGAGGCGCAGGCAGACGTGTGCGGGCGCCGGACCGTGCCGTTCGTCGACTGCTTCCGGCCGCTGCTCGGTCACGAGCAGTGGCAGAGCGACCTGGCAGCGAGCCGCGTCGCGCACCACCCGGGCCAGGCCGGTTACGGTCTCATCGCCTGGTTGGTGCTGCACAACGGCTGGTACGACTGGCTGCAGATCTCGCCCAGCTGACAGCACAGAAGCCCGGGCCGCCCGGTAGGGCCGCCCGTCGGGGTGAAGCGGACCTACAGGTGCTGGTCGGCCAGGTCGCGCAGGGCGGCCAAGGTCTCGACTGCGCCGCTGTCGCCGGCCAACCAGGGGTTGATGACCGCCCGCATCTCGGCATCGAGGTCGACCTGCGGCGTCCTGCGACGGCTGACGTGCGGCGCCGGTCGCACTGCCTGGGGGTTGCCGGTCCACCTCGAGTCGATCACGTCGTCAGGCGACGAGGGGAACTGTTCCATGGTCCCTTACTACGCCTCCTCGCCCGAGATGCCTAATCGCTTTCAGGCGCGTCTCAGCCGGAGCCCTCATCGGCGTCTATGGTGAACACGACCTTGCCGAAAACCTCGCCCGCGGCCATCCTGGCGAAGCCCTCGCGCGCCCGGCTCAGGGGCAGCGTCGTGTCGATGACCGGCTCGATCTTCCGCTGCACCACGAACTGCGTGAGCCGTTCGAGCTCGGTGCGCGTGCCCATCGTCGACCCGACGACCCGCAGCTGCTTGAAGAAGATCTTGGTCAGCTCGGCCTTGCTCGGGGCGTCGCCGGACGTGGCGCCGGAGATGACGATGGTCCCGCCCGGCTTGAGGGAGTTGACCGAGTGCGACCAGGTCGCGGCGCCGACGGTCTCCATGACGGCGTCGACCCGGTCGGGCAGCCGTTCGCCGCTGGCGAAGGCGCGGTCCGCACCGATCCCCACCGCGAGCCGGCCCTTCTCCTCGTCGCGGGTGGTCACCCACATCCGGTAACCCGCCGCCGACCCGAGCTGCACCAGGGCCGTGGCCACACCGCCGCCGGCCCCCTGGACCAGCACGGTCGCGCCCGGCGTCAGCCCGGCATTGGTGAACAACATCCGGTATGCCGTGAGCCAGGCCGTCGACAAGCAGGCGGCGTGCGTCCACGGCAGGTCCGCGGGCTTCGCCACGAGGTTCGTCGTCGGGACGGCAACCTTCTGCGCGAGCGTCCCGTCGTGCAGCTCCGAGAGCAGCGTCCGGCGCGGGTCGAGGGTCTCGTCGCCCCGCCAGCCCTCGCTGGGAACGACCGCGTGGACGATGACCTCGTTCCCCTCCTCGTCGACCCCCGCTCCGTCGCAGCCCAGGATCATGGGGAGGCGGTCGGCCGCCAGCCCGACGCCCCGCAGCGACCAGACGTCGTGGTGGTTCAGCCCGGCCGTCCTGAGCGTGACCGTGGTCCACCCCTCGCGCGGCTGCGGATCCGGCCGCTGCCCCACCTCCAGACCGGACAGCGGGTCATCGGCGGACTGGCGGGCGGCATAGGCAGCGAGCATGCGCCGACCCTAGCGAAAATCACATGGCACGAACGGCCGAGGGGTGACCCAAACGAAGCGGCCCTATCCGCGGCAGCATCATACTTGCGACGTGCCCCAGTCCACGCTGACCATGACCGAGGCCGTGCTGCTCGCGCACGCCCTCGTGGCCCGGACCGCGGAGGACGTCGGGGCCCGGATCCTCTTCATCAAGGGACCCACCGCGGTAGCTGTCCGTGCCCGACCCGCCAGGCTCTCCACCGACGTCGACGTACTCGTGGATCCCGTCGCCTTCGAGGAGGTGTGTCACGCAATTGAGGACATCGGGTGGAGGCGGCGGTTCACACAAAGGCAAATCTCCCGCGCTGCCGACCTCGCGTTCGACCACTCCACTCATTTCATCCACACTGAGTGGCCGTGCGACCTTGATGTCCACTTCAACTTCCCGGGGTTCCTAGCCGCCGACCAGGACGTGTTCGAAGCGCTGTGGCAGCGGCGCATCTTGGTCCCGATAGCCGGCACGAAGGTCCCGGCCCCTGACTTTACTGGGCAGTCGCTCGTGGTCGCCCTGCACGCCCTGCGCGACCCAGAGAATCACAGCAATACCGAGGACTTGAAGTACCTGTCGATTCGACTGGGCGGTGCCCATCCGGAGCTCGCGCAAGAGGTGGGCGAACTGGCGGCTGCGACAGGCTCGTCCGAGTCAGCACACCAGTTCCTGGTGTCCATAGGTGCGGCGCAGTCAACTCCCGAAATCGCCTCCGATCGACTTGCCGCCTGGCAGTTCCGGCAGCAGACCAGTGGCCTCTCCGGAGCGCTGTGGCTCGCAGAGCTACGCCGCACCCCATGGGCTCAGCGGCCCAAGCTCGCACTGGGGGCCCTGCTGCCTCGACGGGAATTCCTTGCCGGATCACACCTCGCGAGCGACCTCACCCGTCGCCAGGTGGCGGCGCTGCACCTTCGACGGTGGCAGCGCGGGCTCCGTGCCACGCCAGCCGCTTTGAGGTCACGCCACCTCGACAGTGGGGCCTGATCTGGCTAGCTGCTTTCGAGTCGTTCAACAACGTCGTGCAGGGACGTGGCGAGGCTCTCCTGCCAGTGGGGCAGCCGCGGGATGCGGGCCATGCGCCAGGCGTCGTGACCCAGGACGCTGTACGAAGGTCGGGGCGCCGGGAGCGGGAACGCGTCGCTCGTCGTCGGGCGCACCCGCTCGGGGTCCAGCCCCAGACCTCGGAAGATCTCGCGGGCCAGCCCGTACTTGGTCGTCTCGCCCTGGCTGGTTGCGTGCCACACGCCGAACGGCGCGGCGTCGTCGACCAGCCGCATGATCGCGCCGGCCACGTCCATGGTCCAGGTCGGCTGTCCGGTCTGGTCGTCGACGACATCCACGGTCTCGCGAGTGTCCGCCAGCCGAGCCATGGTCTTGACGAAGTTGGGGCCACCGGCGCCGTAGAGCCACGCGGTCCGCACTATCCACGCCTGCGGGCACCGGGCCTGGACCGCCCACTCCCCCGCTGCCTTGGTGCGCCCGTAGGCGGACAGCGGCGCGACAGGCGCGTCCTCGGCATACGGCTCCGTCGCCTCGCCGGCGAAGACGTAGTCGGTCGAGACGTGCACGAGCCGGGCACCGACCGTGCGGCACGCGTCGGCGACGTTGGCCGCTCCGAGGGCGTTGACCGAAAAGGCTTGGCCTTCATGGCTCTCCGCGTCATCCACGCGGGTGTATGCCGCGCAGTTCACCACCACGTCGTGGCCGCGGATGGCATCGCGCGTCGCCTCGGGGTCGGTGACGTCCAGGTCGGAGCGCGTCAGGCCGGTCACGTCGTCGTCCGAGACGCCAGCCAGTGCCAGGGCCACCTGCATGTCGAGGCCGAGCATCCCGCCCGCGCCCGTCACGAGCCAGCGGGTCATCGGCGGCTCGGATCCGACAGCACCGGATTTCTCATGGTCACGAGGCTATCGGAGCCCCGAGTCGGTAGCCTTCCTCCACATGAAGGGGATCATCCTGGCAGGGGGGACGGGGTCGCGACTGCACCCCATCACGCTCGGGATCAGCAAGCAGCTCATGCCGGTGTACGACAAGCCGATGGTCTACTACCCGCTCTCGACCTTGATGATGGCCGGGATCAGCGAGGTGCTCGTCATCACGACCCCCGAGGACCAGGACCAGTTCCGGCGGCTGCTCGGGGACGGCAGCCAGTGGGGCATCGAGATCACCTACGCCGGGCAACCCCGCCCTGAGGGACTGGCGCAGGCGTTCGTCCTCGGGGCCGACTTCATCGGTGACGACTCGGTGGCCCTGGTCCTGGGCGACAACATCTTCTACGGGACAGGTCTGGGCACCGCGCTCAAGCACAACACCGAGGTGGTGGGCGGCACGATCTTCGCCTACCACGTGACCAACCCCACGGCGTATGGCGTGGTCGAGTTCGACGAGTCCGGCCGCGCCATCTCGATCGAGGAGAAGCCCGCCGTCCCGAAGTCGAACTACGCCGTTCCTGGCCTGTACTTCTACGACAACGACGTCGTGCAGATCGCCCGAGGCCTGACTCCCAGTGCCAGGGGCGAGCTCGAGATCACCGCCGTCAACAACGCCTATCTCGAACGAGGCGACCTCACCGTGACCGTGCTCGAACGCGGGACGGCCTGGCTCGACACCGGCACGTTCGAGAGCCTCATGGATGCCTCCCAGTTCGTCTCCGTGGTCGAGAGCCGCCAAGGACTCAAGATCGGCTGCCCTGAGGAGATCGCCTGGCGCAACGGCTGGATCGACGACGCCCAGCTCGCCGCCGCGGGCGCTTCGCTCGCCAAGAGCGGCTACGGCGGCTACCTTCAGCGCCTGCTGGACGACCCAGGAACGGAGACCCCCTGATGCAGATCCGCCCGCTCGCGATCGCCGATGCCTTCGAGATCACCCCACGGCAGCTGAGCGACGACCGTGGGCTCTTCCTCGAGTCGTTCCGCGGCGACCTGCTCGCCGAGGCCATCGGACACCGCCCGGAGGTTGTCCAGACCAACATCTCCGTCTCTTCCCGCGGCACGGTCCGCGGCATCCACTTCGCGGACGTCCCACCGTCGCAGGCGAAGTACATCACCGCCCTGACCGGCTCACTGGTCGACTACGTGGTCGACATCCGGGTCGGGTCGCCCACCTTCGGCCAGTGGGACTCGGTGCTGCTCGACACGGTCGACCGCCGCGCCGTGTACCTGCCCGAGGGGATGGGGCACGCGTTCGCCGCCCTCGAGGACAACACGACGGCGATGTACCTCGTGACGGCGCCGTACACACCGAGCCGCGAGCACGGCATACACCCGCTGGACCCGGAGGTGGGGCTCGTGCTCCCCGACGGGATGACCGACCCCCTCCTGTCCCCCAAGGACCACGCGGCACCCTCGCTCGCCGAGGCCATGGAGCAAGGCCTCCTGCCCACGTATGCCGCGTGCAGCGAGTTCTACGCCGGTCTCACCTGAGGGGCGAACCGCGGTACGTCCGGACGAATCCGCGCAAAATCTCCGACAGCAATCGCTCCCGTATCGTTCATTTGAGCCCGTTCGGGCCCGCCACGCGTCCATGTGCGTCGATTGGTGTCTCCGCGCATGTAAACTCCCCGATGTTTGCGGCCAACGGGGAAGGGGGCGTGCGTGGACACAGCGCAGGCCAGACGTCGCGACCGGCTCAACCGGTGGCTGTGGGCGGTCATCGACTCGGCCGCCTGGGTTGTTGCTGTCTTCCTTGCCGTCTGGCTGCGTTATGACCTTGCTCTCGGGAACGTCCTGACCGCCCCGATCCTCTGGTTCTCCGTCGCCGCGGTGTTGGGTCAGGTGATCTTCGGAGCCTTCTTCGGCCCGTACGCCGTCGGCCACGACCGCGGCTCGTTCGACTAGATCTACGACGTGGGTCGCACGGTCCTGCTGACCACCCTCGTGCTGACCGTGCTGGTCTTCGCGCTGCACCTCAGGCCGGTGCCTCGAAGCGTGCCGTTCACTGCGCCGGCCTTCGCCATGCTCGGCATGTTCGCAGCCCGCTTCATCATCCGTTCGATCCGCACGCGCCAGGCCGCCCTCCACGACGGTGATGACCAGCGGGCCATCGTCTTCGGGGCCGGCGAGGCTGGCCGACGCCTGACCCGGAGCCTCATCCGCGACCTGGGCAGCGGCTACACGCCGGTCGCCCTGCTCGACGACGACTCGGCAAAGGCACGCCTCCGCGTCGAGGGCGTCAAGGTCCGCGGCACGCGGACCGCCATGGGCAAGGTGGCGCAAAAGCATGGGGCCGACACCCTCATCATCGCCCTTCCCCAGGCGGAGGCCCGCACCATCCGCGAGCTGACGCTGCTGGGTGAGGACGCCGGGCTCGATGTCCTGACCCTTCCCCCCGTGCGCGAGATCATCGGCGGCCGACCGACAGCTGGCGACCTACGCAACGTCGATGTCGCAGACCTGCTGGGCCGCCGTCCCGTCGAGCTCGACATGGCGGTCATCGCCGAACAGATCGCAGGCAAGAGGGTCCTGGTCACCGGGGCCGGCGGCTCGATCGGGTCGGAGCTGTGTCGGCAGATCGCCCGCTTCGGTCCGTCGAAGCTGTTCATGCTCGACCGGGACGAGTCCGGGCTCCAGTCGACTCAGCTGAGCCTGCACGGCAACGGCCTGCTCGACAGCGACGAGATCGTGCTGGCCGACATTCGTGATGTCGAGACCATGAGGCACGCCTTCGAAAGCGCCCGCCCCGACATCGTGTTCCACGCGGCCGCCCTGAAACACCTCCCGCTGCTGGAGGCGCACCCCCTGGAGGCCTGGAAGACCAACGTGATCGGGACCATGAACGTCTTGCACGCGGCGTCGGGTGTCGGGGTGGGCACCTTCGTCAACATCTCGACGGACAAAGCCGCCAACCCCACGTGCGTCCTCGGCTACAGCAAGCGCATTGCCGAAAGAATCACTGCGGACTTCTCCCACCGTTTCCCGGGTCGGTACGTGTCGGTGCGGTTCGGCAACGTGCTGGGGTCCCGAGGTTCCGTCGTCCACGCATTCACTGCGCAGATCCAGCTCGGAGGCCCGATCACGGTCACCCACCCCGACGTCGAGCGTTACTTCATGCTCATCCCGGAGGCCTGCCAGCTGGTCCTCGAGGCTGCATCTATCGGCTCGGATGGTGAGGTCATGGTGCTCGACATGGGCGAGCAGGTGAAGATCGTTGAGGTGGCCCACACCTTGATCCGCATGTCGGGTCGTCGAGACATCGACATCGTCTACACCGGTCTTCGTCCCGGCGAGAAGATCGGAGAGGAGTTGTTCTCCGACCACGAAGCACGTCGACCCACATCCCACTCGCTCGTTGCAAGCGTCCAGGTTCCAGCCATCGACTCCGCTTCTGTTGCCGAGTTGTCCCACGGCGACCATGGATCCGCGGCAGCGTGGATGCGCGACGAGGCGACTGATGCTGCTCTCACGTACGCGCGAGGCGATTGATTGGTGTTCCTGGTTCTGGTGGCGCTGTTGGCGACAGCAGGTTCGGCCCCCCTCGTGCGTGCCCTCATGCTTCGTAACGGGGTGATCGACATACCCAATCACCGCTCGTCTCACACTCTGCCGACTCCACGCGGCGGAGGGTGGGCCTGCGTGGTGGGCATCGCTCTCGCCACCGGAGTGGCCATGACTCGAAACGTCCCCAGCTCTTGGGGTTTGTTGGCCGGCGCTCTGGCCTTGGCGCTCGTGGGCTTCGCTGACGACCGACGAGATCTCCCAGCCCTTGTGAGGCTCGGCGCGCAGGCCGCCACGGGGATGATTGTCGGGGCGCTCGTTGCTGGTGTCGTCGGGGCGCTTCTGGGCTTGATTCTGTATTCGGGCATCGTCAATGTTGTGAACTTCATGGACGGCATCAACGGCATTTCAGCGCTGACCGTCGCCCTGTGGGGTGCGAATGCGATCGTGCTGGCGCATCTTCATGATCTGCCGCGCCTGGGAGTCATCGGCGCTGTCACGATGGGAGCTGCCTTGGGTTTCTTGCCCTGGAACGCGCCCGTCGCCCGGCTCTTCCTGGGCGACGTAGGAAGCTATCTCTTCGGCGCACTAGTAGCTGGCGGCATCCTCATCGGCTGGGCCGAGGGAGCTCCCCGAGCAGCGTTGGCGGCGCCCCTCGCGATCTACGTGGCGGACTCAGGCACGACCATCATCGTGCGGGCTCGACGACGAGAGCCCCTGCTTGAAGCACACAGGTCCCACGTCTATCAGCGCCTTACCTCGAGCCCCTGTTGGATCCCGCACCTCTTGGTGTCTGGTTTCGCCGCGACCGTTGCCGCTGTAGTCACGGTCGCATGGTACTTGGCGCCGGGCTGGGCCGCCGCCCTCGCCTCTCTCGCTGCGATTGGCTTGTACCTTTCTGCACCCCATTGGATGGTGCGCCGCCCCATGTCCGATGCGGTGGGGCATGAACTCTGAGCGCGTCGTGGTCGTCGGCAGCGGGCTGGTGGGAGCTGCAGTCTCAGAATGTGCCAGCCAGCAGGGCTACGAGGTATTGCGGTGCAGTTCTCCGCGCCTGGAGTGCCAGCCTTCCACGGCACCTGCCGACGTCCTCGAGACAGCTGCCGCAGTCCCGCCTAACAGACTCCCCCAGTGGCTCGGCGAGCTGAAACCAACAGACGTCTTGGTCAATGCAGCGGGGATCGCAGATCCTGGCGCTGCGGATGAGCCGGGTTTGTGGGGCGCGAATGCCCTAACACCCGCAGTGCTCGCCCTGTACGCACACCACGCGGGAGTTGCGCGCTTGGTTCACATCTCTTCCGTGGCTGTTGCCGGAAACCGCAGGCGAGTCGAGGACTCAACACCAACCGCACCGCATTCGCCCTACTCCGCCTCGAAGGCTGTGGGCGAGAGGGCCTTGGCGTTAGGGTTCGGCGCAACGACGACCTCTGTGCGCGCCCTTTCGATTCACGACCCTTCGCGAAAGATCACCAGGCGATTTGTTCGTGCCGCCACCAGCAAGTGGTGCGTTATGCCGACCCCTGCCACAGGGTTGTCGACGATGAGCACCGCCCGTCAGCTCGCGGAGTTCGTCCTCCACACAGCCAACGCGGCGGTGCCACCTCCGCCCGTCATCGCGCAACCTCAGACAGGGCTCACTTGTGAACAGGTAGTAGCAATCTTCCGTGGGGGTCCCAGCCCGTGCCTTCCGGCACCCGTGCTCAAGGCGGCCGTACTCGGACTCCATACTGCCGGTCACAAGTCCCGTGCCGCACACGCATTGTCGCGCCAGCTGGATGTGCTGTGGTTCGGTCAGGTCGTGGACGCTGGGTGGGCTCGGGATACGGCATTCACTTACAACCAACCCGAATTGGCAATTCGGATCTTGGGCGAGGAGTGTCGGCTCCGATGAGTGTCACCCCCGGGAAACCAACGGTCTTCCTCGTCACGACGGTCGCCGAGCAGTTGCGCCACCACTACGGGATGCACATCGATCTCCTTGTCGCCTCAGGCGTGGAGTTGCATGTCTTCGCCTCGGGGGCCGACACGCACCACCTCGAGCGGTCGGTGATGGCTCATGGGCTGCCCATCGGCAGGGGGCTTGGTGTCCGAGGTTTCGTCCGTTCAACGTGGAGCGTCGCGCGCGCTGGTCGCCGACTTCGTCCTGACCTTGTCATCTACGGATCACCGGCGGCCTCGCTGAGTGCCGCGATGGCTACCGTGTTGACGTCCCCACGTCGCGTCTTCATTGTTCACGGCCTCCGGGAGGAGACACTCAAGGGTCCGAAGCGTTGGTTGATTCACGCACTGACGATTCTGACCGCCTTGCTCTCGACCCGTGTCGTGTTCGCCAGTCCTTCTCTGAAAGTGTCGGCGGGTGAATTCATGAAGTCGCTGTCTCGATCGACCGTCGCTCCTGGAGGAGCTGTTGGCGTCGAGGTCCCGAGGGAGGCGAAGCTCAAGGCCCGCGAGCCGCGGGTTGTGGGTTATGTCGGTCGCCTCGCCAAGGACAAAGGTCTTGAGGAGCTCGTAGATGCCTTCTGCATGCTCCTTCGCACGCATCCCGACCTGGAGCTCCTGATCATCGGGGCCCCGGACCAATCCGACCCCTTATCACCTCTGACCAGCGCGATCATGGCGAGCCATCCCGCCATCACTGTGACCGGTTTCGCGCAAGATGTCCGCCCCTTCTATGACCAGATGGACATCTTCTGCCTTCCTTCGAAGAGAGAGGGACTGCCAACCGCGATCCTTGAGGCCATGGCGGCTCGCGTTCCGGTCGTGGCGGCCGACGCGACCGGAACGCGAGACATCGTTGATTCCTCCACCGGTCGCCTATGCTCGGTCGGCGACGCCGATTCCCTTGCTCGCGCCCTGAGGCTCGCGCTGGAAGGGCCCGAGGAGTCAGCAACTCGGGCTGCGAACGCTTACGATCTCGTCTCGCACACCTACGACAGGGTCATAGTCGCAAACTGGTGGCACGACTTTTACTCGAAGGAATTGGCGGGAAGATGACCCGAATTCTGGTGACGGAAGCGCGTTATGGCTTGTCCCCTGCCGGGAATCCTGCTCCCCTCGAGGCATCGGCGGAAGACTCGTCGTGGAGCCCCTACCTAGAGGAACCCGACCACGTCCTGCTGGTAGCCAGGCTCGGTCCAGATGCAACGCCGAACACTTCGACCGGACTTCATCTTTACCCTCTGCCGTATTGGCATGGAGTCCGTCAATTGATCCTGAGGTTGGCAAAAGTGCTCTTCAGCGTTTGGCGTCTTGCGGGCGTATCTGGCGTCTTCGTGGTCAGGATGCCGGGAACGGTGAGCTACCTGGTCACCCCGTTCCTGATCATCCGCGGGCGCCGTTTCGTGGTCGAGATGGTGGGGGACCCTGCGGAGTTGCTGCGCACTGCGGGCAAACCCCGCTCCGCCCAAGGGGCAGCTCTATTCCAACGCCTCGTGATACGACATGCAGTCGGCGTCCATTACGTGACGGAACATTCCCTTCAGGCCTCGTACCCAGCGTCGAAGAACGCTCACGTCGCAAGCTTCAGCGACGTGAACATCCCGGAATCGTTGGCGATCGCCCGATCACCAACGGAGGATGGTTTCAAGATGTTGGCAGTCGGAACCCAGGAAATGCCATACAAAGGTCACGACACGATCATTCGTGCGCTTCCAGACCTTCCAGACCATGTCACGCTGTCGTTGGTTGGCGCGGGAAGGTGTCAGCCAAGTCTCCGGGCCCTTGCGTCTAAACTCGGAGTGAGTCACCGGGTGGCATTCTTGGGCTCCTTACGGCACTTTGAAGTGCTGGCGGAGATGCGGAGGGCCGACCTCTTCGTCATGGCTTCGCACACAGAAGGACTTCCCCGGGTGCTCGTCGAGGCGATGTCGACCGGACTTCCGTGTCTTTCGACGCCTGTGGGCGACATCCCACATCTGCTCCCGGCGGAATGTCTTTACGCGATCGACGACCATCGTCAGCTCGCCATCTGCATCAGGAGACTGCAGGCCGATCATGACGAAATGGTCACTCTAGGGAGATCTAACCTCGCGCGCGTGAGCGATCTACAGAGGCGGTGGGCGCAGGCGCGCAAGGAGTGGGTGTCCACGTTCGACCAGATTTTGGCCCGTGACAGCCTCCGCGTGTGCCACGTGCTGCATCAACTCGAGGTCGGGGGTGCCGAGCGTGTTTGGCTGCAAATGGCGAGGCACATGATCGACGAAGAACTGGCCTTCGACTTTGTCGTTCTCAGTGGGGAAAGAGGCGTCCTGTCGCCAGCCTTCCATGCGGCCGGGGCGACGGAGTCGTTGGTGGGCATCTCGCCTTTCGCGACGTTCCCGCTGCGCCTGGCAAGACACTTCAGGGCCTACGAACCCCAAGTCGTGGTCTCACACGTCTCGCTGTTCTCGGGCATCGTGCTCCTGATCGCGAGGCTGGCCGGCGTCCGACGACGTATCGCGCTGTTCCACAGCGAAGGGGACGGACGATCCCGGTCCATTGCGCGGCGCGCCTACCGGACCGCCATGCGGGGGTTGCTTGGAGTCGTAGCCACAGACGTGGTCGGCGTGAGCCGCTCCGCCCTCGAGTTCGCGGGCCTGAAGGGCATCGTCATTCCCAATGGCGTCTCTACAGGGGCCATTGGACCGCGCCAGGGTAGGCGGCTCGGCAAGAAGCCTCGGGTGGTTCACATCGGGCGGGCGGATCCCGTGAAGAACCGCCGAGCAATCCTCGACATAGCGCGAGCGGCGCCGCACCTTGACTTTTCCCTGGTAGGCCCCGGAGGCCGAGAGGACCTCGGCGATGCGACGCTGCCGGAGAATCTCTCCGCAGACGGTCCAACTGATGACGTCGAGGCAACCTTGGGCAGCGCGAGCGTCCTGCTGCTGCCGTCGCACCGCGAGGGTCTGCCTACGGTGATACTTGAGGCCCTCGCATGTGGAGTACCAGTCGTAGCTTCGAGGATCCCCAGCATCGTTGAACTCGAACACCAACTCCCGGGCGTCTCCACGGTGCCGATCGACGCGCCGCCCGCTCAATGGGTCGACGAACTGAACAGAGTATTGTCGCTCGGTCTCGCGCCATCGACGCTGCGTCACGGAGTCAGCGCCTCGCATTACACGCTGGAACGTTCCGCAAAGGCCTGGAGGGGATTGTGGGACTGAATCGCCATCTGCGTACGTGGTTTCCGCTCTTCGCAGTAGCCGTGGCCCTCGTTCTTGCTGACGCCTCCAGGCTCACGGCGGCGGGAGCGGCAACACTCTCTCTGTCCATCTTCATCCTGTTGTTTGCGGTCTCTTCTAACTGGTCAAGCAGGATGGTCCTGAGCGTAGGTCCCATATATGTATTAATTTTTGGCCTCTTTCACTTTGGCTTGATGTGGACCACCGGCTTCCTCGGAGCCGCCGCGTTGGGGCCCATCGGAAAGGAGAACCTGGCGTGGATCTACTCGGTCCAAGGGCGTCAGGCCCTGATCTTGGCCTGTTGGGGGATTCTCGCTTTCACCTGTGGCCTCGTGCTTGCGCCGAGCCTTCCAGCGGCCCCACCGGCCGCACCGCAGCGGGGCGACAAACTGCAGCGCCTGGGTGTCTTTGGTGTGCTCATCAGCGTCGCGGGAGCTGCGATGTGGGGATACAGCGTTCTGTCGGTCGGAGGAATCCGAGCTCTTCAAGGCGGATACCTCAAGTTCCTTGAGTCCGCTCAAACCCCGATGGTCGCATATGGCACTTGGGCGCTGGGCCTTGGATTAGCCCTGTCTCAATTAGGCAACACACGCACTCGTATCATGGGTGGGGCCTTATTCTTGAGTTTCGCGCTCGTGGCATTCCCCCTTGGTCTACGAGGGGCAGTCCTCTTTCCGGTCGCAACGTGGCTGACCACTCGTCATCGATTGGGACGACGCACTCCCCTTTGGCTCGTTGCAACCGTAGGCGTGGGCGCGCTGATCCTGAGCGCGATCGTTAGAGCCACACGCGTCTCTCAGGCCGACGCGTTGGTGCCGAAAACATTCTTGGACGCTGTCAGCGGATCAATTTCAGAACTTGGCTTTTCGCTATACCCGACGGTGGCCACCATGCGCTGGTCAGCCTCAGGCGAACCGCCGGCGGGCTTTTCGAGTTTCTACATCGTGCCTCTACGGTTCCTCGAGCGACTGCTGGGTTTGCCTGTTCCTCCAGGCGAGTCAGATCCGCGTATCTTCAATGTGGTCATGCAGGCTCGGGAGGGTGCGGTGGGTGGGAGCCCCGTCGCCGAAGCAAATCATGCGATGGGAATGCCCGGAGTACTCCTCGTCATGTTCGTGATCGGCGTCGTCCTCGGATTGGCAACGCGCTTCGAGAAACAACAGATCGCACTACTTCCGGTGATAGCCCTGCCGCTCTTCATCAACGTCAGGAACAGCTTCGCACCGGTTCCTGTGCAGATGCTTCTCGGCCTTCTTGGCGTTTGGATTGTCATGAAAACCGACATGGCGACCCGGAGCGCTCCAGCGAAGAAAACGTGGGAGTATGAGCGCCAGTCTTAGGTTCGAGGCCCGCAAGCGGTTTGCCTACTCCTCCGCAGGATCGATAGGCGCAGCCGCAATCAATGCCGCGGTGGCCCTCGTCACGACTTTTGCCCTGCCTCCCGCACACCGGGGCGAGTACGTCGTGCTGATCACTCTGGCGAGCGGCCTTGGGCCGGTACTGGGGCTGGGCACTGGGGCAGTCATCCGCGGGATACGACGCGACCAGGCACATCATGAGCGGCAGCTTGCGGCGTTCTGGACGCTGTCCCTTCCGTTAGGTCTAATCGCAGGTCTGGCGACCGCTACAATCTGGGCTCTCCTGCCGCACTCCACAGCACATCTGACCATCCCCGCCGGTGTTGCGGGCACTTCCTTCTTCTTCCTGTGGCAGCTAACCGAATACGAGTTCTCCCGAGGTCATTTTCACCGCGCGGCGCGCGCCTCGCTCGTATCCCCAGCGGTGGCCTTGGCATCATGCGCGTGCTTGGGGGTCGGGCTCACGTACTTCGGTTTCGTCGTGCTGCAATTTCTTGCAACAGGCATCCTCGCGGCAGTTCTCTGCCTTCCCCCGCTGACAACCCATTTTCGATCGCCAGCGCTTCTGTCCCGGGCCGAAATCTGCGAGTTGTTGGTTGGGGGGCTCCCCATCGCGTTCATGACTCTTGCGATGATGGTTGCCTTCAGGCTTGATCGCCTTGTCGTTAATGGCTATCTGTCCGCTTCTGCGGTTGCGGTCTACTCCTTGGCTGCCAGTTTCGCCGAGCTAATTCGCCTGGTCCCCATGGCCCTGGCGCAGGTGGCCCACTACGCAACGGCAAACCGGGCAGGGCGCGCCGCGACGCGTCGCTACCTGGCCTATGCCTTTGCCATGGCCGTTGCCGGCTCGACGGCCACTTTCGTGACACTGTTGATCAGCCTCCACTTCCTGCCAGCTGCGTACGACGACTCGGTGGCTGTCCTTGCCGTCCTCCTCGTCGCAGAACTGGTCCTGGTCCCCTTTACGATGGGGGTCCGAACGCTGCAAGCAACCAATCGGATGCGGGAGGTTGGTTACCTTGGCCTCGTCGCACTGGCCGCAACGACTGCTGCATGTTTCCTGCTCATTCCGCCCTTTGGCCAGATGGGCGCCGCATTAGCATCCCTCGTGGCGTACGCGCTCACATCGGCGACCACGCTCATCCTTCTTCGTCGCCAGCCATCCAGTGAGGATCAGCACGAGCAGATCGGCTGACAAGCCCCAATCGACACATGTAGGAGAAGGAGCTCAGATGATCTCGGCGAGAGACTTATATCGATCCATCGGTCGCTCAGTTTATAGCCTCATGCGCAACCGCGAGATCGAGTTTGCGAGGCCTCGCGATGGCGTGTGGGTGCGCTGGTTTCCGTCTCAGGGCTATCTGGTCACCCCCGGCCTACGCGGACCCGGCTGGAAGGCATCGAGGCTCGCCTGCGCCGACATGCTCGCGCCCGGCGAGCTGGTCCGGGATGGCGATGTGGTCGTTGAGGTCGGCGCCGGCACGGGCACCGAAACCGTTTTCCTGAGCCGATCCGTCGGCAACACCGGAACGGTCATCGCTGTCGAAGCGCACCCGACGACGGCGGTCTGTCTGCAAGAAACCATCTCCCTCAACCGATGCGAGAACGTGAGGCTCGTGCAGGTTGCCCTGTCAGGTTCTGGCGACCCAGTCCACCTCACTACTGGCCGGGGTGTGTCTGGCCTCGCAAACCGGATTGACGCGGGGGAAGGTGGAGTGTCGGTCGCGGGGGGCACCCTCATGGATATCGTTCGACAGCAGGGCCTCCATCAGATCGACCTTTTGAAGATGAATATTGAGGGGGCGGAGCTAGACGTCCTCCGTGGCTCGCTTACTACGCTGGATCAGGTGCGACGCGTGATGATCTCGTGCCACGACTTTGCAATGGGCGACGACCCAGGGATTCCGCCCACTTTCGACGCAACCCGAAGCCTCCTCAAGGACGCGGGTTTCCGGGTGGTCACCCGCCCGGATCATCCACAGCCCTGGATGCGGAACTACGTTTACGGCTATCGGGAGGCGCTTTCCGCGCCCTCCTGAGGTCGCGCCGCATCCCCCGATGGACTATCGCCTTCTCAGCTGCTGTGCTGGCACCCCGCCCACCGTGGCCCCAGCTGCGACGCTGCGCGTGACTACGGCGCCAGCGGCCACCGTCGCCCCGTCCCCGATCGAGGCGCCGGATAGCACCACACTGCCGGCGCCCAGCCAGACATCCCGCCCGATCTCGATGGGACTGCTGGTGAAGGTCATCGCACTGAGCGGCACCGAATGGTCGTGATTGGCGTCGCGGACCACGACCATCTCCGCAAGCTTGGTTCCTGCACCGATGGTCACGCGCTCCCTCGCCACCACCACCGAGTTCGGACCAACGTAGTCGGCATCAAGAATGAGCGTCGCGCCAGCCCCCGCGGTGACCATGGTGCCACGCCCGATGTGGCAATTTCGGATGGTCGCATGCGCATCAGGCCCGGCTTGCACAGTCACACCGGCGCTGATGAAGACTCGACCTTCAAAGTCCACATTTGGGTATCGCAGCTTGATGGCGAGGCGCCGGCTCCGCGACAGCAACTCGCTCCAGACGGACGCGACACCGCGCAACGCGCGCGCAAAACTCGTACTCATGCGCCGAACGTAACCCACTCTCCATGTGTGCCCGTCCTAAGGGGCAGGTTCCCTCATGGGTTGTTCCCAGGGACCTGGCAGAGATGCAGGTCGGTCGCTACCTCCAACCGCCCGCGCCACGGCGTCGGCCACGCCGTCGGCGAAGACGCTGGGCACGATCTCGTCCGCTGTGGGCTCGGGCACCAGGCCGGCGATGGCCCTGGCCGCCGCCAGCTTCATGGCCTCGGTGATGTGCGGGGCACCTGAGTCCAGCGCCCCCCGGAAGATCCCCGGGAAGGCCAGCACGTTGTTGATCTGGTTCGGGAAGTCCGAGCGCCCGGTGGCGACCACCGCGGCATACCTCGACGCGACGACGGGGTGGACCTCCGGATCGGGGTTGGCGAGCGCGAAGATGATCGACGACGGCGCCATCCGCGCCACCTGCGCCTCGGGCACCTGACCGCCGGACACCCCGACGAAGACGTCGGCGCCCACCAGCGCGTCCCCGAGCGACCCGGACAGACCCCGGGGGTTCGTCGTGGCGGCGAGACGACGCTTGTGGTCGGCGAGGTCCTCGCGCGTCGGCGCGATGATCCCGCGCGAGTCACACACGACGATGTCGGCCACCCCGGCACGGGCCAGCAGCTTGGTGACCGCCACGCCGGCCGCCCCCGCACCGGAGACGACCACCCGCAAAGATTCCAGCGATCGCCCGACGACACGTGCAGCGTTGATCAGTCCGGCCAGCACGACGATGGCGGTCCCGTGCTGGTCGTCGTGGAAGACGGGGATGTCGAGCCGCTCCTGCAGCTGGCGCTCGATCTCGAAGCACCGCGGCGCCGAGATGTCCTCCAGGTTGATGCCACCGTACGTCGGGGCGATCCGCACGATCGCCTCGACCAGCTCGTCGACGGTGCCTGTCTCCATGCACACCGGCACGGCGTCGACCCCACCGAAGTGCTTGAACAGCACCGCCTTGCCCTCCATCACGGGCATCGCGGCGAGCGGGCCGATGTCGCCCAGCCCGAGCACGGCGGTGCCGTCGGTGATGACCGCGACCGTGTTGGCCCGAGCGGTGTAGCGGGCGGCCAGCGAGGGGTCGAGCGCGATCGCGCGGGACACGGCCGCCACGCCCGGGGTGTAGAGCAGCGCGAGGTCGACCCGGTCCCGCAGCGGCTGCGTGGCGTGTACCCCCAGCTTGCCGCCCTCGTGCGCCCGGAAGACCGGGTCGGACGGGTCGAACAACGGATACGACGGGAACGCAGACATGGACGATTCACCTCAAAGGGGAGGAAGACTTGCGTGGGGCACACCGCGCACGGATCGATCCGCGGTCGAACGACAGCCGGGTGTGGCCTCTCAAACGCACTGCGCGGGGGTTACCCGCAGGTTCATCGTGGCACACCGAACCGCGCGAAACCACCGTCGTGACGTGAGTGTGACCCGCGTCGCCCCGAGGAGTGGCAGTATGCCGATCAGTCCCACACGTGGCGCGGCTCCCCTGCCAGCCACACGGCATACGAGGAAGGAACCTCACCGCATGACCCATCGCTTGCGCCCCGCCACTGCCCTGATCGCGGGGCTGGCCACGGCAGGACTGGCTCTGTCCGCCTGCGGATCGAACTCGCTGTCCACCAACACCAGCACCTCGAGCAGCAGCTCCTCGACCACGGCAGCGGTCGACCAGGCCCTGGTGGCAAAGCTCCCCGCCAAGGTCAAGAGCGCGGGCAAGATCGTGATCGGCACGGACGCGACGTACCAGCCCAACGAGTACCTCGACACCGACGGCAAGACGGTCATCGGCATGGACGTCGACCTGTTCGACGCGGTCATGGCCAAGTTCGGCATCAAGACCGAATGGGTCCCGACCGGCTTCGACCAGATCATCCTGGGCGTCAAGAGCGGCAAGTACGACGTGGGCGTCTCGTCCTTCACCGTCAACGCCGACCGTGAGAAGCAGGCCACGATGGTCAGCTACTTCACGGCAGGCACCCAGTGGGTCACCCAGAAGGGCAACCCCAAGAAGGTCGACCCCAACAACGCCTGCGGCCTGAACATCTCGGTCCAGAAGGCCACCGTCCAGTCGGACACGGACCTGCCCAAGCGCAGCAAGGCCTGCACCGACGCGGGCAAGCCGGCCATCAAGGCGATCGTCGACGCCGACCAGGCCAAGGTGACCTCCGCCGTCCTCACCGGGAAGGCTGACGCGATGCTCGTCGACCTGCCCCCGGCCATCAGCGCCGTGGCAACGACCCAGGGCAAGCTCGAGCTGCTGGGCCAGCAGTACGACTCGGCTCCCTATGGATTCGTCCTGCCCAAGGACCAGACCGACTTCGGCCAGGCCATCGCCGACGCGCTGAAGGCGATGAACGCCGATGGCAGCTACAAGACCATCCTGACCAAGTGGAAGACCGAGGGCGGGGCCATCAGCAACTTCGCCGTGAACCCGCAGCCCTGATGTCTGAGACACCAGCTGCAACCACCGACCGGCCGGGCAAGATCCACGCCCGGCCGGTCCGGCACCCCGGGCGCTGGGTCGCCGTGGCCGTCATCCTCGTCCTCGTCGCGATGATGGTGAGCTCGGTCCTGACGAACGACAACTGGAACTGGTCCTTCGCGTTCCAGATCATGGAGCAGCGTCCGGTCATCGACGGACTGTGGAAGGGCACCATCTTCGGCACCTTCGGGGCCATGGTGCTCGGCATCACCATCGGCATCACGCTGGCGGTCATGCGCCTGTCGGACAACCCAGTCCTGCGGGGCGTGGCCTTCGTCTACACCTGGTTCTTCCGCGCGATGCCGCGCTATGTCCTGCTGGCGATCCTGGGTGGCGCCATCGCGGTGCTGTACAACCCGATCCACATCGGGATCCCCTTCGGCCAGCAGCTGGCTCACGCCCTACACCTGTCCAACGACCTCACGTTCTTCAGCTTCAGCTGGAACGACATCTCGTCCTCGATCTGGATCGGCATCCTCGGTCTCGGACTGTCCGAGGGCGCCTACATGGCCGAGATCGCCCGCGCCGGCATCCTGTCGGTCGACAAGGGACAGATCGAGGCGGCGCACGCCCTGGGCATGCCGCCCGGCAAGACGATGCGCCGGATCGTGCTCCCCCAGGCGATGCGCGTGATCGTGCCCCCCACCGGCAACGAGACGATCGCCATGGTGAAGGACACCTCGCTGTTCATCGCGGCGTCGATCATCACCGAGCTGTACTTCCAGGCCTACGGCTTCGGCCAGCGCAGCTTCCAGATCGTGCCCGGCTTCATGGCCGCCACCCTCTGGTACCTCATCGTGTGCTCGATCCTCATGGTCGGCCAGTACTACCTCGAGCGCTACTACGGCCGCGGCTTCGGCGCTCCGTCCAAGGCGACCAGGCGCAAGCTCGCCACGATCACGGCAGGCCACTGATGAGCACCGACACGACCAACGACACCCGCTCCCCCGCGGCGGACAGGGGCGCCCCTCTGGTCCACGCCGTCAACGTCACCAAGGCGTTCCACGGCAACCAGGTGCTCAAGGGCATCGACATGGACGTCCACCCGGGTGAGGTGGTCTGCCTGCTCGGCCCCTCCGGCTCGGGCAAGACCACGTTCCTGCGGTGCATCAACCAGCTCGAGTCGATCGACGGCGGCCGCATCTGGGTCGACGGCGACCTCATGGGGTATGCCGACCGCGGCGGCACGTTGCACCATCTGACCGACAAGCAGATCGCCGCCCAGCGTCGCGAGATCGGCATGGTGTTCCAGCGGTTCAACCTCTTCCCGCACAAGACCGCCCTCGAGAACATCATGGAAGCCCCGATCCAGGTCAAGGGCGAGAAGAAGTCGGAGGTGCGCAAGCGCGCCCTGGCCCTCCTCGATCAGGTCGGCCTCAAGGACAAGCCCAGCGCCTACCCCGCGCAGCTGTCCGGGGGTCAGCAGCAGCGGATCGCCATCGCGCGTGCCCTTGCCATGCAGCCCAAGCTCATGCTGTTCGACGAGCCCACATCGGCCCTCGACCCCGAGCTCGTCGGTGAGGTCCTCAAGGTGATGCGCCAGCTCGCCAAGGACGGCATGACGATGATCGTGGTGACCCACGAGATGAGCTTCGCCCGCGAGGTGGCCGACCGGGTCGTCTTCATGGACGGAGGTGTCGTCGTCGAGGAGGGTCCGCCGAGCGAGGTCATCTCCAACCCCCAGCACGCGCGCACGAAGTCCTTCCTGAGCCGGATGCGCCAGGAGGAACAGGAGCACGAGCACGGTCAGGCCGAGCCGGGACAGGAGCCCTGATGCGGGCTCGGGCCTCGGACCGGGCCCTGTTCGTCACCTCGGACCGGGCCCTTGGACCGGCATGTGGCGCCCGGATGCGCGACCGCTGCCTGGTCGGCATGATGGCCCCAAGGCACGACGAGGCGGAGGCTACGTGACGGTGATCGGTGTGGTCCGGGTTCGAGGTCGTTCCATGGAGCCGACCCTGCACACCGGAGACCGGCTCGTCGTCCTGCGTGGGGCGCCGCCGCGGGTGGGGCGCCTTGCCATCGTGCGCCTGCCCGACGACTCCGACGGGGTCCGCCGGCCCCTCGCCATCAAGCGCGTGACGATGCGCGACCCGGCCGATCCGAGCCGCTACTGGGTGGAGAGCGACAACCAGGCCGCCCCCGGGGTGACCGACTCCTGGACCCACGGCATCGGGTCGCTGGCTCGCGAACAGATCAGGGCACTGGTCCTGTTCCGCCTGCCCGCGTCGTACCCGGGACGGCGCCTCGCTCGCCGGCTGGTCCGGCGCTTCGCCCGCTGAGCGGCCCGGCACCCGGCCGCCGTTGCCCCCGGAAAGGGCCGACCGGCATACCTGACTGCTCGTATGCCGGTCACGCACCGGGGGTGCCGTGCGGCCCACTGACCTGCGGGGTAGGGTCGAAGACGCACGAGATCATCCACCTCGCAGAAGGGATTCGCATGCTCTCCCGCCATTTCCGCCCCACTGAGGTCAGCGCCCACTGCGATCTGCCTTGTGGCGTCTACGACCCCGCGCAGGCACGCATCGAGGCCGAGTCGATCAAGGCGATCATCGCCAAGGTCGCGGACAACAACGACCCCGACTTCCGCACCCGCGCGGTGCTCATCAAGGAGCAGCGCTCCGAGCTGGTCAAGCACCACCTGTGGGTGCTGTGGACCGACTACTTCAAGGCACCGCACTTCGAGAAGTACCCCGACCTCCACACCTTGTTCAACGAGGCCACCAAGCTGGCCGGTGCGTCGGGCACCAAGGGCGAGTTCGACGCCGCCAAGGCTGACGAGCTGCTCGCCAAGATCGACCAGATCGACAAGATCTTCAAGGAGACCAAGGCCGCCTAGGCTCCGCGCTCCGTTCCGCGAACGCCCGCCCCGAGCTGTCGGGGCGGGCGTTCGCGCTCCCCCGCAACCCCGCGCCGCGTACCTCCTCCCCCGCCCCGCGCCGCGCCCCCTCCCCCCTCGCCCTGCCGCATACCCCTCGGAGCGCACGTCTGTGCACAGACGTTCCGCCCTCCTCCCCCTGAGCCGCTCACTGCGCAGACGCCCACACCTCTGTGCACAGACCCGCGCTCACGCGGCACA
This sequence comes from Pedococcus badiiscoriae, assembly GCF_013408925.1. Taxonomy (NCBI): domain Bacteria; kingdom Bacillati; phylum Actinomycetota; class Actinomycetes; order Micrococcales; family Intrasporangiaceae; genus Pedococcus; species Pedococcus badiiscoriae. The sequence goes on from NZ_JACCAB010000001.1 coordinate 596,567, forward strand.
AGCACCACCAGGTATGCCGTTGCGCCGCCTCAGCGGCCGCCGGCCTGCACACGTCCCGCCGTCCGTGGCTCGGTATCCACAGGGTCAGCGGCGATCCGTGGCTCGGCGATCCCCAACCGAGGCACCGTGCGTCCATGTCAGATGTCCTGCTTGCGCGGGCGGCTCAGTGGGGCGGCGTGCTCAGCAGCGCCGATGCAGCCGTCGTCGGTGTCGACCGCAACGGTCTCCGCTCGCTGCTCAAGGCCGGCTCGGTCGTCAAGGTCGCGCCGCGCGCCTACGTGCTCGCCAGCGCTCTCGAGAGAGTCACCACCCCCGAGGCTCGCCATCGGCTGAGCACCCTGGCGATCCTCCGGTCGTTCGGCGAACGCGTGGCGGCGAGCCATCACTCGGCCCTCGCGCTGCACGGACTGCCGTTCTGGCGAGTCGATCCGGAGGTCTTCCACGTCTCTCGCATCACGGGCCGCTCGGGGCGCAAGCGCGGCACACTCCACATCCACGAGTCCGTCGGCAGGACGAACCTGGTGGTCTTCAGGCAGAGCGGCGCTGTCGCGACGAGTCCCACCCTAGCCGTCATCGGGACTGCGATGGCCGACGGAGTGGAGGCCGGCATCGTCGCCATGGACGCCGCGTCCCACCGCGGCCTGACGTCGGCGGATCTCCTCGAGTCCACGCTCACTGCGATGACGCACGTACCCGACATCTCGCGGGCGCGGCAGGCCTTCTCGCTCGTCGATCCCTCGAGTGAGTCCGTCGGCGAGACCCGCACCAGGCTCATCCTGCAGGCGATGCCGGGCAGCCCCCGCGTCGTGCCCCAACAGGTCATCCACGACCGGTCGGGTCGCGAGGTGGCCCGCGTCGACTTCCTGGTCGGCACCCACGTGGTCGTCGAGTTCGACGGTCGGATGAAGTACGGCATGAGCGGCAACCGGGCAGAAGAGGACCTCTGGCGCGAGAAGCGGCGAGAGGACGCCCTGCGAGAGCTCGGATACGTCGTCATCCGGCTGGTCTGGTCCGACCTCGACCGACCCGACCAGGTCACCCAGAGGGTGCTGGCCGCCCTTCGCCAGACCGAGGGCCGCACGACCTTGGCGGGAGTCCGCGGGTGAGCGCACCTCTGTGCACAGACCTTCCGAGTTCCTCCCGCTGAGCAGCTCAGCGAGCAGACGCCTCAACCTCTGTGCACAGACTTCCGCTCAGAGGGTCGGGGGCTCGGCGGCTCGGGCGCTTCCGCTCAGGCGCCGCCGAGCCCGCCCGTGACCTGCGGTGACGTTTGTGGCATCCCACAGTTACTGACGAGTCGGGCATAACGTACATCGCGAGCTGCCCATCGGCAGTCGATCCTTCTCCGTGCGGAGGTTTGAAGGTGAGTACCGACAACGTGGTCGATCACGACACCGTCCCCCCGGCCAACAAGGCACTGCTGGCGGTAGCCGGCGTCCTGCTGGCCATCCCGATGATCGCCCTCCTCTGGGTGGGCAGCTATGCGAAGAAGGATCCCGAGCTCTGGGGCTTCCCGTTCTTCATCTGGTACCAGTTCATGTGGGTCTTCCTGTGCTCGGCGATGACGTTCACGGCCTACAAGCTGGTCCTCAAGGCACGACCGCACCGCCCGATGACGAACGTCGACAGCAGGGAGTCCGGCCGATGAACGCCCTCGCACCAACCGCGGCCCACACCGGAGTCAACGGCGTCGCCCTGACCGTCCTCATCGTGCTGTTCGTCCTCGTGACCGGCATGGGCTTCTGGGCCACCCGCTGGCGGCGCGCCGACAGCATGGAGTCCCTCGACGAGTGGGGCCTGGGTGGCCGACGGTTCGGCACCTGGGTGACCTGGTTCCTCCTCGGAGGTGACCTCTACACGGCATACACCTTCGTGGCGGTGCCGGCGGCCATGTTCGCGCTGGGTTCGGTCAGCGGGTTCTTCGCCGTGCCCTACACGATCGTGCTCTACCCGATCATCTTCATCTTCATGTCGCGGCTCTGGTCGGTCAGCCACCGCCACGGCTACGTCACTCCGGCCGACTTCGTGAAGGGTCGGTATGGCTCGCGCGGCCTGTCTCTCGCAGTGTCGATCACCGGGATCCTCGCGACGATGCCCTACATCGCGCTGCAGCTCATCGGCATCCAGGCCGTCCTGGAGGTCGCCGGAGTCGGTGGCAGCAACGCGCTGGCCAAGGACCTGCCGCTGTTCATCGCGTTCGCCCTGCTGGCGGCCTACACGTACTCCAGCGGCCTGCGCGCACCGGCGGTGATCGCCTTCGTGAAGGACACCCTGATCTACCTCGTCATCATCGTCGCGGTCATCTACCTGCCCACGAAGGTGGGTGGCTGGGACCACATCTTCAGTGCGGCGCAGCACAAGATGGCCAAGCCGAGCGTCGCCAACCCGGCCAAGCCGACCGGTGCGTTCATCCCGAGCAACCAGCAGTACTGGGCCTACGCGACGCTCGCGTTCGGCTCCGCGCTGGCGCTGTTCATGTACCCCCACTCGATCACGGCGACCCTGTCGAGCTCGAGCCGCAACACGATCCGGCGCAACGCCTCGATCCTGCCGGCCTACTCCTTCGTGCTCGGCCTGCTGGCCCTGCTCGGCTGGGTGGCCATCGCGGCCGGCACCAAGCCGATCGGCCTGGACGGCAAGCCGAACGCGCAGCTGGTCATCCCACAGCTGTTCGAGGACAAGTTCCCGAGCTGGTTCGCCGGGGTCGCGTTCGCGGCCGTGGCGATCGGAGCACTGGTCCCGGCAGCCATCATGTCGATCGCGGCAGCCAACACCTTCACCCGCAACATCTACCGCGACTGGATCAAGCCCGACGCCACGCACGCCCAGGAGGCCAAGGTCGGCAAGCTGGTCTCGTTGCTGGTCAAGGCATTCGCGCTCGTCTTCGTCCTCGCCCTGGACAAGCAGAACGCGATCAACTTCCAGCTCCTCGGCGGGATCTGGATCCTTCAGACGCTGCCGGCCATCGTCGTCGGCCTCTACACCCGCTGGTTCCACAAGTGGGCGCTCCTCGCCGGCTGGGCGGTGGGCATGGTCTACGGCACGATCGCTGCCTACAACGTCATCAACCCGACCACCAAGGGCCACTTCGGCGGCTCGCTGGCGATGATCCCCATGATCGGCCAGATGGGCTACATCGCGATGACCGCGCTGGTGATCAACCTGCTCATCGCGACCGTCGCCACGGTCCTGCTCAAGGCCCTCAAGGTGGCGGGGGGCCCGGACGAGACGATCAAGGGTGACTACTTCGCGGACGCCGGCGACCCCCGGGTCGAGAAGCACCTCGCGATGGACGCGCACCTCACCACCGGGGCACCCTAGCCGCGGCGCCCATCCCACCGCGTCGGGCGGTGTCGGGACCGGTTCGTCACGGTCTCGACACCGCCCGATTCGCTTGGGCCCCAGCGCCTCTCGTCGCTGCGGGCGCGGACGGGCACCGCGACGACGAGGTATGCCGCGTGGTCACGAGCTGCTCGCGACCGACCGTCCTCGTCGCCGTTCGAGCACCCGGGTGAGCGAGTCGACGACCCTCGGGTCGTACTCGTAGCCCAGCCCGAGGTGGATCCGCTCCATCGCCCGGTGGTCGCTGCCGCCCGGGTCGCAGAGGTCGTCGTAGGCGTTGGCCACCTTGATGATGCGGCTCGACATCGGCAGGTCCTGGCCGAACTCGCGCACCTGTCGGTAGGGGGTCGTCTGTGCCTCCATGATCGTGGCGACACTGTCGAGCACCCCTGTGGTGCGGACGATCTCGGCACCGTCCCGGGCGATCCGCTGCTGGTCCGCGGGAGCGGCCATCACGGTCGCCCCGGCAGGGATGGGCTCACGCAGGGCGACCTGGCCCAGGTCGTGGAGCAACGCGGCATACTCCAGGTCCGTGAGCTCGCGCTGGCCCATGCCCATGTCGCGGCCGATCGCCAGCGAGACGTCGGCAACCCGCTGGGCGTGGTGGGAGACGGTGTAGCCCGCGCGGTCGGTGAGGGAGGACAGCGCGCCGATCGTCTGCCGGTAGGTGGTGCGGACGCTGGCGTTGCGCTGCACGGCGAACGACGTGAGGACCAGGGGGAACAGGAACAGCGGCAGGGCCGCGATCCCGATGGCCACGTCGGCCAACGCGATCAACGCGCCGGAGGTCACCAGTGCGGTGCCGAGGGCGAGGGCCGACCGGACCTCGTCGATGACGGCCGGGATGAGGGGCGCGTGGTCCCGACCGGCGTGCGCGGCGGCCTGGAGGACGAGCTGGGCCACCATGGTCAGACCACCGACCACGAGCATGACCACGCCCACCAGCCAGCGCTGGCCGGCCCAGGAGCCCTGCCACTGGACCAAGGTCTGCCCGTTGAACTCGACGCCCCGGTAGAGCACCGGGGCCAGCGACACCCCCGCAACCCGCGCCGACACGTCGACCCACGAGACGGCCGAGCCGGACACCCGCAGGACGAGGCCTCCGACCACCATCGCGACGGCCACCGCGAGCACGATGGGGGCGGCCCCCAGGTCGGCGCCACCCGGCTCGCGCACCGTGGACAGCGCCAGACCGAGGGCGGCGGCCGTGGACATCGGCGCGGTCTCCCGGCCGGTGAGGATCCGCAGCCTGGCCGTCTCGCCGAGGGTGATGGCGGCGCAGAAGAGGGAGACGGACACCAGCGCGCCCCCCCGCAGCGACATCAGCTCCTGACGTCCCGCCCACGACGCCTCGCCAACCACGAAGATCGCGAGGAGGACCAGGAGCCAGCGCAGGTCGACGGTGACCCGGCGCAGGGCCCTCATCGAGCTCCTCCGACCGGCATGACCACCGACGTGGTGGATCCCTTGACCTTGACCCTCAGGTCCTGGCGCTCGGCGTAGAGGTCAGAGACCTCGGGTTCGTCGTGATCGAGGATCACCGCCGCTGTCGCCAGCTCCTCCGGGGTGTGCTCCGTGGGGACCCACTCGTGCCGGGCGAGCACCCGACGCAGGGCATCGACGACCGTCGGGTCGAACTGCGCACCGGCGCGTTCGGTGACGATCTCCAACGCGGCGTCCACGCTCATCGCCTCGCGGTAGGAACGGGAGGTGGTGAGGGTGTCGAAGGTGTCGGCCACGGCGACCAGGCGCGCGGTGAGCGGGATGTCCTCCCCCTTGAGCCCGGCCGGGTAGCCACGACCGTCGAAGCGCTCGTGGTGGTGGGCGATGCCATCCACCGAGCCGGCCACGAAGTCGATTCCCTGGACGAGCTCCACCGCGCTCAGAGCATGCTCTGCGAGGACGACCAGCTCGTCGTCGGTCAGCGGCTGTCGGGCTCGCAGCACCTTGCTCGGGACGCAGACCTTGCCGATGTCGTGCAGCATGGCGGCCGTGCGGACGTCCTGGATCTCCTTGTGCCCCAGGCCGAGGGTCTCGGCGAGCCACTGGGCGAGCTGGGCGGTGCGGTCGCTGTGCCCGCTGTTGGCTGGGTCCTTGGTCTCCACGGCCGTCACGAGCGCCCGCAACGTGCGGTCATGGGCGCGAAGCTCGTCGCCGTACTGGACGAAGGCCCAGCGGGCCACGAACAACGGCGCAAGGACCAGGACCGCACTGAACCAGCCGACGCCGGCGGGCAGCCAGAGCACCACGAAGAGGAAGCCGATCACGCCGTACCCGACGTAGGCGGCGCCGGAGGTGGTGAGGAGCTTGAGGAACTGGGTGCGCATGGGGACGCCGGCGGAGAACCGCACGACCCCGGAGATCAGCGCGGCATTGAGCAGGCACTGGGCCACGTCCGCCACCATGAGTGGCAGTCCCACGCCGAGCAGGATGCGAGACGCTGAGTCCGAGCTGCCCGGGTTGGCCAGGCCGCCGGCCGCCAGGTAGACCAGCCCACCGAGTGAGCCGATCGAGCTGCAGAGAGCAATGTTGAAGGCGCGGACGATGAGCGGCTGCGTCTCCTTCTGGACCACAGCCGCGGCAGCACCCACGATGGCCGCCCCTACGGGGCCGACCACGACAGCCGACGTGAGCAGGATGATGCTCAGGAACGACAGGTGGATGCGCGCTCCGACGTCGATCTCGCGCAGCAACCAGCTGGTGATGCCCAAACCGGCCAGGACGAGCACCGCGTAGACATCGCCGATCCCGCGCGTGGTGTACCACCCGAGTCCGGCGAGACCCAGGGCCACGGACGCGACGACGGACACATAGGCGATGGTCGCCCGGTTGTGCAGTCTCCGCGGGGTCGTACCCGGATCAGAAGCGGTGCTCACGGACCCAATCTAGGCCCGCAGGGCCAGAGTTTGGGTCAGCCGCCCCAGCCCCACACGGAGGTCACGCCAGTCGCGGAGTCGACGTCCTCGGGGGACCACACGATGTTGTCGCTGCCGGAGAGGATGGACTCGAAGATGGTGGTGATCGCCTTCATGGCGGATGCTCCTTCTGCCTGATGCCCAACTCATACGTTCGGCTATTTCAGGCGGTCACTTGTCCCTAGCCGCCAGGGGTGCGGGTCGTGGACAGGACTATGATGCCGGTCACCCTGTGGGCTTGGGGCTCTCCTTGCGTGTTCTTTGCCAAACCTTGAAGGTCCTATCGCACCTTTGCCACCCCACGGGGGCACCTTTGGACCGTATTTGTCCGCAAGCATGGCGCTTTGGCGTTGACGGCGTATCCTCCCCTCCCGGCTGTGAGAGACTGACGAGGCACCCGGTGCACCACGCGCCACACCACCACTGACGGAGTCCTCCATGAGCAAGCGCGCCCGCAAGCGCCGCTCGCGCAAGGGCAACGCGGCCAACCACGGCCGCAAGCCCAACGCCTGAGCCTGCGCCACGACGCATCGAAGGGGCGGTCGAACCAGCTGGTTCGACCGCCCCTTCGTCGTGCTGCGACTGCGTCAGTCCTGCGTGCGACTGCGTCCGTCCTGCGTCAGTCCTGCGACTACTCCGAGATCTCGTAGCGGATCGTCGTGATCCGAGCCATGATCTGGGTCCGCAGCTCCACCGGAGCTTCCTCGCAGGCGCAGGACCGCTTGACCAGCGCCTTGAGCGCCTGGTCCAGGTCGTACTCCCGCAGGCAGGGTCCGCACTCGTCGAGGTGGTGCTTGATCTTGACCGTGTCGTCCTGGGTCATCTCACCGTCGAGGTACTCGTAGACGCGGTGCAGCACCTCGGAACAGTCCGAGCCCGCCGCTTCTCCCGCTCCCTGTCCTTCGCAGCTCATGAGTCCGCTCCCTGGGTGGCAAAGCCGCGCTCGGCGGCATACTCCGTCAGCAACTCCCGCAACTGGCGCCGGCCGCGGTGCAACCGCGACATGACGGTCCCGATGGGGGTGTCCATGATCTCGGCGATCTCCTTGTAGGCGAAGCCCTCGACGTCGGCAAGGTAGACGGCCAGCCGGAAGTCCTCCGGCAGCTGTTGCAGCGCCCGCTTCACCTCGGTGTCGGGCAGGTGGTCCAACGCCTCCGTCTCGGCCGAGCGCAGCCCGCTGGAGGTGTGCGACTCGGCGCGGGCGAGCTGGTAGTCCTCGATCTCGGCGGCGTCCGACTGCAGCGGCTCGCGCTGCTTCTTGCGGTAGGTGTTGATGTAGGTGTTGGTGAGGATGCGGTACATCCACGCCTTGAAGTTCGTCCCGGGCCGGTACTGGTGGAACGCGGCGAAGGCCTTGGTGTAGGTCTCCTGCAGCAGGTCCTCGGCGTCGGCGGGGTTCCGGGTGGTCCGCAGGGCGGCGGAGTACAGTTGGTCGAGCAGGGGCATCGCCTCACGCTCGAACCGCGACTGCCGCTCCGCGGGGGTCTCGCTGGCCACGTCGACGGTGGCGTCGGGAGTGGCCTCGTCGATGATGGTGTCGGTGGCAGGTGTCTCAGTCATTACCCTCCAGCCTAGCCCGGCATCGGCCCTGGCCGGCTTGTCGGTCGGTGCGGAAAGCCCCAGGGCCACGGAGGCGGGATGCACGACGCCGCGATCGGGCGGTGCGGTCATGACGGGCACGTGCTGACTCCTGGTGCTGCCTCGGCTGGTGGACCGCGTCGCGATCCTTCCCCCAGTCCAACGGGGCGCCTCACCCGGTCATTCCCAGGCACTACGGTTTCCGGTATGCCGCACGCCTCCGAAGCATCGTTCGTCGAGCTGCTCACCCAGCAGGTCCGCCACGAGTTCACCGCCAGCCAGCAGTACATCGCGATCGCGGTGTGGTTCGACGGCCACGACCTGCCGCGGCTGGCCACGCACTTCTACCTGCAGAGCGTCGAAGAGCGGAACCACGCCATGATGATGGTCCAGTACATGCTCGACCGGGACTGGGCCCTGACCGTGCCCGGGGTGGACGAGGTCCGCAACGAGTTCGACAAGCCGCACGAGCCGATCGCGCTGGCGCTCGCCCAGGAGAAGTCGGTCACCCGGCAGATCGAGGCGCCCTTCCGGGCGGCCCGCAGCGAGGGGGACGTGCTCGGTGAGCAGTTCATGCTGTGGTTCCTCAAGGAGCAGGTGGAGGAGGTGGCCGCCATGAGCACGCTGCTGACCATCGCCGACCGCGCCGGCGAGGACTGGTTCCAGATCGAGGACCACCTCGCCCGTGAGGCGGTCCTCGACGGAGGCAAGGACGCGTCGGCGCCGGCCGCCGCCGGGGGCACCCTCTAGCCCTTCTGGCCTCCCTGGTCCCTCGCGCCCAGCGAGCGCACGAACGCCAGCACAGCCGCGACCACGTCGTCCGGTCTCCTCGTGAACCCGTGCCCGCCGCGCGCGACCGTGACCCAGGACGGGTCAGGCAGCTCGGCCCTGACCTCTGTGGGCGTGCCGAACGGGTCCGTCTCGCCCTGGACGACGTGCAGCGGTATGCCGTGCGTCACCGGCGCGCGGAGCTCGTCCGCCCGGGATGCCTGTGGCTTGCCCGGCGGGTGCAGGGGGAAGGCCAGGGCGAGGACCGCGTCCGCGCCGGTGTCGTGCGCGGTGCGGAAGGCCACTCGGGCACCGTTGCTCTTGCCGCCGACGACCAGCGGCCGCGGCAGCCGGCCGCGCCCCGTGGTGAGGTGACTCAGCACCGGTAGCCACGAGGGGTCCTGGACCGGTGCGGGGGGCGGCAGCTTGCGCCCCGCCACGATCCAGGCCTGCTCGACCAGGGCCACGGCCCACCCGGCCTCGACCAACCCGGTGGCAACTGCAGTCACGTCCCCGGCCCGGATGCTGCCCCCGGCGCCGTGGGTCAGGACCACCGACCCGGCAGGACGCGGTGGTCGAGCCAGGTGCACCCGAGCGGGGCCTCCCGGCGTCTGGACCTCCATGACCTCCACCATGCGTTCCGTGCTCATGCGGGGTTCGGCCCTCCGACCGTCTCGGCTGGACTGGCCTGCGCGTCGCCACCGATGATCTCCCCGGTCAGGGGGTCGACGACGCCGTCGAGCTCGTCGATGCCCGCCGGTTCGATCAGCTGGGGGCCGTTGCTGCGGTTGGACGACACGGCGGTCCCGACGGGATAGGCCTCGAACCGGCCCGGCGCCGAGAAGGCCAGCAGCCGCGCGACCTCGTCAGGGTCGGACAGCGACGGGTCGAGCCAGGTCGACCAGTCCTCGCGCTCGAGCACGAGGGGCTGGCGGTCGTGGATGCGGTCGAGCCCGGCTTCGGCCTCGGTCGTGATGATCGTGAAGGTCGTGAGCCAGGCCTGCGGGTCGTCGCCGTCCGCGATCTCGCGGTCACGCCAGAACTCGTAGAGCCCCGCGAAGGCCACCACGTCACCGTCGGCGCGGTGCATGTAGAAGGGCTGCTTGCGCGGGTTGCCCTTGGCGTCGGTGCTCACCGGGGACTTCTGCCACTCGTACCACCCCTGGGCCGGCACCAGACAGCGGCGGGAGGCCGCAGCCTTGGCGAACGAGCCCTTCTCCAGCACCGACTCCGCGCGGGCGTTGATCATCCGCATGCCGATCTTGGTGTCCTTGGCCCAGCTGGGCACCAAGCCCCACGTGAGCAACCGCAGCTGGCGCACCGGCGCTGGGCCATCGGCATGCCCCTCGCTCGTGGCTGGGGCCGCCTGGCCGCTGGTGGCCCGGGGTGCGCGGGTGAGCACCACGGGCGCCTGCTTGCTCGGGGCCAGGTTGAAGTCGGGTGTGCCTGCGGGGGGCGACTGAGGGTTCTTGAGGATGCTGCGCGCCGGCTCGGCGGTCCGGTCCTGCTCGACCTCGAACTCCTCGACGAGCTCGTCGGGGTTGGCTGTGGCTGCATATCGGCCGCACATGATGGACAGGGTACGCAGGGACGCTGACCTCCCCATACGGTAGGAAGGGAGGCGCACGACCCCACTTCGCCACCCCACGCACCGCCCCGCACCGCCCCACGCACCAGCTCAGGAGTGAACATGACCGTCGTCCGTCGCGTGGCCCGACCGTTGCTCGCCGCGATCTTCGTCGTCCAGGGAATCGAGCAGCTGCGTCACCCCTCCGCGCTGAAGCCCAAGGTGGCGCCCCTCGCCGAGCGGCTCGCCCCGCTGGGGGTCCCCAACGACCCCGAGCTGCTCGTGCGGGCCAACGGCGCCACGATGGTCGGCGGCGGAGCGCTCCTCGCCACCGGCAGGGTGCCGCGCCTCGCCTCACTGGCGCTGGTGGGCGCCATGGTGCCGACGACCTATGTGGGACACCAGTTCTGGGCCGAGACCGACCCCGCGGTCAAGCGCACCCAGCGCATCAGCTTCCTCAAGAACCTCGGCCTCATCGGGGGGCTGTTGCTGGCCAGCGTCGACACGGAAGGCCGGCCCGGGCTGGTCTACCGTGCAGGGCTCGCGGGCGACACGGCCAAGCGCGCCACCCACCGCGCCAAGCGCGAGGCGAAGCTCGCCGCCCGCGCCGCACGCCGCGAGGCCAGGCTGGCCGCGTCCCAGGCCCACGATGCCCTCACCTGACCCATCGCACTCCCGGACCGCTCCCGTCTCCGCACTCCCGGGCTGGTCCACCCCCACCGCCCGGCGACGGGTTGACGCGGACGTCACCCTGCCCGGCAGCAAGTCCCTGACCAACCGCTTCCTCGTCCTCGCGGCGCTGGCCAACGGCCCCTCCCTGCTCCGCCGGCCGCTGCGGTCGCGGGACACCCTCCTCATGGCGCAGGCCCTGCGCCAGCTGGGCGCCGGGGTCGACGACGTCAGCTCCCCCGGATCCAGCACCCCCGACTGGGTGGTCACCCCCTCAGCCCTGGACCGAGGCGCGCAGATCGACTGCGGGCTGGCCGGCACCGTGATGCGGTTCCTCCCGCCGGTTGCAGCCCTCGCCCAGGGGCTCGTGACGTTCGACGGCGACCTGCAGGCGCGGGTGCGCCCGATGGGCCCGGTGCTGGCGGCGCTTCGCATCCTCGGCGCCCAGGTCGAGGACGAGGGGCGCGGCACCTTGCCGTTCACGGTCCACGGCGCCGGACGTATGCCGGGTGGCTCGGTCACCCTCGACGCCTCCTCCTCGTCCCAGTTCATCTCCGCCCTGCTGCTGGCCGGCCCCCGCTACGACGCCGGGGTCACCATCCACCACGACGGCAAACCTGTCCCCTCCGAACCCCACATCGAGATGACGGTCGAGACCCTGCGGGACGCCGGCGCGATCGTGGACGACGGCGAGCCCAACACGTGGCGGGTCGAACCCTCCGAGATCAACGGGCTGGACGTCCAGGTCGAGCCGGACCTGTCGAACGCCGCACCCTTCCTGGCCGCGGCGCTGGTCACCAGCGGCCGCGTCACCGTGCCCGGCTGGCCCCAGCACACCACCCAGGCCGGCGACGCGATCCGTGACATCCTCGACACGATGGGCGCCGACGTGTCACTCGCCCGCGACGGGCTCACGGTGTCCGGCACCGGTGAGATCGACGGCATCGACATCGACCTCCACGACGCGAGTGAGCTCACGCCTGTCGTCGCGGCGCTGGCGGCCCTCGCCGACTCCCCCAGCGTCATCCGCGGGGTGGCCCACATCCGAGGGCACGAGACCGACCGCCTGGCCGCCCTCGCGCGCGAGCTCGGCGACCGGGGTGCCGACGTGAGGGAGACCGACGACGGCCTGCGCATCACGCCGCGGCCCCTGTCGGCGGGCCTGTTCCACACCTACGCCGACCACCGCATGGTGATGGCCGGCGCAGTCCTCGGCCTTCGTACGCCCGGCCTCGTCGTCGAGGATCCCGACACGGTCGCCAAGACCCTCCCGTCCTTCGTCGACCTGTGGACGGCTCTGGTCGACCCTGACGGTCCCACCCCATGAGTCGGCGCACCTCGGACTACGACGAGAGCGACGTCCGGATCCGTCCCAGCCGGCGCGGGTCCCGGCCGAGGTCCAAGGACCGTCCAGCCCACGAGGACGCCGTCCCCGGGTTCGTGATCGGGGTGGACCGAGGGCGCTACACGGTCCTCGTCGGCAAGGGAGTCGGCGGCAAGGACGCCGGTGGGCGCCCGTTGCCGGAGCGCATCGTCACCGCCATGAAGGCACGCGAGCTCGGGCGCAAGGGCATCGTGGTCGGCGACGAGGTCGAGCTCGTCGGAGACACCTCGGGCAACCCCGACGGTCTGGCCCGCGTGGTCCGTCTCACCCCGCGACGGTCGGTGCTGCGTCGCACGGCGGACGACACCGACCCCGTCGAGCGGGTCATCGTGGCCAACGCCGACCAGCTCGTCATCGTCACCGCCCTGGCCAACCCGGAGCCACGGCCCCGGATGATCGACCGGTGCCTCGTCGCCGCCTACGACGCCGGCCTGGACCCCTTGCTCGTCCTGACCAAGGCCGACCTCGCGGATGCCGACTCCTTCCTCGCCAACTACGCCCCCCTCAACGTCCGCTACGTCGTCACGGCCACCGGGGAGTCCGGCTTCGAGGGCCTGGAGCTGCTGCACGAGCAGCTCGTCGACCGGGTCAGCGTGTTCATCGGGCACTCCGGGGTCGGCAAGTCGACCCTGGTCAACGGTCTGGTCCCGGACGCCCGTCGAGCGACCGGGATCGTGAACGACTTCACCGGCCGCGGGCGACACACCTCGAGCTCGGCGGTCGCGCTGCGGCTTCCCGACCGCGCCGGGTGGGTGATCGACACCCCGGGGGTCCGGTCGTTCGGACTGGCGCACGTCGACCTCGCGCGGATCATCCAGCACTTCCCCGACCTCGAGCCCGGCACGTCCCAGTGTCCTCGCGGCTGCGGCCACGACGAGCCCGAGTGCGCGCTCGACGCGTGGGTGGCCTCGGGTCAGGCCGGCCCCGCAGGCACCTCGAGACTGGAGTCGCTGCGTCGGCTGCTGCGTGCTCGTTCGGGCGACGCAGACTGACCGGAAGGGTCGCCCGTGGTCTCGTTGAACCCCGGCCTCTGAGGAGGCACGACGACGGCGCCGTCCCCCAGGGGGACGGCGCCGTCGTCGTGACTGCGTGGTTCGGGGTCAGGACTCCGTGGTGCCGTCCCCGACGCGCTCGAGCGAGGAGTCCCGGCGCAGGGCCGGGTCGAACTCGACCGTGCTCGCTCCCGACACGTCGACGGTCTCGATGATCGCGCGCGGCGCGGCGAAGTGGCACGCCGACAGGTGCTCACCGGCGCCGTCAGGACGCAGCTCGAGCAGCGGGACGTCCGTCTTGCACTTGTCCTGCGCCTTCCAGCACCGGGTGTGGAAGCGGCAGCCCGACGGCGGGTTGGCGGGTGAGGGGACGTCGCCCTTGAGGACGATCTGCTCCTTCTTGTCCCGCAGGGTCGGGTCGGGCACCGGCACGGCCGACAGCAGGGCCTGGGTGTAGGGGTGGGTGGGACGACCGTAGATGTCGTCCTCCTCCCCCAGCTCGGCCATCTTGCCCAGGTACATGACACCGACGCGGTCGGAGATGTGCCGGACCACGGACAGGTCGTGCGCGATGAAGATGTAGGACAGGCCGAGCTCGTCCTGGAGCTTCTCCATCAGGTTGACGACCTGCGCCTGCACCGACACGTCGAGGGCGGAGACCGGCTCGTCGCAGATCAGCACCTTGGGGTTGAGCGCGATGCCTCGGGCGATCCCGATGCGCTGCCGCTGACCACCCGAGAACTGGTGGGGGTAGCGGTTGATGTGCTCGGGGTTGAGACCCACCAGGTCGAGCAGGTCCTGCACGGCCCTGCGGCGGCCCTTCTTGGGCACCACGTCGGGGTGGATGTCGAAGGGCTCCCCCACGATGTCGCCGACCGTCTTGCGAGGGTTGAGCGAGGTGTAGGGGTCCTGGAACACGATCTGGATGTCGCGACGCAGCTTGCGCATCGCGCGACCCTTCTGCGCGTACATGTCGACGCCGTCGAAGACGACCGAGCCCGCGGTGGGCTCCTCCAGGCGCATCAGGAGGCGGCCGAGGGTGGACTTGCCACACCCGGACTCACCGACGATGCCCAGCGTCTCACCCTTGAGGAGCTCGAAGCTGACGCCGTCGACGGCCTTGACGTGGCCCACGGTGCGGCGCAGGACGCCGCCCCTGATGGGGTAGTGCTTGACCAGGTCGGTGGCGGTCAGAATGGCCTCAGCCATTGAGGACCTCCTTGGCGAAGTGGCAGGCGCTCTCGCGGCCGGGAACGACCTCGAGCAGGGCGGGACGGTCCTCGCGGCAGATGTCCTGGGCGTACTTGCACCGCGGGTTGAAGGCGCAGCCCTCCGGGATGCGCATGAGGTTCGGCGGCAGGCCCCCGATGGCGGCGAGCTGCTGGCCCTTCTGGTCCAGGCGTGGGATCGACTCCAGCAGGCCCTTGGTGTAGGGGTGGGCCGGCTTGCCGTACAGGTCGTACACGTCCGCGCGCTCGACGATCCGCCCGGCATACATCACCGCGATCTTGTCGGCGACACTGGCGACGACTCCCAGGTCGTGGGTGATCAGGATGAGCCCCATCTGGCGCTCCTCCTGCAGCTCCTGCAACAGGGCCATGATCTGCGCCTGGACGGTGACGTCCAGCGCGGTGGTCGGCTCGTCGGCGATGAGGACCGCCGGGTCGAGCGCGATGGCCATCGCGATCATGATGCGCTGGCGCATGCCACCGGAGAACTGGTGGGGGTAGGCCCCCACGCGGTCCTTGGCGGCCGGGATCTGCACCCGCTGCATGAGCTTGACCGCCCGCGCGAGGGCGTCGGACTTGTTCATCCCGCGGTGCACGCGGAACATCTCGGCGATCTGCCACCCGACCGGGAACACCGGGTTCAGCGAGGACAGCGCGTCCTGGAAGACCATCGAGATCTCCGGGCCACGCGTGCGGCGACGCTGCTCGTCGGGCATCGTCAGCAGGTCCTGGCCGCAGTAGCGGATCTGGCCCTTCGGGATGACCGCCGGAGGCATGTCGAGGATGCCCATGATCGCCTGGGCGGTCACGGACTTGCCGGACCCCGACTCGCCGAGGATGGCCAGGGTCTGGCCCTCGTGGAGGTCGAAGTTCACGCCGTTGATAGCCCGGGCGATGCCGTCCGGGGTGTGGAACTCGACGTGGAGGTCCTCCACCTCGAGCAGCAGCCCGTCCTGGGGCGAATAGGTCTGGCCGGAGGACTTCGCAGACTCCTGGGCCATGGTTTCAGAGGTTGTCATGTGTCTGTCTCTCCCGCTCAGCGCGACTTCGGGTCGAAGGCATCGCGCACGGCGTCACCGAGCATGATGAAGGCCAGCACCGCCAGGCTCAGGAAGAGGCTGGGGAACAGCAGGATGTGCGGGGTCGTCCGCAGCGCCACGATGGCGTCGGAGATCGCCACACCCCAGGAGATCGCCGGCGGGGTCAACCCGATGCCGAGGAAGCTCAGGGTGGCCTCGGTCGCGATGAACACACCCAGGTTGATGGTGGCCACGACGATCATCGGGGCGAGCGCGTTCGGCAGCACGTGGGAGCGGATGATCCGCCACGGGCTCGCGCCGAGGGCGCGAGCGGCCTGCACGTAGTCGTTGGGCTTCACCTGCAGCACGCTGGAGCGCATCAACCGCGCCAGTCCCGGCCAGCCGAAGATCGACAGGACGAGGACGACCTTGCCCACCACGAGGAGGTAGGGCGAGTCGACGTTGTTGGGGAACGTCGCCATGTACAGGATGCCGCCGAGCAGCAGCGGGATGGCGAAGAAGATGTCCGTGATCCGGGAGACGATGGCGTCGAGCCAGCCACCGTAGTAACCGGCGATGACACCCATCGCGCCACCGATCAGGACGGTCGCGATCGAGGCGAACACACCGACGAGGATCGACGCGCGGGCACCGTAGATGGTGCGCGAGTAGATGTCGTAGCCCTGGATGTCGCGTCCGAACCAGGCGTCGGCGCTCGGCCGCTCACGCGCGTTCTTCAGCACCGCGGCGGCCGGGTCGACGCTGGTGAACAACGACGGCCACGCGGCCATCAGCACGAAGGCCACGATGAGGACCGTCGAGATCCAGAAGATGGGGTTCTTCTTGAGGGACCGCCAGGCGTCGGAGGTGAGCGAACGGGCCTCGTCGTGCCCCGGGACGGGGGTGCTGGTCTCGGCGCCAACGGCGATGGTCGATGCCTCAGTCATGGCTGATCCTCGGGTCGAGCACGCCGTACAGGAGGTCGACGAGCAGGTTGACGAGCAGGAACACCAGCACGAGGACCGTCACCGTGCCCACGACGGACACGCCGTCGCGGTTGTGGATGCCGGTGAACAGGTATCCGCCCACGCCCTGGATGTTGAAGATGCGTTCGGTGACGATGGCGCCACCCAGCAGCCCACCGAAGTCGGCGCCGATGAAGGTGACGACCGGGATGAGCGAGTTGCGCAGGGCGTGCAGGCCGATGGCCCGCCGCCGCGTCAGGCCCTTGGCGATGGCGGTGCGCAGGTAGTCAGCGCGCAGGTTCTCCACCAGGTTGGTGCGCGTCAGGCGGGCGACGTAGGCAACCGAGGCGCTCCCCAGCACGAAGGCGGGCAGCAGCAGCTCGTAGACCGTCGCGTCCGGCGACACCGTCACGGGGAAGATCTTCCACCGCACGCCGAGGTAGTACTGCAGGGTCGCGCCGATGACGAAGATGGGGATGGCGATCACGAACAAGGTGCTCACGAGGACCAGGTTGTCCATGAACTTGCCCTTGCGGATGCCTGCCAGCACTCCCGCGATCACGCCGATCAGCGTCTCCAGGAGGATCGCCATCCCGGCCAGCTTCGCGGTGGTGGGGTAACGCTGCTTGAGCTCGTCCGCCACCTTGATGTTGCGGAAGGTGGTGCCGAGGTCTCCGTGGGCGACGTTGCCCATGTACTTGGCGTACCGCGTCAGCAGTGGGTCGTTGAGGTTGTGCTCCTGCCGGAACTTGGCCACGAAGGCGGGGGCGCAGGGGCGCTCACCGCACATGCCCGCCGTGGGATCTCCCGGCAGTGCGAAGACCATGGCAAAGATAATGAACGTGGATCCAAGGAGCACCGGGATCATCTGGAGGAGTCTCCGAAGGATGTACTTGTACACGTCACCTCCCTCTCTATGACGCCATCAGGTGGGGTGATCCCGGTGGCGTGGCTGGACAAGCCGTGGGGCGGGACGTGCCCGCCGGTGCTTGTCACAACATAGTCGTTGTGGACGGGTCGGAGTCATCCGGAGGGGTAACCCCAGACTGACCCCGGACAGGCCGTCGGCCTGCCGGCACTTAGGCCGGCAGGCCGACGACGCTATCTGGATTCGCTCACCCTGAGGTGGGCGGTCCGGGGGGACTTACTTCAGCGCGAGGCTGGAGAAGTCGATGGTGCCGAATGCGGTTATCTTCACGCCGGTGACCTTGTTGGACCAGCCGAAGGTGGCAGTCGAGTACCACATCGGGATGGACGGCATGTCGTTGGCGAGCAGCGCCTCAGCCTGCTGGTACTTGGCGTTGGCCTGAGCCGGGTCCGTCTGGGAAGCAGCCTCGTTGAGGAGCTTGTCGAACTCGGGGTTGCTGTAGTCACCATCGTTGGACGATGCACCAGTCTTGAAGATCGGGGCGAGGAAGTTCTCGATGGACGGGTAGTCCATCTGCCATCCCGTGCGGAACATGCCCTTCATCTTGCGGCTGGCGATCTGCGTGCGGAAGGTGGCGAAGTCCACGACCGGGGTCGCGACACAGTCGACACCGAGCGACGTCTTGATCGAGTTGCAGGTGGCCTCGGTCCACGCCTTGTGCGAGGAGTCCGCGTTGTAGGCGAGGGTCATCTTGCCACCCTTGAAGCCACCGGCCTCGGCGAGCTTGGCCTTGGCCTTGGCTGCGTCGAACGTGCACCACTCGCCACACTGGTTGGCCTTGTAGCCGTCGACGACCGGGGAGACCCAGCCGGTGGCGGGCTTACGCGTGTTGTTGAAGATCTGCTTGATGATCGTCGGACGGTCGATGGCCATGGAGATGGCCTGACGGATCTTCGGGTCGGCGTAGTTCGGGTCGACCTTGGTCGGCGCGAAGGTGATGGTCTGGATGACGCCGACAGCCTTGTTCGCGTTGCGGTCAGGCAGGTCGGTCTTGTACTTGTCATCGATCATCGCCGACGAGGGGACCTGGTCCGTGACGTCGAGCTGGTTGGCGATGACGTCGTTGTAGGCGGCCTCCTCGTCCTGGTAGATCTTGAACGTGATGTTGTCGAGCTTGCCGCCGAACTTGCCCGAGTAGCCAGCGAACTTGCTGAGCTTGATCTCGGTGTTCTTGGTCCAGCTGTCGAGCTTGTACGGGCCAGCGCCAACGGGCTTCTCGCCGTAGGCGGCCGGGTCCTTGGCGAACGAGTCCGGCAGCGGCGCGAAGGCCGAGTAGCCGAGACGGACGGCCATGTTGGAGACCTTCTCGGTCGTCTTGATGGTGAAGGTGTAGTCGTCCTTCACCGCGAGACCGGTCAGCTTGTTGCTCTTGGCCTTGCCGGCGCCCGCGCACGGGTCGGTGCCGGTGCCGGTGCACTGGGTGGCGCCGAAGCCTTCGATCGGCTCCATGAAGTAGCCGGAGGACTGCGCGTTGGGGCCGTAGGCGGCGTAGTTCCAGGCGTCCACGAAGTTGTGGGCCTTGACCTCGGTGCCGTCAGAGAACTTGTAGCCCTTCTTCAGGGTGACGGTGAAGTTCTGGTTGTCCGTCGAGCTGATCTTGTCCGCGATGTCGTTCTCGGGGGCACCAGTCTCAGGGTTGTAGTGCACGAGCTTGGCGGTGATCGCGTCAAGCACGTTGCCACCACAGGTCTCGGTGGTGTTGCTCGGAATGAGCGGGTTCTGGGGGTTGCACCCGCGGACCGTGACAGCGCCGCCGGTCTTGCCGCCAGCACTGGAGCTGGTGGTGCTGCCGCTGTTGCCGCCACCGCAGGCTGCAGCGAGCAGCGCGACGGACGAGATTCCAGCAACCAGGGCCACCGTGCGAGTAATTCCTCGCATTGACGTCCTCCTACTTAGGGTCTGCCGCCCAGATGGTGGGCGGTCGTTCCAGGCTGAGCACCGAGTTGGGCACAGCCCTGCAACGCACAGGGCGTTCGTGTGTCGTGGCACCCATGAAAGGGCAAGGACGAAGCAAACGCGACGCTCTGGGCCAACCCGAGACAAAAACGTGATCGTCCTGCCGCCGAGATGTGAGCGGATCTTCGGCCGAGATGGCTTTTGCCCCCGTTTGGTCGTGTTTCGTGATAAAAGGTGCGTTCCGTCCTGGCATCCGCCGCGAGAGGTCGCGACACAGGCCTCCCACGTCCGCCAGGCTCGACGGGCTAGCGTGGGAAGGTGCCCTACGACGATGACCTGCGCCTAGCCCATGTCCTGGCGGACGCCGTCGAACGCATCACGATGGCCAGGTTCCGGGCGCACGACCTCGTCGTCGAGTCCAAGCCCGACCTCTCGCTGGTCAGCGACGCCGACAAGGCGGCCGAGGAGATGGTGCGCCTCCAGCTCAAGCGGACCCGACCGCGGGACGCGGTCGAGGGCGAGGAGTTCGAGACCACTGGTCACGGCCCCCGACGCTGGGTGATCGACCCCATCGACGGCACCCACAACTTCGTCCGCGGCGTGCCCGTCTGGGCGACGCTGATCTCCCTGGTCGACAACGAGATGCCGGTGCTCGGCCTGGTGGCGGCTCCCGCCCTCGGTCGTCGCTGGTGGGCAGCCAACGGGTCCGGGGCCTGGTCGGGGCGCAGCCTCGCCGCCGCCAAGCAGATCCATGTCTCCGCGGTCTCGAGCCTCTCCCACGCCTCGATGTCCTACTCAGACCTCAAGGGCTGGCGGCACGTCGACCGTCAGGAGGAGCTCCTCGGGCTCACCGACGACTGCTGGCGAACGCGCGCGTTCGGCGACTTCTGGTCGTACATGCTCGTCGCAGAGGGCGCCGTCGACATCGCCGCCGAACCCGAGCTCGCCGTCTACGACATGGCGGCGCTGGTCCCCATCGTCACCGAGGCCGGCGGCCGGTTCACCTCGCTGGCAGGCAAGGACGGGCCGTGGGGCGGCAACGCCCTCGCCACGAACGGCCTGCTGCACGAGGAGGTCCTGGCCCGGCTGGGCACGGACGCCCGCGCCTGACCCGTCACCCTTGTCTCAGGCGGGAACCACCGTGACGTCGCCGATCCCGAGCTCACGCACCCCATCGGCATACGTGCTGGCGTCGCCGACGATGACCACCGTCCACTCCCCCTGCACCCACTCACGGTAGGCGGCGGTGAGGCGCTCACCGTCCAGGTCGCGCATCGCCTCGAGCGTCTGGGAGGTGAAGTCGGTGGTGAGCCCGTCCAGCGCCATCGTCGCGGCCTCGTCGGCGACGGCGTCCGCGGTGGCGAAGCGTCCGGGCGCGGTCTTGCTGATGAAGTCGACGCCGGACCGCACCTCCTCGGCGCTGAAGCCATCCCGGCCCGATGCCAGCAGGTCCAGGAGCAGGCGCACCGCCTCCACGGTCGCGTCGGCCCGCACCGAGCCCGAGGTGAGGAACAGGCCGCCGACGCGGCGGGGTCGGAACACCGAGCGGATGCCGTAGGTGTAGCCCTTCTCCTCGCGCAGGACGGCGTCGATGCGCGCGTTGGGCGAACCGCCGACCATGAACCCCAGCACGGGGTATGCCGCCCAGCCGGCGGGGGCGCGGCGGTCCGGTCCGGTCCATCCCACCAGCAGCTCGGTCTGCACCGACCCGGGTCGGTCGACGAAGACCACCCGGGCGGCGTCCTGCGCACGTCGGGCCTCGGTCGGCCCCGGCGCCGGGACGTGGGTCGGGCTGACCCAGGTGCCGAGCGTCGCCTCGGCGAGCTCGCGGACGTCCAGCCCCGACAGGTCGCCGGCGATGACGGCGGTCATGCCGGTGGGTCCCACGCGCTCGGCGTGGAAGGCCACGATGTCCTCGCGGGTCAGCGCCGTGATGCTCGACGTCGTCCCCGCGGTGGGTCGCGACGCGCGGTCCCCCTCGTCGAAGTGCGTGGCGATGAAGGCCTGCGCTGCGCGTTGCGGCGCCAGCGCTCGTTCCTGTTCGATCTGGGCGAGCCTGGTCTTGCGGTGCCGGTCCACCTCGGGCTCGGGGAAGACGGGCTCGGCGAGAGCCTGTCGCAACAGGTCGAGGGCGTCGCCGAGATGGCGCTTCGGCACGTCGAGGTCGACGCCCAGACCCCCGTCCGTGACCGAGGCGCCAAGGGCAATTCCCTTGCGCTCCAACAGCTCCGCGAACTCCTCCGGCGAGTGTTCGGCCGTCCCCTCGTCCAGGAGACGAGCCATGATGGTCGCCACCCCCTCGACCTCACGGGGCTCCACGGACAGCGGGAACGGCAGGACGGTGCGCACGGAGATGACGTACTGGCCGGGGATGTCGTAGCTGAGCAGCTCGATGCCGTTGCCCAGGGTGTCCCGAGCAGGGGTGGCGAAGCGCCACCCCTCGGGGGGCTGCACCTCCGGGCGCGGCGGGGTCCCGTCAGCGAGTCCCTCGACTGACTCGGTCGACGTCGTCATGCCACCTCCTCCTCGTCGCGGACGGCGAGGTGACGGACCACGACGCGGCTCTCGGGGCGCAGCCACCTGGCCGCCGCGGCGCGCACGTCCTCGGCGCTGACCTGCCCGATGCGGTCGAGGAAGGTGTTGACGAACTGGCTGTCGTCGTGGAGCAGGACGTGCTGGCTGATCAGGTCGGCCCGCTCCTCCTGGCCGGCGAGCGCCGAGAGCCACGAGCGTTCGGACTGTGCCATCGCGGACTCCATCTCGACCTGCGTCGGCCCCTGCGCGGCGAACCGCACGAGCTCCTCGACCACCGCGGCCTCGACCCCCTCCGGGTCCTGCCCGTCGGCGACGTCGATGACCAGGAAGCCGAGCGACACCCCGTCGACGAAGCCCATGGCGTGGGCCTGCACCGCGTTGGCCACCTGCTCGTGCCGGACCAGCCGCTGCACCAGCCGCGAGGTCGAGAGGCCGCCGAGGGCGTCGATGGCCAGTCCCGCGGCGAAGAACTCGTCGGTGTTGTCGACCGGCAGCCGGAAGGCGATGTGCATCCGGTCGTTCGGCACGTTCCCGAGCCGGTCCACGCGGAC
Source organism: Pedococcus badiiscoriae (assembly GCF_013408925.1). Classification (NCBI taxonomy): domain Bacteria; kingdom Bacillati; phylum Actinomycetota; class Actinomycetes; order Micrococcales; family Intrasporangiaceae; genus Pedococcus; species Pedococcus badiiscoriae. Next base: position 618,905 of record NZ_JACCAB010000001.1, read on the forward strand.
CGGCTCGTCGACCGGTTCGAGCGGCGCGACGGGGGGTCGAGCGGGCTCGGCCGAAGCAGGGAGGTGGCCGAAGTAGCGCTGCGCCGCGGCGAAGCCGTCCTCGGGGGTGAGGTCGCCGACCAGGGTGAGCACACTGTTGTTCGGCCCGTAGAAGCGGCGGAAGAACGCGTGCACGTCCTCGAGGCTGGCAGCGTCGAGGTCCTCCATGGACCCGATCGTGGGGTGGTGGTACGGGTGGCCCGGGGGGAACGCCGCGGCATACACCTCGATCAGGGCGTTGCCGTAGGGGACGTTGTCGTACCGCTGGCGCTTCTCCTCCTTGACCACGTCCCGCTGGTTGTCGAGGTTCTCCTGGGTGACCGCGTCGAGGAGGAAGCCGTGCCGGTCGGCCTCCATCCACAGGGCGAGCTCGTAGGCACCCTTGGGGACCGTCTCGAAGTAGTTGGTGCGGTCGAACCACGTCGTCGCGTTGAGCCGGCCCCCCTCGGCCATCAGCCGGGTGAAGTGCTCACCGCTGGCGATGTGCCGCGATCCCTGGAACATCAGGTGCTCGAACAGGTGGGCGAAGCCCGTGCGTCCGCTCACCTCGTGGCGCGAACCGACGTTCACCCAGATGTTGACGGTGACGGTCGGGACGGAGGGGTCGGGCGAGACGACGACCCGCAGGCCGTTGGCCAGCGTCATCTCGTGGATCGGGTAGTCCAGCGGCATGGCGCCACCCTAGGCGAGTCCCCGGCCGCGCACGTGAAATCTCAACCAGCGGGCGACGCGGTCAGAGGGCGCGGCTGCCCTCTTCGCGGGCCTGCGCGACGGACTGCGTCGGCGGTCGCCTGTCGGCCGGGACCCGCGGCAGCGAGGGGGCGTACCCCGACCCGAGCTGTTCGATCGCCGTGCGGGCGAACACCTGTTGCTCGGTCACTGTGCGTTCGGACCGTCCCCTGCCGAGGAAGCTCACTGTCCAGTGCAGGAGCGTGGTGAGCCGGTGCTTGAAACCGATGATGTAGACGAGGTGCACCGCCAGCCACAGCACCCAGGCGATGAATCCGGTGAAGTGCAGCTTGCCGATGGAGGCCACCGCACTGAACCGGGAGATCGTCGCCATGGAGCCCTTGTCGTGGTACTCGAACGGTCCCTTCTCCGGCTTACCCGCGAGTCGGCGGTGGATCTGCTCGGCGGCGTACCGCGACCCCTGGATGGCGACCTGCGCCACGCCCGGGTAGCCCTTGAGCGAGGCCATGTCACCGACGACGAACACCTCGGGGTGGCCGGGCAGCGTGAGGTCGTCGTTGACGGCGACCCGACCTGCCCGGTCGAGCTCTGCCCCGGACTGCGCAGCCAGCTGCGCGCCGAGCTCGGAGGCCTGGACACCGGCCGCCCACACCTTGCAGACGGACTCGATGCGGCGGTGGGTGCCGTCGGCGTCCTCGACGTCGATGCCGGTGGCGTCGACCCCGGTCACCTTGGCGCCCAGCTGGACCTCGACGCCGATCTCGGCGAGCCGCTGGGCGGCCTTGGCGCCGAGCTGGTCACCGAAGGCGCTCAGCACGGTGGGCGCGGCGTCGAGCAGCACGATGCGCGCCCGGCTCGTGTCGATGCGGCGGAAGTCCCTGCGCAGGGTGCGGCGCGACAGCTCGGCGATCTGGCCGGCCATCTCCACCCCGGTCGGTCCGGCGCCCACGACGACGAACGTCATGAGTCGCTCGATCTCCTTGGTGGTGCTCGCCAGCTCGGCCCACTCGAACGAGCTGAAGATGCGGCCACGGAGCTCGAGGGCGTCGTCGATCGACTTCATGCCGGGGGCGAACTGGGCGAAGTGGTCGTTGCCGAAGTAGGACTGACCCGCCCCGGCCGCGACGAGCAGGGTGTCGTAGGGGGTCACCGTGTCGCGGTCGAGCACCCGGGAGGTCACCGTCTTCGCGGTGAGGTCGATGTGGGTCACGTTGCCGAGCAGGACGCGCGCATTGCGCTGCCGCGCAAGGACTTCACGCGTCGCCGGAGCGATCTCCCCCTCGGAGAGGATCCCGGTGGCCACCTGGTAGAGCAGTGGCTGGAACAGGTGGTGCGTGGTCTTGGCGATCAGCGTGATGTCGACGTCGGCGTGCTTGAGCGCCTGCGTGCCGAACAGGCCGCCGAAACCGGATCCGACCACGACGACTCGGTGGCGGGGTGTTGCGGGTACCTGCTGCGCGGTCATGCCAACACTCTCCTGTGAAAGTCGAAGGACGGCCACCCCGGGTGGGTGTGCCGTCCTCGCTGACGCGTGCTGTGAACCAGCCACTTTCGTCAACCACCTTACGAGCCCGGGTATGCCGCCGCCACGCAGCTGTGCGGGGAATGCGATGCGCATCACGCCGTCGTCTCACGCCTTGGCGACCGAGTCTCAGGGAGGACCGAATCTCGGAAGAGGACCGAGTCTCAGAAGAGGCGGTCGGCCTCGTCCGCGGGTGGCTCCTCCAGGCCGAGCAGGAAGCGCTTGCGCTCCAGTCCCCCGGCATACCCGACGAGGGCGCCGTCGGCTCCGATGACTCGGTGGCACGGCACGATGATGCTGATGGGGTTGCGGCCGTTGGCCCAGCCGACCCGCTGGCTGAGGTTGACGTCGCCGAGCACCCGGGCGAGGTCACCGTAGCTGCGGGTCTGGCCGTACGGGATCTCGCACAGCAGCGCCCAGACCCTCTGCTGGAAGTCGTCTCCCTCGGGCGCCAGGGGCAGCGAGAACTCGGTGCGTTCCCGGGCGAAGTACTCCGTGAGCTGGGCAGCGGCCTCACCCAGCACCGGGTCGCCAGACCCGTCCTCGGCGAGCACGCCCAGGCTCTCGTCCGACGGGTGGCGGTCGGGCAGGTCCATCAGGCACGCGACGAGGGCGCCGTCCTGCGCCACGAGGGTCAGCTCTCCGAGCGGTGAGGAGGTCACCAAGTGGCTGCGCACGAGTCTGATCCTGCCAGCATCCCCCGACAGACGAGCGAGGCTCTGAACCCCGACCCCGACCCCGGTCAGGCGGGTGGTGGCGCGAGAACCGCGGCCAGCCGCGCGGCATACTCCTGCGCCTCGTCCTGCGAGGAGTACTTGGTGCGCGGCCAGAAGAAGCCCCGCAGCCCGTCACCCTTGGTCCGGGGCACGACGTGCACGTGCAGGTGTGGCACGGACTGCGACACCACGTTGTTCACGGCGACGAACGACCCTTGCGCCCCCAGGCCGCGCACGACCGCCGCGGACATCCGCTGGGCCGCCCCCATCAGGACCGGCAGCAGCTCCGCGGGGAGGTCGACGAGGGTGTCGACGTGGATCTTGGGGACGAGCAGGACGTGGCCCTTGAAGACCGGCCGGGTGTCGAGGAAGCCCATCGTGAACGGCTCGTCGAGCACCACGGTCGCGGGCACCGCGCCGTCGACGATCCGGCAGAAGAGACAGTCCACGGCCGGACTCTAGCCCCGCGCCCCGTGGGTCAGTGCCGGTGCGAGCCGCCCCCGTGCTTCGAGGACGGAGCCTTCTGCCGGTGGCTGTCTCCGGTCGCGTGAGCGGTCGCGGAGTGCCGGGCGTGGTGGTCCACCGGACCGCCCCCGTTCACGTCGGCGTGCTGGTCGTCACTGCCGACCCCGTCGTGGTGGTTGGCCGCCGCGATCGGGTTGGCCGTGTGCGTCCCGCTCGCCGTGTGCGTCCCGCCGGCCGGGTCGGCGGCATCTGCGGTGTCCGACGCCTCGGGGTGCGTGGTCTCGGTGTCCGTCGAGGTCTCGGTGTCCGTCGAGGGCTCACCCGACGGGGTCTCGGTCTCGGTGGCCTGCGACGTCGTCGAGGTGTCGCCCGGGTCGTCCTGCCGGACCTGGGCCGGCTCACGGTGGTGGCCGCCACCGGTCGCGGCCACGGCCACGCCGCCCATGGTGGCGAGCGCGAGTGCGGCGCCCACGGCGACGGCGACACGGCTGGCACGGCGGATGGGAAGTCGGACAACGGTCACGAGGTCGCTCCTGGAGAGGGGGGTGGCGCCGGCGCCCTGACCGATGGGGTCGTCCAAGAACGCGGCCAGCTCGGCGCTGGCCGCCACCGGTCCGTGGGATGCCACGGCGCGCAACGCCTCGACGGCTGGCGCCGCCGGGTCGCTGGCGGGCACGTGCAGTCCGCGGGAGGTGAGGTCTTCGGGTTCAGGCATGTCGGGGGTTCAATCGAGCGAGCACGTCCGAGGGATACGGCCCGGGCGAGAGCTTTCGCCGCAGCCCCGCCAGGCCGCGGTGCTGGAGCGACTTCACCGCGCCCAGGTCCTTGCCGAGCACCGCGGCGGTCTCCTCCAGGGTCAGGTCGGCCACCACGCGCAGCACGAGCACGGACCGCTGGTCCGGCGTGAGGGTGTCGAGCACCTCGAGCACGTGGGTCTGCGCGAGGAGCGCCAGGGCGGTGCTCTCGGCCGAGGGCACCGACGGATCGGGTCCGGCGTCGTCCAACGTCAGCCAGGGTCCACGACGGGTCCGCTGGCGGTGCCAGTCGACCTGCCTGCGGTGCGCCACGGTGAAGACCAGGGCACGGAAGGCTGCGCCCTCGCCCGAGATGCGCCCGATCTGTCGGAACACCGCGAGGAACACCTCGCTCGTGACGTCCTCCACGTCCGCGACGCCGTGCCAGCGCAGGTACCCGGCCACCCGCGGGGAGAGCTCCTGCCACAGCCGCCCGAAGGCGGCTCCGTCACCCTCCCTCGCCGCGGCGACGGCAGCGTCCAGCCCGGCAGCGTCCACCGAAGTCCACCTCCGCTCACCCGACTCGTGGCGCCCTGCCCGCCAATCGAGGACAGTAGCGGTTCTGGCGTGGGTTTGCGGGAGTTTGCCCCCGTCTGGTGCGGGTCAGCGCCGTGGCGGGCGCGGCAGGAAGTAGCTGGTGCGCTGCTGGTAGGCCGCGTAGCCCGGGCGTTCGGCCATGTGCTTCTCGAGGAGCCGCGCCCCTGTCGCGAACACGAGGAAGTAGGTCATGGCCACCGGCGACAGCACCGTCAGGACACCGGGCCAGGCGCTCGCCGCGACCAGCCAGATCCCCCACCAGACGCAGGAGTCGCCGAAGTAGTTGGGGTGGCGCGTCCAGGACCAGAGCCCGCGGTCCATCACCGTGCCCTTGTTCGCGGGGTCGGCCTTGAAGTCCTTCAGCTGCTTGTCCCCCAGCGCCTCGAAGGTGACCCCGAGCAGCCAGAGCAGGAGCCCGACGGCAGCCACGGGGACGACCCCCGTGCCGCTCGCCGCGCTGACCTGGATCGGCAGCGAGACGAACCACACCGCCAGCCCCTGGACTCCGTACACCTTGCGGATCGCGACCAGCGTCGGGTTGCCGCTCTCCTGCGCCAGCATCTGCGCGTAGCGCGGGTCCTCACCCTTGCCGTGGTTGCGCTGGTGCATGTGCCTGGCCAGCCGCAGCCCCCACAGGGCGACGACGACGAACAGCAGCAGCCGACGCCAGCCCGCGCCGTCGCCCACCAGAGCAGCTACCGCGGCGACGACCACGAACCCCAGACCCCACGTCGTGTCGACGACGCTGACCCGGCCCTGGCGATGGCCCTCGACAGCGGTGCCGACCATGAGCACGACGACGGCCAGGAGTGAAAAGCCGGCCACCGCAAGGAAGTTCGTGGTGTCGAACATCAGGACCAGGCCGCCGGACGCACCGGCTCGAGCTCGGAGGCGCCGTCGTCCGGGCGGACGGCGAGGATCTGGTCGACTCCCATGCGGCCGTCGCGGAAAGCCATCGCGCCGCCGACGAGGTAGAGCCGCCAGACCCGGGCCACCTCCTCGCCGACGAGGCCGACGACCTGGTCGATGTTGTCCTCGAACGTGCGGTGCCAGGCGGCCACGGTGCGCACGTAGTGCTCGCGCAGGGCGTGCACGTCGCGCACCTCCAGACCCGAGCTCTCGATGAGGTCGACGGTCTCGCCCACCGGGCGCATGTGCATGTCCGGGGCGATGAACGACTCGATGAACGGCCCGCCCCCGGGATGGCGGCCGCGGCGCGACATCTGCTGCACCAGGACGCGACCACCGGGACGCACGCGGTCGTGCAGCACCGCGGCATACGTCCGGTAGTTGCGCTGGCCCACGTGCTCGCCCATCTCGAGCGACACGACCGCGTCGAACCCGTCGTCAGGCACCTCCCGGTAGTCCTGCAGCCGGATCTCCACGCGGTCCTGGAGCCCGCGCTCCGCGATCCGCGCATCGATGAACTTCTTCTGCTCGGCCGCGATGGTCACCCCGGTGACCCGCGCGCCGAAGTGCTCCGCGGCATACAGGCTCATGGAGCCCCAGCCGCAGCCGACGTCGAGCAGCCTGGACTCCGGGCCCAGCCCGAGCTTGTGCCCCGCCAGCTCGAACTTGTCGCGCTGGGCGTCCTCGACGGTGTAGTCGGAGGCGGTGGACCGCCAGTAGCCGCAGGAGTAGGCCATGTGCGGATCGAGGATGAGGCTGTAGAAGTCGTTGGACAGGTCGTAGTGGTGGTGGATGGCCTCACGGTCACGCCCCACGCTGTGCAGGCGGCCCTTCAGCACCGCCTGGCTGGCCGGAGCCGGCAACGGGAGCCCGATGGCGCCGGCCGAGCGGGCGACCTTGAGCAGCGCGGCGATCGCCGCAGGAGTGGGCCGTATGCCGCTGAGCTGCCGCTGCTGGGCCACCGACCACACGTGCGTGAGGGCTGCATCGAGGTCGCCCTCGACATCGAGCTCGCCGGTGACGTAGGCCTGGGCCGCCCCGAGCTCCCCCGGGTGGCGCAGCAGCCGACGCAGCGCCCGCGGCGACCGCAGGGTGACGTGCGGCGCGTCGGCGGGGCCCGCCGCGCTGCCGTCCCAGGCGCTGAGGCGCACGGGCAGGTCACCGCCCACGAAGGGTGCCAGCGCGGCGGCGATCTCGCCCGCGATGCCGGATGCCTCAGCGGCAGTAGGGGACTCGACTCTGTCCATGGTGGTCATCGGCCCTGCTCCCGCTCCAGGACGAGCTGTTGGACGTCGAGGTAGCCCGAGCGGAAACCGGCCCGCGAGTACTCGAGGTAGAAGTGCCACATGCGGTCGAACACCTCGTCGAACCCGAGCGTGCGGACCCGGTCGAGGGAGGACAGGAAGCGCTCGTCCCAGAGCCGCAGCGTCTCGGCGTAGTGCTGCCCGAACGACAGTCGCTCGCTGACGTGCAGGGTGGTGTGGTCGCGGTTGACGTCGACGATCGCCTCGGTCGAGGGGAGGAACCCGCCGGGGAAGATGTACTTGTTGATCCACGTGTAGGTGTACTTCGTGGCCACCATCCGGTCGTGCGGCATGGTGATCGCCTGGATGGCGACCTTGCCGCCGGGCGCCAGCACGCTGTCGATCTTGCGGAAGTACTCCGCCCAGTACTGGTGCCCCACGGCCTCGATCATCTCGACGGACACGACGGCGTCGAACTCACCCTCGACCAGGCGGTAGTCGAGCAGCTCGACCGACACGGCGTCGCTGTACCCCGCGGCGGCGATGCGCTCACGCGCGAGGGCCTGCTGCTCGCTCGAGAGCGTCACCGACAGCACGGTGGCGCCCCGGGCGGCGGCGCGGATGGCGAGCTCACCCCAGCCCGTGCCGATCTCCAGGACGCGGGAGCCCTGGGCCACCCCGGCGGAGTCCAGCATCCGGTCGACCTTGCGACGCTGGGCGTCCGCGAGCTGGTCCCAGGTGGGCGCCAGCCGCGGAGTGCTCGTGGTGACGCTCTCCCCCGCGACGGCGTGACCCGACTGCTCGTCGCCGGTGAACAGCGCCGAGGAGTAGCTGAGGGTGGCGTCGAGGAACGTGGCGAACATGTCGTTGGACAGGTCGTAGTGCCGGGCGATGTTGCTGCGGGTGTTCTGCGTCGTGTTCCGCTCGGTGCGCGGCGCACGGGCGACGTAGAAGGCGCGGAGCTTCTGCAGCGGCTCGGGGATCAGGGTGCCCATCTGGGCGGCGAACACCTCGAGCAGGCCGCCGAGGTCGTCGGCGTGCCAGTCGCCCGCCATGTACGACTCGCCGAAGCCGATGAGTCCCCCCGCCCCGAGCGCCGCGAAGAAAGCGTCGGGGCGGTCGAGGACCATGAGCGGCGCCTGGGGGTCGGTGGCGGCACCGCCCACGATGGCCTCACGGCCGAGCTGGATGCGGACCGGCAGGCGCCGCGCGACGGAGAGGAAGATCCGGCGGGCGACGGCGCCCTCGACGGCCCGCCGCGCCTTGGCGCGGCGGGCGGTCAGGTCGGGCCAGCGGCTGGCGTCGATCACGGGCCGGGTGGACAGGCGTGCGGCGGCGGTGGTCACTGGACGGCCTCCTGGTGGTGGGAAGGGCGCGGTTGCACCGGAAGGCGGCGCAACCACAGGCGGATGCCGAGCCAGCGGATCCGCGCTGCGACGGCAAGGGGTTCGAGGGGTTGGGTGATCGCGAGCCGCACGACCGTGGCGGTCCGCACCGGCAGGGCGCGTCCACGCAGGCCGGCCACGAACGGGTCCTGACCCGGGCGTTCGAGGACGACCCGGACGTGGACCTTGTCACCGGGAGCCGGGATGGTCAGCCGGTAGCGGCCGGACACGTCGTTGAACGGGCTGACGTACAGGGCTTTGTCCACCTCGGCGTGACCGTGCTCGTCGGCGTGCACGAGGTACGCATGCCGGTCGCCGTAGGTGTTGTGGACCTCCACGACGTTGCAGGCGAGGCGGCCGTCAGGGGTGTGGCACCAGTAGACGCTGATCGGGTTGAACACCGTGCCGAGGACGCGAGGCATCGTCAGCATGAGGATCTGGCCGCCCTCGAGGTCGACGCCCTGGGTGGCCAGGAAGGTGTCGAGGTTCTCGCGCAGGCTGCGCGCCGCAGTGCCCAGGTGGTCACGGGACTCGAAGCTGGCGAGCCGGCGGAGCAGACCCAGGCGCGGCAGGTCGTCGAGGTCCACCAGCCAGGTGTGGCTGCGGTTGGTGAACCGGTGCTGGATCGGCGACGTGCGCGAGTGGACGATCGAGGTCGCGTAGATGCGCGTGGACGCAGAGGCCTTCACCGTGCGCCCACCTCCTCCAGGTCGCCCTCCGCCTCCCGCTCACCGAGCAGCTGCGCGCGTCCGGCGGTCCCGGTCACCTCGGCGACCCCGGCGATGTCGGCGTCGGCGGCCACCCCGGCGTGGGGCTCTGCGACGCTCCAGGGAACCCCGAGGGCAGCCGCCGCGGCGACACCCGACCGGGCGCCGTCCTCGTGGAAGCCCCATCCGTGGTACGCGCCGGCGAAGGCGACCCGGGCCGAGTTGAGCTGCGGCAGACGCCGCTGCGCTGCAACGGATTCCGGCGTGTAGAGCGGGTGTTCATAGCTCATCGTGTCGATGACCAGGCTCTGGTCCACGCAGTCCACGCCGTTCAGTGTGACGAGGAAGCGACGATCCGGCACGTCGAGCCGCTGCAGCCGGGTGAGGTCATAGGTGACCAGCACGCCGGTCCCGCTGACCCCGGCGCGTCGCCAGTAGTTCCACGACGCTCGGGCACCGGAAGACCGGGGCAGGACTGACTCGTCGGTGTGCAGCTGGGCGATGTTGGTGGAGTAGCGAATTGCCCCGAGGACGTCGCGCTGGTCCTGGGTCGGCTCTGCCAGCATGGCCAGCGCCTGGTGCGGGTGGGCCGCGATCACGACGGAGTCGAAGGACTCACTGTGACCATGGGCGTCCGTGACGACGACCCCGTCGGCAGTCTCGAGGACGGACCGGACCGGGGTGGACAGCCGGAGGTCGGCGAGACCCGCGGCCAGCGCCTCGACGTAGCGCTGGGACCCGCCGGTGACGGTCCGCCAGGTCGGCGAACCGAACACGGTGAGCATGCCGTGGTGGTCGAGGAACTCGAAGAGGTAGCGGGCCGGGTACTCCTGTGACACCGCCGGGTCGCAGGACCAGACCGCGGCCACGACCGGCTCGAGGAAGTGGCGCGAGAAGTAGGGGCTGAAACCACAGCGCGCGGCGAACGCACCGAGCGTCTCGTCGCGGTCGGCGTCGGTGGCCTCCCGGGCCAGCACCGCTCGCGCCTCGCGGTGGAACTTCTTCACCTCCGTGAGCATGCGCAGGTAGGCCGGGTCCGTCAGGTTGCGCAGCCGCGGGAAGAGGCCCCTGGCCGCCCGCGCCCCTGCATACTCCAGGCCGCTCTCGTCGTCGCGGACGGACATGCTCATGTCCGACTCCTGCGTCGCGATGTCGAGCTCGGCGAAGAGCCGCAGCAGGGTCGGGTAGGTGCGGTCGTTGTGCACGATGAAACCGGTGTCGACACCGATCGTGCGGCCATGGACCTCCACCTCGTGGGTGTCGGCGTGGCCGCCGAGACGGTCGTCGGCTTCGTACAGCGTGACCGGACCCTGCGTGCTGAGCACGTGGGCTGCGGCGAGTCCGGCGATCCCGCTGCCGATGACGGCGCGGCGTGGTGCAGGCATGGTGGTCCATCCGTTCTGGGTGACGGGTCGACAGTGGTTCGGTGCGCCCCACCGGATGGATTGGGTCACTGCACCAGCCGCCCGTATGCCGCCCAGCCGACCGCCGGCTGCGGCAGGACCGGCTGGCTCATGGCCACATCCTGTCAGCAGGCAGAGCCCCACGAGGCGATTGCTGTCCATGGTTTGCCCAAGGATCCGGAGCGCCGCCCAGCACGCTCCCGGAGCGTCGCCGAGCACCGGTCCCGGACGCTGCTGGATGCCGATCCGGGACGCTGCCCATGAGCGATGTGGGACCCTGCCACCGTGTACACGATTGGGCACGCCGCTCGACTGACCGGCGTGCCGTCCGCCACCTTGCGCGCCTGGGAACGGCGCTACGGGTTGGTCACGCCGGTCCGTACTGAGGGCGGCTACCGGCTGTACGACGAGCCTGGACTCCAGCTGCTCCGGGCCATGGGCGCCCTGGTGGCCGCCGGCTGGTCGCCGCGCGAGGCCGCCGAGCACCTGCGCGCCGACACCACCGACACCGCGTCGCAGGCCCGGCAGCAGCCGTGGGATGCCTACCTGTCGGCCACGACGGGGGCCGGGAGCGGAGGTGCCGCGAGCGCAGCGGCGGAGAGCTCTGGGGTCGTCGGGCAGGGCGACGTGCGGAGCACCGGGGCGCCGGGAGGTGGGCCTGATCCGGACGCGCCCGTGGCCGCAGGAGCCTGGGACGTCACGGCGCTGGCCCGCGGCGCCGCCGAGATGGATCCGGCCGCCGTGGGCGAGGCGGTCGACCGGGCCTTCGCAGCCGGCAGCTTCGAACAGGTCGTGGACACCTGGCTGATGCCAGCCCTGCAGATGCTCGGGGACCAGTGGAAGGCCGGGCGGGTCGACGTCGCCGGGGAGCACGTCGTCAGCGCGACGCTCCACCGGCGGCTGGGGGCAGCCATGGAGGCGGTGTCGACTGCACCGCGCGGGCCGCGGGTGACCGTCGGCCTGGCCCGCGGGTCACACCACGAGCTCGGCATCCTGGCGTTCTCGGTGGTCCTGCGGCGGGCGGGCGTCGACGTCGTGTACCTCGGCGCCGACCTGCCTGCGCAGCACTGGGTCGCCGTGGTCGAGCACCACGAGCCGGCCGTCGTGGTCCTCGGGGTCCCCACGGCAGCCGACGTGCTGCCCGCGCGCGAGACCGTGGCGGCGCTGCGCGCGGCCCGGCCGCGGCTCACCGTGCACGTCGGCGGGGGCGCGCAGTTCGAGGTGGGTCAGGGCACCGTCCCCCTGGGCCACGCCGTGGCCGCGGCCGCTCACCGCCTCGCCGAGGGATTGCGTACGGCCGACGCCGACTGACACGGCGGCCCATCCGGCAGAGCACGCAGAAATTTCGTCTCTTGGCGGGACCCATCCGTCTGACGACCGGCATCGAATGTGAGGTGGGTCACGTCAGCGACGAGGTGATGCCCCCGCTGGCCTGGCCGCCCGCACGCGTGGGTTCAGGGTGCCCGCGCCCTCTGAAGGAGTCAGCACATGAGCGATACATCCCGGCGGATCTTCCTGGCTGCGGCCGGGTCGAGCGCCGCAGCTGCAGCGGCTGTCGCAGCCGCACCTGGGGCGCTGGCCGCCCCCCACGCCTCCAGCCCGGACGCAGCGAAGCCGGACGGCCAGCCACTGGTCGCCTACATCGACGACGTGACGACGGGTCGCGTGGCCATCCTGTTCGGTGAGGACGAGGTGGTCGTGCAGGACGCCGACCTGGTCCGCCGCCTCACCCGGGCCGCGAGGAGGTGACCCATGTCCTCTCACCGCGAGGCTCCGGAGGTCTCCAAGGACCCGGTGGCCGACAACACCGACGTCTACGCCTTCGTCAGCCCTGACAAGCCCGACACGGTCACCCTGCTCGCCAACTTCATCCCGTTCCAGAACCCCCAGGGCGGGCCGAACTTCTACGAGTTCGGGGACGAGGTGCTCTACGAGATCCACGTGAGCAACCGGGGCGACGCCAGACCCGACGTGACGTACCAGTTCCGGTTCCGCACCAAGGTCCGCAACGACTCCACCTTCCTCTACAACACCGGTCCGATCGACTCGATCGACTCCCCGGCCTGGAACCGTCCGCAGTCGTACTCCGTGACCCGGGTGGCGCGCGGCGACCGAGCCCGGCTGCTGGCGAGCCACCTTGCCTGTCCCCCGGTCAACATCGGCCCGCGGAGCACCCCGAGCTACACCGCACTGGCCAGTCAGGCGGTGCACTCGATCCAGGGTGGCCGCACCGTGTTCGCGGGACAACGCGCCGAGGGCTTCCACGTCGACCTCGGGAGCATCTTCGACCTCGGCACGCTGCGGCCCTTCCAGATGCTGCACCTCATCCCGTCTGCGGCTGCCGTGGGCGTGAACGGCACCCAGGGCCTCAACGTCCACAGCATCGCGCTCCAGGTCCCGATCTCCGACCTCACCCGCCGGGGCACGACGCCGACGGACCCGCTCGACCCCGGCTCGGTCATCGGAGTCTGGGCCACGGCGAGCCGGCAGAAGTCGCGGATCTGGGACGCCGAGCGAGGAAGCCACTCCTGGCGCGGGCCGTACAGCCAGGTCTCCCGCCTGGGGAACCCGCTGTTCAACGAGGTCATCACCCCGATGGCCAAGAAGGACCGCTGGAACTCCAGCGCGCCCCACGACGACTCCCACTACGCGAGCTACGTCGCCAGACCTGAGCTGGCACGCCTGCTGCCTGCCCTCTATCCGGGAGTGTTCCCGCACCTGGCGGCGTACACCAAGGACCGGGCCGACCTGCTCGCCATCCTGCTCACCGGCATCCCGAAGGGCGTCGTGCCCGGCTTCCAGAACTACACCGGAAGCACCCAGGCCGACATGCTTCGGCTCAACGTGGCGGTGCCCCCGACCACGACCAACCCCAACCCGATCGGCCTCGTCGCGGGTGACGCGGCCGGCTTCCCCAACGGCCGGCGGGTGATCGACGACGTCGTGACGATCGAGCTGCGGGCGGTGGCCGGTGCCACGATCCCGCTGGTCGACCCGACCTTCGTCCCGGACGGGGCGGCAAGTGTCGTCACCGACGGGACCTCCAACACGAACGCGGCATATCTCGACGCGTTCCCCTACCTCGGCCACCCGGCCGGGGGGTACCAGACCACTCCCGGGACCCCCGGGGGCTGAGAGCGTCGTGGCGGCGCCCGGGGACCACCAGCCGGGTGCCGCCACGGCCCGCCACGGCCCGCGACAGCAGCAACGAACCAGCAAGGAGGCCGCCATGGGCGGCAACAGCGAGAACCCGTATGCCGGTCAGGGACCGGTCCTGCTCGACATCGGCGGGGACGTGGGCGCCCTCGTGGTGGTCATGCCGACGGACACCGAAGGGCTCGAGGTGGAGCTCCGCCCGGTCGGTGCCACGCATGGCCACACGCACTCGCACGCCCACTCCCATGACCATTCGCACGACCACTCCAGGGGCCACTCCCAGGACCACTCGCACGGTGGCGGGGACAGGCACCTACACGCCCACCCGGCATACCCTCACGTCGCGGTGGTCGCGCGACCCGAGGGCGATGGCGTGATCCACACCCTCGTCTACCCGTCGGTGGCCGAAGGCGAGTACGAGCTGTTCGTCCTGCCGGACGGACCGGTCGCCATGACGGCATCGGTCCTGGGCGGCCGGATCACGCGCAACCGCTGGCCCGCCTAGCGACGCGGCGCCCGCGGCTACTGAGTGGCCGACAGCTCCGTCGTGGAGAAGAGGTCGAGCGTCGGGACGGGCGCAGCCACGGCCACAGCGCCGGACGGCCCAGCGGCCGTGACGGTGGAACCGCCCACGACAGGTTCGTCGACCACACGGTCCGCACCGTCGGCGGCTCCGAGCTCCTCGCTGAGGGCGTCGACGAGCAGTGCCACGAGAGCCTCGAGCTGCACGTCCGCCGACGAGCCCACCTCGTCGTCGGAACCGTCGAGGGCCCGGGCAGCCAGCCCGGCCTTGCTGTCGATGAGCTGGGCGATCTTGGCATCGATGGTCTGGGCGGCGATGATGCGCCAGGCCGTGACCGGCTCGTCCTGGCCGATGCGGTGGACGCGGTCGATCGCCTGGGTCTGCTCCGCCGCCGTCCAGGACAGCTCGGCCAGCACGACGTTCGAGGCGACCTGCAGGTTGATGCCGACGCCGGCGGCGGTCAACGAGCAGACGACGATCGCGACGTCGGGGTCGTTGACGAAGGCGTCGATGTTCGCCTTGCGCACCTTGGCGCTCTGGTCGCCGCGGATCGAGGCGTACCTGACACCGCGCCTGGCGAAGGTCTCCTCCGCGACGTCCATGACGTCGATGTGCTTGGCGAAGAACACGACCTTGCCGACGCTGCGCGCCAGCTGTCCGGCGTAGTCGGCGGCCAGTCCGGCCTTGGCCTGGCCGATCTGCCGCATGACGGTGAACACGTTGTCGCCGGACTTGGCCTTGCTCCCCTCCTCGCGCTCCCAGGTCGCGACCCGGCGCACCAGGTCGTGGTCGATCCCTTCGACGACGACTCCGGACGTGCGGGCAGCGAGCGCCGCGTGGTACCGCTTGACCAGGCGCCGCGCCAGCTCCTGCTCCGCGGCCCGGATGGACCGGCCGGCGTCGTCGTCGAGCTCGACGGGCAGGTCCGCCACACGCCGGGCGGGGATGTCGGCGGCGACGTCGACCTTGCGGCGACGGACGATGCCGAGGTCGATGACGCTCGCCCTGGCCGCCGCGTAGAACCCGGAGTCCGCGGGGGTCAGGCCGGTCTCCTCGAGCGCGGCCATGAGGGCGTGGCGGGGCTTCTTCTCCTCGATCCAGCCCAGGAACTGCCAGATCGCGCGGAAGTCCTCGATGTCGTTGATCAGCGGGGTGCCCGTGAGCGCCATGAGCAACGGGTTGGGGGTGCGCGAGCGGATCCGCTCGGCGAGCTGCAGGACGTGCTGCGAGCGCTGCGAGGTCTTGTTCTTGATGAAGTGCGCCTCGTCGACGACCATCCCGCGGAAGCCGAGGTCACCGAGCCACCCGACGTGGCGGTCGAGGACCTCGTAGTTGACCACGACGATGTCGGCGAAGCCGTCGATGGTGTCCCCGTTGCCGTGGATGACCGTCGCGGGGTGACTCGGGGTCCACAGCTCGGCCTCGTGGGCCCAGTTGGCCTTGACCACGTTGGGGACGACGACCAGGAGCGGGTAGGCGTTCGCGGCCTGGGCGGCGAGCAGCGCCTGCGCGGTCTTGCCCAGACCCGGCTCGTCCGCGAGGAGGAAGCTCCGGTGGCCGGCCGCGGCGGCAGCGACGACCTGCCCCTGGTGGTGCATCAGCTGGAGCTCACCGGCCCCGCGCAGGACGTGGTCCGGCTCGGGCAGGTCCATGCAGGACGAGTCGCCGCCGTACTCGAAGGCCCTGAAGAGGGGTCCGAGCAGCTCCCAGCTGGCCAGTCGGCCCGTGGTCGGCCGGCGCGTGGCGACCGCGCTGAAGTCGGGGGCGAGGAAGGGGTTGGCGAGCTGGCGGGCGACGACGGACTGGGGCACGGCGCGCCGCTCCGGCGGGGCCGTCGTGGCTGTGGGGTCGGCCTCCTCGACCACCTCGGGCTCCGGCTCGGCACCGGCGGCGCGCAACATGTCACGGCGCAGGCCGGCTGCCGCGCCGCTGACGACGGCATCCTCGGCCAGCAGGGCGAGCAGCGAGGTGTCGCGCGCTGCGGTCTTGGCCAGGATCGTCGCGACGCCGTCGAGCCGCTTGAGCTGCGCCTCGCGCTCGGCGGGGGTGACGGTGGGGTCGGCCTTGACCCGCGCCCGCTCCTCGCGCACCAGCAGGGCGATGACCTGGAACTTGACCCGTCCCGCGGGCTTGACGCGTCCGCGCTGCGCGTCCGTCTCCACCTCGCGCACAGCCCGCGCGAGGACCGGGATGATCCCCTCGTTGTCGAGGGGACGACCACGCCGCTGGGTGCGCTGGCCGCCGGACTGGCGCTGGCCTCGTTGAGCCAAGAACTCCTCCTCAGGATGCCCGCGGTCGAGCGGGCCGGGCGGAACGACGGTGCCGCGCAGTCGCGCGGCCGGGCGGTATGGGACGCCGAGCCGCCCAGGCCCGAAGGACCGTGCGCTCCGCGATCCCGCAGTGCTGGGACAGCTGGGCGGGCCAACCCCGACGTCTCGCCCACGCATGCAGCCGACGACCAGGGCTCGAGGTCCGCACGGCTTCGAGGAGTCGTCACCGGTGGTGCGGCACGGCCTGGGGCCGGTTCATCCGATACTACCTCTGCGGCGCGTACGATCGGGACATGCGCTGCGTGAAGCATGGCGTGGCGCCGTGAGCGGCCACACGCACGGTCGCCCGGGTGCGACTCACCGATGGCGGCTGCGCACCGCCTTCGTCCTCGTCGCCGCCTTCTTCGTCGTCGAGCTGGTCACCGGCCTTGCCTCCGGCTCGCTGGCGCTCCTGAGCGACGCCGGCCACATGGCTGCCGACGTGGTGGCCCTCGGAGCCGCGCTCGTCGCGACCCGGATCGCCGCCCGCCCCGACACCACCGGTCGGCGGACCTTCGGCTCCTACCGCGCGGAGGTCTTCGCCTCCGGTCTGGCGGTCCTGCTCATGCTGGGCGTCTCGTGCTACATCGCCGTCGAGGCGGTCGCGAGGATCGGGGTCGTCCCGCAGGTCGCCTCGGGACCGATGCTCGTCGTCGGCACGGTCGGTCTGGTCGTGAACATCGCGTGCCTGACCCTTCTGCGCGGAGGCGCCGCGGAGTCCCTGAACGTCAGGGGCGCCTACCTCGAGGTGGTGGCCGACACGCTGGGTTCGGTCGGCGTCGTCGCTGCCGGCGCGCTGGTGGCGGCCACCGGGAGCGCCTGGTGGGACACCGGGGTCGCCCTGGCCATCGCGGCCTTCGTCGCGGTGCGGGCCGTGATGCTCGGACGTGAGGTGTTGGTGGTCCTCGGACAGCACGCCCCTGCCGGGATGGACGCCGACACGGTGGCCCTGGCCCTCGCCGGTGTCCCCGGCGTGAGTGACGTCCACGACCTGCACGTCTGGACCCTGACGTCAGGCATGAACGTCGCGACGGCCCATCTGGTCACCGCGCAGGACGCTGACGCCCACGGGGTGCTCGACCAGGCCATGCAGGTGATGCGCGGCCAGTTCGGCGTCGAGCACGCCACCCTCCAGGTCGAGCCCGACACCCACACGAGCTGCAAGGAAGTCACCTGGTAGTGCGGCGACCAGCACTCAGTCGGCATTGAGTCGGCGTTTGAGTCGGCACTGAGCACTCAGGGCTGAGAGATTATACGCCGGGGTTTTCAATCCAGCGACGGAATTGGGCAAACCCTTACCCGTTTCAACCAAACGTATACAAGATTGGTACTCAAATCTGCCCCCTTGGGGTAGAAAGGGCCGCCGGATGGTAGCGCCCGGTGCCACATTGGCGATCTCAAACCCAAGGGGGTAGGCGCCATGGTGCCTCAGATCGTCAGGTTGGAACGCGCCGGAGTGTGCGGATGTGGGGAGCTCGTCCCGGCGGGCGAGCAGGCGGGGTATGCCGCGGCCTACGAGAGTGTGATGTGCCTGGACTGCCTGGCCGCCGAGTGGCCCGAGAGCAGACCGGTCGAGGCCGTGCGGAACGGTCCCGCCGTCGTTCCTGCCGTCTGGACGACCGACGCGATGATCATCGAGGCGACGCTGAAAGCCCTGCGCGAAGGGTCGGGGCCGACGCCGGGCAAACCCGCGCCCGAGGTCCTGCACGTGCCGACTGAGTGGTCCTCCCTCAAAGCACCGGTCCCCGCCGACGAGCCAGCCTCCGCCGAGCCGGATGCAGCTGGGCCGGATGCCCCGGCGCGGCAGGACGCCCCAGCCTCGGACCAGCTGATCACGCTGCCGCAACGCAAGCCGCGGTCCCAGCAGTCACGGCCGGCCGACCCCGCCGCGCCCCCCGTTGACGAGACGTTTGATGACACGTTTGCAGAGCCGTTCGACGGGACGGTCGAGCCCGTTGGCGAGGTTGTTGACGAGCTGGTCGACGAGACGGCGGTTGCCGAGCCGGTGGACGAGCCACTCGCGCTGGCGGCCGAGGTCGCGGAATTGCCGGCCGAGGTCGCGGCAGCCGCGACCGCGCCGGCGGTCCTGCCCGCCATCGACGTTCCAGCGACCCCGGCGTCGACGGCAGACCCGGCTGCTGGCGAGGCGCAGACGCGCCGCTCACGGCACGAAGCGGCAGCCGTCCAGGACCTGGCGATGCCTGCGGCGGCGCCCCGCCGCCGGGCGGGCCTGTTCAGCCGCCTGCTGACCGTCCGGTCGTTCCGGACCCAGCAGTCCCAGCCGAAGGTCAGCAAGTCCCACGTGGCGGTGCGCTCCCTTCTGGGCGCGGCGACCGCGAAGGGCGTCCTGACCCTGCACAACCGGCGGGTGCCCGGTCGGCGCGGCCCCATCGAGCACATCGCGATCGGGGCGTCCGGCGTCTACGTCATCGATGCGCTGCACTTCAAGAACGCCTCGATCGAGGTCCGTCCGTCGGACGGGGTCGACGGCTCCGGCGACGACCTCGTCGTCGGAGGGCGGGTCATGAACCCGGCTGTGCGGGCCGTCGCCCAGCGCGTCGAGGTGCTGCGGCTGATCCTCGTGGCCGCCGGCCTCGACAACGTCCCGGTGACCGGCGCCCTGTGCTTCGTCGACGGCCTCCTCCCCCTCGGGGTCGCTGACCTCGAGGTCGGCGGGATGCACGTCCTGCGGCCCAGCGGCCTGACGGCACTGGTGGCCGGTCCGGGCATGTTCGGCCCGGAAGACCGACAGACGCTGCTCGACTTCCTGGCGGAGCGACTGCCGGCGGTGGCATGACTCCCGCAGGGAGGAAGTCATGCCACCTCGGCACGACCTGAGCCACGCGGAACAGCTGAGCAGCGCGGCACGACAGGAGGCCCGGACCACTGGTCCGGGCCTCCTGTCGTGCCAGCACCTTGGCCGAGCCGCAGTGCCCTAATTTTCCGGATCGTCCTCGTTTACCCATTGACAGACCATCATCTAAACCGGTTTAGTGGCGACATGGCCCGCCCCACCATCAACGACGTGGCCCGCGCTGCGGGCGTGTCGAAGGGTGCCGTCTCGTTCGCTCTGCACGACCGGCCCGGTGTCGCGCCGGCGACCCGCGAGCGGATCCTGAAGGTGGCTCGCGAGATGGGCTGGACCCCCAGTGCGCGGGCCCGGGCGCTGTCGGTGTCGAAAGCCCTGGCGGTGGGCCTGGTGATGGCCAGGCGCCCCGAGACCCTGCGTGCCGACCCGTTCTTCCCCTCCTTCATCGCCGGTCTGGAGACCGTGTTGTCCGACCGGGGATACGCGTTGCTCCTGCAGGTCGTGACCGACCCGGACAAGGCCCGGCAGAGCTACCGCCGCCTGGCCGACGAGGGCCGCGTCGACGGCGTCTTCGTCACTGACCTGCTGGTGGACGACGAGCGTCCCGCGCTCCTGGCCGAGATCGGGCTCCCGGCGGTCATCGTCGGCCCCGGGATCGAGAACCCGTACTGGCCCGTGGTCGGCGCCGACGACGCGCCGGGCATCGTCGCCGCCGTCGAGCACCTCATCGCCCTCGGCCACACGCGCATCGCCCACGTGGGCGGACCGAGCGACGTGGTGCACGGGGTGTCGCGCAAGCAAGCGTGGTGCAGCACCCTGCGCGCGGCAGGGCTGCCCGACTCGCCGTTCGTCGAGACGGACTTCTCGGCCGAGTCGGGGGCCGCGGCGACGCGACAGCTGCTCGACCTCGTGGAGCCGCCGACCGCCGTCATCTACGCCAACGACCTCATGGCCATGGCGGGTCTTTCGCTGGCGGTGTCCCGTGGCGTCGACGTGCCCGGTCAGCTGTCGATCGTCGGCTTCGACGACACGGAGATCGCCGCCCACCTCCAGCCCGCCCTGACCAGCGTCCGGCAGGACGCGATCGCCTGGGGCGCGGCCGCAGCCATCCGGTTGCTGGAGCTCATCGACGGCACACCGCCGACCCCGATCGAGCTGGCCCCGCCAGCGCTCGTGGTCCGGGCATCGACAGGCCCAGTCAGCACCGGTGCGGCACACGCCGCGCCCGCACAACGACGACGTTCCACCCGGGAGCGCGGACGAATGGAGAAGCAATGAGATCCAAGCTCGTGATGGGAACGGTCGGTGTCGTGGCGTTGAGCCTGACAGCGGCCTGCGGAGGTGGCGGCGGCTCGACCGGTGGCAGCTCGGCTGCCGGGGCCAAGGGCCCGATCAAGGTGTGGCTCTCGAACAACCCTGAGGAGATCGCCTGGGGCCAGGCCATGATCAAGGCCTGGAACGCCGCCAACCCCAAGGAGACCGTCACCGGCCAGGAGATTCCCGCCGGCAAGACCTCTGAGGAGGTCATCGGCGCGGCCATCACGGCCGGCAACGCGCCGTGCCTCGTCTTCAACACGGCACCAGCGGCGGTGCCGCAGTTCCAGAAGCAGGGCGGACTCGTGGCGCTCGACGGCTTCAGTGGCGGCGCGGCATACGTGCAGGCGCGCACCGGCAAGGCAGCGGACCAGTACAAGTCCTCGGACGGGAAGTTCTACCAGATCCCCTGGAAGTCCAACCCCGTGATGATCTTCTTCAACAAGGACCTGTTCAAGAAGGCCGGGATCGACACCACCAACCCGCCGCTCGCCACCTACGACCAGTTCCTCGCGACGAGCCGCAAGATCAAGGCGAGCGGCGCGGCGCAGGCAGCCATCTGGCCCGCACCGAGCAGCGAGTTCTTCCAGTCGTGGTTCGACTTCTACCCGCTGTATGCCGCGGAGACCGGTGGCACGCAGCTGGTGGAGAAGGGCAAGGCCACCTTCAACTCCGACGCCGGCAAGAAGGTCGCGAACTTCTGGGCCAGCATGTACTCCGCGGGGCTGTCCCCCAAGGAGGCGTACAACGGCGACTCGTTCGCCGATGGCAAGGCGGCCATGGCGGTGGTGGGCCCCTGGGCCATCTCCGTGTATGGCAAGAAGGTCAAGTGGGGCGTCGTGCCGGTTCCCACCTCCACGGGTAAGAGCCCTGACCAGATCCACACCTTCTCCGACGCCAAGAACATCGCCATCTACTCGGCCTGCAAGAACCAGGGCACCGCTTGGGACCTGCTCAAGTTCGCCACCAGCAAGGACCAGGACGGCAAGCTGCTCCAGATGACCGGTCAGATGCCGCTGCGCGAGAACCTTGCCGCGACCTACCCGGACTACTTCACGTCGCACCCGGAGTACAAGCTGTTCGCGGACCAGGCAGCCCGGACCACCGAGGTGCCGAACATCGCGAACTCGGTGACCATCTGGCAGACGTTCCGTGACGCCTACTCCTCGTCGGTGATCTTCGGCAAGACCCCGGTCGACGCGGCGCTCTCGCAGGCCGCCGACAAGATCAACCAGCTGGCCAGCCAGCCGTGACCGGGCCCAGACCATGAGCACTGAAGCTGCCCGAACGGGCGGGGCTGTCACGCACAGCCCCGCCCCCCGGAAGCTGACGGCCCTCGTGGGCCGCCAGCCCCTGGGGATCGTCATGGCCGCCCCGTATGCCGTGTTCCTCGCCGCGGTCTTCGCGTACCCCCTGGGGCTCGCGGTGTGGATCAGCTTCCACCGGTACTTCTTCGCGGCACCCGGCGCCCAGGTCGACCGACCGTTCGTCGGGTTCTCCAACTACACCCGGGTGCTCGGCGACCCGGCCGTGCGTCAGTCGTTCCTCAACGTGCTCGAGTTCCTGGTCATCAACGTCCCGCTCACCGTGGTGCTGTCCCTCGTGCTCGCCACCGCCCTGAACTCGGTCACCCACATCCGGACGTTCCTGCGCGTCGCGTACTACGTCCCGTACGTCACGGCCAGCGTGGCGCTGGTGGCGGTCTGGCTGTTCCTGTTCAGCAACAACGGCATGGTCAACAACGTGCTCGGGCCACTGGCCCCGAACCCCTCGTGGCTGGTCAACAGCGGCCTGGCCATGCCGGTCATCGCGATCTTCGTGACCTGGAAGCAGCTCGGCTTCTTCATCCTGCTCTACCTGGCAGCCCTGCAGAACGTGCCGAAAGAGCTCTACGAGTCGGCCTCCGTCGACGGCGCCGGTCCGGTGCGCTCGTTCATGAGCGTGACGGTTCCCGGGGTTCGCCCGGCGACGACCCTGGTCGTCATCCTGGCCACGATCACGGGCGCCAACCTGTTCACCGAGCCCTACCTGCTCACCAACGGCGGAGGTCCCAACGGGGCTTCGACGTCGCCGGTGTTCCTCATGTACCAGAAGGGCATCGAGCAGGGCGCTCCGGACATCGCCGCCGCGATCGGGGTCATCCTCGTGATCGCCGTGCTGGTCATCTCGCTCATCAACCGACGCGTTCTGGAGCGTGACTGACATGCTCGACAGCACTCCCGCCAAGCGACGCAAGGGTCACTGGCTGAGCTTTTCCGCGCTGCTGCTCGGCGCGCTGGTGTTCCTCTTTCCCTTCTACTACATGCTCGTCGGCTCGTTCAAAGCCAAGTCCGACCCTTCCCTGAAGGGCCTGGTGCCGACCGGGCTGACCGTGCACAACTACGCCCAGATCGACAGCCGGGTGAACCTGCTCCGGTCGCTGGTCAACTCGGGGATCTTCACCGGCGCGGTCCTGCTCAGCACCGTGGTGTTCGGCATCCTGGGCGGCTACGCGTTGGCACGGCTGCACTTTCGTGGCCGGGGCACCCTCTTCGCCATCATGCTGCTCGTCCAGATCGTGCCCTTCCAGCTGCTCATCATCCCCATCTACGTGATGATCGTGCGGACGTACGGACTCGCCGACTCGTACCTGGGCATGATCCTGCCGTTCGCGATCAACTCCACGGCGGTGTTCCTGTTCCGCCAGTTCTTCCTCCAGCTGCCCGAGGAGCTCTTCTCCGCGGCGCGGCTCGACGGGGCCGGGGAGCTGCGCATCCTGTGGTCGATCGCCCTCCCGCTGGTGAGGCCGGCCCTGCTCACTGCGGTGCTCCTGACGTTCATCGGGCCGTGGAACGAGTTCCTGTGGCCCTTCCTGGTCACCAAGCAGACCGACATGCAGCCGCTGGCCGTCACGCTCGCGAACTACATCAGCAACGTCGCCGGCCGGGCCGACAACCCGTTCGGGGCGATCCTCGCCGGTGCGGTGGTGCTCGCAGCACCCGCCATAGCCCTGTTCGTGGCCTTCCAACGGCACTTCATCAGCTCCGACCTCGGCTCGGGGGTCAAGGGATGACGTCGCTCGGACTGGGCCTCGTCGGCGCAGGCCGGTTCGCCGGCTTCGTGGCCGACGTGACCGCCGACCTGCCTGGTGTGGAGCTACGCGCCGTCGCCGACCCGGTGCTCGAGCGGGCGCAGGCCCTGGCCCACCGGCACGGTGCACGCAGCCTGCCGGACTGGGAGGCCCTGCTGGACGGTCCAGACGTCGACGTGGTTGTCGTGGCCACCCCGCCGGCGACCCACGCCCACATCGCCGCTGCTGCGCTGGAGGCCGGGCGTCACGTGTTCTGCGAGAAGCCCCTGGCCACCGATGTGGGGCAGGCGCACGAGCTCATCGAGCTGGTGGAGCGCAGCGGCCGGGTGCTGGTCGTCGACCATGTGCTCCGCTACAACCCGATCCTTCGGGCGCTGACCGCGCTCCAGCCGGACCTGCTCGGCCCGGTCCAGAGCTTCAGCTTCGACAACGACGCCAGTGACGAGGACCTCGATCCGGCCCACTGGTTCTGGGACCCGGCTGCCAGCGGCGGGATCTTCGTAGAGCACGGCGTGCACTTCTTCGATGCGGCAGCCATGCTCATCGACCGCCCGGAGACCGCCGTCCAGGCCAGCGCTGCTCGACGCAGCCACACCGGACCGGTCGACCTGGTGAGTGCCACGGTCATGCACGGTGAACAGGTCCTGGCGACCCACACGCACAGCTTCACCCACGCCCACCGCTGCGAGCGGCAGCTGATGCGCCTGGACCACGGGGCGGCCGAGGTGCGCGTCGACGGGTGGATCCCGATCGATGCCGCGATCGACGCCTGGACCAACGAGGACGGCGCGCGGTTCGTCGAGCACCTGCCCTCGCGGGTGGCCGAGGTCATGCACGTCAACGGATACCGCCTCGACGCCCAGGCCAGGATCACGGCCAGGGTGCACCGTGACGCTGCGGGCACGGCACACGCCCGTGGTCGCGGGCTGCCGCTCGACATCCCCCACCACGTCCGGGTCCAGCTCACCCTCGGGGGCCCGTCCGCCAAGGCCAAGGTCTACGCAGAGAGCGTGCGCGCGGCGATGGCCGACCTGGTCAGCGCCGTCACGACCGGAACCACCCCCTACAGCTCCGTTCGCGAGGGAGCCGCCGCGGTCGCCGTCGCGGCCGCCGCGACGCGTGCCTCCCACGACGGCAGGACTGTCGCCATCCCCGACCACCTCCGCAGCACCTCAACCCGAATGAGGACCGCATGACTCTCGCGACCGACCGACGACCTGGCACCACCACGACGCGCTCCGGCAGGCGACCCGGCCTCGGCGGCTGGGTGGTAGGCGCCGCCGCGACCCTGACCGTCGTCCTCGCCGCGGCGTCGGCGGGCACCGGCCCGGCCCAAGCCTCCACCGCCTCCACCACCCTGGCGTCGACGTCGCGGTCGAGCACCGCGCCCCTCACCAACCTGGCCCACCTCGACTGGTTGGGCGCCCGCGTCGCGCCGCCGAGCCAGTCCGGCCACACCACCTACCACCTCGCTGGCGAACCACAGATCGGCACCCTGTGGACGTATGCCGAGCCCACCGGCACCGGCGGGTTCCGCCACGTCGGCGGCGGCAGCTACGACCCCGCGACGAACACCTACGGGCAGGGCGCCTACAACGCGGACGACATGTCCCGAGCCGCGGTGGTCTACCTGCGTCACTGGCGAGCCACCGGCGCGTCGTCCAGCCGGGCCCGTGCCTACGAGCTCCTCCGAGGACTGACGTACCTGCAGACCTCCTCCGGGGCGAATGCGGGCAACGTCGTGCTGTGGATGCAACCGGACGGCACGCTCAACCCCAGCCCCCAGCCGAAGGAGCTGCCGGACCCCTCCGACAGCGACGCGTCGTACTGGCTGGCTCGCTCCATCTGGGCCCTGGGCGAGGGCTACGCCGCCTTCCGGACGACCGACCCTGCCTTCGGCTCCTTCCTGCGCCAGCGACTCGACCTTGCCGTGAGCGCACTGGATCGCGAGTGCCTGGCGCGTTACGGCCAGTACCTGTCCATCGACGGCCAGCGAGCCCCCGCGTGGCTCATCGCCAGCGGCGCCGACGCCAGTGCCGAGGCAGTCCTCGGCCTGTCCGCGTATGTCGAAGCCGGAGGCTCGCCGGCGGCGCGGACCGCACTGACCCGACTCAGCGAGGGCGTGGCCGACCTCTCGGGTGGCGACGCCCAGACCTGGCCCTTCGGCGCGGTCCGCCCCTGGGCGCTCTCCCGATCGATCTGGCACGCCTGGGCCTCGCAGATGCCGGCGGCACTGGCCCGAGCCTCGACGGTGCTGGGCGACCCCCACCTGTCGGACGTCGCGGCCACCGACTCCTTCACCTTCGACCCCTGGCTGCTGACCTCGGGCGGCCCGGACAACGGTCGGTTGCCGACCCGCGGCGACAGCTCGCAGATCGCCTATGGCGCCGACTCCCGCCTGGAGTCGCTCATCGCGACCGCCCAGGGCAGTCGCCAGCAGGCGGCCCACCGCCTCGCGGGCATCGTGGGTGCGTGGTTCTTCGGCGCCAACCCGGCGGGCGTCCCCATGTACGACCCTGCCACCGGTGTCACCTACGACGGAATCTCCGGGAACGGCACGGTCAACCACAACTCCGGCGCCGAGTCCACGATCCACGGGCTGCTCGCGATGCTGGCGCTCGACGCGCACCCCGACGTCGCGGCGCTCGCCAGGACCGCCACCATCAGCCAGCGCATCGGCACGACCAGCATCGAGGCGGAGACGGCCGGCCTCAGTGGCGGAGCGCATGCGGTCGTCCCGCCGTCCCTGTGGACGGGAGAGGCGCTCTTCTCCGGCTCCGGCTACGCAGGCGTGCCCCAGGGTGGACGCGTGTCGTTCACGCTGCCCGCGGGCCCGGCATCCCTGGTGCTGCCGGTGTTCGACCTGCAGCCCGGGAGCTCTGCCGTCACGACGTTCACGAGCGAGGACCGCGCGCTGGGACAGGTGCGTTCAGGTGACATCGGCGCCCAGGGCGACTCCCCGGCACCGGGCGCCCTGCTCCCGGTGACGCTGCCCGTCACCGTCTCCGCCGGCACCACCCAGCTGTCAGCCTCCACCACCGCCACCGGCGGGGACGAGGCCAGGCTGGATGCGCTCATGGTCGAGCCACTGGTGTCGCGGCTGGTCCTGACCGGAGACGGTCACAGCACAGCGATCCTGTCGAGCAGGTCTCACAGGGTCGAGCACGCACAGGTCACGCTGCCCGGCACCGGGTCCACGCAGATCGAGACCTATGACGGCACTGGCCGCCTCGTGAGCTCGTGGTCCAGCCGGGCGCGGACGGTGCCGGTCAGGGTGCCCGCTGGAGGCTTCACCTACCTGCGCCGCTAGACCAGCCTCGCCGAATCCTTGCGAAAGCCTTGCCGAATCCCCGGAATCCGCACCGAATCCCTGCCGCACCTCGGCCCCACCCCACAGCCAGTACCCCAATGAATGAGGAGACATGACACAGCACGCGTTCCCCCACGCCGAGTTCCCGCTCGGACCGTTCACCGCCCATGAGGGCAACCCGATCCTGCGCCCGCAGGGAGACACGTGGGAGTCGGCCAGCGTCTACAACCCAGCCGCCGTGGTCAAGGACGACCGCGTGGTGCTCCTCTACCGCGCCCACGCGGACGACATCATCTCGCACGTCGGCCTGGCCACCAGCGAGGACGGCATCCACTTCGAGCGCCACCCCGAGCCGGTGCTCTCCCCGACCGAGGACTACGAGAAGTTCGGGGCGGAGGACCCGCGCGTCGTGGAGATCGACGGGACGTACTACCTGACCTACACCGGGTGGGACCGCACGTCCGCCCAGCTGTGCCTGGCCACCTCGACGGACCTGTACACGTGGACCAAGCACGGCCCGATGTTCCCGGACTTCAACACGTTCCTGCCGGTCGGCAACGGGTCGGACGCGCCCTGGAGCAAGGCCGGGGCCATCCTGCCCGTGCCGATCAACGGTCGTTACCTCATGTACTTCGGGGAGGGCTCGATCTGGTACGCGTGGTCGGACGACCTCATCCACTGGACGCCCTGCTCCAACGACGAGCCGATCATGGTGCCCACCCCGCCCGGCACCTTCGGCTCCTTCCTCGTCGAGGTGGGGCCCCAGCCGATCATCACCAACAACGGCCTGATCCTGTTGCTGCACAACGCCGCCGTGAAGAACGAGGACGGCACGGTGCGCTACACCTGCGGCCAGCTGCTCTTCTCCCCGGACGACCCGACCACGATCCTCGCGCAGATGAACCGTCCGTGGCTCGAGCCGCAGACCTATGAGGACACCCATGGCCTGGTCTCCAACGTGACCTTCGTCGAGGGCCTGGTGTTCTTCCGCGACACGTGGTTCGCCTACTACGGCCAGAGCGACTCCACCCTGGGTGTGGCCACCTACAAGGTCGGCGACACCTACGACCACGGGGCGTTCGGCGGGTGAAGCCCTGGCTGGGCAGCGCTTCGCACGCCCGCTGGCTCGAGGCCGAGTCAGACCGCCTGCTCGCCTTCAGCCGGGGATCGCGCCATCCCGCGGGCGGATTCGCGTGGCTCGACGATGACGGCCGGGCCCAGCTCGACCGCCCAGTCCAGCTGTGGATCACCTGCCGGATGACGCACGTCTTCGCGCTGGGCGCGCTGATGGGCCGTCCGGGCTGCGCGTCGCTCGTCGACCACGGCATCGGCGCGCTCACCGGGCGTTTCCACGACGACGAACGGTCAGGCTGGTATGCCGCCGTCGACGCCGACGGGCCGCGCACCGAGCAGAAGTCGGCATACGAGCACGCCTTCGTCGTGCTGGCGGCGTCCAGCGCCGTGGTGGCCGGTCGTCCCGGCGCCCCGGCCCTGCTGGAGGAGGCGCTCGAGGTCCTGCTCACCCGCTTCTGGGACGACGAGCACGGCATGGTCGTCGAGGAGTGGGACCGGAGCTGGTCGACCCTGGACCCCTACCGCGGCGTCAATGCGAACATGCACACCGTCGAGGCATTGCTCGCCGCCTCGAGCGCCACCGCGGACGACCGACTGCTCCAGCACGCCCTGCGCATCGTCGCCCGGGTGGTGCACGACCTGGCACGGTCGCACGAGTGGAGGATCCCCGAGCACTTCGACGAGCAGTGGCAGCCGCTGCTGGAGTACAACGCCGACGCGCCGGCCCACCCGTTCCGGCCCTACGGCGCCACGATCGGGCACTGGCTGGAGTGGTCGCGCCTGACCCTGCACCTGCGCGCGGCGCTGGGTGAGGACGCGGCTCCGGACTGGATGCTCGACGACGCGCGGAGCCTCTTCGACGCGGCTGTCCGCGAGGGCTGGTCGGTCGACGGCGCGCCCGGGTTCGTCTACACCGTCGACTGGTCGGGCCGACCCGTGGTCCGCGAACGGATGCACTGGGTGGCCGCGGAGGCGACCGCGGCGGCCGCGGCGCTGCACGACGCGACGGGCGACGCTGCGTATGCACAGTGGTACCAGACCTGGTGGGACCACATCGCCGACGTCGTCCTCGACCTCCGAGGTGGATCCTGGCGACACGAGCTCGACACCTCGAACCAGCCCAGCGCCCTGGTCTGGGAGGGCAAGCCCGACACCTACCACGCGGTGCAGGCCACGCTCATTCCCCGGCTCCCCCTGGCGCCGGCCCTTGCCTCGGCCGTGGGCGAGGGCCTTCTGCGCCAAGGGTGATCCCGGGAGGTCGAGATCCTCCCTGTGCCTACTCGTCAGTACGCGGCAGGGTGAAGGAGAACGTCGAGCCGCGTCCCATTTCGCTTGCCACCCAGATGCGGCCGTCGTGCTCTTCGACGATTCCGCGGCAGATGGCCAGTCCCAGACCGGTGCCGCCGTGGTGGCGCGTGTCGGACGCATCGGCCTGCCGGAAGGGCTCGAAGATCACTTCGAGCTGTTCGGTGGGAATGCCCGGACCCTGGTCGGTCACGTCGAATCGGACGTGTCCGTCCACGGCTGTGGTACTCAGCTGCACGACAGTGCCCGGGTCGGAGAACTTGACCGCGTTGCCGACCAGGTTGGTCAGGATCTGGAGGATGCGGTCGGGGTCGGCCAGGACCTCACCGGGTGTGTGGGTGACCCTGATCCCGACCTGAGCGCGCTCGGCCAGGACGGCGGTCTCCTCGACGGCGGCCTGGATCAGCTGACGCGCCGCAGTGGGCGTCGGGTGAACCCGCAGGTGACCGGCGGTCATGCGCTCGAGATCGAGGATGTCGGTGATCAGGCGGATGAGCCGGTCGGTACTGGTGGTGGCTACCTCCACCATCCGCGCGGCCGGGGGTGTCAGAGGACCGGCCGCTCCGCCCGCGAGCAGCCCCAGAGCGCCGCGGATGCCGGTCAGCGGAGTGCGCAGCTCGTGGCTGACAACGGAGATGAACTGGTTCTTGAGCCGCTCCACGGCCCGCCGCTCGCTGATGTCGCGGAAGACGACGACCGCGCCGACCACACGGCCGTCGGACACGATGGGCGCCGTGGTCGACTCCGAGTCGTACAGCCTCCCGTCCGCGCGGCGGCGCCGCCCGGTCCATACGCGAGATCCGCCGTCAACGCCGAGCTGTAGCGCGCCTTCGGCCGGGTCGCACCCGCCCGACTGGTCCTGCTCGGACTCCGGCTCGATGACGATGAAGTCTGTCGCCGGGCCGCCCACGATGAGCGTCGCAGGCAGTCCGACCAGGCGAGCCCCGGCCGCGTTGATGAAGGTGACGGCCCCTTGGGCATCGAGCCCGTAGATCCCGTCCCCGGCCGAGTTCAGCACGGTTTCCAGCCGGTTGGACAGCCGCTCCAGCTGCTCGGAGTGTCTCGCGAGACGGTGCTCGGCGCGGTCTCGTTCGATGACCCGCCCGAGCTGGGTGCCTATCTGGTCCATCACCTGCAGCACGTCGGGCCGTGTCGGGTGGGGCTGGTCGCTGAAGAACTCCAGGACACCGACCGGCTGGTCCCGCACGAGGATGGGAAAGGCACACGCTGCAACGAGACCGGCGCTCGCGGCTGCGCTGACGCGGCCGAACCTCGGGTCACCCTGCAGCGAGGGCAGCCAGATCGGGGCCGGGCTGACGAAGACCGACTGCGGAAGCGTCCACTCCCGGGCCGGCGCGGCCTCGGTTGCCGCCCTGAAACTGGCAAACGCACCGGGGCTCTCCTCGTGCCACACCGAGTGGCGAGGGGTCGAGGGGTCGTCATGGTCGGCCAGGTAGGCATGGGCGAGCTGCCAGTCTCCGAACTTGGCGAACGACGCCAGCGCCGCCTCGAGCGCCTCTTCCACGGTGGAGGCCGAGTTCGATGCGGTAGCCACCTCGCCGAGCAGCTCGAGCATCCGCGCCTGTGACTGCAGGTCGAGCTCCGCCTGGTGTTTGTCGCTGATGTCTCGTGTCACCTTGCCGAACCCGCGCAGCCGATCCTGCTCGTCGCGCAGGGCGGTGATCACCACACTGGCCCAGAAATGGGAGCCGTCCTTGCGGACCCTCCAGCCCTCACCCAGGAACTGCCCCTCAGCCAACGCGACCTCGAGGGCGCGTACCGGCATACCGGCGGCCACATCCTCCGGACGGTAGAAGACCGAGATGTGCTGCCCGAGGATCTCCGGCTCCGCGTAGCCCTTGATCCGCTGCGCACCGGCGTTCCAGGTCATCACGTGCCCGGTCGGGTCCAGGTTGAGGATGGCGTAGTCGCGGACCTGACCGACCAGCAGGCCCAGGTTGTCCTGGGTATCGCGCAGGTCGGCCTGCAGGCGCCGCGTGTGCGTGACGTCACGAAAGCTCCAGACCCGCCCGACCGTCGCGCCCTGGACGCGCTGCGGTTGGGAGTACCGCTCGAACACGCGGCCGTCCCGGAAGGCGAGCTCGTCGAAGCTGGTCTGCTCGGGGCTCGCGTACAGCCGCTTCACCTGCGCGACGAATGCCTCAGGGTCGACCAGCTGCGCAAGCACCGAGGACATCACCGTGGCGTCGTCGCCAGAGCTGAGCAGGCCGGGGTCGATGCGCCACATGGTCGCGAACGTCTGGTTGTAGCCAGCGATCTTCCCCGACCGGTCGACCACGAGGATCCCGTCGACCGTCGACTCCAGGGTCGCCGTCAGGAGCGACACCGAGGTCGCCATCGCTTCATGCTCTGCCGCGCGGACCACAGCGAGTGCGGCCAGCCCGGCGGCCCACGCCGACAGCTCGTCGTCCGCTTCCCCAAGCCTGGTCCCGCAGGGGTAGGTCAGCGACAGCCTTCCCAGCGTCTGCCCGTTCGGGGACACGATGGGCGCGTTCCGCACCACGTCAGCTGGGTCCCGTTCGGGCCCGGAGGGACCATCGACCCCGCCGGAGCTGACCCGGAGCGGACCAGCAGCGCTGGCCTTGACCTGGGCGGACACCTCGAGGACGCACCGGGCGGCCCCGGACAGTCCTTCCACCGCCTGGGCCAAGGTCGTCAGCACCTCGCCCAACGGGACGCCACCCGCAACGGCCTCGACGATGTCGGCCTGGGCGACAAGCATCAGCTCGCTGCGCTTGCGCTCAGTGATGTCGAGGAGGAAACCGTGGAGGACGTCCTCCCCGTGGTCGCCCTGCTCGACGACAGCGTCGTCGAGCACCCAGACCACCTGCCCGTCGGCACGGGTGAACCGGTACTCCGAGCACACCCTCCCGGTGGAGGCGAGCGAGGACTCACGGGCCAGGACCATGTCACGGTCCTGTGGGTGGAGCTGGGCCAGCCACAGGCCCGGGTCGGCCAGGAGCTGTTCGGGAGTGAACCCCAGGACGCCGGCGACGGCCGAGCTGACATACAGCCACTGCCCGGTCGGTCCGGGTTCGGCCGCGTACACGGCAACCCCCAGTCGGTCGGCCAGCGTGCCCGGACCGTCCTCGCGAACGCCCAGCAGGTCACCCCATCGGACGGGCGTCACTTCACGGCGACCGTCGGTGACGGCTGGCTACGGATTCCCCGCACGGCGTGGACGACACGACCAAGGCGTCTGCGGCCGAGCAACGCGAGGGCCAG
This sequence comes from Pedococcus badiiscoriae, assembly GCF_013408925.1. Lineage (NCBI taxonomy): Bacteria > Bacillati > Actinomycetota > Actinomycetes > Micrococcales > Intrasporangiaceae > Pedococcus > Pedococcus badiiscoriae. Next base: position 651,432 of record NZ_JACCAB010000001.1, read on the forward strand.
CAGGATCCACGGCAACGTCTGGGGGATGTTGCCCGGCAGGACGCTGGCCAGAGTGTGGCTGTTCAAGGTGGTCGACCCTGACGAGGCCAGTGAGGCGCAGGTGCCCGCCACGCCGCGCGGCGCCCGGGACGCCGCGGTGGGCTTGGTGCCGGGACCGGCGGAGCCTGCGGCAGCGGGGCCGGAGACGGAGGGTGTGGGACCGCCTCCCCCGTGGCCCGGCGTGCCAGGCTGCCCGCTGGCAACTCCCGCCGGGCACGAGACCACGACCTGGTTCAAGGGCACGCCGGCGGCGGTCAACCTGCCGATGAGCTCAGTGTCCAGAACCAGGACGCTCGCCTCCATCGGCGGCTGTGCCGTCGCCCTGACGCAGGCGCCGACAAGGCCGAGGACCGATGCGCTCAGGCCGGCTGTCGCGGTCGTCCCGCCGGTCGGGCATGGTGCGAGGACGCCGGGCAGGGCCTGGACGAGCGGGGCCGTGACGTTGTGACCGCCGACGTTCACGGTCACATTCGCGAGCGCGGTGCCGGTGCCCCTTGCCTGAAGGCAGGCGTTCCCCACGGGGGACGCGTCGACACCAGCGCTCAGCACCGAGCCCGGCGTGTTTCCCCCCCGGTTTGAGAGAACCCCGCCAGGGACGACCCCGAGCCCTCCGGGCACTCCTCCCGACGGCAGGAGCGAGCCGACCGGGTGCGCGGGCACCTGCGCGGACGGTGCTGCCGGGACGGGAAGACTGCCGCCCGGGTGCGGAACCGGGACGGTGCTGACGGGTGCCGGAACGGGGACACCGACCGAGGGCACCGAAACCGGCGGCACCGAGATCGCGGGCGCTGGGATCGGGGGCACGGACACCGAGGGCACGGAGACTGGGGGCAGGGAGACCGAGGGCGCCGACACCGAGGGCACGGTGACCGGCGGCCGGGCCACCCCGGCTGCTGAGCTCGGCACAGGGACCGGTAGCCCGGAGCCCACGGACGAGACGGTCATGGCCGAAGCCGTCGAGGCGGCCGCCACGACCGCGCCGATGCTCAGTGCCACCACGCTTGCCGCGAGTGTGGTCGTGGACACAACGCGATCATGACGAAACATAGGCAACTCGATTCGAGACGACGTATTGATGGGTTACCGCGGTGAACCCACAGCAAACCCACAGCCACAGGATCCACAAGGTAGCGGCGCCTCGCCATGTTCTGCAGGGAAATGACCCAAAATCCGCCGGACCGTGACGTCCGCGCTGAAGACGGAGCCGGCAACCGTGCTGGCTCGACCGTCACGAGTGCCACGAAGGGACAAAGGGCGCCAAATCGGGAGTCTCTCACCTAGATTGTGCGTATCGAGAACACACACATGAGCCCGGGCTCCTGCGCAAGGGATCAGCGATGAGCAGAACGCACCGCGTTGCTGGCCGGCCTGCCGTGCCGGCGCGGCTGGCGTGGCCGGCGTGGGTTGTGGGTCTGGTCGTGCTGGCGGCGCTCGTGATCGGTGTGGGCGTGATGGAGCTGGCCACCGGTGGACGGCTGCCTTTCGGCGCCACGGAGTTGGAGAGCCTCCCCGGTTGGGTGTGGGGCGCGGTCGTGGGCTCGGTGACGTCCGGTGTCTTCGTCGCCCGGACGCACGTCCTGAAGTCCCAGCACCGGCGCTCGTTGGAAGCGCTGCAGTCCCATGCTGAGCTGCTCGACGAGATGAGCCCGAACGGGCGGGAACCGCAGCCGGTCGCCGGGTTGGCCGCTGAGGTCTTGGCCGCGATGAACCTGAGCGCCTTGCGTCTGCGCGGGCAGCTGGCGCAGGAGAGGGCGTTCGGTGGGCAAGCCGCTCACCAGCTGCGCACCCCGTTGACGGCTCTGGGGCTGGCTCTCGAGGAGCTGACGATGCACCCGGAGACGCCTCGTCGGTTGCGGGCGGACCTGCACCGGTGCCGCCAGGAGGTCGACCGTCTCGCCGACATCGTCGCCGACCTGCTCGCCTTGGCACGCCGCGGCGCTTTGCCGGCAGGGACCTTCCAGACCGATCCGGCGGTCGTGGCCATCCATGCCACGCGCCGGTGGGAATCCTCGGCGCGCGCGGTGGGCCGCGAGGTGCGGGTCGCGGGCCCGCTGCCCGACTGCCAGGTGTCGGCGCCGACGGGGCCACCCTCGCAGGTGCTCGACGTCCTGATCGACAACGCCCTCAAGCACGGTGCCGGTGACGTCGAGGTCAGCGTCGACGCGTGGGCCGACCGCGTGCGGCTGCGGGTCGTCGACCAGGGCACCCCCGAGCGCTTCGGGGCGGGGCACAGCGCTTCGCCAGGGGAAGGCATGGGCCTGCGCGTGGCGGAGAAGCTCGCCGCTGCCTGCGGCGGTCGGGTGGTCCGGGCGCTCCACCCGACCACCGCGTTCGACCTGGTCCTGCCGCGCTACGCGCCGGAGCCGTCAGCGGTGCGAGTTCCCACCGGTCGCCAAGCACGCGATTGAGTGGAGGCGGTGCGCCACGCCGCCACCCCTCCGTCGTGCGTCAGGACTGCCCTGCGTCAGCTTGGTCGTGCGTCAGGAGTCGCTGGTGACCTTGCGCAGCAGGCTGATGACCTTGCGCGCGAAGTCGGCCGAGTCCCCCGACTTGGTCACGAACCGGGTCTCGCCGAGCAGGAGACGGCGTTTGTCATCCGGGCTGAGCTGGGAGCCGGTGTACACCAGGAGGGGAAGGGAGCGCAGCCGATCCTCGCGGCGCATCGCCTCCACCACGGCATACCCATCGATGTCGGGCAGGCCCAGGTCCAGGACGAGGAGGTCCGGGGGGACCTGACGACTCAGAGCCAAGGCCTGCGCGCCGGTGTGGGCGACCCGGGCGTGGACGCCGTGGTCGGTGAAGAACATCTGCAGGACCTCGGCGAGGTCCTCGTCGTCCTCGACGATGAGGACGCTGGTGGTGGCCCCAGCGCCCAGCGCCCGCCGCAGCGAGGCCATCAGGGCCTGCTGGTCGATCGGCTTGGTCAGCCACGACGAAGCCGCCGGAACGGCCATGTCGTCGGGGGCCAGCGCGGACAGGATGATGATGGGGATGTCAGCCGTGGCCGGGTTGGCCTGCAGCTCGGCGATGGTCTCCCATCCCGACATCCCCGGCATCCGCAGGTCGATCAGGACCAGGCTCGGCGCCTGGTCTGCGGCCAGGGCCAGCGCCTCGGGGCCGCTGTGCGCGCGCAACGTGGAGTAGCCGTTGGCCTCCAGCATCGCGGCCAGGACCTCGACCACGTCCGGGTCGTCGTCACAGACCAGGACCGCCCCGATCGGCAGCGGCCCGGCGCCCGCCTCCTCACCGGGAGCGGGGGCCGCGGGCAGGGTGAACGCGAAGGTGGCGCCCTGCCCGGGCTCGCTGGTGGCCCAGATCCGCCCTCCGTGGGCCTCGATGATCCCGCGGCAGATGGGCAACCCGAGGCCGGTGCCCCCCTTGGCACGTGTGTCGGAGGCATCGGCCTGGGTGAACCGGTCGAACACTGACTCGAGCTGGTCGGCGGGGATGCCCGTTCCCTGGTCGGTCACGGTGAACTGGACGAGGTCACCCGACTGCGAGCCTTCCGAGGCCGGGCCGGCAGCGACCAGCACGGTCCCCCCGGCCGGCGAGAACTTGATGGCGTTGCTGATCAGGTTGGTCAGAGCCTGCGCGATCCGATCCCGGTCCGCCATGACCACCGCATCCATCGGCAGGGCGGCCAGGGTGACACCGGCCTGGTCCGCCATGGCCCTCATCTCCGCGATCGCACTCTCGACGATCTCCGTGGCGGGCAGCGGGACCAGGTCGAACTCGAGCTTCCCCGCCGCCATCTTCTCGACGTCGAGGATGTCGTTGACCAGACGCACCAGCCGCTGGCAGCTGTTCAGGGCGACGTCGGCCATCCGTTGCGCCTTGGGTGGGAGGGAGCCCACGGCACCGCCGGCGATCAGGCCCAGGGCTCCCCGGATCGAGGTCAGCGGGGTGCGCAGCTCGTGGCTGATCACGCCGACGAAGTCGTCCTTCATCCGCTCCAGTGCCCGCTGGTCGGTGATGTCCTGGACGGTGCCCACCAGGCGCACCAGCTCACCGTGCTCGTCGCGGATGGCCTTGCCCAGGCCCAGGACCTCCCTGACGGAGCCGTCGGGTCGCACGACCCGGTACTGGGAGTGGATGTCGGTGAGTGACCGGCTGACCTCCAGGCGGTCTCGCATGACGTCAGCCAGGTCTTCGGGGTGGACGCGTGCCGCGAACAGGTCCCGGTGGTCTCCGGGGGTGCCCGGAGCAAGACCCAGGATGCGGTAGAACTCGTCGCTCCACAGCGTGACCCCGGAGCGGGGGTCCCACTGCCAGCTGCCGATGTGGGCCATCTGCTGCGCGTCCTGGAGCTCATGGTTGCTCTGCGCCAGCTGCTCGCTGTTGTCCTTCAGGCGACGGACCAGGAGGTCGTTGCCGGCCCCGAGGCGGTAGAGGAAGAACGCCAGCCACAGCATCACCACGAGGACTGCCGCAGCCGCAGCGACGGTCTCGGCCACGGCCTGCGTCGCACGGCTGTCGGCCGTGCGCGCCTCCGCGGCGGCTTCGCGAGCCAGGTGACTGGTCAAGTCGGCCTGGGGCTGCTCCAGCGCGCGGAAGGCACTCTCGAACGCCGGGAGGCCAGCCCTGGCGGCAGCAGGGTTGGACGCCGCCAGGTCGACCAACGCCACCGCCTGCGCGGCGTACTCCCGCAGGCGCGGACGCAGGTTGTCGATCTCGGCCGCCAGCGAACGGGGACTGTTGACTCCGTCCAGACGCCGAAGGTCGGCGTCGAGCAGAGCGGCGTCACTGGTGACGGGGCGCTCCCGCGCCGGGGTGGCCGCCCCGCCTGCGGCGGGGTTGAGGACCTCGCTCAGGACATCGGCGTGGAGCGTGTCGTGCAGCATGTCGGCGTCCTGCTGATACCTCTGGGCCGTCGTCAGCCGCAACGCGTTCTCGTTCGCCTGGTGCACCTGGCCAAAGCCGGTCAGGGCGGTGATCACCACCACCAGCGGCACCACGACAGCCACCACGGCGGCAAGCAACAGCCCCTGACGCAGGGGGCGCCACGTCGTCAGGTCAGGTGTGCGCACACGTCCCCATTTCCCGATAGGTCATCTCCGGCCGCTGGAGCCGGTGCGACGGCCGAGTCGGCCAGCACCTCGCGCAGCCGCACCACGAGCCGGCCACCCCGCTCAGCCCGAGTCGACGAGTCCTCGGCGCCGTCGACGTCACCCAACAGCGCCTCCAGCTCCCGGCCGAGCGAGCTCGCATCGGCGAAGCCGAACGTCCCTGCCGACCCCGCGAGGGAGTGCGCGTCGCCGAAGGCGCCGAGCCGCACCTCCTCGGTCAGCTCACCGTCGCCCATGGCGTGCAGGGCGTCGGCAATGACCTCGACCCGGGCCAGGTTCCTGTCCCTGGCTCGGTCTCGGAAGGCGGCCATCGCAGCGTCCACGGCGGTCTCCTCCCCTCCGGAACGGGTGAGGTCGGCCGACATCAGGACCACCCCAGGATTGCCGCCAGCTCGGCCGGCAGCAGCATCGGGTCGAAGGGCTTGCCCAACACGCCGTTCACCGGCAGCTCGGCGAAGGCGGTCCGATCCGCAGCTTGGATCTTCGCTGTGAGCAACACGATCGGGATCCCCGCGGTGGCCGGGTCAGCCCGCATGGCTACCGCCGCGGTAGGGCCGTCCATGCCCGGCATCATCACGTCCATGACGACGGCGTCAGGCTGCTCCGCCCGGGCCAGCTCGAGGCCCTGCTGCCCGTCGGACGCCGTGACCACGGTCCAGCCGCCGACCACCTCCAGGCTCATCTGGGCCACCTCGAGGATCAGCTCGTCGTCATCCACGACGAGGATCCGGCGCACAGCGCCACCGTTGGGAACGGCACCCGGGGCGAGGCTCATCCGCGGGACGGGTGCAGTCGAAGGGTCTTCCCGAACATCTGGCCAGTCTGCCCGACCTTCCACCTATTCGCGGCCTTTTTGACGCGACGGAAAGGCACAGTCCGGCGCAGCGCTGGCCGCGGCCCCTCGCGCTCAGAGGGTGTCGCGTCAGAGCCGAGGCGCAGCGATCGACTCTCTGTGTTGGATCGGCATGGGTACGAGCTGGTCCCCCACCGGCGGGTCGGGAGCCATGACCACCTCCATGGCACGTCGGCCCATCTCTTCGTAGGGCAGCCTGGCGGTGGTCAGACCGGGCCGGAGGTATGACGCGATCTCGTCGTCGTCGAAGGATGCGATCGAGACGTCGTGGGGGACGGAAAGACCGTGCTCCGCCAGGGCTTGGTAGGCGCCGAAGGCGACGCGGTCGTTGAGACAGATCATGGCGGTGATGGGTGCGCCCGACTCGATGACCCGCTTGGTGGCGTCGTAGCCGTGCCAGGGTTCCCACATCTCGAAGTCCGCCACCGCGACGGGTACCACCCCCGCTTCGTCCAGCGCCTGGTGGATGCCCGCGAACCGTTCGCCGATCGTGACAGAGATCCGCTGGTCGGCGGACGCGAGGGGCGCGTTGCCGATCACCGCGACGGCGTCGCCGTGGCCGGCGTCGAGCAGCAGCCGTGCCACCTGGCGGCCAGCCACCCGCTCCGAGGGCAGCACCGCCGTGGGCACCGTCGCGCTCTTGCAGTTGACCGTGACGGCGCGGACGCGGTCGGGCAGCTCGGGCAGGTCGAGGAGCCGGGCCGTCAGCGAGCCGAAGATGATTCCGTCGACCTGGCGGTCGATCATGGACTCCAGGGCCTTCGCGAGCTGCTTGGGGTGGTGGCCCGTCTCCGCGATGAGCACGCCGTGGTCCCGGTCATCGGCCACATCGAGCATTCCGCGGATCATCGCGGACGCGAACCGCGTCACCGTGACCTCGTCGGAGATGAAGCCGATGGTGTTCGTCCGGCCGATCCGCAGCGACCGAGCGGCGGGATTGGGGCGGTAGTTCAGCTCCTGAGCTGCTTCCTTGATTCGCCGGACGGCATCGGCAGAGAGCCGCGACCCGGGCCGGTCGTTGAGGGCCAGGCTCACGGCGGTCTTCGACACCCCGGCGCGAGCGGCCACGTCGGCGAGAGTGGGGCGATCATCCACGTGGCTCCGGCCTCCTTCGTCCATCCAGGGCCCGATTGACGTATGTCGGGCCGATCGTCGCCCTGTGAGGCAGATCCCAGGCCACCCTACCGGTCACGGACGACCGAGCAGGGTCGAACCGCAGGTGGAAACGATTTACCTTCGCGCCGAAAGTTGCCCTCAGGCCCTTGTCCATCCCCACTCCCCGCTGCTACCTTCCTTGCTGAAAGGTTTTAGCAACGTCGCTGAACCTTCAGCTCACCCCGGAGGAACCCCGTGAAGCTCAACCCGACCAAGCGTCTCGCCGTGGGCCTCCTGGCCGCGGCCCTCCCCCTGTCCTTGGCTGCCTGCGCCAAGGGTGGAAGCAGCTCAGCCGGTGGCGCCGGCGGTGAGCTGACCATGTGGACCCACAATGCCGGCAACAAGGACGAGCTCGCCTCCATCACGCAGATCGTGAACGACTACAACAAGAGCCAGACCAAGTACAAGGTCAAGATCCAGGCGTTCCCGCAGGACTCCTACAACCAGTCTGTCGTCGCGGCCGCAGCCTCCAAGAAGCTCCCGTGCATCCTGGACATCGACGGGCCGAACGTCCCGAACTGGGCCTGGGCCGGCTACCTGGCGCCGCTGGAGGGGATGGACGCGACGCTGTCGAAGTTTCTGCCCAGCGTCATCGGCAAGTACAACGGCAAGACGTACTCGTTCGGCTACTACGACGTGGCCCTGGTCAACGTCACCCGCAAGTCGACCCTCGACAAGTACGGCATCCGGGTCCCCACCATCGACCAGCCGTGGACCAAGGACGAGTTCACCGCCGCCCTGAAGAAGATCAAGGCCTCCGGTGCGTTCCAGAACCCCCTCGACATCGCCACGAGCTTCACGGGCGAGTGGTGGCCGTACGCGTACTCGCCGATGCTGCAGAGCTTCGGTGGGGACCTGATCAACCGCACCGACTACAAGTCCGCCGATGGCGCGCTGAACAGCGACAAGGCCGTCGAGTGGGCCAAGTGGTTCCGCAGCCTGGTGACCGACGGTCTCGCGCCGCTCAAGTCCGGAGCCGACCCCGCCAAGGACTTCGTCAACGGCAAGACCGCCATCCTGTACAACGGCACCTGGACGGCCACGGACACCCGCAAGGCCTTCGGCAAGGACACGCTGTTCCTCCCGCCCGCGGACCTCGGCAACGGACCCAAGATCGGCGGCGGCTCCTGGCAGTGGGGCGTCTCGACCAACTGCGCCGACCCCAAGGGCGCGATGGACTACATGAAGTTCGCGGCCCAGGACAAGTACGTCGCCTCCGTCTCCAGCGCCACCAAGAACATCCCGGCCACGGACGCCGCCGCCACCCAGGTCCCGGGCTACGGCCCGGGCGGGGACAACCAGGTCTTCCGTGACTACGCCAAGAAGTACGCGGTCCTGCGCCCCATCACCCCTGGGTACCCGTTCATCGCGACCGAGTTCACCAAGACCGCGCAGGACATCCTCAACGGCGCGGACCCCAAGGGCGCCCTCGACCAGGCGGTCAAGGACATCGACGCCAACCAGAAGTCCAACGGCTACTTCAAGTGACCCCCTGCGGTATGCCGCTGGGCTGACCCAGCGGCATACCGCAGGCACCGCAGGCACCGCAGGCACCGCACGAACCGCAGGCACCGCACGAACCGCAGAAGAAAGAGACGGACAATGACGACCATCTCGATACCCCGGGCCGGCAGACGCCCGACCACACGTCGCCCCAGATCCTCGAGCCGCTCGGCGCTGCTCATGATCCTGCCGGCAGCCGTGCTGCTGATCACGTTCCTGCTGATCCCCATCGGCCTCACCCTCGGGCTCGCGTTCACCGACGCCCGGCTCATCTCGCCCAGGCCGGCGCAGTTCATCGGGGTCGACAACTTCACCCGCCTGTTCAGCGACGACACCTTCTGGAAGTCGCTGCGCAACACGGTCCTGTTCGCCATCGTGATCGTGCCCGTCCAGTCGGCGTGCGCCCTGGGGCTGGCGCTGCTCGTCAACGTCAAGATGCGGGGCGTCAACTTCTTCCGGACGATCTACTTCCTCCCGGTGGTCACGTCCATGGTCGTCGTGTCGATGCTCTGGCTGTTCCTCTACCAGAAGAACGGCCTCATCAACCAGGTCCTGGCCAAGGGCGGCATCACCGGGCCCGACTGGCTGGGGGACCCCCACACCGCGCTCATCGCCATCATCCTCATGTCGGCGTGGCAGGCCATGGGATTCCACATGGTCATCTGGCTCTCGGGGCTGCAGACCATCTCGGGCGACCTGTACGAAGCCGCATCACTCGACGGCGCGAGCCAGTGGCAACAGTTCCGGTACGTCACCTGGCCGGGGCTGCGTCAGACCCGGACCTTCATCCTCATCACGATCACGATCGCCGCGTTCTCGCTCTTCACCCAGGTCAACATCATGACCCAGGGCGGCCCACTGGACTCGACCTCGACGGTGGTGCTCATGGCCGTCCGGACGGGGTTCCAGCAGCAACAGACCGGCTACGCCTCCGCGATCTCCCTGGTCTTCTTCGTCCTCGTCCTGATCGTGACGATCATCCAGCGCTACTACACCCGTGAGAAGGCCTGACCATGACCACGTTGACACCTGTCGCCGAGCGCACGGCAACCGAGAACCGCCCAGCGGTCGACACGCAGTTCCCCGTCCGACGTGTGCTGGGACTCGTCCTGCGCATCGTCCTCTGCCTCGTCTTCGGTCTCCCGCTGCTGTTCATGATCGTGGCCAGCTTCAAGCCAGACACGCAGATCTTCGCCGACCTCGGCGGGATCCGCTCGTTCCTTCCCGTGGGAAACCTGTCGCTGGACAACTACATAGGCGTCTTCAACCGGGTGCCCTTCGCACAGTTCATGCTCAACTCGGTGCTGATCTCGGTGGTCACCGTCGTGCTCGGGGTCATCGTCAACTCCATGGCCGCGTTCTCGTTGGCCCGCATCAAGTTCCGCGGCGGGTCGTTCGTGCTCGGCGTCATCCTCGCGACGCTCATCGTGCCCTTCGAGACCCTGGCGCTCCCCCTGCTGTGGTGGGTCAACAAGCTGCCCTTCTTCGGGCCCGGCGGCTACTCACAGGGCTGGCTCGACACCTACCAGGTGCAGATCATCCCCTTCATTGCCAACGCCTTCTCGATCTTCCTCTTCTACCAGTACTTCGACAGCATCCCGAAGGAGCTGGACGAGGCCGCCACCGTCGACGGCGCCGGCTGGTTCCGCATCTACCGCAGCATCGTCATGCCGTTGTCCGGTCCCGCCGTGGCCACCGTCGCCATCCTCACGTTCCTGCCCACCTGGAACCAGTACCTCTGGCCGCTGATGTCAGTGCAGTCCGAAGAGCTTCGACCGGTCATGGTCGGCATCGACTACTTCAAGCAGCTCAACGTCTCCTGGGGTCAGATCATGGCGTACGCCAGCATGATCACCGCCCCGGTGCTCATCCTCTTCATCGCGTTCCAACGGGCGTTCATCAACTCCATCGCCTCATCCGGCGTGAAGGGCTGAAGGGCAGATGGCGTTTGGACTTCCCGATTCGTGGGTCTGGGACTTCTGGCTCCTCGACGACGGCACGCAGTACCACCTGTTCTTCCTGTACGCATCGCGCGCCCTGAAGGACCCCGACGCCCGCCATCACCGGGCCTCGGTCGGACACGCGGTCTCTGCCGACCTGGTCACCTGGGAACGAGTGGCGGACGCGCTCGTCCGCAGCGACCCGCCCGCCTTCGACGACTGCGCCACGTGGACAGGCTCCGTGGTGCGGCATCCCGACGGTCGGTGGTTCATGTTCTACACCGGCTCGACGCTGGTGCCTCCCAGCGCCAACATCCAGTCCATCGGCTATGCCACCTCGGTCGACCTCCTGACATGGGACAAGGCCCCGGGACCGGTGCTCACCGCCGACTCGCGATGGTACGAGAAGCTCTCCGACAGCCTCTGGCACGACGAAGCCTTCCGAGACCCCTGGGTCTTCCCAGACCCGGACGGCAACGGCTGGCACATGCTCATCACCGCGCGGGCCAACCACGGGCCGGCGGACGACCGCGGAGTCGTCGGCCACGCCTGGTCGCCCGACCTCGAGCACTGGGAGCTGCGCGAGCCACTCTCGGAACCCGGACAAGGGTTCGGCCAGCTCGAGGTCTTCCAGACGGCCGTCGTCGACGGACGACCCGTGCTGGTCTTCAACTGCCTGGCCAAGGATGCCTCGACCGCCCGCCGGGCCACGGGCACGACCGGTGGCGTCTGGGTGTTGCCCACCCCGTCCTGGCCGGGACCCTTCGACGTCGCGAGCGCGCAGCTGCTGACCGACGACCGGCTCTATGTCGGCAAGTTCATCGACGACCGGAGCAGCGGCGAGACAAAGTTCCTCGCTTTCGTCAACCACGACGGCAACGGCCAGTTCGTCGGCGAGATCACCGATCCGTACCTTGCGCGGTGGCAGGGCCAAACGCTGTCTCTGACCCCCACAGTTGGCGATTCGACCCAGCCAGGGTTCGGTCCGGTGATCGCCACCGCTCAGGGGGCGATGCCCAGGTAGGTGGTCTCCAGGTACTCGTCGATTCCTTCGAAGCCGCCCTCGCGCCCGAAGCCGGAGGCCTTCATGCCGCCGAACGGGGCGGCTGGGTTGGAGACGATGCCGGTGTTGACGCCGACCATGCCGTACTCCAGGACCTCACCGAGCCGCAGCACCCGAGAGAGGTCGCGGGTGAAGGCGTAGGCGGCGAGGCCGTAGTCGGTGTCGTTGGCGCGCGCCACGGCTTCTTCCTCTGTGGTGAAGGTGCCGATGGCCGCGACCGGCCCGAAGATCTCCTCACGCACGAGGTCCGCGTCGGCAGGCACATCGGTGAGCACGGTCGGGGCGTAGAAGTAGCCACGGTCCCCCACCTCCTTGCCGCCACAGGCGACCCTTGCTCCCTTGCGGACTGCGTCGTCGACCAGGGACGACACCTTGGCGACTGCCTTGGCGTCGATCAGCGGCCCGACCGTGACGCCGTCCTCGGTGCCGCGCCCGACCGGCATACCAGCCATCCGCTCGGCCAGCCGAGCGGCAAAGGTGTCGGCAACGGACTCGTGCACGAGGAACCGGTTGGCGGCGGTGCACGCCTCGCCCGTGTTGCGCATCTTGGCCAGCAGCGCCCCCTCGACGGCCGCGTCGAGGTCGGCGTCCTCGAAGACGATGAACGGCGCGTTGCCACCGAGCTCCATGGACACCCGCAGCAGCTGGGTCGCCGACTGCTCCACGAGGGTGCGACCCACCGGGGTCGAGCCCGTAAAGGTGAGCTTGCGCGCCCGCGCGTCGCGCACCAGCGGCTCCATCACCTCGGCGGTGCGGGTGGTGGTGATGACGTTGACGACACCGGCGGGCACGCCCACCTCACGCAGCAGCTCGGCCAGCGCCAGCATGGTCAGCGGGGTCTGGGTGGCCGGCTTGACGACCATGGTGCAGCCGGCGGCGATGGCCGGGCCGATCTTGCGGGTGCCCATGGCGAGGGGGAAGTTCCAGGGCGTCACCATGAGCGTGGGGCCGACCGGCTTCTTCATCGTGAGCAGGCGCGTCGCGCCGTTCGGTGCGGTCATCCACCGTCCCGAGATGCGCACCGCCTCCTCGGCGAACCAGCGGAAGAACTCCGCGCCATAGGCCACCTCGCCGCGAGCCTCGGCCAGCGGCTTGCCCATCTCAAGAGTCATGAGCGTCGCGAAGTCCTCGGTGCGCTCCACGAGCAGCTCGTATGCCGCGCGAAGCAGCTCACTGCGCTCGCGCGGCGCCGTCCGCGCCCAGTCCGCCTGCGCTGCCGCGGCGGCGCTGAGGGCAGCGTCACCGTCGGCGACGGTGGCATCGGCCACCGAGGCGAGGACCAAGCCGGTGGCGGGGTCCTCGACGTCGACCCGGGCGCCGTCGGAGGACTCGCGCCACTGTCCGTCGATGAACAGCCCGGTCGGGACGGAGGCGACGAGCGCGGCCTCGGCGGGGTCAACGGGCATGCGGATCTCCTTGGGGCTCATGGCTTTGAGAACGGTCAGCGGCTTTCGAGACTGTGCAGGACTCACTCTCAGGCGTTGGCCACGAAGGCCTGCTCGAGGATGTCGAGACCCTCGTGGAGGAGGTCGTCCGAGATGGCCAGCGGCGGCAGGAACCGCAGGACGTTGCCGTAGGTGCCTGCCGTGAGCGTGACCAGTCCCTGCTGGTGACAGAACGCACTGACCCGCGAGGTGAGCGCCGGGTTGGGACTCTCGTCGCCGCCCCCCGCGACCAGCTCGACGGCAAGCATTGCGCCACGCCCACGGATCTCGCCGATGACGTCGAACTTCTCCGCGAGCTGCCGCAGCCGTTCGGTGAACAGGGCCTCGACTTCGCGCGCGCGACCGCACAGGTCCTCGGCCTCCATCGTCTCGATCGCCCCGAGGGCGGCAGCACACGCCACCGGGTTGCCGCCGTAGGTACCGCCCAGCCCGCCCGCGTGCACGGCGTCCATGATCTCCGCGCGCCCGGTGACGGCGGCCAGCGGCAGCCCTCCGGCAATCCCCTTGGCCGTCGTGATGAGGTCGGGCACGACGCCCTCGTGGTCACAGGCGAACCAGTCACCCGTCCGGCAGAAGCCGGTCTGGATCTCGTCGGCGATGAAGACGATGCCGTGCTCACGACACCAGTCGGCGACCCGCTTGAGCCAACCCTTCGGGGGCACGATGAACCCGCCCTCGCCCTGGATCGGCTCGATGATCACGGCCGCGACGTTCTCCTCGCCGACCTGGGCATGCACCTGTGAGGTGAAGGCCTCGAAAGCCTCGTCGGCCACCCGCGTGCGTTCACCCACCCAGCGGTACGGGTAGGCCATCGGGACCCGGTACACCTCGGAGGCGAACGGCCCGAAGCCTTGCTTGTAGGGCATGTTCTTCGCGGTCAGGGCCATGGTGAGGTTGGTGCGCCCGTGGTAGGCGTGGTCGAAGGCCACGACAGCCGTGCGACCGGTGAACACCCGGGCGATCTTCACGGCATTCTCGACGGCTTCGGCGCCGGAGTTGAACAGCGCCGACCGCTTGTCGTGCGTCCCGGGCGTGAGAGCGGCGAGCTTCTCGCAGACCGCCAGGTACTCCTCATACGGCGTCACCATGAAGCAGGTGTGGGTGAACTCCTCGACCTGTGCCTGGACACGCTCGACCACGCGGGGGGCGGAGCTGCCGACGGTGGTCACGGCGATGCCGGAGCCGAAGTCGATGAGATGGTTGCCGTCGACGTCGACGAGAACACCTCCTGCGGCGCGCTCGATGTACACCGGGAGCCCTGTGCCGACCCCGGCGGCGACCGTCGCCACCTTGCGCGCCTGCATGGCCACAGACCGCGGTCCGGGGATGGCGGTAACGAGGCGACGGCGCTGCTCGACGGCTGAGGACATGGAATCTCCTTGGTGGACAGGGAAGGACAGTGGGACAGGGAAACGACTGAGGATGCCGGGTGGTCGACTCCCAGCCTCGGGCTCGACCTGCCATGCTGTCCAATACCTAGTTGGCCTGATTCCGATGCCTTGGAGGCATGGTATGGAGATCCGCACGCTTCGGTACGTCATCGCGGTCGCCGACGAGGGCTCGGTCACCGCCGCCGCCACGGCCGTGCACGTCACCCAGCCGTCCCTCTCCCGCCAGATACGCCAGCTCGAACGGGAGATTGGGGTCGACCTCTTCGTGCGCGACGAGGGCAGGCTGCGGTTGAGCGCGGCCGGTGCCGAGTTCCTCCCCGTCGCCCGCTCGCTCGTCGCCCAGGCAGAAGCGGCACACGGCATCGCCGCCTCGATCGCCGCCGGTCGGCTCCAGCACATCACCATCGCCGCGCCCGGCACCACGCTGACCGATGTCGTGGCCCCGTTCCTCGCCACCCTCGAGCCGGACGACCCGATGCCCGCCGTGCTGGAGGAAGTCCCAGCCTCGGTCTACACCACCCTGACGAGAGGAGCCGACCTCGCGATAGGCACGACGCCTCCCCCAGTCACGTTCACCGGGATGGCGTTGGCTGACCTGCCTGTGTGGGCCTACGTCCCCCGCACGCACGACTGGGCGCACCGAGGGCACATCTCCCTCGAGGAGCTGGTGGAGCGTCGACTCCTGACGCAGAGACAGGACTTTCACCCACGTCGTGCGCTGGACAGTGCGGTGGCGTCGGCACGCCTCGCCTACACCGAGCTCCACGAGTTCGGCTCGCCCGAGGTGGCCCAGGCCGTCGCCGCGTCGGGTCGTGGAGTGGCGGTGGTCTCGGACGACCCGCGGTTCGACCTTCACCCGCTGGCTATTGACACGCCGAGCGGGCCGGTGGGCATCAGCCTGTATACCGCGTGGGATGGCGGCCACCATGGCGCGGCGACCATCAGCCGCTTTGCCACCCGGTTGGCCGCCTTCTGCGTCGCCCGCTACGGAGAGCAGGTGGCGCCCCCGCGGCGGCGGGCACCCCGGCCTGCTCCTGCGTCGTGAGGGTCATGAGGCGTGGCTGCTCATCACATGCTTGATCCGGGTGTAGTCCTCGAGCCCGAAGATCGACAGGTCCTTGCCGACGCCGGACTGCTTGAATCCGCCGTGCGGCATCTCGGACGGGATGACCTGGTGGCAGTTGACCCATACGACCCCGAAGTCGAGGTCGGCCGACAACCGGGTCGCCCGGCCGTGGTCGCGGGTCCAGACGCTCGAGGCCAGGGCGAAGTCGACGCCGTTGGCCTTGGCCAGTGTATCGGCCTCGTCCCGGAACGACTGCACCGTCAGCACCGGTCCGAAGATCTCCCGCTGCACCACCTCGTCGTCCTGCTGCACACCCGCGACGACCGTGGCGTCGACGAAGTAGCCCGGGCCATGACTCGTCCCGCCCGCGACCACAGACGCGTGGGCGGGCAGTCGTTCGAGGAAGCCCTCCACCTGCGCCTGCTGCGCCACACTGTTCACCGGGCCGAACGCGACGTCGACCTCGTCGGGATGTCCGGCCCGCTGCCCCGAGGCAGCGGACGCCAGCAGCCCCACGAACTCGTCGTGCACCCGCTGGTGCACCAGGACCCGGGTCGCCGCCGTGCAGTCCTGCCCGGCGTTGTAGTAGCCGGCGCCCGCTATCGCTTCGGCCGTTGCGGCCAGGTCCACGTCGTCGAAGACCACGGCCGGCGCCTTTCCGCCGAGCTCGAGGTGGACGTTCTTCAGGGACTCCGCGGCGGACGCCATGACCTGCGATCCGGCGCGGGTGCTGCCGGTGATGGCCACCATGTCCGGTCGCGGGTGCGACACCAGCGCGCGGCCGGTGTCGCGGTCGCCACACACGACGTTGAGCACCCCTGGCGGCAGCACCTCCTGTGCCAGCTCGGCCAGCCGGACGGTGGACCAGGGCGTCGTGTCGGAGGGCTTGAGGACCACCGTGTTCCCGGCCGCCACGGCCGGCGCGATCTTCCAGATCGCCATCATCAGCGGGTAGTTCCACGGGGTCACCTGCGAGACGACCCCGACCGGCTCGCGCCGGACCGAGGAGGTGAAGCCGGCTTCGTACTCCGCACTGGCCACACCCTGCAGGACCCGCGCCGCCCCGGCAAAGAACCGGATCTGGTCGATGCACGGCAGCAGCTCGAGCCCGCGGGTGAGCGCCCGGGGCTTGCCGGTGTTGCGGACCTCGCACTCCAGCAGCTCCTCGAGGTGCTGTTCGACCAGGTCTGCCAGCTGCAACAGGGAGCGCTGGCGCTGGGCCGGGGTGGTCCGGCGCCAGCCGACGAAGGCGTCTGAGGCCGCACCGATGGCCGCATCCACCTCCGCTGCCGACGACAGCGGTGCGTCACCGAGGACAGCGCCGGTGGCGGGGTCGTGGAACTCCATCGTGGCGGCCGACGACACGGGCCGCCCGTTGACGATGTTGCGCAAGGAAGGCATGACGAGCTCCCGTAGATGTCGGAGGTGTCGGTGGGTGGCAGTCAGACGTGGTAGTAGATGACCGTCGGCCGATCCGCCGAAAGTGCTTGCGCCGCAAGGGGTCCGAGCTCGTCGACAGAGGTGGCCGCGACGCCGTGAGCGCCGATGGCCCTCGCCAGGGCCGGGATGTCGGGACGGTAGAGGTCCACCGCCTGGGGCTGGATGCCCCGGTCGACCATCTGCTCGCGGATCTCCGCGTAGCCGCCGTTGTCGACGATCACGACGGGGATCGCCAGGCCCTGCTCCGTGGCGGTGATGAGCTCCTGGATGGAGAACATCGCTGCGCCGTCGCCGAAGAGGGCGACGACCGACCGGTCGGGTGCAGCGACCTTGGCACCGATCGCGGCGGGCAGGCCGTAGCCCAGCGTCGCGTAGCCGGTCGGGTAGAGCAGCCGGTTGGCCGGCGTGAACGGCCACGTGTGCACGGTGCCGTAGTAGGTGACCTGTGAGCTGTCGCCGGCAACCACCGAGTCGGCGGGCAGCGCTGCCGCCAGGGACCGCTGGATGGGTTCCCACGCAGCGCCGGACTGGGCTGCCTCGGCATCGATCTGGCCTCGCAATGTCGTCGCTCGGGCGAGGTCCCAACCAGGGATCCCCTTGTCGCGCAGTCCATCCACGAGGTCCCGCAGGGCCAGCCGGGCATCGGCGACGATGGCGTGGTCGGCTCGGACGTTCTTGTGGGCCTGGCCGGGGTCGACGTCGATGCGCACCACGGTGCGCTCGCCGGGCCGACCGGGAGCGACGGTCCCGCCCCACAGGTCGGAGTCGCCCAGCTCGGACCCGACGACGATCAGCACGTCGGCCTCGTTGACGGCGTCGTGGGCGGCAGTGAGCCTGGCCCCCGCCCCCAGTGCCGCAGGATGCGCCTCGTCGAGGACGCCCTTGCCGTTGACGGTCGTGAGGACAGGTATGCCGAGCCCGGCCAGCGCACGCAGCTCGGCCGCTGCGGCGCGGGAGCCACCGCCCGCGACGATGAGGGGGCGGGTGGCGCTGACCAACGCTGCCACGACCGCGTCGACGGCCGCGCGGTCAGGGCGCGACGCGGTCGGCAGCGGGCGGCGAGCGCACGGCATACGGGCCCAGGCGCCCTCGAGGACGTCGACCGGCACCTCCAGGTGCACCGGTCGCGGCCGCCGGCTCGCGAAGCCCTCGAAGATGTCCGCGACGATGTCCGGGATGTCGTCCGCCGACTCCGCGCGGATGCTGCGCCCGGTCACGGCGTCCAGAGCCGCCTGCTGGTTCTTCACCTCGTGCAGCCAGCCGACGTCCGCGCCGACCCGTCCGCGGGGCGGGCCGGGCGAGACGGCGAGGACGGGGACGGAGTCGGCATAGGCCGTCGCGAGGGCGGTGACGGCATTGGTGATGCCAGGCCCCGAGGTCGTGATGAGCACCCCGGGACGTCCGCTGACGCGCGCGTAGCCGTCCGCGGCATACCCGGCGCCCTGCTCGTGCCGCGTGACGACGTGGCGGATCCCGGACGCGGGCAGGTAGCGGTAGAGCTCCAGGTTGTGCGTCCCCGGGATGCCGAACACGTCCGTGACCCCGTGGGCCACCAGGGAGTCGATGACGGCGGCGCCGCCAGTGGCGGTCTCGCTCACGAGCCGGCCCCTTCACGTGGCGCCATCGCCGAGATGAGCTCGTATGCCGCGTGGGCGGCAGCGATCCCCGTGACCTCTGCGTGGTCGTAGGCGGGCGCCACCTCCACGATGTCGGCTCCCACGAGGTTGAGGTCCTTGAACGCCCGCAGGATGTTGAGCAGCTCTCGACTGGTCAGGCCGCCCGCCTCTGGGGTGCCGGTGCCGGGGGCGAAGGCGGGGTCGAGCACGTCGATGTCGAGGGACACGTAGGTCGGCCGGTCGCCCACCCTGGCCTTCACCCGCTCGACGGCTCCCTTCCAGCCGAGGTCGTCCATGTCGTGGCAGCCGATGACCTGGAACCCGAGCACCTGGTCGTCGCTGAGGTCCTGCGGCGAGTAGAGGGGGCCGCGGATGCCGACGTGGATGCTGCCCGTCTTGTCGATCAGGCCTTCTTCGCTGGCGCGCCGGAATGGCGTGCCGTGGGTGATGGGAGCCCCGAAGTAGGTGTCCCAGGTGTCGAGGTGGGCGTCGAGGTGGACCACCGCGATCTCGCCGTGCTGCTCGTGCAGGACGCGCAGGAGCGGTAGCGCGATGGTGTGGTCGCCTCCGAACGTCATGAGCTTGGCGCCGGTGCCCGCGATCTCCCGGGCCGCGTCGTCGATCTGGCGGACGGCCTCGAGGATGTCGAAGGGGTTGCAGGCGACATCGCCGGCGTCGGCCACCTGCTGCACCGCGAACGGTTCGATGTCCTGGACGGGGTTGTAGGTGCGCAGCAGCTTGGACGCGGCCCGCACGTGGCCCGGACCGAACCGGGCGCCGGGACGGTAGCTGACGCCCGAGTCGAACGGGACCCCCAGCACCGCGATGTCAGCCCGCTCGACCTCGTCGAGGCGGGGCAGTCGGGCAAAGGTCGCGGGGCCGCCGTAGCGGGGAGTGACGGTCGCGTCGACCGGACCGCGGAACGAATGACGAGTCATGTTTCAGAGCACCTTGGAGAGGAAGGACTTGGTTCGTGCGTGCTGCGGGTTGCTGAAGATGTCGTGGGGCTTGCCCTCCTCGACGATGACGCCGCCATCCATGAAGACGACGCGGTCGCAGACCTCCCGGGCGAAGCCGATCTCGTGGGTCACCACGATCATGGTCATCCCGTCGGCGGCGAGGCTCTTCATGACGTCGAGCACCTCGCCGACGAGCTCGGGGTCGAGCGCGGACGTCGGCTCGTCGAACAGCATCAGGGCCGGCTCCATGGCCAGCGCCCTGGCGATCGCGACGCGCTGCTGCTGGCCCCCGGAGAGCTGGGCGGGGTAGGCCGCCGGCTTGTCGGCCAGCCCGACCCGGTCCAGCAGCTCGCGCGCTCGGGACTGGGCCTGCGCCTTCGGGACGCCCTTGACGAAGACGGGCGCCTCCATGACGTTCTGCAGCGCGGTCAGGTGTGGGAAGAGGTTGAAGCGCTGGAAGACCATGCCCACGTCGCGCCGGGCAGCCGCGACCTCCTTCGGCTTCAGCTCGTACTTCTTCCCGTGGTGGCGTCGGTAGCCCACGAGGTGGCCGTTGACGCTGATCTCCCCGCCGTCGATCCGCTCGAGGTGGTTGATGCACCGCAGGAAGGTCGACTTGCCCGACCCGGAGGGACCCAGGAAGGACACGACCTCACCGGCCCGGACCGTCAGGTTGACGCTCTTGAGCACCTCGTTGTCGCCGAACAGCTTGCGCACGTTGATGGCCTCGACCATGGGCGTCGGCGCAGGGCTGGCAGTCGTGCTGGTCATCAGCGACCTCCGATCGCGAAGCGGTTGCGGCGCACCTGGGCACCGAGAACTCCCCTGCTCATCCGGCGTTCGATGCGTGACTGCACCACCGTCAGGATGGTGGTCAGCACGATGTACCAGATGCTGGCAACGATCAGGAGCGGGATCTGCTGGAAGTTGCGTCCGTAGATGAGCTGTGCGGTGGTGAGCAGCTCGGGCAGTCCGATGACCAGGCACAGCGAGGTGAGCTTCAGCATCGAGATCAGCTCGTTTGCCGTGGGCGGCACGATGACCCGCGCTGCCTGGGGCAGCACGATCCTGCGGTAGGTCAGGGCCGGGCTCATGCTCAGGGCCTGCGCCGCCTCCGCCTGGCCCTTGTCCACGGAGCCGATGCCGGCCCGCACGATCTCGGCCATGTAGGCCGCCTCGTTGAGCCCCAGTCCCAGGATGGCCGCCACGAACTGCGTGATCAGGGTGTTGCTGGAGATGCTGAAGAACTCTGGCCCGAACGGGATCCCCAGGCTGACCTTCGGAAGCACCGTACCCAGGAAGAACCAGAAGAGCAGCTGCACCAGGATCGGAGTCCCGCGGAAGAGCCACACGTAGCCGCCCGCCACTCCCCGCAGCAGCGGGTTCTCGGAGAGGCGCATGACGGCCAGCACGGTGCCGAGCACGACGCCGACCAGCATGGCTGCAGCGGTGAGCTCGATGGTGACGAGCAGGCCGCGCAGGATCGACCGCTCGAAGAGGTAGCCGAACACGAGATCTGGCCGCAGTTGCTGCGTGGTCGCCACGAAGTTGACGAACATCGCCGCCAGGACGACCAGGACGGCGGCAGCCACCCACCGGCCGGGGTGCCGAAGCCGGACGACCGGCTCCTCGGCATGCCCCGCCTCGATGGACTGCGCGACGTCTGTGGTCATGGTCAGCTCCCGGAGTTGAGCGGCGCGCCCTTGAGCGCCTGGTCCTGCAGGTTCCACTTGGCCAGGAGCTGGTCGTACGTACCCGACTCGATGACCTTGAGAAGGGCAGCCCGGACCGCGTCTCGCAGCTCAGGGCTCTTCTTGGGCACCGGGATGCCGACAGGCAGGGTGCCGAACGGCTTCGCGGGGACCTCGAAGGCGTTGGGGGCCTGCTTGACGTTGTAGGCCAGTGTCAGGTCGAGCGCGACGACGGCATCCGCGCGGCCGGACTGCAGCGCCTGCACGGCACTGGCCTGGTCCGGGAAGGGCTGCTTGTTCACCGCAGGCTTGCCCGCCGCGGTGCACTCCTTGGAGATGTCGTCGACGGACAGGTCGCCGGTGGCGCTCTTCTCCACGGCCGCCGACTTCCCGCACAGGTCGAGCTTGTCCTTGAGATGGGCCGGGTTGCCCTTCTTGACCATGAAGGTCACGCCCGAGTTGAGGTAGTCGATGAAGTCGACGGTGGTCTGGCGGGACTTCTTGTCGATCATGCTCGTGAGCGACAGGTCGTACCGGCCGGCGTCGAGGCCGCCGATGATGCCGTCGAAGTTGGTGTTCTGGAAGTCGAACTTCACGCCGAGGACCTGGCCGAGGGCGGCCCCCAGGTCGGCGTCGAACCCCAGGACGGTCTTGTTGTCGGTGTCGAAGAACTCCATGGGCGGGAAGCTCACGCCCGAGGCGACCCGCACCGTCCCGGAGGACTTGATCGCGGCCGGGAGCTTGGCGGCCGCGGCGTCGTCCTTGGCGAGCGAGCCGACCGACGACGTCTGGCTGCCGCTGGTGCCGTTGGCGCCGGCGGCCTTCTGGTCCGGGGCTGCGCAGCCGGACGCGAGGGTCACCGCCGCGATGGTGCCGGCGAGTGCGAGGTGTCGAAGCTGCATGGTCATCTCCATTGATGTTTCGTGTGACGCAACAAAGGTTGTGCACTGAGGATCGGGCAGGCATGATGGGATGTCAAGGGGTGCAGCAGAATTTGGACGCAGCCCGCCACCAGTGCGAGAGGATCCACAGATGCGCCCGGTCCCCGTCTCCCCCACCCACAACGGAGTTCGACTCGGTGCGCGCCTGCGCGCAGCGAGGAAGGCCAACGGCTTCACCCTCGAGCAGCTGGCCAGCTCCTCAGGGCTGACCAAGGGGTTCCTCAGCCGGGTCGAGCGCGACGAGACCTCACTCAGCGTCAGCTCCCTCATCACCCTCTGCGAGGTGATGAGCGTCGACGTCGGCTCACTGTTCAGTGCGCCCGAGGTCGCCCTCGTCCGCCGCGAGTCGGCGCCTGCCATCAACCTGGGCGGGACCGGCGTCAGCGAGCAGCTCATGACGCCTCGCGGCCAGGCCAAGGTCCAGCTCGTTCACACCTTCGCGGAGCCGGGCGCCACCGGAGGGGCCGACCTGTACACCATCAACTGCGAGCTCGAGGTCCTGTACGTCCTCAAGGGCGTGGTCGAGCTCGTCTTCTCGGACCGCCGCCAACGGCTGACTGCGGGCGATGCGCTGACGTTCCCCGGCGGCGAGCCGCACACCTGGGAGAACACCAGCGCCTCGAGGACGGCCGAGATGATCTGGGTCCTGTCGCCGGCCCCGTGGAGCGGTAGCTCCTGACCGCGGCAGCGCGGGGCCATTCGGCTGTATGGGGCACCACCAGAAGCCCTCTGCCCTGCCGCCACGAAATCTCGGCGCTGCGGCCCCGTCGTCACGCCCCGCCCAAAGCCATCCGGCCGATGGACTTAGGGGCGGATCTCGCCCGAGCCCCGGGGGATCAGCTCGGGCTTGATCACGACATGGCGCGGAGCCGAGGTGTCGCCGTCGATGCGGGCGAACAACCGCGCCGCGACCTGCGCCCCGATGGCTCCTACATTCTGCCGAACCACCGTGAGCGGCGGGTCGACGATGTCTGCCAACGGGAAGTCGTCGAAACCAACGAGGGCGATCCGTCCGGCCAGTCCGCGGTGGTGCAGTGTGCGAATAGCACCCACTGCCAACGAGTTTCGCGCCGCGAAGATGGCCGTCGGCGGCTCCCTTCCGTCGAGCAGGCGCCCGAGCGCGTCAATCGCGTCCTCGGACGACCGCAGGGAGGTGGCGACAAGTCTGGGATCCGGCTCGATACCGGCCTCCAGGAGTGCTGACAGATAGCCGTCGTGCCGCGCGCGGGCCGTCTGGATCGACGTCAGGTCGCCGAGCAAGGCGATGCGGCGGTGACCGTGCGCGATGAGGTGGTTCACAGCCAGCCTGGCGCCCAGGTCGTTGTCGATGGTGACCGAGTCGGTGTCGACCCCGTTGGGCCGACGGTCCACAAACATGATGGGCAGGCCGCTGCGCAGGTCGTCCGCGAGGTACTCCTGACGCGCCGTCGCGGGCATGAGCAGCAGGCCGTCGACACGGCGACGCACGAGGTTCTCCACGAGCACGCGCTCGCGTTCGGGCTCCTCGTCGAGGCTGGACGCGACGATGACGACATCGCGGTCACGGGCTGCGTCCTCGAGGCTGCGCAGGAGGCTGGCCGAGAAGGAGTTGCTCACATCCTGCAGCAGCGCACCCACCATGGCGGTCTTGCCGTGCCCGCGGCGCAGGTTGCTGGCGGCGAGGTTGGGGCGGTAGCCAAGCTGCGCGACGGCCCGCTCGACCCGGCTGACGACGTCGCTGGAGACGCCGCCCTCGCGGTTCACCACCCGGGACACCGTCTTGAGGCTGACGCCAGCGAGGGCTGCCACCTCCCGCATGGTGGCACGTGGGGGGCGGCGCTGGGTCTTTGACAACGATGTCACGATCACGAGTGCAGTTGTACAGGAACCGTTGACAAATGCACAACTGCCGACTACAAATTCTCTTGACAACGTTGTCACGCGGCACGGAAGCCGCTTGAGATGGGAGACACCATGCGTCACAGCACCTTGCACAACCGCTCCGTTCGGCGGACGCTCGCCATCGCCCTCGCGGGCTCGACTGCGCTCGCACTGGGCGCCTGCAACCGATCCAGCTCGAGCGACACCGCCGGGAGCGGCGGCAAGGCGGCAGTCGGTGTCAGCCTGATCACCAAGGACTCCACCAACCCGTTCTTCGTCGCCATGCAGAAGGGCGCCAAGGCGGACGCCGCCAAGAACAACGTGAAGCTCACCGTCGCCTCCGGCAAGCAGGAGGGGGACGACCAGGGTCAGATCACCGCCATCGAGAACTCGGTCGCCCGCGGCGACAAGGGAATCCTCATCACCCCGATGAGCACCGGCGTCAATGCCGCTATCGAGAAGGCGCGCAAGGCGGGCCTGTTCGTCATCGCGCTGGACACCCCGCCCGACCCGGCCAGCACCGTGGACATCACCTTCGCCACCAACAACCGCAACGCGGGCAAGCTCGACGGCCAGTGGGCCGCGATGCAGATGGACGGCAAGCCCGCGGTCATCGCCCTGTTGGACCTGTTCAACGACAAGATCGTCTCAGTGGACTACAACCGCGACCAGGGCTTCCTCGAGGGCATGGGCATCCCGGTGAACGACCCCAAGAAGAACGGCGACGAGGCCAAGACCGGCAAGTACACCGGTGGCAAGGGTGGCGACTACACGATCGTCTGCAACGAAGCCGGACAGGGCGCCGAAGACGGCGGCCGCTCGGCGATGGAGAAGTGCCTGGCGAAGAACCCCAACATCAACCTCGTCTACACGATCAACGAGCCCACCGCGGTCGGCGCCGATAAAGCCCTCAAGGCTGCCGGCAAGACGGCCCTCATCGTCTCGGTCGACGGCGGCTGCGCCGGCGTCGGCAGCGTCAAGAGCGGCGTCATCGGTGCCACGGCCCAGCAGTATCCGTTGAAGATGGCCACCCTCGGGATGGAGGCGATCGCCAAGATCGCCCGCGGCGGCGAGAAGCCCAAGACCACTCCCGGACTGGACTTCTTCGACACCGGGGTCGCCCTGGTCACCGACAAGAAGGTGACCGGCGTCGACAGCATCACGTCCGACGAGGGTTCCAAGATCTGCTGGGGCAACTGACCATGAGCACACAGGTCACCTCTGCAGCCGCCGAGTTCGCTCGGCGACAGCAGTCGCCGGTCCAGAGGGTGCAGCACCAGCTGCACGGCAAGCCGTGGCTGAGCCCACTTTTCCTGCTCCTCGTCGCGTTCGTGGCGTTCTTCATCGCCACACCCACCTTCCTCACCGCAAACTCGATGGGCATCCTGCTCCAGCAGACCGCGGTCGTCGCCGCGCTGGCGGTCGGCCAGACGCTGGTCATCCTCACCGCCGGCATCGACCTCTCGGTGGGCGCCGTCATGGTTCTGTCGATGATGGTGATGGCCACGCTGACCAAGGATGGCGGGATGCCGGGCCTGCTCGGGCTGCTCATCGGCTTGGTCCTCGCGATCGTGGCCGGCTTCCTCAACGGGCTGCTGGTGACCCGCATCAACCTGCCTCCGTTCATCGTCACCCTGGGCACGCTGAGCATCTTCACGGCCATCGCCCTGCTCTACTCCGGCGGCGAGAGCATCCAGGCCGAGCACCTGCCGGGCCTGCTGAACGCGCTCGGCAACGACTTCGGGATCGGGAACTTCCGCCTGACGTGGGGCATCGTCCTCGTCGTCGTGATGTACGCGGTGATGGCTTTCGTGCTCTCCCAGACGGCATGGGGCCGCTACGTCTATGCCGTTGGTGACGACGCCGAGTCGGCCCGCCTCTCCGGTGTGCCGAGCAAGCGGATCCTGCTGGCCGTC